>JAYFMV010000075.1:0-41529 GCA_042408245.1 Potamolinea sp.
TAGCAATGTTGACACAATTCCTGGTACTGGTTTGGGGCTAGCGATTGTCAAAAGGTGTGTAGAGACACATGGGGGTCAGATTTCAGTGAACAGTGAAGTGGGTGTTGGTACTACATTTACTGTCACTTTGCCTTTGAATAATTCTCTGTTACATATTTAGTGTTAACTGTCAAAAATTAGTGGGTAAGAACTGTTTCAAAATCTCGCTTGGTTTCCTGTCCCAGGTATCGAGATGATGGTAAATTAAATTATCTTGATTGAGGCTGTAAGTAGAGTCGCCATTGAAAAAAATGCCAGCTTTCCAGGGAAGGCGCAAAGTACCGCGAACCGTCCAATATGCTTTGATAATGTCTTCTTCTGTATGCTTCACGTCATGCAAATCGAAGTAAATTTCCGTGAAAAATAGCTTGGCATGAAATCGCAATGTCCAAAAAATAATGCGGTAGTTAAACTTCCATTTGAATTTATTAACTGGGTCTTGAAAATAGATATTTTGTGTATAAATATCGTAGGAAATATCTTTTTCAAACAGCGTTGGTAGGTCATTTTTAAGAGTTTCAATTATCCTGTCTATCTGCAATGTATCTTCACTTGTAGTCACTATTTTTACCCTTTTTGAAGTAACATCATTTCCGAATAATCGGAATTAATCAAAAATCTCTGCGTCCCTGGAGCGTAAACCTCTGTGTTCTCTGCGTTAAAAAAACATATTATTCCAATCATGGGGATGCGATATAGCGGTTCTCAGTTGCATGAAGTAAATCATAAAAACCTAACCCCCAACCCCTTCCCTACAAGGGAAGGGGAGCAAGAATTAAAGCCTCTCTCCTTGTAGGAGAGAGGTTTGGAGAGAGGTCAGATTGTATCTCATCCAATCGAAAAAGGCTGTATAAGTAGAGCAATCCGAAAAGCTTGCTACAGCAAGCTGTTTGAACGCAAATTTTGAGAATCTTTTAGCAATCCACCTAACACAGAAATACCCTGTTCAATTACCTCCGAGTTGTGGGTAAAACTCAGACGCATTGCATTATAACCCTGACGATTTGGGAAAAAGTATTTTCCGTCAGCAACAAGCACATTCTGAGACAAAGCCCCTTGACAAATCGCCGACATTGAAATCTCAGAAGGTAGCTGTACCCAAAGAAAAATTCCCCCATTCGGAACCGTCCAAGAAGCATTCTTAGGAAAGTATCGCTCCAAAGCATTTAACATAGCATTTCTACTTTGTTGATGCTTGCTAAGCAAGTGAGCCAAGTGACGGCGATAATGTCCTGATGCCAAATACTCACTAACAATTGCCTGAGAAACTGTAGATACATGATAATCATGAAGCAGCTTACGTTCCACCAACGGCTGATAATGCTTACCAGTTAACACCATATAACCCACTCGGATACCGGGCATTAAAGTTTTGGAAAAAGTGCCAATATAAGTTACTACATCTTGTGTATCTAATGCCTTAATTGGTGGGGGTACTGGTTCAAAATTTAATCCTTCATAAGCATTATCTTCGAGAATCATACAACCATAACGCTGAGCCAACCGCAACACTGAGGAACGGTGGGTTTGGGAAGTAGTTACTCCTGTAGGATTATGCAGAGTACTGATAGTGTAAATCAACTTCGGACGGTGAGTATGGAGATATTGCTCTAATAACTCTAAATTCATTCCTTCTGCTGTCATCGGAATTCCAATTACCCTCGCTTTTAAGCTGGAGAGAATCGCTAGTATCCCGTGATAAGTGGGACTCTCGACTATTACCCAATCTCCTGGTTGTACGTAGTAATGAAGTGCTAAAGATAACCCTTGCTTAGAGCCATTAGTGATAATTAAATTGTCTGGCGTAACTTCTAAACCTCGCTGTACGAGCATTCTACTGATTTGTTGCCGCAGGGTCAATTGTCCGTGGGGCAAGTCATAATTAAACAGGGTAGACCCTACCTGCTTCATCGCCCGTCTCGCAATTTTTTGCAAATCTTCTAGTCCTGAATCTACAGGAAAACCAAGCCCTAAATCAATGATTCCTGATTGCATTCTTGCGGAAACTGAGGATATGTAGAAATTACAGAATGAGGCTTCTTGTTGTTCTGAGAGAATTACTTTTTGGGGTGGGGAAAAGTGACTGCTAGTTTGAGGATGAGTAATTGAGGGTGTGCTAACGAAATATCCAGAACCTTGACGAGCATGCACTAGCCCATCGGCTTCCAAGACGCTATATGCTTCAATAACAGTTAATTTGTTTACTCGTGTTGTTTCAGCTAGACAGCGAATTGAGGGAAGTTGTTCTCCTGGCTGCAATGCGCCTGATTCAATCAGACGACGAATGCGATCGCGTATTTGTAAGTATACGGCTTGGGCTGAGTTCCGATCTAAAGGAATTTTCATTTGCAACTCTCTGTTGTGAGTGCATGATTTAAGTCGGCGATATTTAGTACTATATACGATTTACTGGGTTTACTGGCTGGTACAGTTTTGCTAAGTTTTACTAGAACACTTTGTTAATAAGTTAACTGTACTATTAAAAGTTTTTTTATCTGTACCTTATCAGTTCAAGGATTTTGGGGGATGGTAAGGATAATTCACGTTTTTCCTGATGCTTGGATAAGGCTTTTTTAACGCAGAGAACGCAGAGGGAAGACGCAGAGAAACGCAGAGTTTTTGTGAGGGATTAGTTGTGATGAAGATTTCTAATCGGCAATTGGGTTTGGCTCAGAATTCCTTAGCAGTTCTTCAGATAAAGTTGTCAATTTTTTCTAGATGGCAGCTATTTTTGCGGCTTTTTGTACGATTCTTCGCTAGTGGCAATGAACTGCAAGTTTGGACAAGAAAAGACCACCACGGACGCATATCTTGGCACGCTTATGACTCAGGAAGTGGTACAAGGGTGAGTCGGGATACGGAAGTTGAGATGCGGGAATGGATTGAGAGGCGATATTATAAGTCTTAATGTAGGGTGGGCAGTTAACTGCTCACCTACGGTTACTGAGTGCGAGGAAACGTTCAATGTCGGATTCAGCAAATGCTAATGATAGTTACAGAAACGCCATTGTTATTGGTGGTAGCATAGCAGGGTTATTGGCAGCGCGGATACTGAGCGATTGCTTCGAGCAAGTAACAATTATTGAGAGCGATTCCTTCCCCACTCAACCCCAATGGCGACAAGGCGTTCCCCAATCCCATCACGCCCATATTCTACTTAGTAAAGGGTGGCAAATACTAGAACCACTTTTCCCTGGTTTGCAAGACGAATTAGCAACCGCTGGTGCACCTCTTGTTGATTGGACTGCAGACTTTCCCCTACTAGGTTTGGGTGGTTGGTTCCCGCGCTTTGCTTCCCATATCAAAACTCATCCCAGCAGCAGAAATTTGCTAGAGTGGAGTATCCGCCAAAGGCTGAGCAATCGCAGTAATATCAGCTTTTTGCAAGGTAATAAAGTCATCGGTTTGCTGTCAGATACAGATAACATTTGTGTCACTGGTGTACAGATAGGTGATTACCATTCATATACACAACTAACTGCCAATCTAATAGTAGACGCCAGCGGACGAAATTCTCAAACTCCGCAGTGGCTAAAAGCTTTAAATTACAACCCACCCGAAGAAACAGAAATCAACTCATTTTTAGGTTACGCCAGTCGTTGGTACCAACGTCCCAAACATATCCAACATGACTTTGAAGTATTATACCTGTTAGCCAAACCTCCGCACCTGACAAGAGGAGGTGTATATTACCCACTGGAAGATAATCGCTGGATTGTTACCCTAATGGGTGTAGCGCGAGACTATCCACCCACTGATGAAATTGGCTTTTTAGAGTTTGCCAAAACCCTGCGTAGTCCCCTTCTTTATGAAGTAATTAAAGAGGCCCAGGCAATCTCACCAATTTACGGCTATCGCAATACAGCCAACCGTTTGCGTCACTACGAAAAACTCTCTCGTTTCCCAGAAAATTTTGTCGTCATAGGTGATGCCGTTTGCGCTTTCAATCCTATCTACGGACAAGGAATGACTGTTGCAGCTTTGGGCGCGTTGACTCTCAAACAATGTTTAGAACAGCAACCTCAAAACACTTTAACAGGTTTATCTAAGCGCTTCCAAAAACAGTTATCAAAAGTTAATGCAACACCTTGGTTAGTCGCAACGGCTGAAGATTTTCGTTGGACAACTACAGAAGGAGGAAGCCCCAATTTCGTAACTAAACTAATGCATCGATATCTTGATAAAGTGATGTTATTAGCTGTGGAAAGTCCAGAAACTTATCAAGCTTGGGTTGAGGTAATGCATTTGGAAAAGACACCCACCTCACTGTTTAAACCAGAAATTTTGAAGCGCTTACTAGCAAAAGCAATCTCCCAAAATTGGCAAAGCCAGGAAAATATTCAGGAACAAACTATTCCGAAAAAACCAAATTCTCCTAGCGACACCCTAAAGGGTGCGGCTACATGAACAAAGTCCGCATGCGCGGACTAAATACCGGAAATTAGGGAGAGAAAATGCTGCGACTATACGAATTTTTACCATCTGGAAATTGTTACAAAGTACGACTGTTATTAACACAACTTGGCATCCCCTTTGAGAAAGTAGAACTAGATATACTTCAAGGTGAAACTCGTACTCCAGACTTTTTAAGAAAAAACCTCAATGGTCGTATTCCAGTCTTAGAAATCGAACCAGGCAAATTTCTGGCCGAATCAAACGCCATCCTTTTTTATCTAAGTGAAGGTACTCAATTTCTCCCAAACGACTCTTGGAAAAAAGCGCAAGTACTGCAATGGTTATTTTTTGAACAGTATAGCCATGAACCTTATATTGCTACCTCTAGATTTTGGCTTTTTTATTCAGGTAAAGCCGAGGAATATAGAGAAGTAATTAACCAAAAACGTGAACCAGGTTATGCAGCACTCAAGGTAATGGAAACACACTTAACAAATCACCAGTTTTTTGTTGGTGAGTGTTACACTATTGCTGACATTGGGTTGTTTGCTTACACCCATGTAGCCGATGAAGGAGGATTCGATTTAACAAGATTTCCTGCAATCCAAGCTTGGCTGGAACGAGTCAAAACTCAGCCCCAACATATCAGGATTACACAAGCTTAGAGACTACAATAAGTCTAACTTAGGAATGCAAAAATTTGATACTCTGCATACAGGCTTATTCTCTGTTCTAGTCTTTCACTTCCTAGAGAAAACCAGTTCCTCCCATCAGGAAAGCGGGGGACGAGGTACTTTGAACAAAAACGAGCTCCTTTTCTAAGTTACTGCATCCATCGTCTTAGCACTCACCTCCTCACCCCCTCAGTCCTTAAAAAACTTTAGCTGGGAAGGGAGGAAGCAATAACTAGCGCTTATGGACTAAATCTCTTTACCATAGAGAGTAAGCGTGAATCTAGGGAATGGATATGCGAGATTTATTTCGTGGCTATTACAAACCGACACTAGAAGAACTTGCAGAAATTTGGGAAAGATGTATTTTTTCTTTTGATGCAAATGTTCTCTTGCATATTTACAGTTACACACCCCAAACGCGAGAGAGATTCTTTGAAATATTCAGAAAGCTGAACGAGCGAATTTGGATACCCCATCAAGTTGCTTACGAGTACCAAAAAAATCGCATCTATGTGATATCTACACAAATCAAAGCTTATGAAGAAATTGAAGCCATTTTAACTCACAATATCTTGAACTTAAGACAAGAACTATTTAAAAACCACAAACGACACCCCTTTCTCAATACTGAGGAAATTGTCGAAGATTTTCAAAAACAATTGGCAGTAGTTAAAGATAAAATCAAGCTAGCACGAACTAATCACCCTAATTACCTGGAAGTTGATAACCTACGAGAAGTGTTGAGCGATTTGTTAGAGGATAAAGTTGGCAAAGCTTACTCTGAAGAAGAGCTAGAAAATATTTATCAAAAGGCAGAAAAGCGTTTTAGCTACAAAAAACCTCCCGGATACAAAGATGCGAAGAAACCTATTCCCAAAAGTTACGGAGATGTCGTAATTTGGTTTCAGTTGATTGACTATGCTAGAAATGAACAAAAGCCGATAATCTTTGTTACTGATGATGACAAAGAAGATTGGTGGCTAAAGTATGACGGAGAAACTGTTGAACCTAGGCCGGATTTGATTCAAGAAATTTTATCTGAGGTTGGTGGGTCAGATTTTAAATTTTATATGTACCACAGCGACCAATTTATGGACTATGCGGAAAAATTCCTCAATCTCCCGATTAGCCCAGAAGCAGTACAAGAAGCAAGAGAAATCATGCTTCAAGATTCAGTCACCAAGCGTACAGAAGTTGAGTCAACTTATTTGCGTAGCGTCAGCTATGACTCTTCTAGTCAAGTTCTTGAGGTTGAGTTGCGACGGGGCGATATTTACCAATTTATAGACGTTCCACCTGAAGTTTACACAGACTTGATGAATGCCCCTTCTCATGGCAAATATTTCAACACTAATGTCAAGGAAGTTTACTCTTACCGGAAGTTAAATTAAAACAAAAATTAGCGTTTCTTCTCTAGGTATACTCGCCTATATGTAGATCAAGCATCTTGCTTGCTGCCGACAAGCTGGAAGTCTTAATATGTAGAGCAAGCAAGGTGCTTGCTGCGAACAGTCGGTCAGCCTATTCTACATTAATCTCAACTAACTAGACAAGTTTAAGCAAGAAGGCGAAACGCCCTACCACTGATGATCCCCCCTTTAGGAGATAAACTCATCAGTTGATTTATGTTATTTTTAAACTTCGGTATTTTCTCGTAGGCAGGAAGTTCAGTATTTCCTCTGATTCAGAAATAGCAGATATTTTAAATAATGGTTATAAGCCCTTGCTTGCTGATCTTTCAGGATTAGTTAATTTGAGACTTTCCTCAAAAAAATATCTAGTAAGTCAGAGTAAATAGTACAACAAACTTCAAACAAATAATTTTCAGTTAGTTGATGACCCCCAGTAAAGATGAGTAACTTACCTCTGATTAGTGTTGTACAGTCTCTGGTGCAACATTTACAAGAATTTTTCTCAGGAAGTTTTATGGCACACGGGTATTGTTTCCTCTGGAAACCACAATTAGTTTGGCTTCATGTCGGGTCAGACTTGCTAATTGCCCTAGCCTATTATTCTATTCCCCTGTTGCTGATTTACTTGGTGTGGCAGCGTAAAGATGTACCATTTCAGGGAATTTTCCTGTTATTTAGTGCCTTTATTTTGTCCTGTGGCACAGCCCACTTACTAGAAATTTGGACACTCTGGCACCCAGATTATTGGCTATCTGGTTTGATAAAAGCGACTACCGCTATCATCTCCCTCTACACAGTTTCAGAACTGATACCATTAATACCAAAAGCGCTAGAATTGCCCAGTCCAGCACAACTGGAATCTGCTAATCTTGCCTTAGAAAAAGAAATTTCTGAACACAAACACACTGTACAAGCGCTACAGAAATCACAACAAAGATTGTCGCTACTGGTGCAACAAACACCAATGGCGGTGATTGAATGGAACTTGGATGGTGAAGTGAATCAATGGAATCCTGCAGCAGAAATGATTTTTGGATACGACAAGAATGAAGCTAAAAATCATCACGCCACAGAATTGATGATGCCAGAATCTCCTCAAGAGCAATTTAACCAAATTTGGCAAGACTTTTTAGGGAGTCAAGAGGGAAGTTTCTGTACAAACAAACACGATACTCCTGATGGCAGAACTATATTTTGTGAATGGTATAATATTCCTTTAATTGAAGCAAACGGTAGTGCAATTGGAGTCGCTTCCCTAGTACAAGACATCACTAAGCGTAAAAAAGCAGAAGATGAGCTCTTTAGAGCTTATGAAGAATTAGAACAACGAGTTGAGGAACGGACGAAAGAACTGGCAACAGCTAATCAAGTTTTGCAAGCTGAAATTATTGAGCGCCAATTAGCAGAATCAGCACTTTGGGAAAACAAAACGCGCCTACATACAGTAGTGACACAAGCCCCCATTATCTTGTACGCCACAGATAGCAATGGCAATCTGACGCTTTTAGAGGGCAAAAAATTAGATGGTTTAGAACATCAAACAGACGAAGTAATCGAACAGTTCCACCTTAGCTTATATTCCTGTAAACTTAAAATTTTGGACAATCTTTCCCAAGTACTTGAGGGTAAAGATAGAGCATGGATTGTCAAGATTGGTGATTCGGTTTATCAAAACAGGGCGACGCCTTTACTAGACACAAATGACCAAGTAATTGGGTTAATTGGTGTGGCAATTGATATTACCCAGCGTCACCAAGCAGAATTAGCATTAGCAGAACGGGAACGCTATTTAGCAGCATTAGCGGAAGTTCAGTATCGTTTGTTGGCACTCAAAAGTGACGAAAATTATTACAAATCAATCCTAGAAATACTCGGACAATCTGCTAGCGCGAGTCACGTTTGGGTGTTCGAGAATTCCTACGATGTCAATGGTAATTTATTGCTAAATCAACGCGCTCAGTGGTTTGCTTCTGGAAGCAACTGCGGATGCTATAACCTCAAACATCATGATTCCCCCTACGAAGAATGTTTACTCCGTTGGAATCAAAAATTGATGCAGGGTGAAACAATTATGGGGCTGGTTAGAGACTTTCCTCTACCAGAGCGTTTACTTTTGGAGAAGCAAGGAATTTTATCTCTGTTAGTTCTACCCCTAACCATAAAAGATCAGTTCTTCGGGTGTATTGTTTTAGAAAACTGCACAGAAGCACAAGTTTGGTCAGCGTCCGCAGTAGGCTTGTTGAGAGCAGCCGCAGCAGCACTCTCGCTTCAGCACGAGCGCTCTAAGGCTGAGGTTGCTCTGCGACAATCAGAAGCACAGTTCCGAGAGCAAGCAAACACACTTGAACAGACTTTATACAAGCTAAAACAAACTCAAACCCAGTTAGTACAAAGCGAAAAAATGTCTAGCTTGGGAATGATGGTTGCTGGTATTGCCCACGAGATTAATAATCCCATTGGCTTTGTTTATGCAAATATTCCCCCAGCTACTGATTATATTAAAGATTTGCTGGAGCTAGTTAACCTTTATCAGCAGCATTATCCCGTGCCGGTGCCAGAAATTCAGGAGTGCATGAATACCATTGATTTAGATTTTGTAAAGGAAGATTTGCCCAACCTAATAGGGTCAATAAAAGTGGGATCTGAACGCATCCGAGATCTGGTAACTTCTTTGCGTACTTTCTCTCGACTGGATGAAGCAAAAATGAAACAAGTTAATATCCACGAAGACCTTGACAGCGCACTGCTAATTTTAGGACACCGACTGAAGGAGAAACCAGGACGCGCCACAATTAAGCTGATTAAAAATTACGGTAACCTGCCAATGGTAGAGTGTTATCCCAGACAACTCAACCAAGTGTTTACTAATATCCTGGCGAATGCTATTGATGCTCTGGATTTGCAGAGAGTGAGCTGCGAGCAAGAAGAATATCAACAATTAATTGCTCAAGAATCCCCTAAGATTGAGATTGGCACGGAAATTTTAAACAATTGTCAATCCAGTGAAGATTCAAAGAATGTGGTAATCAGGATTAAGGACAACGGACCGGGGATGACTGAACGGGTAAAGCGGATGCTTTTTGACCCTTTCTTTACTACAAAACCCGTAGGCAAAGGTACCGGTCTTGGTATGTCGATTAGCTATCAAATTGTCGTCGGTGAACACGGTGGAGAATTAAGTTGCATCTCCTCACCTGGACAGGGAACTGAGTTCATCATTCAAATTCCGATTGTACAGGGCAATCGCCAGTCTGCCAATAATAATAAATCTCTCCCAGTTACTAGATTTTGCTGACATGACAGAAATTAATCTGGAAGTTGAACAAAGCGACGAGATGCTAACAGACTCGCTCACACTTCCCGCTCGTATTGATCGCTATCTTTCCCAAGAATTATCCTACCTATCTCGCTCTCGCATTCAACAGCTAATTGAACAAGGCAATGTACTCCTTAACGAGCAAGTTTGCTCTTCTAAAAAAGCAACTGTGCAATTAGGCGATCGCATATCTCTTATCCTCCCGGAAGCTATCCCCCTGGATTTGCAACCGGAAGCTATCCCCCTAGATATTCTTTACGAAGATGATTGCTTACTGGTCGTTAACAAACCCGCTGGTTTAGTTGTCCACCCCTCAGCAGGTCATGAAAGCGGTACTCTGGTCAATGCTCTCCTCGCTCACTGCAAAAATCTAGCTGGGATTGGTGGCGTTCAGCGTCCGGGAATTGTCCACCGCTTGGACAAGGATACTACTGGTGCGATCGCGATCGCCAAAACTGACTTTGCTCACCAACACCTACAAGCCCAACTCAAAGCTAAAACCGCCCGTCGGGAATATTTAGGCGTCGTCTACGGTGCCCCGGCGGCGGATAGTGGCACGATTGACCAGCCAATTGGGCGTCATCCCGTAGACCGCAAAAAAATGGCTGTGGTGTCCACAGAAAAGGGGGCACGCTCAGCCGTTACCCACTGGCAAATCCAAGAACGCCTGGGTAACTACACCCTGATGCATTTCCAATTAGAAACTGGTCGCACCCACCAGATTCGTGTCCACAGCGCCTACATCGGTCATCCCATCGTTGGTGACCCTATTTACTGCGCTGGTCGATCTGTGGGGGTCAATCTCCCTGGTCAAGCTCTCCATGCATGGCGCCTGACGTTTCTACATCCAGTCACCGAGGAGTGGATTTCGGTGACGACTCCTCTACCAAAGGCTTTTGCTACTCTGTTGGCGGTTCTCCGGCGACGAGTTGATTCTCTGGAATGAACTGGGGATGGCGGAAAATCAATGCTTCTCGACGCTGCGCAGGGAGGCTTTGTTTGTCTAGCCCTAGGTTTCAGCCTGCGGGCGATGAGGCACAAAAGCTAAATTAAACAAAATGTTGCTGCTGTCTTGACAATTTTTCCATTAGACTCAGTAGCTTTGTGACTGGGGATTTGTTGTCTTAACAAAGGTTTTTTAACGACGAGTTCACAATAAAATCGCAGCTTAACTTTAACAATGTTTACATTTGAAGAGCTGTAACTAACGCTACTAAAAACGCCATACCCTTTGCTGGAAAAAGTTTACAGAGAAATCTTAAGAAAATATAAAATATTCAATCTCAAGAATTATCAAGTATAAACACTTAAGTATAAATACTTAATTTTACCAAATTTTTACACTAAAAGTCTTGCAGAGTATAGCTTTGAGCTTTTTGTGAATAGTGTAGAGAAAACTTCATGAATTGTAATGAACAAAGCCCCAATGGCGTTGTATAAAATTAACTCGTAGGAACTCAATGACAAACAAAACTTAAAAAACACGGATTTATAAGCCTGCTCTGTTCTCATAAAAAAATCAATTTTTCTCATAAATTTATTGATGTTGGTTTGGTTACTCCCAAAAAGTAACGGACAACATGAGGGGGCAGCTTGGGACTGTGGTTTTGACAAGGTTTGACATTGACGAATACTAAACTCATTCAAGGTTTTGGATGAGCTTGGCTTACCCAAAGTGGCTTTTTTAAATCACAACCACAAAAAAACAAGTCAGTAGGAGATTTAGTTCATGTTAGACGCATTCGCAAAGGTTGTCTCTCAAGCAGATGCTCAAGGTGCATTCCTGAGCATGGAGCAATTAGACGCTCTGACCAATATTGTCAAAGATGGCAACAAGCGCATGGATGCCGTTAACCGCATCACCAGCAACGCTTCCAGCATTGTTACCAACGCAGCTCGCGCCCTGTTTGAAGAGCAGCCTCAGCTAATTGCTCCTGGTGGAAATGCCTACACAAACCGTCGTATGGCAGCTTGCCTACGCGACATGGAAATCATCTTGCGCTATGTTACCTACGCAGCAATTGCAGGTGATTCCAGCGTTTTAGATGACCGCTGCTTAAATGGTCTTCGCGAAACCTACCAAGCACTAGGTACCCCTGGTTCTTCCGTAGCTGCTGGCGTTGCCAAAATGAAAGAAGCTGCTATCGCAGTTGCTAACGACTCCAACGGTATCACCAAAGGCGATTGCAGCCAACTGATGTCTGAAATCGCTGGCTACTTCGACCGCGCTGCTGCCGCTGTTGCCTAATAAAGACTGTTTGCTTAAAAAAACTTGAAACTAAAAGGGAGATAAGTCAAGAATGAAAACCCCAATTACCGACGCTATCGCTGCTGCTGATACCCAAGGACGCTTTCTGGGCAACACCGAATTGCAAACTATTAACGGTCGTTTAGATCGTGCTGCAGCAAGCATGGAAGCTGCTCGTTCACTGACCAGCAATGCTCAGAAATTGATCGACGGCGCTGCTCAAGCTGTTTACCAGAAATTCCCTTACACCACCCAAATGCAAGGGCCTCAGTACGCTTCTGACAGCCGTGGTAAGTCCAAGTGTGCTCGTGACGTTGGTCACTACCTGCGCATGGTTACCTATTGCCTAGTTGCTGGTGGCACAGGCCCAATGGATGAGTACCTCGTTGCTGGTTTGGCTGAAATCAACCGTGCATTCGACCTTTCTCCTAGCTGGTACGTTGAAGCCCTCAAGAACATCAAGGCTAATCATGGCCTGAGTGGTCAAGCTGCTAACGAAGCCAACACCTACCTCGACTACGCGATTAATGCTCTGAGCTAATCTCAGGTGCGTGCCCGGAAAGGTATGCAGGTGAAACGCTGTAACACTGTGCTTCAACTGCTTATCTTTCCGGGCTTTGTTGTATCTAAATAGCTTGCTTGTTGGGAGAATTAAAAAAATGGCAATTACATCAGCAGCCTCAAGATTAGGCACTGAAGCTTATAGTGATGCGCCGAAAGTAGAATTGCGCCTCAATCCCACTAGAGAACAAATCGAAACGGTGATTAAGGCCGCATATCGGCAGGTTTTGGGCAACGATTACTTGATGGCATCCGAAAGGCTGGTCAGCGCTGAATCGCTATTACGTGATGGTAACATCAGCGTGCGGGAATTCGTGCGTAGCATCGCTAAGTCGGAGCTATACAAATCCAAGTTTTTCTACAACAATTTTCAAACTCGGTTTATTGAGCTCAATTACAAACACCTCTTGGGCCGCGCTCCTTACGATGAGTCAGAGGTAGTTTTCCACCTCGACCTGTACCACACCAAGGGGTATGACGCAGAAATCGATTCTTACATCGACTCTGTAGAGTATCAATCCAACTTTGGCGATAACGTAGTCCCTTACTATCGAGGATTTACGATCCAAACTGGACAAAAAACTGCAGGCTTTACCCGGATGTTCCAACTGTATCGCGGCTACGCTACTAGCGATCGCGCTCAAGCTGGTACCTCCTCTCGCTTAGCTCGTGAATTGGCAACCAACAAAACTTCTACCATTGTTGGCCCTTCTGGTAGCAATGAAGGCTGGTCTTTCCGTGCCTCTAGCGATATCGCACCCCAAAAAGCATTGGGTAATGCAGTAGGAAAAGGCGATCGCGTTTATCGCATTGAAGTATCAAGCCTGCGTGGCCCTGGCTATCCCCAGTTGCGTCGCAGCAGTACCGCTTATCTGGTACCCTACGAAAGGTTATCCGAAAAGATGCAGCAAATTCAGCGTCAAGGCGGAAAAATCGTCAGCGTGACACCAGCTTAAGGATTTTAAATTTTGGATTAGCGATTGATGTTAATCCAAAATCTTAGTATCCTCAATTAAAAATCCAGATAAGGAGATCAAAAAGCAATGCTTGGTCAAACAGCAGTAGGTAACGGTGGAATTAACTCAGCAGCTAGCCGTATCTATCGTTATGAAGTTGTAGGATTGCGTCAAAACGACGAAAACGACAAAAATAACTACGACATTCGCAGCAGTGGTAGCGTGTTCCTCACCGTGCCTTACTCCCGTATGAATGAAGAAATGCGTCGGATTACCCGCATGGGTGGCACAATCGTCAAAATTGAGCCGTTGACTACAGTTTGAGGGCTAACTAATGCCGGATTTCAATCCAGAGGATAATGAGGCAGCTTCTTTGCAACTGACAGTGGAAACAGCCCTCGCCAACCTGAGCGGTACAGACTTAAGTCTCCGCTATTACGCCGCTTGGTGGCTGGGTAAATTCCGAGTAAAGCAACCGGCTGTAGTAGATGCCTTGATTGGTGCCCTGGAAGACGAATCCGATCGCACAGAAATGGGGGGTTACCCTCTGCGGCGTAATGCTGCTAGGGCGCTAGGTAAGTTAGGAGATAATCGGGCTGTGCTTGGTTTAATCCGCTGCTTAGACTGCTCAGATTTTTATGTGCGAGAAGCCGCAGCCCAGTCTCTGGAAATGTTGGGCGATACAGCGGCTGTTCCTGCCTTGATGCAGTTGCTTCATGGTGGGATTGCAGCCGCTGAACTAGTAGAGGGACGCCCTCATCTCGTTCAACCCTGCGAAGCGGTGATGGAAGCACTGGGAACTCTGCAAGCAACTGAGGCCATCCCCTTAATTCAACTGTTCCTGGAACATTCGACTAAGCGGGTACAGTACGCAGCAGTGCGATCCATGTACCAGCTCACAGGGGAGAATAATTATGGGCAACGTCTCGTAGAAGCTTTGCAGGGAACAGATGTAGTACTGCGACGAGTGGCACTCTCAGATTTGGGTGCCATAGGTTATCTACCAGCAGCAGAAGCAATTTCCTCTGCACAAGTGGAAAGCAGCTTCAAGCTGATTGCCCTGAAAGGACTGCTCGATCACCAAAAAATACCAGACTCAGATAACAAGCTTTCTGATGACGCCATCCGGGTAATGAACCTGATGGATTCTCTGTTGTAAGCGATGGGCAATTGTGGAAGAGCTTTCCCAATTCCCAATTCCTATTTTCTATTTCTCAAATGACCAACTCTGCCAGTATCCAGAAACACATTCAGGCTGTAGAACAGGCTAATTCTGACCGTAGTCTGCTGGAAGCTGTGCAGGCCTTGGCAGCGCTACATTCAGAAGAAGCAATTCCCACCTTAATTGCTGTTTTGGGATACAACAATCCAGGCGCAGCTTCTTGTGCAGTTGAGGGACTGATTTCCCTAGGGGAAGTAGCAGTTATGCCGATTGTGGAAAACCTGGATGATTATAACTACGGCGCAAGAGCCTATTCTATCCGCGCTCTAGCAGCGATCGCTTCACCCCTCGCCCTGGATGTCCTAGTCACAGCAGCAGCTAACGACTTTGCCCCTAGTGTGCGTCGTGCTGCATCGAAAGGACTGGGAAAGCTGAATTGGCACCAAATCAAGACGCCAACCGAAGCCCAAAATGCTCAAACGCTAGCCTTAAATACGCTTTTACAAAATTCCCAAGATTCCGACTGGGCAATTCGCTACGCTGCTGTAGTCGGCTGCGAGCTTCTGGCAGCAAGTGTTACAGACACTTCTGACCAGATCCAAAACCTGTTTGAGCAAATGCTGTCCTCTGAGACAGAAACAGCCGTGAGCTTGCGAGTCTTATTGGCGCAACAGCGATTGCAAGATACTAAGGCGATCGCCGCCACGGCTAATTGCTAAAAACAGGGTTTTATGTTAAACACCCCTAAGGAAAACGAGCAATGTCGATTCCTCTGCTTGAAGTTACACCAACAACTCAAAATCAGCGCGTTGAGGGCTACCAAGTTCCCAATGACGATGATCGCCAACTTTACCGTATCAATGAGATCAGCTCAGATGCTGATATTACTGAGTTAATTTGGGCTGGTTACCGCCAAATTTTCAGCGAACAACTAATCCTGCAAACATATCGGCAACCCTTCCTGGAATCTCAGCTAAAAAATCGTGCAATTACTGTGCGCGAATTTATCCGTGGACTGGGTAAAAGTGAAGTCTATCGGGAATTGGTAGGAGAAACTAACTCCAACTACCGCTTAGTAGACATCACCTTCAAGCGCTTTCTCGGACGTGCTACCTACAGCAAAGACGAGCAAATTGCTTGGTCAATTGTCATTGCTACCAAGGGATTATCCGGCTTTATCGACGTCGTAGTAGATAGCGAAGAATATCGCCAGAACTTCGGTGATGGTACCGTTCCTTATCAGCGTCGTCGCTTCAACGACCGACCTTTTAACCTAGTTAACCCCCGCTACAGCGATTACTGGCGTGCTCGTCAAATTAGCTTAGAGGGTTCCTACTATCAAGTGGTACGTAGCGGAGAGTCTGTTCAGCGGGGAGTGCGTCAAGCTATTCCTGAGAACTTCCTAGCTATGGCTCGTAGCATTAGCCCTGCATCTGCAGACTATCAGCGGACAAGAGATCGTGCCATCTCCCAAGCGCAGAGTAAGGATCTTCTCGATATGACCCGCAATGTTGCTACACCACCAGCTAAAGTTGGTCGCACTGATGTAGCTTTACCTTACCGCTACCTGTATCAGACACCCACCACTAAATAACAGTCATACAGCCCTACGGGCATGAAAACGGTCATGAGTCATACAGCCCTACGGGCATGAAAACGGTCATGAGTCATTATTTATCAGGCATTAGTCAACTGACAACTGACAACTGACGACTGACGACTGACAACTGACAACTGACAACTGACAAATCACCTTTACTAAAAAATTACCGATGTCAATACCTCTGTTAGAATACAAACCCTCTTCGCAAAACCAGCGAGTTTCCGGTTACGAAGTACCAAGCGAAGATACTCCCCGGATTTATCGCACTGAAGATTGCTTGAACGAAAATGATTTCCTGGATTTAATCTGGGCTGTTTATCGCCAAGTCTTCAGCGAACATGTAATCCTCAAATATACTCGTCAGAGTGCCTTGGAATCTCAGCTAAAAAATCGCGCCATCACCGTGCGCGATTTTGTGCGTGGCCTAGCCAAGTCTGAAACTTTTTACCGCTTAGTTGTTGAGTCAAATTCCAATTACCGAATTGTGGAAATTTGCCTCAAGCGCTTCCTAGGTCGCGCTCCTTACAACAAAGAAGAAGAAATCGCCTGGTCAATTAAAATTGCCACCCTCGGTTGGGGTGGATTTATTGATGCTTTGCTTGAGAGCGCAGAGTATCAGGAAAATTTCGGCGATAACACCGTTCCTTATCAGCGTCGTCGCTACAAAGGCCGTCCCTTTAACCTGGTGACACCTCGCTACGGTGACTATTGGCGCGATAAATTGGAAGACTCCCGTTACAAGTGGGGCGATATCAACAATTTCTTGGATATGGCGAGAGCAATCAAGCCAAAAACTGTCACCTATGACGTGACTGTTGATACTTCCAAGATCAAAATTCCTGACATGACGCGGGAGAAACCTGAAGGTGTACCTGTTTCAATTAGCTCAACAGCTAGTTTCCCTCTGGGGTAATCTCGGTGCTCCAAATTTCAGCACTTGAAAGTTTTGTTGAAGGCCTCGTGTCATGGTCAAATTAAATTACAGGGATCAACAAAAAAGCTGAAATCTGCTTCTTATTTTTGTAATACTTTTGAAGGGAGATTTTTACATGGCATTGCCTTTATTGCAATACAAGCCTACAACCCAAAATACACGGGTTAGTAGCTTTGGAATATCTGACGAAGATGAAGATTCACCGTATATCTATCGTGTTGAAGATAGCAATACAGCTCTTGAGCAAATTGCCTTAATTAACGCTGTCTATCGCCAACTCTTCAGCGAACACGCAACTCTCCAAGTCAACCGTCAGCAGCATCTGGAATCTCAACTCAAGAACAGAACTCTGACTGTGCGAGACTTTGTGCGTGGTATCGCTAAGTCTGAGGCGTTCTATAAGTTGGTAGTTGAAGTTAACAACAACTATCGCCTTGTGGAAATTTGCATCAAGCGCTTCTTGGGCCGTGCTCCTTACAACAAGGATGAAGAGATTGCTTGGTCAATTAAAATTGGCACTCTCGGATTCTACGGCTTTGTAGATGCTTTGATTGACAGCAAAGAATACACGGAAGCTTTTGGAGATTACACTGTTCCTTACCAGCGCAAGCGGATGGAAGCTCGTCCCATTAACTTGGTGACTCCTCGCTACGGCGAAGACTACCGCGAAATCGTTGGTACTGTTAAGACCGACTGGCGCTTTACTGTGGAGAAGTTCTACACCCGCAAGTACGAAGAGCGTCAAATGGCGGAAGGCGATCCTCGCAAGTACCGCGATATGGCCTCTGCTGTTAACAGCAAGCGTAACTATCCTCCCGCTGTCTCTTCTTTTGACATCGATTACCTCAGCAAGGTGCCTTACCGCGGCCGACGCTAGGTTTCTAATTTCAAGTTAATAATTAACTAGCTGGGTCTAGTTTCCGCTTAGAAGATACCTAATTAAGTTCATTGGGTGTCTCCTGGGTAGAAGCTAGACCTAATTATTAGGCCGAAGTACAGTTATAGAATAATTTCTTCGTATTTTTATTACTTTCAGTATTTCTGCGGTTTTTTTGCTAATTTTCCTCACCTACAATCGAGCTTTGTGTAGTACACTTGTACTAATAACTGCCGAAGTATCTGCTACTCATACGCTTAGAAACAAGGGGTGTCAATGCCGCGAACAATGGAGGAAGGCTTTAGAGATTTTCATGCCAAGCTTACTCCTTCGAGTTATGAATCTGAAGCCGCTAAAAATCATCGAGCATCTATCAAAGCCTGTTTAGAAAGAAGCTTTCGACTACAGTATTTCTTTCGTACTGGTTCCTTCGGCAACGGTACAAGTATTTCTGGATACAGCGACGTAGACTACTTTGCCAGCATACCTCGTGAAAACTTAAAACAGAATTCCGTGATAACTTTAGCACAAGTTCGAGAAACACTAGATAGACGATTTCCGCGTACAGGTGTCCATATAGATTGTCCTGCTGTTGTGTGTCCTTTCGGAACAGATGCTAAAGAGTCCACAGAGATTACTCCTGCTGACTATGTTTATCTAACAAAAGCTGGACACTTTATTTATGAAATTCCTGACTGTTCTGGCGGTTGGATGCTTTCCAGTCCAGCGGTTCATAACGCTTATGTAAGAGAGGTTGACCAAAAATTAGGCGGCAAGGTCAAACCGCTTATTCGCTTTATCAAAGCTTGGAAATACTATCTCAATGTTCCCATTTCTTCTTTCTACTTAGAGCTACGAGTGACCAGATATGCCGAAGGTGAGTCATCAATTGTTTATGACATAGATGTAGCACGAATTTTCTCACTATTGCACAGAATCGGTTTATCAAAAATGCAAGACCCGATGGGGATTTCTGGCTATATTAGTGCCTGTTCAACAGAGGCAAAGTTAAAGGATGCATTCTCTAAACTATCTAGGGCTGTGTCTCGTGCTGAAAAAGCAATTGCAGCTAAAGATAATGGCGATACTTGCAGTGCGTTTTCTTGGTGGAATCTAGTCTACGACGGTAACTTCTCTAGCTACTACAGATGAATACAATACCTCAAGAACAGATAACTCGGAAGCAGATTGAGCGTCTAGCTGCTCAACGGCAGATCTATTCTGATGCAAAAAAGATTCAAGCAGTCCTGATAACTCTTAGTGTCCCTTGTGTAATTGTATTGACCTTACTTGCCGCTGTATTTCCTAAGCTTCAAGTTTACGTTGCATTCTGGGGAATACTTGTTACCCTTCTGGATATTGTCATATTTACTCCCAGACAGAAATCATTTCAAGAAAAAGCGGCAAAAATACAACAGCTATTTGATTGTGATGTCCTGCAAATAGACTGGTCTAAACTCAACTCTGGGAATCGTCCAGAACCAGAAGCAGTTGTAGAAGCCTCTGCAAGACATAAACGTATAGACCCAAATTACTCAAAACTTCAGAATTGGTATCCCGTCAGTGTTGGTCAGTTGCAAATACACCTGGCACGCCTTATTTGTCAGCGCTCCAACTGTTGGTGGGATGCTGCACTTCGTCGCCGCTATGCTGTCTTGGGAATTGTCACGATTGTGGTCTTGACAGTCATCGTGTTTTTAGTTGGTCTTATTGGTGGTCTTACATTAGAAAAATTCTGCTTGGTAGTACTAGCACCGCTAACACCTGCTGTTGTTTTGGGAATACGTCAGTATATTGAACATACTGAAGCTGCAGCCAGGTTAGACCGACTTCGAGAAAGTTCCGAAAATCTTTGTAGTCAGGCTATTAGGGGCAAATTAACTCCTCAAGAAGTCACCGAAGAATCTTATAAGCTACAGAATGAAATTTATGATAATCGTCGCAGAAATCCGATGATATTTAACTGGATTTACTATCGTCTTAGGCGACAACAAGAGGAGCAAATGAATAGGGGGGCAGAAGAACTGGTTGAAGAGTCCCTTAGAACCCCTTAATAGTTGTGATCGTGCTATATCTGGTGTTAATTTAGGTGGAGTCAACCCGCCAATTCAGGCAATCAGTGCCAAGGGATCGTATATAAATCGAAAAATATTGCCGTGAATAGTTCTCGGTTGAGAGGTTTATTCTGCGGCAAAGTACCCGTAGCAACCAGAAACGAAGGGAGACTACAGGGAAACGAGGATTGTATTTTTCTGATTAATCTAGACTAATAAGAAGGAGCTGCTAAATAGGAAATGAAGATGCCAAGTATCAAGCCGACAATCACCTGAAAAGGTGTATGTCCAAGTAATTCCTTGAGGCGTTCCTCATTAAAATCTTTGCCTTCAAATAACTCATCAATGATTTGGTTAAGAATGCGGGCTTGTTTACCCGCAGCTTGACGAACACCAGCCGCATCGTACATGACAATTACAGCAAAAATTGTAGCGATCGCAAATTCAGGACTGGCCCAGCCCATAGTTTGCCCTACACCCGTTGCCAATGCAGCTACGAGAGCAGAGTGAGAACTAGGCATTCCGCCAGTAGTCACAAGCACGCGGAGATTGAATTTACGATTTTTTGTTAACTCAACCAAGAGCTTGGATAGTTGAGCAACTAGACAAGCGATGAGCGCAACCAGCAGTACCCGGTTGTCGAATATTTGGCCAAAGTCCTGCATAGTGTTGTAGTTGTTGGTTATTAGTTATTGGTTATTAGTTGTTGATTATTAGTTGTTGGCTATTAGTTGTTGGTTATTAGTTGTTGGTTAGTGACAAACAACAAACAACAAACAACTAACTACTAACTAATTAGTGCGTGTAGTAATGAAATTAGCGATCGCTTTCAGTACTTGAGCTTTCTCACCAAAAGGTTCCAGTTGGGCACAAGCTGCATCTACCAACTGCAAAGCCTTAGCTTTTGAGACTTCAAGTCCCCACAAACTGGGATAAGTAGCCTTTTGTGCCACTAAATCTTTACCTGCAGTTTTCCCTAGTTCCTCCTGAGTGGCGGTGATATCCAAGATATCATCGACAATTTGAAAAGCTAAGCCAATATTTTGAGCATAGCGAGACAGTCTCTCCAACTTAATATCACCCGCACCAGCCAAAAGTCCGCCACAAACCACACAAGCTTCTAACAGCGCCCCTGTTTTGTGAGTGTGGATGTAATTAAGAGTTTCCTCTTGAATATCTAACTTCCCTTCCGATGCCAAATCAACTGTTTGTCCACCAACCAATCCCTGGGCTCCCATTGCATTACCCAAACGAGCAATTACTTGCAGAACCCGCCCAGGTGGTACATTTTGAGTTTTAGTTGCCACATACTCAAAAGCATAAGCCAACAAGCCATCGCCTGCCAGAACAGCAATATCTTCACCATAGACCTTGTGATTAGTCAGCTTACCCCGACGGTAGTCATCATTATCCATCGCCGGCAGGTCATCGTGAATCAATGACATGGTGTGAATCATTTCCAGGGCGCAGGCCGTGGGAAGAGCCATCTCCATTGTACCGCCAGCCAGTTCACAGGTAGCAAGGCAAAGAATTGGACGCAAGCGTTTTCCCCCAGCTAGTAGGGAATAGCGCATGGACTCGTAAATCTTTTCGGGATAGGTAAGCGGTAGGGAAAGGTCGAGGGCCGTCTCAACTTCAGCCTTCCGCTTTTTTAAGTAAGTTGATAAGTCAAAAGCAGGGGATTCCCCTTTGGGGGTAGGTCGCCCATCGGTTGCTACCATGCCTTAAATTCCTTGATTTTTTATTGACAAAACAATTCTACGTGGCTATGGGGTACTTATCAGCGCAATCGCGTATAGCTAAGTACAGTATTGTGTAACAACATGGCGACAGTCATTGCTCCAACGCCACCGGGAACAGGAGTGATAAAGTCTGCAATTTCTCGTACAGAATCAAAGTGGACATCTCCCACAAGGCGAGATTTACCATTTTCATCTGTAACGCGATTGATGCCCACATCTATAACAACAGCTTTCGGTTTTACCATATTAGCTGTAATCATTTGGGGGCGTCCGACTGCAGCAACCAGAATGTCAGCGCTGCGGGTGATTTCAGGGAGGTTCTGCGATCGCGAATGAGCGATCGTCACCGTTGCATCTGCTTCCAGAAGCATCAACGCTAATGGCTTACCTACCAAAATACTGCGTCCGACAACAACAGCGCTTTTACCTTTCACCTCAATCTCATACTCCTGCAACAGGTGCATTACTCCCGCAGGGGTGCAACTACGCAACCCAGGTTCTCCCCGTACCAGACGTCCTAAATTTGCTGGGTGTAGTCCATCGACGTCTTTATCGGGATGAATTTGGTTGAGTAAAGAAACAGCATCCAAGTGATCAGATAAGGGTAGCTGGACGAGAATTCCATCTACTCGCTCATCTTGATTCAAAGCTTGAATCGTTTGTTCTAGTTCTTTTTGGGAGGTATTAGTGGGAAAATGACTGCCAAAAGAGGCAATTCCCACCTTAGCGCAGGCACGCTCTTTATTACGTACATAAGCAGCAGAAGCCGGGTTATCACCCACCATTAGCACCGCTAATCCTGGAGGGCGTCCCTTAGCGTATAGCAAATGCTGAATCTGTTCTTGTAATTGTGCCTCTATTTTTTGAGCCGTGGCTTTACCATCAAGTAAGTTGCTCATTGGTGATTAATCATTGGTGATTGGTTATTGGTTCAGTGTTGTTGGTTTTTAGTTTTTGGCTGCTCCTGCAAACAACAAACAACAAAATACCAGTTTTAAATATGCAAACGAAATATTTGTCAGCTTATCTTTTACCTTTTTGCATTTTACTTGTTAGTACAGGGATTGTTGGTTGTAGTATTTTAAGCCCTTTTGGCTTTGGTGGAGATGTCACCAAAATTAAGGAAATACCACAAACTCCCAATGCTGCCGGTACAGTTTATCTTCAAGGTAAAGTGACAACTCGTGCACCCTTTTTGACTGGTGGTGCTTATCAACTCCAAGATGGGACAGGTACAATCTGGGTGATTACCAAGGAAAACGTTCCCAATGTTGGCGATCAAGTCTCTATTAAAGGTCAGTTACGCTTCCAAAGCCTTCCTGTCAGCGGACAAGAATTAGGCGAAGTCTCTGTTCAAGAAGAACAAGTTCTCAATCGTCAGACAGCACAATCCTTCCTCCCTCAAAATCAATCATGAACAAACAGCAAGTTGAAGTAGCGATCGCCATCCTTCACACCCAAGACCGATTTCTCATGCAGTTACGAGACGATATTCCTGGAATTATTTACCCAGGACATTGGGCTTTTTTTGGTGGTCATATCGATCCGGGTGAGACACCAGAGAAAGCCGTGAAACGAGAATTGCAAGAAGAAATTGGTCATACTCCATCAGAAATATCAGAGTTCCATTGCTATTGGAATGCACAAGTGATTCGTCATGTTTTCCACGCACCCCTGACAGTGGAATTAGAGCAATTGGTGTTAGGAGAAGGTTGGGATATGGGTTTATTAACACCCCAAGAAATTAGGTTAGGTGAAGCTTATTCTCACAAAGCTGATCAGGTGCGACCTTTAGGGCGTCCTCATCAACAAATTTTGCTGGATTTTTTGGAAAGAATGTAAACAGGTAGGCGTAAAAAAAACAAGATAAATTTGTAGGGGCGGGTTTAGTAATAACGCCTGACCATAAGCAGTTTTTCATCTTCAAAACCCGCCCTCCTGATAGCTTTGGGTATTGGGGCTATTTGTAGACTTTGCTACCCCCCTCTCAGCCTCGAAATTGCAAGTACAGTTACCGCCACATGCTTCTCATTTGCCAGAACGGATGGGGCTATTTACCCTGATTGTGCTTGGTGAATCAATTATTGCCGTAGTAAGTGGTGTAGCTGAACAGAAATGGAATTTCATGAGTGCGATAGCGAAGCGCTGCTGCGAAGCGCAGATCGCAGGTGTGTGCGGTATGAGTATCGCTTTTAGCTTGTGGTGGATGTATTTTGAGAATATTGGGGGTTCAGCAATTCGGATTTCTCGCGTCACTGGTCACATGGGAGCCTTCCAAACTTGGTTCTACGCACATCTACCCCTGATGATTGGCATTGCTGCTACTGGCGTTGGTGTAGAACACATCGTATCAGTTAACCCGACAAAGGCAATGCCTGATGCAGAGCGATGGCTGCTTTGTGGGTCTGTAGCACTGTGCTTGCTTGCTTTGGCGCTACTACACCTGACTAAGGTTACGCTACTGTCAATACCGAGCTTCCCACCGCATTTTAGGAGCAGTTGTGCTTGTTGTGCTTGCTGCTTTTGGTGCGGGTTTGTTACCTCTAACGCTGATTGCTTTTGTGGCTATAGTTTGTACCCTACAAGTCATCCTTGAACTCTACATGGCTTCTAGTTGACAAGTTCAGCATTGCGCTTTCTTCTAATCTTTGTAACTCCAGTTGATTGAGCAGCTACTTGTAAGTACGTCCCTCTCTTTGGGTAACAACTTCAACAACAGTTTTTAAACCCCATTGAAGATTATTGAACCCTATTTGAACAGCGATCAGAGACACAAATATTACTAGCACAGTTGTCCAAGTATCTCTCTGGTCGAACATAATATTTAAAGGTAGTTAGATAATATCGAATCATCCCTTATTTCGTCGTTTCTTGCAGGATTTTCGGGAAATTACACATCAATAATGACAGACAAACTTTATCTGGGCAACAAAGTAACGGCGGTACATTAAAAGGATTCCTTACTAAAGTCGCCCTCTTGCGGTAGAGTCATTAAGAGACAAGCATACCTCTGACAAGCCATGAGCGGATACCACGTCGAAGCATCTACCCATCCCGACGAACCCAACAATGCTAAATCAACTCGCACCACAGAGAAAGCACTGCGAGTGGCTACTGAAAATGCTGATTATCGAACCGTGGATAGAAGCAAACTGACGCCAATGATGCAGCACTTTGCTGATGTCAAAGATAAATATCCTAACGCCATGTTGTTGTATCGGGTAGGGGATTTTTATGAAACTTTCTTTCAAGATGCTCGCATTCTGTCGGAAGAATTGGAATTAGTTTTAACTAGCAAGGAATCTGGTAAAGGCATTGGACGAGTACCAATGACAGGTGTACCGCACCATTCCCTAGATCGTTACTGTACCATGCTCGTAGAACGAGGATTTGCGATCGCTATTTGTGACCAAGTAGAAGATGCTTCTGTCGCTGCTAAAGAAGGCCGTCAGGTACGCCGCGAAGTGACACGCATTCTTACCCCAGGTACATTACTAGATGATGGCATGCTTTCCGCCCGTCGTAACAATTTCCTAGCTGCTGTGGTCATTGCTGGGAATCATTGGGGATTAGCTTACGCAGACATTTCTACAGGCGAATTTTTCACCACTCAAGCGACAGATTTAGAACTGCTGACACAAGAATTAATGCGTTTGCAACCCTCTGAAGTATTAATTCCCACCAATGCGCCGGATTTGGTCAGTATGCTGCGTCCTGGGGAAAAATCTGAGCATTTACCCCAATGTTTGCCCAATACATTTTGCTATGCTTTTCGTTCCCAAACACCTTTTTCCCTAGGGGAAGCCAGACAACGATTATTGGAAAAATTTAAAGTGCGATCGCTAGAAGGAATGGGTTGTGAACATCTCTCTCTTGGCGTTCGTGCTGCTGGTGGTTTGTTGGAATATCTGGAAGATACTATCAGAAGTAACAGACAACAAGCAGGCAAAAATCAGGAATTTTCTTTTGTACCTCTCCAAACTTTACGCACCTACACTATCGCCGATTACCTAATTCTTGATCACCAAAGCCGCCGCAATCTAGAAATTACTTCAACTGTCCGGGATAACACTTTTCATGGTTCCCTACTGTGGGCGTTGGATAAAACTAGCACAGCAATGGGCGGTAGGGCTTTACGTCGTTGGCTACTACAACCATTACTTGATATTAAAGGAATTCGGGCCCGACATGACACGCTTCAGGAATTATTAGAAAATGCCGGATTGCGTCAGGATTTACGACAAATTTTGCGCTGTATTTACGACTTAGAAAGGTTAACCGGTCGTGCTGGTTCAGGTACTGCGAATGCGCGAGATTTGGTAGCACTTGCAGATTCTTTGTTGAGGTTACCGGAACTTGCAGAATTAGCAGCATACGGTACATCCCCCTACTTACGTGCTTTGCAAAAAGTACCGCCAGCATTAGAAGAATTAGGGCAAAAAATTCGTGCAAACATTGTCGAATCGCCCCCCCTACATTTAACTGAAGGTAACTTAATTCGTCCTGGTATCAATCCTCAGCTTGATGAAATGCGAAATCTGGCTGAGGACGATCAGCAATGGATTGCTAATTTAGAAGTTTCGGAGAGACAAAGCAGCGGAATTTCAACCCTGAAGGTGGGTTTTAATAAAACCTTCGGCTATTACATTAGTATCACTCGTAGCAAAGCTGACCAAGTTCCAGCCCACTATATCCGCAAGCAAACTTTAACCAATGAAGAACGCTACATTACCCCAGATTTGAAGGAACGGGAAGCAAGAATTCTGACAGCGCGGGACGATTTGAACCGTTTGGAATATGAGATTTTTTCTAATCTACGTTCCGAGGTTGGCGAACACGCTGAACAGATTCGTAATGTCTCTCGTGCGGTTGCTGCAATTGATGTGCTTTGTGGTTTAGCAGAAGTTGCAGTATATCAGGGTTATTGTCGTCCACATATGGTAGAAGGGCGTCAAATTAATGTTATTGATGGGCGTCATCCAGTGGTGGAACAATCTTTACCTGCTGGCTTTTTTGTCCCGAATTGTGCTTATTTAGGTCAGTCGTCACTGGAAAAAGAAGTGATTGGTGAGGACGCTACAGAAATAGCAAGCAAGGACGCTACAGAAATAGCAAGCGAGGAAGCTACAGAAATAGCAAGCAAGGATGCTTGTTCCACAATCAATAACTATCCAGATCTGATTATTCTTACAGGGCCAAATGCGAGTGGAAAAAGTTGTTACTTGCGTCAAGTAGGTTTAATTCAATTGATGGCACAGGTGGGAAGTTTTGTCCCAGCTTCCTCAGCAACTTTGGGAATATGCGATCGCATATTTACTCGTGTTGGTGCTGTGGATGATTTAGCAACCGGTCAATCTACCTTCATGGTGGAGATGAATGAAACAGCAAATATCCTCAATCATGCAACTGCTAAATCTCTAGTTCTTTTAGATGAAATTGGCAGAGGTACAGCAACTTTTGATGGACTTTCGATAGCTTGGGCTGTAGCTGAATATCTAGCAACGGAGATTCAGTCACGGACTATTTTTGCTACTCATTACCACGAACTAAACGAACTTGCTTCAATCTTAGCTAATGTAGCAAACTATCAAGTAACGGTCAAAGAATTACCTGAACAAATCATCTTTTTGCACCAAGTTCAGCCAGGAGGTGCAGATAAATCTTACGGTATTGAAGCCGGAAGGTTAGCAGGTTTACCAGCAGTGGTAATTCAAAGAGCAAAACAGGTGATGGGGCAAATTGAGAAGCACAGTAAAATTGCAGTAGGTTTGCGTGAAGATAATCAGAAAAAGTCAAAGCAAGAATGATATCAACTTCTTGGGTAATGGGTAATGGGTAACGGGTAATTGGTAATTGGTAATTGGCAATTGTCAGAAAGGGCGTAGCCTTTGCGTTGTGAACTTGTCGATTATACCCCAATATTTCGGCGCAAATGCTACGCCCCTACACAAATAACAAATAACAAATAACAAACAATGAATAAACTTGAATTAGCCTTTACTCCAGCACTAGAACAAGCACAGCTAATCCGCAAACGCGAAATTTCCCCACTGGAATTAGTTGAACTTTACCTAGAAAGAATTCAGCGGTTAGATTCCCAACTAGGGAGTTATTTCACCGTAGCAGCAGAACAAGCACTTGCTGAAGCCAAAGCCAAAACAAAACAACTTTTAACAAGCAATATTTCAGAATTACCCCCATTTTTCGGCGTACCAATTGCTATCAAAGACCTAAACTCAGTGGAAGGAATTCGCTGTACCTACGGAACGCCAATATTGAAGGATAAAATCGCCGCTCATACTGATGCTGTGGTGATGCGAATTAAGCACGCTGGATTCACAATTTTGGGGAAAACAGCAACATCGGAATTAGGTTCATTACCCTACACCGAACCTCCTGGATTTCCACCCGCACGCAATCCCTGGAATTTAGAATACACCCCAGGCGGTTCTAGTGGCGGTGCCGCTGCAGCGATCGCCGCCGGTTTAACTCCCATCGCACAAGGTTCAGATGCTGGTGGTTCAATTCGTGGGCCTGCTTTTTGTTGTGGATTAGTGGGGATTAAGCCTTCACGGGGTAGAGTGTCTTATGCACCCGTGGGCGATCATCAAAATGGTATTGCTAGCAATGGGCCCCTAGCTCGTACTGTAGCTGATGCGGCGGCTTTGCTGGATGTAATGTCAGGCTATATTACTGGCGATCCCTATTGGTTACCGAATCCAGAAACGTCATTTTTCGCGGCTACTCGTCAAACACTTCCTCAGCTAAAAATTGCTTTTACTACCTCAGTCCCACCACTGGGAAATGCTGCCGAAATTTGTCAACAAAATGTCACAAAAACGGTGCAGTTACTGACAGAAATGGGACACATAGTTGACCAAGCATGTCCTGATTTTACAGGTTTAATTGAACCATTTAAGAAAGTTTGGGCGGCTGGTGTAACTGCAACGGGAATTCCTACACAAGCGCTGAGTCCGATGAATAGATGGATTGCTGAACAATCAGGTTCTGCTGGGGAATATCTACAAGCCGTTGCCCAAATGCAGATGGTTGCGCGGCGAATTGTTGGGTTTTTTGAAACTTTTGATGTGTTAGTTTTGCCAACTTATCTACACCCGTCAATTCGCATTGGTGAATGGGCTGATTTGAGTCCTGAAGATACTTTGGATAAGATTATTAGTTGGATTGGTCCTTGTCCACCTTTCAATGCATCTGGATTACCTGCGATTGCAATTCCCACAGGTTTTGATGATTCTACAGGTTTACCGGTTGGTGTTCAATTGGTGGGGCGCCCAGCCGCAGAATCTACGCTAATTGCTTTAGCAGCACAACTAGAAGCAAGAAATAAAACAAGCAATTTACGTCCTACTTTTGCTTTGTAAGGTAAAAGTTGGGAAGTTGTTATATCATTTCTGTTTGTATCGGCATAAGAGGTTTTTTTAACGCAAAGAGCGCAGAGGGGGACGCAGAGGTACGCAGAGGTTTTTGAATAATTCCGATGCCAACGTAAATGATGTGACTTGTTATTTTTTAGCTATCTCTTCCCACAAATAACCAACAACAAATAACCAACAACAAGTTAACTTCTACAAGGCTTACCATTAGGAGTTGCGTCAGGATAGAAAGTGACAACAGCACTTCTATCCTTGACAAAAACAGCAGAGAAAGATTTCCCAGAATCTTCATCCCTCACCTGTAAAATACAAGCTCCCTGAGCATTTCCCTGCGCCTTCAAGGCTTTAGTTCCATCCACAAGTATTTCTGAAGCATTGCTGACGAGAGCATATCCTTTGAGGTCATCTGTGACGATTTGATTGCCGTTTTTAATGACTACTCCCAAGGTATAAACAACACCAGGAATTACTTCTTCTTTCTCTAAGTTATTCGCTAATCGCCCCCCAATTTTCTGATTCTGCAACTGAAGGTATCTACCGACAAAATGCAACCCTCCAATTTTTTTTGAACCTTCTAGTTCCCCGCAAAAAATATGTTCAAAACCTCCTCGGTTAAACCAAGCTGTTGTTAAATCGTCACGAAATTCTTCTGGAGTCTTCCGCGTTGGAAGCAGTTCTCCACCAACTGCTTGTTGAATCTTGCTCAGTACTTCTGGGTAATTGGATATCAATTTTTTGAAATCATTTGCCCTAACTTTACTGCCAATTGATCCACAGGTTTTTAGTACATCTAAATCAAACTGATTTAGTTGGGGTGGTGGCGGAGTAATATCTACTTTTTGCCCACGGGGAAACTTATGTTGTTCTGGGTTATTAACATTATCAAAGAAGGGTAATAGGGTTGTGTTTGTCCCAACTGTTGGATTAACATTAACAGGCTGAGAAATAACTTCGCTAGGCTTGAAAGTACCACAAGAAGTACTCACCCAACGGCGTTCTGGGTTAGCACCAGGAATCTTTATTTGGATAAATTTTTGCTCTTCAGTGTTGAAGCCAAGGGCTTGATAAGTTTGATTATTGGAAACCTGAATATTACCTGGATTGAGTCCATTAATTGCTCTTGGTGCGGCACAAGTGCGAGTCGCTGTAAAAGTTCCAAATGGAGGTACTTGAGAGTAAGCTGCATCGCTAAATATAAGCGGAAGTCTCAACAAGACTACCGCTAATCCAATCGCTAAATATACAGCAAGTTCTAGCCAATTCTGACGTTTCATATTCAGTCCGTATATTACTTTCTTTCGGCAGCGATCGCTAACTTGATTCCCGACACTTGATTTAATCGATCCATTACGCTTACAACTCTACCGTGAGCAACTCTTGTATCAGCATTGATGACAACTAGCGCTTCAGTTTTTTTCCCAACAATAGAAGTGACTGCATCGGGAAGTTTCTCAATGGTAATTAACTTGCGATTTAGTGCAATTTGTCCATTCGAGCTAATCGTGACATTAATTGGAGCAGGAGGTAGATTTTTTGCTGTTCCTGCTTTTGGTAAATTAACTGCTAAGCCTTCCGAACGGGTTAAATACAGCGTCGAAAAAATAAAAAATGTGAGGATGGCAAAAATCACATCAATCATCGGCACGATGTTGATTTGAGCAGGAGTTTCTGAATCATCTGGAAGACGCATCATATCAAGATTGTTTGTTATTTGTTGTTTGTTGTTTGTCATTAGTCCTTTGTTCAATAGTTTTTTTGAAGAGGTTCTTAACCAATAACCAATAACAAACAACCAACAACTAATTACCTATATCCTCGGAGGGGACTTACTTCCAGAACACCGTTTGTTTTAAATACCACTCGATACTGAGCGAGAGGTTTTTGGGTTGTTAATTCCGTTTTTTCCTTTTCAGTACCTGCTGTTTCAGACTTAATTAAGCTCTTGAGTGGAGTTTCCTGAACGTAATCAGAAGCTGGTTGATTAATTGCCTCAAAATCGGCAATATTACCATCTTCAGTGATAGCAACCCGGTAAATTAAATTCCTTTGGAAAATTGGGGTGCCGCTCCATTTTTCGCGAATTTGACTGTAAAGTTTTTCGTTCAAATTATCGAGTACAGCAGGCTCAGTAATTTCTGGACCTAAGCTAGGTTTATCTGTAAAACCGCGCCAAGGACTGATTTGCAGAATACCCTTTTTATCAAAAACTACACGAAATTGAGCTAGGGATTCTTTGTTAGCAACACCACCTGTAGCAGGAATATAGAGTAAGTCAGGTAGGGGAGTTTCCTTTCTTGCTTCCAGAGGCGTTTTCTCATTAACTTCTTTGTAGCCAACAATTGCTCCGTCTTTACCAACGCCAACACGATATTCTAAGTTATCCCTCAACTCTCCCCGGTTCTTCCAAGCGTCATCAATCTTGCTGTAAAGCCTGCGTTGCAAAACGCTCAGTTCCGTTGGATCGGTGATTTCTGGGGTTGATGTCAGCAGCGTTTCGATGTCGGAAGCTGAGGGTGGTGTCCCTGTGGGTGTTGCTGTAGACTGACTTTGGGGATCGGGACTAGGGGAGGTAGTTTGACTAGAGGAAGGCTGTGATTCTGCTGGTTTGGGTTCGCGCATCTGGGGAATGGGAAGCAAGAAAAATGCCAGCGCGGCTACAGCCAAACTTGACATTCCTACTGCTGCAGGTGCGGCCCGCTTCGCCAATGGTTGATCACCTTTGCGATAGCGCCTGGAAACTGGCTGTAAGTTTACATTAATATCCGGTAACGTTTGTCTGTCGGCCAGAAATTGGTCGATCGCCTCTACCAAGTCGAACAGTTGCACCGTAGTCAAATCCATCTGCACCCCTGTTCCTTGAGCCATTGTGGTAGCCGAGGCCGAGTCATAGACCATCCCCACGCTAGCAGCGTTTGACTGGGTGGTATGCATTGTCAATCGGTGCAGATTTTTATCCGGAAGTTGTTGCAACTGCAACAGTTCTGGCTGCTCCCCGTGCTGTTGTGGGTGAGGTACATGACTTAAGAATTCTTGAGCATAGCGATTTACAGACCTGACCAGGCTTTCCAAAAAGTCACGTCCGCCACTGAGCGATCGCGGTTGACCGACAAAATGACATTCTGCATTCACCAGGATATTCAACAAAGGTCTAGAATCTAGCGGACTGCCAACCGCAGCGCTATTATCGCTCAAGCCTTCCAGGATTAGGGTGCAGTTTGGCAAACTGTATTGACGTCGTATTGTCATAGGACTTCTCCATCAAAAAGGCTAATCCAAAATCGCTGCATTCCTGAAGTTCCTGTACAAAACAGCAGTTGAGTCAACAGGGAGAGTGCCAGTTCATTCAACTTCTCGTTAGAACTGTATACGGCTACTTTTGCTCGGCGCGGATTCATCCTACTTCGGAAATGGGCTCGGAACCGTTCGAGATACTCAGATAAGCGAAAATGCTGTTCAACAGGTAACTGCTTCTCATGGAGTTGTTGATAAGCCAGGAGTAGTTGTCGAATCAAGACAGTCATTCTGCGTGACATATGGCTGGCAATCACCACTAACGCCTTAGCTTCCTCTAGTTCTAGGGTACGGCGAGTGTAAGAGCGTCGCAAGGGATTGCTACAGCGCATTCGCCAAAGGACAACGCGATTTTTTACAATATCCTGAAGTTCTAGCTCATGGGCCGCCAAGAGCATTGTTTCTGAACCTCCCAGTTCAAGAGCTTCAATGGCGAGTAAAATCAAGTCAATTTGCTGTCGAGTGCGTGCCGGACAACCCCGTTCTAAGAGGTCAGGGTTGGGTAAATTATCCAAAATCAACGGCTTTGACTGAGTAGGAGGGCTATTTGTCGGCATTACGCTCACAGCAAGATTCATTACAACTAACAATTGTGGGTGAAGTGGTTTCTATATAAAGTTATTTCCAACAGGTTGCTGCCTGTAAAATAGCTGACTTCTTACATTGGCATTTGAACCCAGTACTTAGAGTTGCTCCAATTACTTTTGGTTCCACGAGCAGCACGTCTTCGGCTTGACTGTGATTCTGCAACCTATGTCTCTATCATTCAACGGTTCGTACCTAAATCCCTGAAATAATAAAAATAATGACCCATAATCTCCTATAACAATACAGAACTTGTGTTTCGGCAATCTCTCCAAAACACTGCCAACCGTATATTGTACGATTTTGCTGTGAACGAATGCACTATACGCCTAGAAGAGTTCTCCATAAGGGGATAAACGGGAGCCCCCAGGTAAGCGCGTTAGCGCAGCGAGTCGAAGGCTAGCAACCTGGGGAGGGATCGTGGCTGATTGAGTGGGGTTAGAAACTGTAACTTAGTTTCTGGACAAAATTACCCAAAGCTTACTGTTTGGGTAACTTATCCCGTGCCATGCGTTCAATTACGTCACTCAGACTGTTAGCTCCTAATTCTTGTTGTTTTTGTTCTAACCATTGGATAGCTGTTGCGGTCAAAGTCATAGTAAATCTACGTTTTGACTCGTTATAAATCTTTTTACCTGCCATGTTGACAACCCTTATATCACTCATATAGCATACGACTATGCCAGATTTGAGAGGTCGAGTCAAATGCAATTAGTTGAGAAACACATAATCAACCGACAACACAAATTTTGGTCATATTGCGACTATTTAGCGTTGCAGTCTAAACATCTTTACAACTCTGCTAACTATATTCAACGTCAATACTTTTTTGAAACTAAAAAGTATTACAACTCAATTGATATCTACCATCAAACTAAGAATCTAGAAGCATATCGATATTTGCCTACCAAGGTTAGTAAGCAGATTGTGCGTCGAGTTTCAGAAGCCTGGAAAAGTTGGTTAGCAGCGTTAAAAGATTGGTCAAAGCATCCAGCCAAGTATTTAGGTAAACCAAAAATGCCTGGATACAAGCATAAAAAACGTGGTAGAAACCTTGTCATTTACCCGATAGATGCAATATCAAAACCACTTCTAGCTCAAGGAATTGTCAAGCTTTCTCAAACTAATCTTGAGTTGCCAACTAATGCTAAAAATGTAGACCAAGTACGGATTGTTCCCAAGCTTGACCACTATGTTATTGAAGTTGTTTACACAGTAGTTGAACCAGCTAAGTCTAGTGGTAAATATGCTGTTGGCGTAGACCTTGGTTTAAACAATTTGATGGCTATAACATCCAATCATCCCGGTATCAGACCGCTGTTGATTAATGGTAGACCGTTAAAAAGTATTAACCAATTCTTCAATAAACGAGTAGCTAAAGCACAATCAATCGCAGCTAGGAAGCAAATTAAGAAGCTCAACAGCAAGCGTGATAGACGTATTGATAACTACCTCCATACCGTTAGCCGTAGAATAATTGATTGGTGTCAACTCAATGATATTGGACAATTAGTTATTGGCAACAATCAAGGATGGAAGCAAGATATCAACATCGGTAAAAAGAAGAATCAAGAATTTACCAAGATACCTCATGGGAAGCTGATTAGCTTGTTAAAGTACAAAGCGCAATTAGCAGGTATTGAAGTTATTCTTACTGAGGAAAGTTACACCTCAAAAGCCAGTGCCTTGGACAGTGATAGTTTGCCTGTTTACAACGCTAAAACAGAAGCAAAGCCTACATTTAGTGGCAAGCGTGTTAAGCGAGGTTTGTACAAATCTTCCACTGGTAGAACAATTAATGCTGACACCAATGGAAGCCTAAATATAGCCAGAAAAGTAATCCCAAACTTTATGGATGGGATAGTGGGATTGCCGTTTATCCCAGTAGTTTTAGGACTTTGGACTAAGATTACAAACGTGGTTGTCTAGCATTGACTACCTTTGGGTAGCTTTGTCCAGATTTCTCTGAGCGGTTCAACACCCCCTTCATCAGTAAATACGTAGTATACTTGCCTGATAATCTTCACCCTTTGAAAATGCCCCAAGTCCTCACAGTTAGCTGCAAACTTGAAGTATCTCCACACCAGGTTGAAAAACTTGATGTAGTCCTTCGTGCTTTTGCTAGCTGCTGCGAGTACGTCAATCAAAAGACTCCAGAGAAGCTGACCAACCAGATAGCCGTACAATCCTTGATTTACAAGGAAGCGCGGGAATACTCTGGGTTGTCTGCTCAAATGACCATCCATGCTATCCGCAGGGTCTGTGCCAATCGCAAGACGGCGAAACAACAGAATAGACCTGTTAAGGAGTTTGCGCCAACCAGTGCCACCTATGATGTTCGCACTTTCACCTTCAGAGCAGAAAGACTGGACAGTTAGCTTGATAATGCTTAAAGGGAGAGAAAAATTCCCTTTGCATATCGGCAACTACCAACGACATCTGCTGACTCGGAGAAACCCTAAATCCGCAATACTGGTGAAGCGCAAGGATGGCTCTTTCTACTTGCAAGTTCAACTGGAGTCTGAGCCACCAAAACCTGAACAGACGAATTCGGTCTTGGGTATCGACTTGGGGCGCACAGACATTTGCGTAACCTCTGATGGAGAAAAGTTTAGTGGAAAACAAATAACCCAAGTTCGGGATAAATACGCCCCGCTACTGAAATCCCCGACCTGCTTACGCTGAGGTCGGGGAAGTTTAAACTGCCAAAAAAAGTGAGTTTACCTGCTGATGGATTTAAAGTCTCTGATTCGCGATATCCCAGATTTCCCCAAACCGGGAATTTTATTTCGAGATATTACTACATTGCTGAGCAACCCAGAAGGTCTGCGCTATACTCTCGATACCTTTGCCCAAAAGTGTAAAGAAGCAGGGTTAACGGCTGATTATGTGGTGGGAATGGAGTCCCGTGGTTTTATTTTTGGCCCACCGCTAGCTTACCAACTAGGAGCTGGGTTTATCCCTGTCCGCAAACCAGGAAAGTTACCTGCTGCTGTACACACGGTTGAGTATGAGCTGGAGTACGGCTGGGATCGCCTGGAAGTCCATCAAGATGCCTTTCATCCAGGTAGTCGTGTTTTGATTGTCGATGATTTAATGGCTACGGGAGGAACCGCTGCAGCTACGGCCAAGCTTTTACAACAGATTGGCTGCGAAATAGTCGGTTTCGGGTTTATCATCGAGCTACAGGATTTGGGTGGGCGTCAGAAACTGCCTGATGTGCCAATTGTCACTTTGATTTCCTATTAGTAAACTGAGATGACTTCTTCTACTAGGGATTCTTCAAGTCGGAATGCTTTTGATGCTGCACTTTTTTCTATTAAATCGCTGTTCACGAGTGAGACGTTTCTCTATGTGATGAAGCGACTGTTTCAGGCGCTTTTAACTCTGCTTTTGGCATCGGCCCTGAGTTTTGCGATTATTCAGTTGGCACCGGGAAATTACCTGGACACTCTCCGGCAAAATCCAAAAATTTCGCCGGAACGCATTGAGGAACTACGTCGGCAATTTGGACTGGATCAGCCAGCAATTGTGCAGTATTGGCGCTGGTTAGTGCGAGTAGTCACTAAAGGTGACTTTGGCATGAGTTTTGTTTATTTTCGCTCCGTATCCTCTTTGTTGTTGGAGCGAATACCGGCAACCATGCTGATGGCGATCGCTTCTCTGTTTTTTACTTGGGCGATCGCTATTCCCCTAGGTATTGTGGCCGCAGTCAACCAAAATCGCACTTTTGACCGCTTTCTCCAACTCATTAGCTACGCTGGACAGGGCTTTCCCAGCTTTATCACTGCCCTACTGCTGCTCTTTTTTGCCCAGAACACTTCTCCCCTGTTTCCGGTGGGCGATATGACTAGCATCAATCACGCCGATTTATCACCCCTAGGCAAAGTTTTGGATATTGGCTGGCATATGATTTTACCCACCATTGCCCTCTCAATCACTAGCTTTGCCGGTTTACAGCGAATTACCAGAGGGGAAATGCTCGATGTCCTGCGTCAAGACTACATCCAAACAGCTCGAGCTAAGGGACTCCCAGAAAACCGAGTGATTTACGTCCATGCGCTCCGCAATGCCATCAATCCCCTGGTGACGCTACTAGGATTTGAGTTTGCCAGCTTGTTAAGCGGCGCTTTTATTGCTGAATATTTCTTCAATTGGCCTGGATTAGGGCGTCTGATTTTGTCCGCAGTGAAAGCCCAAGACTTATATCTAGTGATGGCTAGCTTAATGATGGGGGCGCTAATGTTAATTGTTGGTAACTTGTTAGCAGACTTGTTGCTAAAATTCGCTGATCCCCGGATTCGTCTGGAAGATCTCAAATAGTTGTGATGTTACGCTTCTCTTCTTGAAGATCCCATGTTCTCCCAAAGCTATTACCTGATTCTTTCTAGAGCTGAAGGTCGCTATCTTGTGGCCCAGCACCATCCTAACGATGACTGTGCCCCAACGAGCTACCTGTTGATGTTTCGCGAACACTTTGACGCCCTCAGCTATCTTAATGCTCACGCTGCTGAGCTGGCTGACCGCTTTGCTGTCGAGTCTGTTTCTGGAACTGGGTTAAAAAACTTGCTCAAACGCTGGGGATTCAAAGGTGTCGGTATCGTTCAAGACCCCTTGGTACCGCAAATTGAGTTTCTCGAACACGGCGAAGCGGAGCTTCGCTAACAGCGATCAGAACTATCTATATCTATTGGCTTAGTTAACTATTTGAAAAGCTGAATACAGATCTGCCTACGTGTAGATTTGCTAAGATAAAAAGTTTTTGTACTTTTAATAGGTGACCTGTATTGAACGGTTAACAAACCAAATTGTAAAAAATCAGCACCAATAGGAGAAGCTTTTTATGAAATCAATCCGTTTTAACCTTTCTGCTCTGTTGCGCTCCCTAGGCCTTGTTGTAGCTGGCTTGGCTTGCGCTTTCATGTTGCTCTCTAATGTAGCTCCGGCCTACAGTCTCCCCAATTTCTTTGGCTCCGATAAGGCTACAGATTCTAGTAGTCTTACCAAAGGTGAGGATCAGCTTCTAGGTATTGAAGAGGGAGCACAAAAGACCGCTATCAGACAGCAAGATTTACTCTCTGGTGAAGAAGTTATCGAAAAATCCAATGAGGGTATCAATGAAGTTCAGGGAGCCGCTGATGCTGACAAAATGAAGCGTCCTTCCAATTCCCAAGGGGAAACAATTGAAGATATTTTGAAAGATAAGTTAGAAAATGCAGGTGAATAGTCAGACCTAGAGACGGCAAAGGTAAATAAAAGGCTCAGGCAAAATACCTGAGCCTTTTAAAATTAATTTTGTGGCTCTATTCGGCTGATTTCATCCCATTTTGGGTTTTAGTCTAGGTGTTTTCAAACAAAGCCTAGACTAACGTCATTTAAGTGTTACAATTTATCCCACCCCTTCAAGAGTGGGATTTTTTGCTTAATTTCTGTAACCTCGGTTTCCGCCAGAGAAGTTTTTGTTGCCTCCTCCTCCTCCTCGATTACCACCAAAAGAACCGCCTCTGTCACCTCTTTCTTCGCGAGGCTTCGCTTTGTTAACTTTTAGATCGCGGCCCATCCATTCAGCGCCGTCAAGGGCTTCAATAGCAGCAGCTTCTTCTGCATCGCTACCCATTTCTACAAAGCCAAAGCCACGCATACGACCAGTTTCACGGTCAGTAGGTAGCTGAACCCGCTTGACAGTACCATATTCTGCAAAAACAGCGCTCAGATCTTCTTGTGTGACCTGATAGGATAGGTTGCCTACGTAAATAGACATAACTTGTCTCCAAAATCAAATGTGCCTAGAGAGTTAGATTTCGGAGAGAAGCCCTGAAAGACTAGAACCGAAAAGCCTGTCAATGAAAGCCCAACCTTCAACCGAATTAAATCTCACTCTCAAGATAGCGCATAGAATCTAGCTAAGGGCAGACAAGTCGAAAAAATTGTTACAAAAAGTAAAGTTAGGGACGGGAAGGCACTAAATTGTGATGCGCTCTGCGCAATCGCGCTCGAAAAATAACCGGTTATAACGGTAATGAAACTCGAATCTTAGGAACTCGCAGAAGTTCGTAAAGCAAATTGGACTAAAGCTTTTTGACAAAAATTAAGGTATTTGATAAGTGAGAAAAATTAGCCCACTATTTCTTGCTGCGCTTCCGGTTTTCTTAACTCAAAGCATCACCAATGCGCAGGTGAAACCGATCGTACCCGCAGCTGACGGAAGTTTGACTATCGTAAACCCTTCCGGAAACCGCTTTGACATCACTGGTGGGCAAACTTCTCAAAATGGCGCTAATCTTTTCCACAGCTTTAGTAAGTTTGGCCTCAACGCAGACCAGACTGCTAACTTCCTCTCCAACCCATCTATTCAGAATATCTTAGGGCGTGTCACTGGTGGAGAAGCCTCAATTATTAACGGTCTAATCCAAGTTAGCGGCGGCAATTCTAACTTATTCTTAATGAACCCAGCAGGAATTATTTTTGGCGCATCTTCTCGCTTAAACGTACCCGCTGACTTTACCGCTACTACAGCCACAGGGATTGGCGTCGGTAACAATTGGTTTAAAGCCGTTGGCACAAATGACTACACAACGCTGATCGGGACACCCAATACCTTTGCCTTCAACACTCAACAGCCAGGTAGTATTGTCAATGCAGGCCAACTAGGTGTGGGAGCAGGAAACAATCTTACCTTAGTCGGCGGTACGGTGGTAAGTACCGGTCAGTTAACTGCACCAGGAGGTAATATTTCCGTTGCTGCTGTACCTGGTGAAAGCTTGGTTCGTCTCACTCAGACAGGAAATTTGCTGAGTTTAGATATTCCTGCGTCAGCTTTACCTCTCTCTGCTGACTCGTCACAATTTAACCCCCTATCCTTAGCCCAATTATTAACTGGTGGTGGTTCTCAGGCTCAAGTAACTGGCGTATCCGTGAATAACGCAGGTCAAGTAGTGCTAACAGGATCGGGAATTGGTGTAACTACTGGTGATGTTGTGGCGACGAAGCTAACGGCTAGGAAAGCAACGCTGTCTGCTGATCATAACTTGACTTTGGTTGAGAGTCAGCTTAACACAACTGGAAACTTGAATCTACTGGCGAAAGATACTGTGTTGATGCGAGATAGTGTGGCCAATCCCTTCTTGGCTCAAGCAGGAGGTAAGCTACTGGTTCAGGGCGATCGCTCCATTAATATCTTTGCTTTGAATAATCCTGCTAGCGGTTTGTTTGCTAATGGGGATATGCTGTTTCGTTCTGCTAACACCATGAGCGGCGATGCTCACTACACTACAGGTGGTAGTTTCCGGATCGAACAATTAAATGGCAGTTTGGGGAGCTTGTATAGTCCTGACGATCCTGTGATTCGGGCTAGTGGAAACGTCACTTTCACCAATTATACAGGAGCCTCACTGCACATTTTGGCAGGAGGTAGTGTCAATATTACAGGCACTGTCACGATTACAGGCCCAGATACACTCTTCAACTCAATTGTCGAGAACGTCAGATTATCAGATGGAACAACCCTGGCCATCAACGGTAACACTCAATCTACCCTTGATATACGAGCGGGAACAACTGCTTTTGGCACTCCTGGTATCACCGGTGGTACTGGTGGTTTCACACCTGTACCCGGTACTGGCGGTACCCCAACCAGTGCAAATATTACCATCGGCAGTATTACTAACAGCGGAGGACGGGTATTTTTAACAAATCAATACCAGCCAAACACATCTTTACCAGGTGGCGCTATTCAAGTTGGAGCGATTAATGCTAATAGTAATGCCGGTGGTTCAGTAATTATTGACTCAAGAAGCAGTGTTACTTTTACTAACACTGTAAATGCTAGTGGGGGTGATTTCAATGGCGGATTGATTAACGTCATCGCCGTTGGCAACATTAATACTCCTGTTTCACCTAACCAGCTAACTGCCAATAGTGTGGGCGGCAATGGGGGTACGATTAACCTTACTAGCACAGCGGGAGCAATCAATGCTGCTTCAGGCAATATGGCCGCTGGATCTAATAGTGGTAATGGCGGTAGTATCAATCTCCAGGCAAAAGGCGACATTACCACAGGCGTTTTGATCAGTTTTTCTCCTCTTAGCAATGGGGGTAATATCTCTGTTACTAGCACTGCGGGAGCGATCGATACTAGATCCGGTGATGTTACTACTTCCAGTTTTGGCGCTAATGGCAATGGGGGAAATATCACTTTTAGTGCCTACGGCAATATTATCACTGGAACTTTGGACTCTGGTGCTAATGGTGGTACAGGTTCTGGTACTGGAGGTAAAATTACCCTCA
>JAYFMV010000076.1:0-39167 GCA_042408245.1 Potamolinea sp.
CTACTAAAAGCTTTTCCAATTCTTCGGCAAAATTACGACGTAACTGGGTCAGCTTAGTACATTCATCAGTCAATCTTTCTTGACGTAATGCGTAAGTTTGTTCTAAATCTTCTAGTGATTGACCGTCACCGCCCAGTTCTGATAATTCTTGCTGAAGTTTCTGATAATGTGCAATTGCTTCAGCCAGAGTTGGGCCATATTTACGACAAATTTGTTTAAGAGCTTGTATCCGTTCTTCCACCTCTTGTAAACGCACTGGATCAGTTTCCAAACTATCTCCATAAGCATTAATTTGATGACTCGCTTGCACTACTTGCGCCAGTGCTTCAGTAACCATATCCAAGACTGACTGCAACTGAGGATCATAGCCTACCATATCACTCAAAAAAGCTTCCGCATCACCTAATAAGTCTGTAGCTGCAGAAGTACCGCCGTCATTTTGATAAAGTGCTTGATAGACTTGATAACTTTGCTGCTGTAAATCGACAACATGACTGAGACGCTGGCCTTCTTGTTCTAATTGTTCAAGTTCGTCAGCATTAGTGAGACTAGCTGTACTTAGTTCCTGAATTTGATACTCAAGCCAATCGAGTCTTTGTAAGCGTTGTTGCTCAGATTGTCGCCGCCCTTCGAGCGCTTTTAATGCCTCCTGACAAACCATGTAAGCATCGGCTACTGTATCTCGCTGTTGGGTTACGGAAACACCGCCGTAAAGATCGAGTAACCCTCGCTGGAGTGCTGGTGCTATCAACTGTACGGTTTGGCCTTGTGCGGTGATTTCTACTAAATGTTCACGCAATCTTTCCATCAGTTGTCGATTGACTAAGACACCATTAACACGGGATCTGGTTCGCAGGCTTCCCTGATTAACAGCTATCTCCCGACTACAAACTAAATCCGCTTCGTCGAGTAAGTCAATTTCTTGCTCACTCAACCAGCTAATTAATTTTGCATCGACGCGAAAAGTTGCTTCTACCATTGCACGTTCTGTGCCAGCGCGAATCAATCGATTGCTGACTTTTCCACCCAAAGCAACATCAATGGCGTCTAAGATAATCGATTTTCCAGCACCAGTTTCGCCTGTCAAAACGTTGAGTCCTGTACCGAATTCTAGTTCTAGTTTGTCGATTAAAGCAAAGTTGTTAATCCGCAAAGAAAGCAGCATAGTAATTTGGAATTTCAAGTGGGTTTCGGTCGCAAAAATCTTTCAGAGAATAGTAAGCAGGTAGGCGTAAAAAACAAGATAAATTTGTAGGGGCGGGTTTAATGATAACGTCTGACCAGAATCAGGTTCTCATGTTCAAAATCCGCCCTCCTGATGTTGGGTTTATTTCCATTCACCTGTTTAACAAGTTAAGTATGGAGTATGAGTTATGGATTTTTTCCCCCTGAAAGGCGGTTTCTGACACGCTTGGCCAATTTTAGTCAAGATGGAATGGGTTGAGTAATCGACATAATTGTTACAATACGTAACATAGACGCTCCTATTGGTTAACTTTAAACATGAATCTTAAAACAGTTTCTCCAGAAAAAGACTCGAAAGCCTTGATGGTAAAGCAAGTGGTGTCAGTACCAGCAGAAACAATGACGGTTGAGTATGAGTTAAGCGAGACAGAGGTATTGAATCAGCCACCTGTCTTTACTTCTGAAGCGCTGCGCTACGATCCAGTGGCGATTACCGCTAAATATCGTAAGACACCCTTACAGGTTTTAGGGCGGTTTTTGAATATTACATTGCCGTTTGCTTCCTATGCTCTCTCTCTGTGGTGGGATGGCTTCTGGAAGCGGGGACAATTAAATCAACGGCGTCGAGCAATTCAGTTGCGCAAAATACTGACAAACCTGGGGCCAGCTTACATTAAGGTGGGACAGGCTCTGTCAACTCGACCAGATTTAGTTCCGCCAATTTTCTTGGAGGAGTTGGCGTTGCTGCAAGACCAGTTGCCGCCTTTTCCTAATGAATTAGCATACCAATTTATTGAAGAAGAATTAGGCGATCGCCCGGAAGAAATTTATGAAGAACTCACCGCGCAACCAGTAGCAGCAGCTTCCTTGGGACAAGTATACAAGGGAAAACTGAAGACTGGCGAAACTGTGGCGGTAAAGGTACAGCGGCCAGGATTAGCAAAACGCATTGCGCTGGATGTTTATATTTTGCGAAGCCTTGCGATGTGGGTGCAAAAAAATGTTAAGCAAGTGCGTAGCAATTTAGTGGCAATTATGGATGAATTCGCCACCCGTATTTTTGAAGAAATGGATTATAGCCAGGAAGGGCAAAATGCTGAACGTTTTGCTAAGCTTTATGGTCATCTTCCTGATATTTATATTCCCAAAATTTACTGGGAATATACAGGGCGTCGTGTCCTCACAATGGAGTGGATTAATGGCACGAAGCTGACTAATATGGAGGCAATTCAAGCCCAAGGAATTGATGCCAAGTATTTGATCGAAATAGGGGTTCAGTGCTCGTTAAGGCAATTGTTGGAACATGGTTTTTTCCACGCTGACCCTCATCCAGGTAATTTATTGGCGACGACAGATGGTAAGCTTGCCTATCTTGATTTTGGCATGATGAGCGAAGTTAAGCCTTATCAACGTTACGGTTTAATTGAAGCTGTTGTCCATTTGGTGAATCGCGATTTCGCAGGTTTGGCGCATGATTATGTAAACTTGGAGTTTCTGACTCCGGACACAGATTTAACGCCAATTATTCCGGCTTTGGGGAGTGTCTTTAATGATGCTTTGGGAGCAAGTGTTGCGGAACTTAATTTCAAAAAAATCACTGACCAATTATCGGAATTGATGTATGAGTATCCATTCCGGGTTCCTGCTTATTATGCGCTGATTATTCGTTCGTTGGTGACCTTAGAAGGAATTGCCATTAGTGTTGATCCGAACTTCAAGGTTTTGAGTAAAGCTTATCCTTATATAGCGAAGCGATTATTGACTGATCCTTCGCCACAATTACGGGCTTCTCTGAAGGATTTACTCTTTAAAGATGGCAGTTTCCGTTGGAATCGTCTGGAAAATTTGTTGAAGAATGCTTCTGATAGTGCGGATTATGACCTCAATCAGGTTTTAAATCAAACGCTAGATTTTCTGTTCTCAGAACGCGGTGCTTTTATCCGCGAACAGTTGACTGAGGAAATTATTAAGGCTGTGGATGTTTTTGGGCGTCGTACTTTGGATAAGGTTAGTTATTCTCTGCTAGAACGTATCGGTTTGGCACAAAAGAATGCGCCAGTAGCTACAGTGGAAGATAATCAAAGTGCGGAACATATGAAGCGGATTTGGGAGATTTTGAAAGCAACTCCTGGTTTTGATCCGATGCAGTTACTGCCGATTGTTCCACAATTATTGCTGAAGCAGGAAACTCAGCAAATGGGGCAAAAAATTGCTGGTGGTTTAGCGCAACGGATAATTGCGCGACTGATTCGGGAGGCAATTCTTAAGGATTCTTCTCAACAGGAAACAAGCAATGATAGTAAGAAAAAGCCAGCCCCGAAGTTAATTCTTCCTTCTGCTGCTGTAATTCAATAGTTGTTGGTCGTACAGCCCTACGGGGATGAAAACGGTTGTTTGTTGTAATTAGACCTCTTGCAAAAATACTAATTGGAGATAATTAACCGCAGATACACGCAGATACACGCAGATAAAAGACAGATAAATTGAGGGATTTCTCGAAGAATATTGACTTTGGCAAGAGTTCTATTATTCCTCTGAAAAAAATCGAATTGACCCCCCTTAGTCCCCCTTGATAAGGGGGGAAATAACTTGCTAGAGATTCTTGGTATTTTGGCAAAAGTCCCAACGGCCGCTGTAGCATCTTGTTAGATGGTGTCCTTAATACTCGCGACCGTCTTTGTGCGTTAGCTTCCATAGGCCATTCGGTAATTGTGTTGCTTTGAGATCATCGTTGGGATATTCGACTTCATCCCCTTCAGTGCGATCGCCAATCTCAAGATATGTAACGCTTTCTTGGGTCTGATTGATAAGTTGATGGGCTATACCCGTACCTGCTTTAAAACCATAACAGTCACCGGGATTCAGAACGAATTCCTCTTTTCCGAGAACTAGAGTTACGCTTCCTTTTAGTATTAAGATGAATTCATCCTGCTTCGAGTGTTGGTGAGCAAGGGCAGAAATTGCGCCTGGTGAAAGATGGGTTAAGTTGACCCCAAAGTTCGTCAACTCGAAAAACTCGCCTAGTTTTCGCTTTAATCGCCCTTGGACAAGTGAAGCATAAGGTTCTGGATATATAGTCTTACCCATTGCTGCTGGAATTGATTCTGCTGAAATTGGTGATTGCTTCACGATCTACTCCTCTTGGCTTTTGTCGTTTTTCAATGGTAATTTCAAATGACAAAGGACAAATAGACAAAGAACAAAGGACAAACCCATGAACAGCAACATCCTCAGATCTGTCGATAATGCTGGTGTGCGGTTTGTTCGTATCCTTTGGTGTGACAATGCCAATATTATTCGCAGCAAAGCTGTACATCGAGGAAGCTTAGCTGATTACCTGGAACATGGTGTTGGTATTTCAGCAGCACAACAAGCGATTCCTGTAATGTATGATGCTCCTGCAGCAGGAAGTGGTTTAGGGCCAGTTGGTGAAGTGCGCTTGGTTCCTGATTGGGATACTTTCACTCCTTTACCTTATGCTCCTGGCCATGCCCGTGTGATGGGAGATATGGTAAAAGATAATTCACCTTGGAATCTTTGTCCCCGCAACTTTCTCAAAGCAATGGTTGCTGATGCTAAAAGTGAGGGGTTGGAGGTAATTGCTGCTTTTGAAAATGAATTCTACTTTTTAAGGCAAACTTCTGACGGAATTGTACCTGCAGATGAGACAGTTTTTGCTTCAACATTGGCGATGGATTTGCATCGAGAGGTGATTGATGATATTGCTGAAGCTTTGGTACAACAAGGGATGTTTGTTGAGCAATATTATCCGGAATCTGGGCCAGGTCAGCAGGAAATTTCTATACTATATACTCAGGCTTTAGGGGCGGCGGATCAGCAAATTGCCTTTCGGGAAACGGTAAGGGCGATCGCGCTACAACACAACCTTAAAGCTTCTTTTTTACCAAAAATCTTTGCTGACAAAGCTGGTAGTGGCTGTCACCTTCACCTCAGTTTATGGCACGATGGACAAAATCTTTTACCTAATGTAGAAGCAACAGGGGAACTTTCCCAAGTCACCCGTCGTTTCATTGCGGGAATCCTCCATCATTTGCCTGCTTTAATGGCAATAACTACACCAAGTACTAATTCTTATCGGCGCATTCTTCCTCATACTTGGAGTGGTGCTTTTCGTTGTTGGGGAATGGATAACCGTGAAGCTGCTGTGAGAGTTCCCAGTAATCCTGAAGAGTTCAGTCCTACTCATTTTGAAGTAAAAACTGTGGATGCTGCGGCTAATCCTTACTTGGCTTTAGGTGCAATAATTGCGGCTGGACTTGATGGGATTCGCCACTGTTTTGAGTTAGCTGAACCAGTTTCAGTTGACCCCGGAACTATGACAGAATCGGAGAGAAATAACCGGGGAATTGACAGGTTACCGATAAATTTAGGTGAGGCAATTGAGCATTTAAGTAGTGATAAAGTTCTCTTAAATGCTTTGGGTACGGAACTTGCTCAAGCTTATTTAGCAGTACGCAAGGCTGAGTGGGAAGCGATGAAAGATTGGGAGTTGGAAGAGGAAGTTAAACTATTGTTAGAGCGGTATTGAAGTAGTTATTTGGACTTAGACAACTTCTAAGCCCCGACTAAGCCAAAACTCGCTTGATAAGCGATAAACACGCTCAAATTGTGGTTCAAATACTCAATAAAACGAAAATATATCGCTGTCCGAAATGCCTCCCAGGCTTCAGCAAAAGTGTTCACAAGTTGAACCACTTTGCAAGCTTGAGAGGGTAAGGGGAATTTGAGCAGCAGTCGCCAACACCCAAAATTCCTCAACCAAATCGATGAGTAATTTTAGACTTAGCCTCAAATTTTCATCAAATTTTTATTTCTGCCTGACATTCTAACTGGGGAAGGTTCACGAGCTCTGAGGTGAGCAATGAATTGCCCTTCAGAGGAGTGGCTGTTTTCATCACACCCGTTTCCTAAATGTGAGGAGGAAATTTCGATGCTATCCAAGTCGTTGCAGTTGAGTTCGTTATCGATCGTCCGCTACGGGTCTAGTTTTGTTTTGGGATTAATGTTGTGTACGGCTTCGGCTCCGGTGCTAGCCCACGTTGGGCATAACAGTGAGTTTGCAGGTGGCGATGCGACTAAAATTATGCAACCGATCGAGGTTGATGCAAATAAGGCCGCTGCATTGGGAATTAAGACAGAGGCAGTTACCCCTACTCCCGATGGAGGTATTCTCAAAGTTCCCAGCACGAGCTTGGTTGATGCCAATGGGCAAAAGCTCGTCTACATCCAAGAAGGAGCAACGTACAAACCCATCTCAGTTCAGATTGGTAGCGACTCTGGAGATGTGGTGGAAATTAAAGAAGGCAATCTAGTTTCGGGAAATCAAATTGTAACGCAGGGAGCAACACTCTTGTACTCCGAGGCATTGCGAGGTAAACCGCAGGCATCACCCGGTAAATCGGTGCCAGAAGCGCAGGCATCGCCCGGTAAATCGGTGCCAGAAGCAAAACCTACTCAAACATCATCTCCCTTGGTCCCGATAGCAGCCACAGGAGTTGTACTGGTCGGTGTATTAGCCATCTTTGGCTTAAAAGGCAAGCGCAAGTCGATATTCAAATAAGATTCTCGGTTGTTGTCGATCGCGACTGAGTAAAACTCTTTACTCCGTCTCCTAAAACCTTGCCTAATGCTATCCAAATTTCATCCTTATGTTAAACGTCATCCCCAAATGGTCTATTGCACAGCGATGGTTAGTGGTGTTAGGGGCGATCGTCCTGACCATCTGGAGCCTGCATACTGTAAGTCGAATGCCCCTCGACGTGTTGCCCAATTTTGCGCCCCCTCAAGTAGAAGTACAAACCGAAGCCCCCGGTCTTGCGCCGGAAGCGGTGGAATCCTTGGTGACGTTACCGCTAGAAAGTGCGGTCAACGGAACACCAGGAGTTGAAGTCGTTCGTACCTCCTCAGCCGTAGGAATTTCTGTACTGCGGGTGGTGTTTAAGTGGGGCACTGACCCCTATCAAGCTCGTCAACTCGTGGCAGAGCGATTGCAGGACGCGCAAGACCGACTACCACAAGGCATAGGTACACCACAGATATCGCCCTTAGCTCCACCCATTGGGACGGTGATTCAGTATGCGTTCACGTCTGACACTACATCAATCATGGACGTGCGACGTTTGGTGGATGGCAAAATCAACAATCGCTTGCTGGCAGTTCCCGGCGTATCGCAAGTGCTGGTCTACGGCGGAGACGTGCAGCAGTTTCAGGTGATTGCTAATCCAGAAAAACTCAAGGCGCTAAAGGTTTCCCTTCAGGAAGTCGTTACGGCGGCGACTGAGGCAAATGCCAAAACCGCCGGTGGATTGTTGATTGACCCTGATCGCGAATTGGTGATTCGGGGACAGGGACAAATCCAGACGATCGCAGATTTGCAAAAAGCAGTCGTCAAGGTGCAGGAGGGTAAACCCATTCTACTGCGGGACGTGGCAGAGGTGAAGATTGGGGCTGCACTTGGGCGAGGCGATGCCAGTTGGAATACTAAACGCGCTGTAGTGCTGATGGTGAACAAGCAACCCCTGGTAGATAGTCCCACCGTCACGCAAGCCATCATCGAGGCGATGGAGGAAATTAAACCAGGCTTACCCAAGGATGTGAAGGCGAACGTCACTTTCCGGCAAGATGCCTACATTGATGCCTCGGTTGGTAATGTGCGATCGGCATTGATCGAAGGCAGTTTGATTGTCGCAGCCATCCTGATTCCGTTTCTGATGAACTGGCGCACTCTCTCCGTCTGTTTGCTGGATTTCTTTCTCACGCTACTGTTCTCACTGTTGGTGTGTTCCTGGATCGGGCTGGAACTCAACACTATGACCCTTGGCGGATTGGTGGTGGCGATTGGGACAGCAGTGGATGATGCGATCGTCTACTGCGAAAATACCTACCGCCGTTTGCGGGAAAATCGCCTCTCGCCAAATCCCAAGCCAGCAATGGATGTGATTTTTGAGGGTTCTCAGGAGGTGCGCGAGTCACTGATCGGGGCGACGTTAATTGGGATTATTGTCTTTTCACCGATTTTCACACTTTCTGGTGTGGAAGGGCGCATCTTCACCCCAATGGGCATCGCTTACCTGGTGGTGGTAGTCATCTCCAGCCTGGAATCGCTGATTGTTTCGCCTGCACTGTGTGCGATTTTGCTGCCCCACAGACGGATGCAGACGACAGAACCCTTCCTAGCGAATTTATCCAAACGAGTTTACCATCCGTTGCTAAAGTGGGCGATGCGTCGCTCTACCTTGATTTTAGGATTAGCAACGGCATCAATGGTAGCAGCGATGCTGATTGTGCCCACGTTAGGAAGCGATTTTCTGCCAACGTTCCAGGAACGATCGCTGATGAATGCGATCGCCCTTTATCCGGGTTCCTCACTGGAAGCAACTAATCGCGTTGGGTTAGCGATTCAAAATGCCCTTAAGGATGACCCTCGGTTTGAATCTGTACAACTGCGATCGGGGCGTGCTCCGGGCGACCCGGATGCGGCATCGGTGAACTTGGCACACTTGGATGTGGAACTGAGTGAAGCAGCGATGAAAAACCGTCCTGCGGCGATTCAAGCCTTGCGGGAAGTATTGGGTCAGTTTCCGGGAGTTGCCGGCAATGTTGGTGGATTTATCAGCCACAGGATGGATGAAGTGTTGTCGGGGGTGAGGAGTGCGATCGCCATCAAAGTGTTCGGTAATGACCTGCAAGAACTACGCCGCATTGGAGAACAAATCGAAGCGACGATGAAAGACGTGAAGGGATTGGTAGACCTTCAGCTTGAACCCCAAATTCCCATCCGTCAGGTACAAATTCAATTTAACCGAGATGCAGCCGCTCGCTACGGGTTGACGATCGCCCAATTGTCAGATTTCACCGAAACAGCCCTGAATGGTCGAGTGGTTGGTCAAGTACCCGATGGTCAACAGTTGGTCGATGTGCTGGTTTGGGTCAACGAATCGGCCCGTCGCAATCTCAACACGATTCGCAACCTCCAAGTTAATACCCCAACTGGTAAAATCATTCCGCTGTCGCAAGTGGCAAAGGTTGACTTTGGCAAGGGACCGAACACGATTAACCGGGAAAATGTCTCGCGTTTAATTGTGGTGTCAGCTAACGTACAAGGACGCGATGTTGGTTCGGTTGTCGGTGACATTCGCGCCAAAGTTAAGCAATCGGTGCAACTGCCCCAAGGTTACTACATTCAGTACGGCGGACAGTATGAGTCGGAACAACGGGCTGCTCAAAACTTCCTGATCTTCGGAATATTAGCGGTGGTGGCGATCGCAGTGTTGATGTACTTCACGGTAAAATCCGTTCCTGCGATGCTGATGGTTATGGTCAATTTACCATTAGCACTGGTCGGGGGTGTTATTTCAGTTCTACTGACAGGTGGTGTTCTGTCTGTTCCGTCAATGGTGGGCTTTGTGACCTTGTTTGGTGTGGCGACGCGCAATGGATTGCTGCTCGTAGACAACTACAACACCAAACTGGCGCAAGGAATGCCGCTTTCGGAAGTAATTGTGGAAGGCTCGATGGAACGGTTGCTGGCGATTCTGATGACAGCACTTACCTCTGCATTGGGCATGATTCCTCTGGTTTTAAGTGGTGGAGCCGGAAAGGAATTATTGCAGCCGTTGGCTATCGTCGTCCTCGGTGGACTCTTTACCTCAACCGCCCTCACCCTAATGGTTCTACCTGCATTGTATGCTCGATTTGGGAAGTTTCTCATGCCTAAACGGATGCTGGCAACAAACGAGTTGAGAAACTACAGCATGGAGAAGACAGCAACGAATGAGAATGAGGTAGGGGTGAAATGAGAATTCTGCTGGTGGAAGACGAACCCGATTTAGGTGCGATCGTGCAACGCACCTTGAGCCGTGAAAAGTACCTGGTAGATTGGGTGCAGGATGGCACAACTGCCTGGAACTATCTGGAAGAGCAAGGGACACAGTACACGGTTGCCATTTTTGACTGGTTGCTGGCGGGAATCTCTGGCGTCGAACTGTGCCAGCGTTTGCGTCAGCAGAATAATCCATTACCAGTTTTGATGTTAACGGCAAAAGATCGAACTGAGGATATGGTGGCAGGGCTGGATGCTGGTGCTGATGACTATTTAATGAAACCGTTCATTAAAGCAGAATTGTTAGCCCGGTTGCGGGCGCTGCAGCGACGGGGACGGAGTTTGTCGCCGGAACAGTCGCCCCATTTTAATTCTGACCAACTTGAGGCGGGGCGATTGCGGCTTAACTATACTAAATCAATCATCTGCACTACGGATGACGGGGGACAGCTAACAGTGATTCCTCTGACGGCTAATGAGTTTCGGTTACTGGAATATTTTATGCAGCACCCGAATCAAATCCTAACGCGCGATCGACTCCTGACTCGTTTGTGGGATGTGGATACTGACCCGATGAGCAATGTAGTTGCTGCCAGAATTCGTCTGTTGCGCCGCAAGCTGGCAGATTATGGCTGTGAGGGCATGATTGAAACGGTTCATGGATTCGGTTATCGCCTGAGCAAGTGATATGCACTCCAATCAGCTATTTAACCGCACGCGCTGGCAACTCGCAGGTTGGTACGCGCTCGTCATGGGGCTGTTGTTAAGTGTATGCGGTGTGGCACTGTACCAGCTTGTGTTTCACACGCACCGATACATCCTTCAGCAAAAACTAAAGTCCTTAGTCGGAACGCTGCATGACAGTATCGAACCTGAATTACAACAACCCGGACAGATAGCCTCTAGCGTGAAAACTATCTTGCCCGGTCTGTGTTTATGGCATGAAAACTGTTACCGTCTAAAGAATTCCTCAGAGCGACATACTGCCAGAGTCTTTCAGCAAGAGGGTTATTATCTCCGCTTCTTAGATCGGTCTGGGGCATATCGTTGCAACGGTTGGAGAGCAGCCAGATGTATTAGAACGCCTTGCGCCAACCGAGTACTGGCAAGTTCTCCATAGTTCTAATGGCGAGCGCTTCTATCAAAGTTCTCTACTGCTGCGAACGAACGGTGGGTCGCCTTGGGGTTATCTGCAAATTGGGCAATCGCTAAAAGAATGGGATGCCTATCTGAACACCTTGCGACTGTTCCTCTTTTTGGGCTTACCCTTTGCCATGCTGTTAGTGGGAGGAGCGAGTTGGTGGTTAGCGGGAGTAGCGATGCGACCAATTTATCAGTCCTACCGCCAGATGCAACAATTCACCTCCGATGCCGCTCATGAATTGCGAACGCCCCTCGCTGTTATCCAGAGTACCGTTGAGGATACTCGTCTTGCTGAAGATTTACCAGAGGTTCATCAAAACCTGGATATTATCGAACGACAAAACAGCCGCCTCTCCAGCTTAGTCAAAGATTTACTACTAATCTGTCGAATTGAGCAACAACAGATTCCGACTCAATTGCAGCCTTGCAACCTCAACGACCTAATGAGCGATTTGGTTGAAGAACTGGCAGGTTTAGCAATGGTAGCCGAGGTAAACCTGAAATTAGAAATTCGTGCCGAGTGGGCTATTCTTGTTCTTGGCGATGAAGCCCAGCTTTACCGCATGGTGACGAATTTAATTACAAACGCCATTAACTATACTCCCCCAGGGGGACTGATTCTCGCCATACTTGACTGCACTGATAAGGAAGCCCTGATTCAAGTTCAAGATACAGGAATTGGTATCGCCCCAGCGGAACAAGCGCGAATTTTTGACCGCTTCTACCGAGTGCAGAGCGATCGCTCAAGAACAAGTGGGGGCTCTGGATTGGGGTTGGCGATCACAATGGTAATCGTTCAGTCACATCACGGCAGCATACAAGTGCAAAGCGAATTAGGCAAAGGTAGCACGTTCACTATTCGATTGTCCTTGGGAGTTCCCTCGAATAAAACGCCTTCTAGGTCTGGGGAGAATGTCAATATCTGAGTAGCAAGTTAGAGATTTTCGCAGTCTACAGAGACATTTAATTCTGATTTGCTGTGCTTATAATTTTATCTTGTGGCACACTTTAACCATTGTCTAAGTCCAGTTATTGGTTATTAGTTATTGGTTATTAGCAAACAACCAACAACCAATAACCAATAAACCCGAAGGGGTTCGTCAGTCGCTCATGGGGGTTTCCCCCATAGCTTGCGTGGCGATAGCCATAGACCGCGCTGACTCACCAACAACACTTAAAGAGCTTGCGCTCTCAACCAAGCAACAGGCAAAGAAACCAACTTCTTCGGCTTAGGAACAAAAGCTCTGCGATTAAAAACATCGTAATCGTTTTCTTCAATCACATCAAGAATACCTTGGTAAAGCATCAAAGCCGCCCAAACTGGCCAGCGAGAATCAGGACTAAGTGCTCTAATCCCGCTTTCTGCTTGTACAAAGAACTTGCGGGCCCGTTGAATCTCGAAACGCATTAATTCGCGCCAACGGTCATCAACAACGCCATTAAACAAGTCTTGTTCGGTGTAATTAAACAGTGCCAAGTCTTCTAAGGGAAGGTAAATCCGCCCCCGTTGGGCATCTTCCCCAACATCTCGGAGGATATTTGTCAACTGGTTGGCGACTCCCAAGGCGATCGCCTCTTCCACAGGATTATAAGCTTCACGCTGCCAATCCCAAGGCGCTTTACCAACCGAGTCATCAAAACCGAGGACAGGGCTAGTCATTAAACCAACCGTACCCGCTACCCGGTAACAGTAGAGATCCAGATCCTCAAACGTTTCATAGCGGCTGCGGTACAAATCCATACGCTGACCAGCAATCATATCCCGAAACGGCTGAATATCCATCGGGAAGCGCTGTAGCGTATCCACCAAAGCCACATCTAGGTCATCTAGCGGCTGTCCCGCAAAAACGGATTCTAGCTGCTTTTCCCACCGATCCAGGGTTTCAGGTGTCGTAAAGCGAGACTGGGGACCATCTACCAGTTCGTCAGTGCGACGACACCAGACATATATTGCCCAGATGGCTTGACGTTTTTCCTCTGGCATCAGCAGCGTGCCAAGATAAAACGTTTTGGAGTACTTTGCCGTAATTTGGCGGCAAAATTCGTAAGCATCCGACTGGGAGGCCAGCGTTCTCATGCGTGGAGATTTAGGCAGTTGAAGCATTCTGTAGCAGGCGACTAGCTAGGGGCTGAGAATTAGGGACTAGGTACTGGGGGTAGAAGCCAATTTGACTTCTGAATCCTGTGCAGACGTTCCAAAGAACGCCTCTACATCGCCTGACTCCTGACGCCTCGCAATTGCCTGCGCTGTCAGCTTACCAGAAAGTACGGCACCTTCCATACTCGCTAGGTAACGTTGCATTGTGTAATCACCCGTAAGGTAGAAATTAGCAATTGGCGTTTCTTGCGAGGGGCGGTGGTTTTGGCGTCCTGGCGTTGCTTTATAGACAGAACGGGGAGTCTTGACGACGTGATATTTCAGCAGTTTAGCTGAATTTGAGCAACCAAAGTGATTGGGGAAGAGTTTTTCTAACTCTGTCATTGTCGCATCTACAATTTCTTGGTCAGATTTGCTAATCCAATCCTGGGCTGGCGCTAGTACGAGTTCTAACATTGACCTGTCAGGATTGGCATATTCCTTACAGGTGTTACTCATGTCAGCATAGACGCTGAGCAAGGGCGATCGCGAAAATAGTAGATGGTCAATATCCGTCAGCTTGCGGTCAAACCACAAGTGCAGGTTAATCACAGGAACGCCCTCTAAACCATCAAGCTGTTGGAAATAATCCATTTTTTGCCAAGGTTCAGGTAACATCACCTTCAGAGGATCAACCGGCATTGCTGACACATACAAATCAGCAGTTAACACTTCATCTGGTTCGCCATTCAACCCACGAATCAAAAACCCGCGTACCGAACCATCAGAGTTGAGTAAAAATTCTTTAATCGGTGCATTCAGTCGCACCTCACCGCCTCGTTCGGTAATATAATCTACTATCGGTTCACATAATCTTTCTGTCGGAGAACCATCCAAAAATGCCATTTTGGAACCGTTCTTTTCCTGAAGAAAGCGATTGAGGGCGGTCAAAATCACCGTCGCCGAAATCTGATCGGGATCAATAAAGTTCAGCGCCTTTGCCATCGCAATGAACACTTCTTTTTCAACCCTCGGCGGTACGTTTTGCCGCTTCAGCCACTCGGAAAAAGAGTATTTATCCATCTCCTCGACATACTTCTGTCCCTGAATAATTGCCGGAATCAGCCCCAAACCGAAGCGAATTTTCTCCGGCCAAGTAAGCATATCGTTGTTGCGCAAAATCGCCACAATTCCATTAATTGGCGCTGGCAAATCTGGAAAATCAAACCGGGAATAAGTACCTGGTTTATCTGGCTGATTGAAGATCATTGTGTGTTCTTTCCACTGCAACCGGTCTTCAATATCCAGTTCTTTAAACAATTGCAGCATATTCGGGTAAGCACCAAAAAAGATGTGCAAACCAGTTTCGTACCAGTCCCCGTCCTCGTCTTTCCAGGCAGCAACTTTGCCGCCCAGTACGTCTCGGCGTTCTAGTACAATTGGGATATGACCCGCATCGGTAAGGTATTTGGCGCAGGAAAGCCCTGCTAGACCCGCTCCAGCGATCGCAACTCGCATTCTTAGCTACTACTCTTAATTAGGTGCTTATCGGTGTACTTTATCACTTCGATTATACTTCACATTACTTTACATTTCGCAAAACAACTAAATAATTCTATCATTTCTGTATCTTTTAGTATCTGTCATAGCATCTGTAAGCCAAAGTAGCGTAGATAATGATGTTTTAGGCGAGTTGGCAAAACTCGCTATTCATGCTGCGACGATTGAGGCGATTACTCCACTAAGTCCTGAGTTCTTAATATCCTGAGTTCTAAGTCTAGAGACGGTTTCATGAAGCATCTCTACTGAGTGAGCGTAATAGTGCTTTGTACATCATCCTGGAGAGGAAAAAACTCACAGGCGCGGTCATACTTCTACTAAAACTTAATATCCCAAACTGCAATTGTAAATATGATTACCATTCCTGGTTACACAATCACCGAAACCATCCATGAAAGTGTAAAAACAATCGTTTATCGAGGGTATAGGGAAGAAAATGAGCAACCCGTAATCCTGAAAATTCCCAAAGCAGAGTTTCCCACCCTCGAAGAAACAACTCGCTTCAAACAGGAATATACAGCGGGAACCGCTGTAAAAGCACCTCTGCGCTCAATTGGTATGCTTGCACAGTGGATTGCAGCCGATTATGCTGATAAATTGGATGACGATGGGCGAGAACAATTAGACTTACTAAATGAGCAAGTAAAGCACAGTCAATAGCTGATTATTGGCATTCTCCGCTATTCGGAAATGGGGAGTAGGGAAGGGGGAAAAGTTGCAATGAATTTAACTCATATAGTTAGAGAAGTAATCCAAAGCTTGACCACCCCTACACATATTCAGGTGAAAATTGTTAGAGAATTACCAACTTTCCTTTGTGATCCGATTCAGATGCGACAGGTTTTCCAAAATTTAATCAGCAATGCTATTAAATATATGGACAAACCCCAAGGTGAAGTAAAAATCAACTACACTGACAATGGAGAGCATTATCAATTCTGCGTAGCTGACAACGGTATGGGAATTGAGTCCAAATATTTTGACCACATCTTCCAGTTATTCCAAACTATAGCCTCGCGAGATCAAGTTGACAGTACTGGAGTCGGACTTTCTACGGTGAAAAAGATTGTTGAGTTAAACGGAGGTAAAATTTGGGTAGAGTCAAAATTAGAACAAGGAAGCACATTCTTTTTTAGGTTACCCAAGTAGCACTATGGGAAACAACTATAAAGTATTACTGGTAGCTGAAGTTGATCAGCAAATCTCATCCCAGATTACTGCCTACAATGGAATAGGGGAGTTTTACCAGCAAAGGAAAGATGGGAGTAAAGTTCTGGTTTCCCTTTCTTGTTCCAGGGGTTACAAAAATGAAAGTTTTGTAAATGTTTTTGTTGTCAATGAGATCACCTCTCGTCAACAATAAACTTATAAATTAATACAGTTCATCCATATAATTTTAGTATTTACCGATATGTCTTATGATGTCCGGCAAATTGCCCGTAATCAAAACTCGACCCGTCAGGTCAGTCCTAACTATGGATATTCAAGCGGACATGATATCAAACCACTAGCAACAGGAAAGTGATGTCTCCTCCTCTCCTTCTCTCTCGATTACGTCGCTCTCTCAGCAGCATCAACCCACGTCGCAGCTTTAGATCTAGACTGGGTTTAGCAGTCGGTAGTGTTGCTTTTGCACTTTCAATATTATTGAGTCTGCTAGTTGGATATTCCACCAAGCAGCAAATTGAAGCGGATACCGGACACTTTCTCTCTGAATTAGCTTACCAAATGGCAGATAAGCTAGATAGGGGAATGTTCGAGCGCTACCGGGATATTCAAATTGCAGCTAGTTTGGATACTCTCCGTAATCCCGAAGCTAGTTTGGAGGCTAAACGCGCTCTGATTGAAAAGCTACAAAGCACTTACAATGACTATGCTTGGATTGGCTTGGCTAATCCTGAAGGTAAGGTCGTGGTAAGCACTGGCAAAATCTTAGAGGGGGCAAATGTTTCTCAACGTCCTTGGTTTATCAACGGACAAACAACTCCTTATGTGGGTGATGTACATGAAGCAATTTTATTATCTAAACTCCTACCCAATCCTACTGACGAACCCCTACGTTTTGTCGATTTTACCTCAGTAGTTACCGATATTCAAAACAACTCAATTGGTGTATTAGCATCTCATTTAAGCTGGATATGGGCGAAAAAAGTGCAAGAATCTGTACTGAGTTCTCTGGAAAAACGTAGCTAAGTTGAGATGCTGGTTCTTAGCAAAAGTGGTGACGTTTTATTAGGCCCGCCCCAATTACAGGGAAAATTGAAAGGTGAGACTTTACGCAGTTTCCAGACGGCTATTAAGGGTAAAGAATTTGCCGATAAATTATCAGGGACAAGTCCTTCCTCGGATCACAACTCATTGATTGAAACTTGGCCCGATGGGAATCAATATCTAATCGGCTTTGCCTGTAGTACTGGTTATCTCAATTATCCAGGTTTGGACTGGGTGGTGCTAGTTCGCCAAAAAACTGATATCGCCTTTGCACCCGCGCGATCGCTACAACTACAAATCACCATTTGGGGTTTGGTATTGGGGCTGCTATCTGCAAGTTTATCATCGTTAATCGCCAGTCGCGTTGTTAGTCCGATGTTGGCGCTCGCCTTTGCTGCTGACCAAATCCGTTCTGGTGATGCTACAGTCAAAATACCAGTCGTGCGTGGACGCGATGAGGTAGCAATCCTCTCCAGTTCACTAAGTAATCTGGTGGCGATGCTGAATCTCCAAAAGCACGATTTACATCGCTTAAATGAAGACTTAGAAATGCGAGTTGAACAGCGCACTTCTCAATTGCAAACAGCCAATGTATCCTTAAAAAAAGAAATCGCACAACGTCAGCACGCACAAACAAAACAAGCAGAACTTCTGAGACAATTAGAAAGTTCTAACCAAGATTTAAGCGACTTTGCCCGCATCGTATCCCACGACTTAAAAGCGCCACTGCGTTCCATCCAAACACTTGCTAGCTGGATTTCCAGCGATTAAGCTGATAAGCTAGATGAGGATGGACAAGAGCAACTTTATTTGCTGATGGATCAGGTACAGCGCTCGCGAGACTTAATTAACAGCGTTCTTCATTATTCCCAGATGGGAAGTAACCAAGGAGAAAAAATAGAAGTTAATTTGAATTCGCTAGTCACTGAAGTCGTTGAAATGCTTTGTTATCAAAATATAGATATCGAAATTGCCAAGGAATTACCAACTTTAGCTTGCCAACCAGTCCAAATGCCACAGATTTTTCTGAACTTGATCAGTAACGCCGTCAAATATATGGATAAGCCGCAAGGTAACATTAAAATTGGATGTACTGCTGAGCAAGATTATTGGAAATTCAGTGTAGCTGACAACGGCCCTGGTATAGAGTCAAAATACTTTGATCACATTTTCCAGCTATTTAAAACTCTACCCTCCAACAATCAAGTTGACAGCACCGGAGTCGGGCTAGCAACCGTAAAAAAAATTGTTGAATTGTACGGTGGAAAAATTTGGGTAGAGTCTAGAGTTGGCGACGGTAGCACATTCTTTTTTACTCTTCCTACAGCAGGTTATTGATGGGCCTATGGTAACTAGCAAGAAAGTCTTACTCATCGAAGATAGCAAGATTGACCAAATGGCTTTCAAACGCATGGTCAAACAAGAAACCTTGCCCTATGATTACACCATAGCCAGTTCTGTCGCTGAAGCGAAGGAAATTTTAGCTTCCCAAATCTTCGAGATTGTGATTAGTGATCACCAGTTGGGAGACGGCACAGCATTTGATATTTTGAGCTTAAAAATTAATTCCCCGATTATTTATACCACTGGCAGCGGTAATGAAGAAATCGCAGTCAAAGCAATGAAAATGGGGGCTTATGATTATTTGGTAAAAGACCCAGAACTTAAATATCTAAAAGTTTTGCCTTTAGTTATCGAAAATGCCCTTAAACACAGACAAGCAGAGGCAGAAATTCAACAATTGAATACAAATCTGGAACGTCGCGCTGTGGAAGTAGAAGCGATTAACCAAAAATTAAAAACTGAAATTGTCGGACATAAAATAGCCAAAGCCGCACTGCAAAAATCAGCAGAAGAAGTCTTAGACTTGTACAACAATGCTCCTTGTGGCTACCACTCCTTAGACGCAGATGGCAACTTCCTAACAATCAACGATACAGAACTAACCTGGTTAGGTTACACCAGGGAAGAAGTAATTGGAAAGCTGAAATTTACTGACTTACTGACAGCAGAAAGTTTGTCAATTTTTCAGGAAAAATTTTCCCAATTTAAGCAACAAGGTTGGGTACACGAACTGGATTTTCAGTTGCTACGAAAAGATGGTACAATCCTTCCGGTTCTTCTGAGTGCAACAGCAATTAAAGATAACGATGGTAACTTTATCAAGAGTCGGAGTACTGTTTTTGACATTACCGATCGCAAGCATACAGAAGAGTTGCTTAGGCAAAGTGAAGAACGATTTCGGACTGCTTTTGACTACGCTGCGATTGGTATGGCGTTGGTTTCCACAACTGGACAATGGCTGCAAGTTAATCCAGCTTTATGTGAAATAACTGGCTATTCCGAATCAGAATTACTCGCTAAATACTTCCAAGATATTACCCATCCAGAAGATTTAGACAAGGATTTAAACTATGTTCAGCAAATGCTGGTTGGTGAGGTTCGCACTTACCAATTGGAGAAGCGATACATCCACAAACAGGGAAATATAGTTTGGGTGTTGTTGAGTGTATCGCTAGTGCGCGATATTCACCTTCAACCTTTATACTTTGTTTCCCAAATTCAAGATATCACTAAACGCAAGCAAACTGAGGAAGCACTGCGTAAACTTAGCCGTCAAAACGAATCAATTCTCAATTGTGCTGGTGAAGGAATTATTGGCTTAGATACTCAAGCTAATATCACCTTTGCTAATCCCGCTGCTGCTAAAATGACTGGCTATGAAGTAACAGAACTTATCGGTCATTCCTTGCGTCAGAAACTGCACCACTCACAAGCAGATGGAACTGCCATTGACGTGCAAAATTCTTCTATTCAAAAAGTATTTAATTCGGGAGAAATTTGTCATCATACTAAAGAGGTATTTTGGAACAAGGAGGGTTCCAGTTTCCCTGTTGAATACGTGATTACACCTATTTTGGAGGAACTAGCGGACTGTGACCATAGACAATTATCCTCTCTCCCCCAGACTGCGTACAACAACCCTAACACCTGCTCCACCATCGTAGGCGCAGTTGTCACATTTAGGGATATTACTGATCGCCTGATCGTCGAAAAAATGAAAAACGAGTTCGTCTCAGTCGTCTCTCACGAGCTCCGAACCCCCCTAACTTCCATTCGCGGTTCTCTGGGACTGTTATTCAGTGGGAAACTTGGCGAATTGTCCCCGAAAGCTTATCGAATGTTGGAAATTGCTGTAAATAACACAGACCGACTGGTACGTTTGATTAACGACATCCTTGACCTAGAACGCATTGAGTCGGGTAAAGTGGAACTGCTAAAACAGACTTGCAATGTTGCTGACTTAATGAAAGCAGCAGCCGAAGTAATGCAAACGATGGCTGAGCGAGTTAGGGTTAATCTTTCTGTTTCCACTGTACCTGAGACAATACCACAACTCTGGGCTGATAGCGATCGCCTACTCCAAATCTTGACAAATCTTCTAAGTAATGCTATTAAATTCTCCCGTCCCGGCAATACAGTTTGGCTAACAGCCGAAATTCAAGAACTTAGTTGTCAGTGTTCAATTAGCAGGAAAAGCATCCCATCTCTTAACAGTCAGTCCTTACTAGACAAAAAAGCAGTACTTTTAACCAAAAACATAGACGCGCCCACATTTTCCCCTAACTTAGGAGAAAGGGCAATATTATTCAAAGTAAAAGACCAAGGAAGAGGTATCCCAACCGAGCAATTAGAAAAAGTATTTGGTCGCTTTCAACAAGTAGATGCTTCTGACTTTCGTGTTAAAGGAGGTACTGGTCTTGGTTTAGCCATTTGTCGCAGTATAGTACTTGCTCATGGGGGACAAATTTGGGTAGAAAGTACTTTAGAAAAAGGCAGCACCTTCTACGTAATGATACCAATTATCCAGGAAGAAAGTAATTAATCAGTGGTGCGTTACGAGTCGAGCTAACGCACCCAATCAACTAAACTAAGCGAAAGATAAACGGATAGCGATAAGACTGGTTAGGATTGCTAAAAGACTGGATGAGCGCCAAAATTGGTGGAACCCAATTAAACAGAAGAAATATAGGGCCGATTATAGGCATCAGTAGCCAACCAATTAATATGGCACATAAGAAACCAATTATACCCGCATAGACCCAAACATTAAGGTGAAAATTGATAGCTTCCTTAGCACTTTCCTTAACAACTGAATCGTCAGATACTAGCAAGATTGCTATTGGAATTGCAATTGACACCACTGTAGCGCTAATAAAAATTGAACCATGACACAGCGCCGATAAAAGCTTGCGTTTGTCCGGATCGTATGACATAAAATCTACTCCCTCAAACTCATTAAAACTTACTTACCACTATTCACGACTTTAGCACGCACCTTTCTAAAAGTATGTCGTAAATTCCGTCCAGGATAGGGGAGGCTAACGCGAAAGCCAAGTAATTTGATTTATTGAGCGTCTAAAACACAAGATTTTCTATAATATTGCTTTAGAGTCCCCTAATTACGCTTTTTGGATGACCACTGAAATTGAAGCAGAACTACAAGCCGCTGTTGAACACCGACGCAACTTTGCAATTATTTCTCACCCCGACGCTGGTAAGACAACGCTGACAGAAAAACTTTTGCTTTATGGAGGTGCGATTCACGAAGCAGGTGCGGTCAAAGCACGTCGAGCACAACGCAAAGCAACTTCTGACTGGATGGCCATGGAACAACAGCGGGGAATTTCCATTACCTCGACAGTGCTGCAGTTTGAATATCAGCTTTGTCAGATTAACCTCCTAGACACTCCCGGACACCAAGACTTCAGCGAAGATACCTATCGTACCCTGGCGGCCGCAGATAACGCTGTGATGCTGATTGATGCGGCTAAAGGACTGGAACCGCAAACTCGGAAATTGTTTGAAGTCTGTAAATTGCGCAGTCTCCCGATTTTCACCTTTGTGAATAAACTCGACCGTCCAGGAAGAGAACCATTGGAACTGTTGGATGAAATCGAGCAAGAATTAGGCTTACAGACTTATGCTGTTAACTGGCCGATTGGTATAGGCGATCGCTTCCAGGGTATTTTTGACCGATTCCATCAGCAAATTCACCTATTTGAACGCAGTTCTCATGGTAGCCGCGAGGCAAAAGATACAGTAGTAGATTTAGGCGATTCACGAATTGAACAATTATTAGATCAAGACCTCTACTATCAACTGAAAGAAGATTTAGAACTAATTGAAGGAATTGGGCCAGAACTGGATTTAGAACTTGTCCATCAGGGCAAAATGACGCCAGTATTCTTTGGAAGTGCCATGACTAATTTTGGCGTTCAACTATTCCTAGATTCCTTCTTGAAGTACGCTCTTAAACCAGAAGCTCGTAATTCCTCAATTGGTAAAATGCCACCAACTTACCCGGATTTTACAGGCTTCGTTTTCAAACTTCAAGCCAATATGGACCCCAAACATCGCGACAGAGTAGCCTTTGTCCGCGTCTGTACCGGTAAGTTTGAAAAAGACATGACTGTAAGTCATGCTCGCACTGGTAAACTTGTCCGTTTGTCAAGACCACAAAAACTATTTGCCCAAGACCGGGAATCAATTGATGTCGCCTATCCTGGGGATGTGATTGGCTTAAATAATCCAGGAGTTTTTGCAATTGGTGACACAATTTACAACGGCAAAAAAGTAGAATACGAGGGAATTCCTTGCTTTTCTCCAGAACTGTTTGCTTATCTGAGAAATCCTAATCCTTCTAAGTTTAAGCAATTCCATAAAGGCGTTAGTGAATTGCAGGAAGAGGGCGCTGTGCAAATTATGTATTCAGCGGATGAATCCAAACGCGACCCAATTTTAGCCGCAGTTGGACAATTACAATTTGAGGTTGTACAGTTCCGAATGCAGAATGAATACAACGTAGAAACTGGCTTAGAACTATTACCATATAGTGTTGCCCGTTGGGTTGCTGGTGGTTGGGAAGCACTGAAAAAAGTTGGACGTTTGTTCAACACGGTAACAGTAAAAGATAATTGGGGACGCCCAGTGCTGTTATTTAAAAATGAATGGAATGTCGGACAAGTTGAGGCAGATCATCCAGAATTAAAGTTGAATAAAACAGCGCCAGTAGTTGCCGGTCAACAACCGGAATCTTTGTAATAGGTAATGGGTAATAGGTAATGGGTAATAGGGCTTAATTATGAAGTGTCCTATGAACTAGGAATTTATTGCCCATTTTTTTCTAAACTAGCAGTCGCTATATAGGTTAGGACAATGCTGAGCGATCAAACCAAATGCGATACTTGGTGTAAGTTTTTGTTATTTTTTCTTGCATAAGCTCTCCAGGCTCAGAGATATAGCTTATTTATAAAACTAACAGCAGGGTGAATTGATTATGTCTCAAATTAAGCGTCGTCAATTTTTACAATTTGCAGGTTCAACGCTCGCAACTTTAGGTTTGAGTAACCTGGATCTTCAAAGTGCAGGTGATAAATATGGGCGAGTTCTTGCTCAAGGAACACCTCGGAAGCTAGCCTTATTAGTGGGTATCAATAAATATCCAGATTCCCCATTGCAAGGCTGCGTTACCGATGTCAACTTACAGCAGCAATTATTAATTCACCGCTTTGGCTTCAATCCTCAAGATATCGTTCTTCTCACAGATGAAAAAGCAACTCGTCAGGGAATACTGACCGCCTTTGAAGAACATTTAATTAAGCAAGCCAAACCTAATGATGTAGTAGTATATCATTTTTCTGGACATGGTTCCCAAGTGCGTGACCCTGACTCTCCTGACTGCGACTTTCCCGATTGCCGCAACAGTACTTTTGTTCCCTTTGATAGTTCTTCAAGTGGCTTACCTGGTGCTGGGGGTGTTGTTCCAGACATTATGGGACGCAGCTTATTTCTGCTGATGTACGCCCTCAAAACCGAAAACGTTACTGTTGTTTTGGACAGTTGTCACTCCGGTGGTGGTACAAGAGGTAACTTCAGAGTTAGAGCTCGTAATAGTAGTTCTACTCAGCCTTTAGATGCCGAACTAGCATATCAACAACAGTGGCTATCTAAACTCAATCTTTCACCTGCGGAATTTAAACTTATCCGTCGTTTGGGAGTTGCCAAAGGTGTAGTAATAGCCTCCGCTAAACGCGACCAACTGGCTGCTGACGCCTCTTTTAATGACTTTTATGCTGGTGCTTTTACCTATTTGATGACTCAATATCTTTGGCAACAAACCAGCAATCAATCTTTTAGCATTGCAGTACCGAGTATAGCTCGTAATACTACCAGAGTTTCTTTTACCAATCAGGAACCGCTAATCGAGATTAAACCAGGTAGCGACTATTCTCAAAAACCTGTTTACTTCATCAACAAACAAACGCCACCTGCTGAAGCAGTAATTACCAAAATTGAAGGCGATCGCGCTACATTGTGGCTAGGTGGTCTTGACCCGGCTAGTTTAGCAGCTTTTGAGAGTGGTGCCATTCTTTCAGTTGTTGACCCTCAAGGACGCGACAAAGGACGTGTACAGTTGGAATCTCGCAGCGGATTGGAAGGAACAGCCAAACTACTTGATGCAGTACAACCAGGAGCATTTTTACAAGAACGCAGCCGCAGTTTTGCTAATAATATCAGCTTGAAAATAGGACTTGACCCATCTCTGGGTAACGAGGCAAATACTGCAAAGCAAGCCTTGCAAGCCATACCACGCATTGAAGCTGTGCCTCTACAACAACAAGAAGTGCAATATATCTTTGGGAGGATGACACCTGCTTACCGCCAGCAATTGCAGTCAAAATTGACAAATCTGCCGGAAGTTGGGAGTAAGGGTATATTTACACCAGCACTAGAGCTAATTCCTGACTCCTTCGGGGCAAAAGATGAAAGTATTTTAGATGCGATTAAGCGCCTACGTCCGAAGTTACAATCACTACTAGCCGCCTACAAAATTAAAACAGTTCTTAATGCCAACTCATCGCGGCTCAATGTAGTAGCCTCAATGCGTTTAGCAGGGAATAATGGCGAAGAAATTGCCAATCCCTTTACAATTCGTGCCGCTATTGACAAAGGTACACCTTCCAACCCTGGTACATCCTTAGTTACCCTTAATCCTAAAAAACTGCCCGTAGGAACAGCAGTGCAAATTTCTCTTAAAAATAACGAAGCCAACCCACTTTATTGCAGCTTGTTAGTGATTGACCCCACAGGAGAGATTACAGTGATTTTCCCCAATCCTTGGACAACATCCGAGAATGCAACCTTCGTAGGCCCTGGTCAAACCTTGCCAATTCCCGACCCCAGCAAAGATACCTTTCAACTGGTCACACAAGAGCCAAAAGGTGTTGTTGAGGTGCTGATTCTTGCCAGTCGGACGCCTTTACGCAAAGCCCTGCAAAGCTTACGAGGCTTGGCAGAAAGACGACCAGGAACAGCAGAGCGCACGGGACCTTTCACCCTGATCTCTGCGGGTGAGCAAAATGAGGCCAGTGAGGTGATTGACAATTTACTTGAGGATGTTAATATTGACACTCGTAGTGGCAGTATAAGCAATACTACCCCTAGCAGTACCACCGTTCGCAACATTGACACAACCCAGTTGGCAGCTTTGTCAATTACGTTTGAGGTGATTTAGAGCGTTGGCAGTTGCAGCTTGCAAGTTCGACAATAAAGATTGTTAATTGACTAACACGCGCTTCTTACTACTTTTGTTAGACCAGCCAACAGCCAAGCTACGGCTAAAGGCTGAAATATGTCTGTTATCCTAGCTTGCCTATTGAAGATCGTGATAATTTATGAATAGTGTAAATATCCTGTAATAATCAAAGTAGAAGCAATACCATTAGTTTTTATCCTGCTGATTGCGAACCTGAGATAAAAATGTGGAGCGTAACCTCACTGGATCTATGGTATAGAGGAGTTTAAAATTTCTGCATCAGTGTGTGTTTTTGAATTTGGTAAGGATTGTCAAAAGATTGTCTGGGCGTGGGAACCGTTCGTCAATCAAATGTATCCTTAGCCAGGATAACGGCTGGTTGCTTGCAAGTTTTTTTTAATTCAAGTCTAGAGGTATCTCTCATGTCCATTCGTCTTTATGTCGGCAATTTACCAAAAGAAGATGTAGACCGCGATGAACTACACACGATTTTTGCAGAAGCGGGTGAATCTGTTTCTACCAAAGTGATCAAAGACCGCAAAACTGGCAAATGCCGAGGCTTTGCCTTTGTCACCGTACCAACAGATGAACTAGCAGATGAAATTATCGAAAAGTTCAACGGCACAATGTTCAAAGACGCAGCCCTAAAAATAGAAAAGGCGCTTCCACGGACGAAGAACGAAGAAGAAGAGGCTGCAGCACCACCAAAAGCTACCAGTAATCACCCAGCTCCAGCGCGTCGTACCAGTGGCGGTGGTGGCGCTTCAAGTGGTGGTGGTGGTAGCAATAAAAAGTCCAAGCGTGGCGGCTCATCTTCATCCTCATCCTCAACCACATCATCGAACAACACAGATTCGATTCAACCCGATCCACGTTGGGCTTCTCAGTTGGCAATGCTGAAGGAGCGTTTATCAGCTCAAGCATCTAATCCCTAGAAATGGGACATGAAAACTAAGTAGCTTTCTTTGTCAAGAAATCACTACTTTGAATAAAACTTCTACTGGTGCTGTATCTCTTTCTCTCTTTGGGGACTTGGAGATGCAGCACCTGTATCTTTTTACTGTAAAGTAAAAAACTGTTTCTATCTAGATCAAGAGGGACTTTTGTCATGACCGCAGGAATTGACCCCGTTACGCTAATGAAGCAGGAAGTTGGCAAGGCTGCAGCGGCGCTTGTTCAGTCCGGTACAATTGTGGGCCTGGGTACGGGTTCAACTACCGCTTATGCGATCGAGTATTTGGGAAGTCGCCTCAAGTCCGGTGAAATTAAAGATATCCAAGGTATCCCAACTTCCTTTCAAGCAGAAGTATTGGCAAAACAATATGGGATTCCTCTGACAACTCTAGACGCAGTTGACCATATCGATATCGCTATCGATGGTGCTGATGAAGTCGATCCGCAAAAAAATCTGATCAAAGGTGGCGGTGCTGCCCATACTCGCGAGAAAATTGTAGATGCTCTAGCAGCAAAATTTGTCGTTGTTGTCGATGGTAATAAGCTCGTAGATAAGCTGGGTTCCACTTTCCTGTTACCAGTGGAAGTGATACCAATGGCGATCGCCCCTGTGATGCGTGCTATTGCAAAATTAGGCGGTAAGCCAGAATTACGCATGGGTATCAAAAAAGCTGGCCCAGTAATTACCGATCAGGGCAACATGGTTATTGATGTAAAATTCGATTCCATTGATAACCCTGCTGAACTAGAAAAGACGCTGAATAATATTCCAGGTGTCTTGGAAAATGGTTTATTTGTTGGCGTTGCAGATCTAATTCTCGTGGGGGAAGTTAAAGACGGTAAGCCCGTTGTACGCGAGATTTCCTAAATTTCCTTCATCATTTGGAATTTGTAGGGGCGTTAGCGTTAGCGTGGCGCTAGCCTAGCATTGCGACCTAAATATAAGACTAATTACCATAAACCTTATCTCGCAATGCTTCGCCCATTATTTTTGAATCATCAGGTGTTACACAACTTAAAATAGTTGAAGAGTCGCTTGGTGTCAAAAATGCAATACCGAAGATTTGGACGTACAGAATTACAAATGCCGGTGTTTTCTTGCGGAGGTATGAGATACCAATTCAAGTGGCAAGATGTACCAGCAAAAGAAATTCCTGAAGATAATCAGCAAAACCTAGAAGCAACAATTCACCGCTCTCTAGAAGTCGGAATTAATCATATTGAAACCGCTCGTGATTATGGCACTTCTGAGATGCAGTTGGGACAGATTTTGCCCAAATTTCCCCGCGAAAAACTAATTGTTCAAACCAAAATCGGCCCTAATTCAGACTCAAAAGAATTTCGTCGTCAGTTTGAGAAGTCGCTATCTTTTCTAAAGTTAGATTATGTTGACTTACTCTCAATTCACGGTATCAATACTCCTGAATTGCTTCATGATAGCATCCGTCCTGGCGGTTGTCTGGATGTGATCAAGAAGCTGCAAGACCAAGGTAAGGTAAGATTTATTGGCTTTTCCACTCACGGGCCAACTGATGTCATTGTTAAGACAATTGAAACTAATCAGTTTGACTACCTTAACCTGCATTGGTATTACATCAATCAATTAAATTGGCCAGCAATTGCAGCAGCAAATAGCCACGATATGGGGGTATTTATTATTAGTCCTTCAGATAAAGGAGGAAAGCTTTACAACCCATCAGAAAAGTTAGTCAAACTTTGTTCTCCTCTTAGTCCGATGGTATTTAATGATTTATTTTGCCTCTCTCATCCCCAGGTGCATACTTTAAGTTTAGGTGCGTCGCGGCCGTCGGATTTTGACGAACACTTGAAAGCGGTAGATTTGTTAGATAAAGCTGATGAGATTTTGTCGCCGATTTTGGTGCGTTTGGAGGAAGAGGCGATCGCCATTTTGGGAGAAGATTGGGTAAAAACTTGGCACATCGGCTTACCAAAACCTGAAGAAACGCCAGGAGGAATGAATATCTATGTGCTATTGTGGCTGAGGAATCTTGCTCTTGTTTACGACTTAATCGAATATGGAAAAATGCGGTATAGCCTACTAGGTAATGGTGGTGATTGGTTTCCTGGCGCAAAGTCCGACCGCGTGAGAGAATTAGACTTACAGCAATGTTTGCGTAATAGTCCTCACGCTGACAAAATTCCGGATTTATTGGCAGAGGTTCATCAGTTGTTGGGCGGACAAGAAGTTAAGCGTTTGTCTCAACAGTGAAGGAATGCCGACACCCTTAAGGGTGCGACTACAGAAACCAAGCCTACCTACGCAGGCTCAATCTATGGGTACTATTTTAGCCCGCGAAGGCGGGCTTGGTTCGTGTAGCTCCAGGCTTCAGTCTGCGAGGCTTTTATAGAACTCTAGGATTAATTTCAATCCCCAAGAATTGCGAAGGATTAACCTGGTCAAGATCCAGCTTCAATTGCGCTTGTCCTGTAACATCTTCCAATCGACGTAGAACTTCTGACTCAAGACTTTTGAGTAAATCCAACGTCACGTAGAGGAAGTTACCTGAACCACAAGCGGGATCGAGAATTTTGATTGACTGTAACTCTAAAAGAAACGCTTCAAAAACAGCGATCGCCTTTTTCTTTTGCGCTGCTGTTGGTTCCAAATCGCCATTATCCAGCAACTTTTTTGCCTCCGATTGTACCTCAATCCAGCGTTCTTGTAACGGTTCCATCACCACCGGACGCACTAACCTTTCCACATAAGATCTAGGGGTATAGTGTGCACCTAACTTACTGCGTTCCTTGGGGTCGAGTGCTCGTTCCAACAATGTGCCAAAAATCGCAGGTTCGACATTTTGCCAATTTCGTTTTGCTGCTTTTAGCAATACTTCTAACTGCGCTGAGTTTAGTTCAAAGGCGGTAGATTCAGCGAACAATCCACCATTAAAGCGCAAAAGTTTACCTTGGAAGCCAAAGTTTGTGCCGTCATTCATAGCTTGCCAAAGTGCTTCTATCTCTGGCTTGAAACGTTTTGGATTCGGCAACCAACGGTTTTCTAAAGCTTCTGTGAATAGCTTTTCTTTCAGCAATCCAACATCTTCCGCAAACATGGTGAAAATGCAGCGCATCAGGAAATTTGCTACTTGTTGGGGGGTGGGTAGACCTAACCCCCCTAACCCCTCTTCCATACTAGGGAAGGGGGGAACCGGACTCCCCTCTCCTTGCAGGAGAGGGGTTGGGGGAGAGGTCAATCGAGAAAATGTTCTTTCAAGCGATCGCGTCAACTTAGCCAAATCCGCTGCTACTTCTCGTGTTACCTGTGCGGCGATTTTTTCTGGGTTACGCTTTTGAGGATCTGTGAAAATATCGACAAATAGCGCAAAGATTTTTTCTTTTCGTAGATGTTCTAAAGGAATTTCTTCTCTCGCGCCATAGCCACCATAATCTTGATTGAAACCTTGCCATAATTCAAAGTGATCACCAATATCGCAAGTTATTACAAATAGCGGCTTACTCTCTAAACTACGTGTATAGGCGACAGCTTGCACAAACGCTTTTTCCATTTCCTTGAGGTAGGTGTTTGTATCACGTTTAGCTGTCCCTTTCCCAGAGGTTTTTCCTCCTTGCTTTGCTTCAATTACAAAGTGTTCTGCTTTGTAGAAGTCAATGAATCCAGGCGATACTTTACCGCTGGGATGAAAAATTTTGACATCTTTATCGAAGCAGTATGGATCGCCGGGAATTCTTCCTTTATCTAAGGGACGTTCAACGTTTTACTAACAATCAAATTGCCTTAATTAACTCCACAGCATCCCGTCCATCCACATCTTGTAAATAAACTTTCACCTGTTCTTCATCGGCTGTTGGTAACTGTTTACCAATAAAATCTGGATGAATCGGTAACTCGCGACGACCTCGATCTACGAGAACCAATAAACGGATAGCTTGGGGTCTACCGTATTCAATCACAGCATTCAGAGCAGCGCGAATTGTCCGCCCCTTATATATCACATCATCTACCAAGACCACCGTTTTGCCATCCAGGTCAAAAGGAAGCTCAGTTTTTGCTGGTGTCCGGATGCCAATCTGATCCAAATCGTCTCGGTAAAAGGTAATATCTATAGCTCCTACAGGTATCTGAACTTGCTCTAGCACTTCAATTTGACGGCTCAAAAGTTTGGCTAGAGGAAGGCCTCTGGTGTAAATGCCTACTAAAACGAGTTGAGATAAATCATCAGAGCGTTCGATTACTTGAGAGGCCAAACGGTTAACTGTGCGGCGAATTTCTTCGGATGAGAGAATTTCAACAACTTGAGTAGGCATCCTGATCTATGTCTAGTAGAGACTCATCTAATCAGAATGCCATCTTCTCAGGAAGATGGCACTAATTCAACAACTATATTTATTATTTGGTAGCTAATGCTGTCTTGGTTTTTGGGCCAACAACACCATCAGCTAAAAGTCCCTTAGCTTGCTGAAATCTGATCACAGCATCCTCAGTCAATCCGCCAAAGTAACCGGTAATTGGCCCATTATAGACGCCCAAGGCTGTCAATCGATTTTGCAGTCTGGTTACATCGGTTCCACTGCTACCTTGAAATACTAAGACATCGGAAAAACCAGAATTAACGACACTATTGGAGTGCTGAAATTTCTTGAGAGCAATCGCTGATAAGGTCATATCACCAGCAACACCATCAGCCATTATTCCATTGGAGCGCTGAAATTTAGTGACAGCACTTGTAGTGATTGAACCATAGTAGCCGGTTACTGGGCCTTTATAAAAGCCTGCGGTTACCAAATCTTTCTGGAGAGTGGCGACTTGAGAACCACTATTTCCTGTCTTAAGTACAAGTGCGAAAGCGCTGTTACTCAAACCTACAATTAGTAAAGCAATTGTTAGGGAGAGAAAGCGTATACTGGCTTTGCCAGGAAGCTTATTCCAGTTCAGTTTTTGGAAGAAATTTAGGTCAACATTAACTGATTCAAAGTTTTCTGGTGCTTCGTCTGCGGCACAAAGGTGAGTGTAGGCAAGGGTTTCCATGATTTTGTTGTCTCAATGCTGGTTGATAAGCTTTTGTGATGAGAAGATCTGTAGTTCACCCTGCAACTTACCTTCAAAACTCCAACTGTGATTTCCGGATATAAATATTTAGCTACAGAGAAATTGTTAGATTAAATAGCCTGTGTAGACAGGCTTTGTTGATCTGGTCCCCAGTCTTCTAGACTGAGGGGTAAATTTTGTTAGGTTGAACGCTTCCTTCCAATACAAGCTGACTCTTTCTCAGGAAGCAATAACCAACAACGAACGACAAAAAATAGCGAGTATCCCGACACCCAGCCAAATCAAAAAACAATACCTTGTCAGTGCTAAAGCTTGATAAACTTTTTCCGGTGTAATCGGATAAACTAAGTTACCGAGAAATGGTTTATATTTAGCAACGCCTTGATACCAATTTGTTCCCCCCACTTGAACACCAAGAATTGCTGCATAAGTACACTCACTCCAGCCAGAATTAGGACTAGGGTCTTTAATTGCATCTCGGCTGCAAATATGCCAGACTTCTAGAGGTTTGCCTGATAATAGTGCCAGGGTAAGCACTGTTAACCGACAAGGAAGCCAGGTAAGGACATCTTCAAACTTGGCACTAAACCAGCCCAAATCAGTGTAAGGTTCTGTCCGATAGCCAACCATTGAATCTAGAGTACTTGCAGCTTTGTAAGCAAGGGTCAAGGGAATACTACCTACTGGCGAAAATGCCCCAACAATTGCATAAAATAGGGGAGCTGTCACTCCATCTGTGGCATTTTCTGTTACTGTCTCCAGTACAGCGCGGAGGATTTCTGGTTCATCTAGTTTTTCTGTATCTCTACCTACATACTGACTCAAATTAGTACGTGCTTGAGCTAAGCTTCCAGTTGTTAACGGCTGTAAAACATCTAGCGCAGCCATCCGCAAACTTTTAGCAGCAAAACAGCTAGCAAGCAGTATACTTTCTACGACAACACTTACCAGAGGATGAACTAAACTTGCTGCTTGAACGATTAACCATCCTGCAAGTCCGCTACCAATTATTAGTCCAATACCCAACAAAATACCAGCTAATCGGCGTTGCTGCTGATTGCTAAACTGTTTGAGAACAAATCCAGTAAAGCGAGATATTGTCCAACCCATTACTCGCACTGGATGAGGCCAACCCCACGGATCACCAATCAAGTAATCTAGACTAGCGGACAGTAGCAAAACGATGGCTGCTTGATTGGAAGTTAGTAAGGTGGAAATGCTCACAATTTTTGCAAGTAGGTGGACAAAATTAAAGATAAGGTGGGCATTGCCTACTTTAATCCTGTAGTCTTGTTAAGCGAGATAATCATTGGCAATGCCTACCATACAAATCGGTTTCTTTATTTATGTCCATCTACTTAGTGACTGATTATTCTCTCAGCTTGTGAATATTCTCTTCCCAATTAGCACCGTCGAAAGGCACAATTTGAAATCGAGACAGTACATCGCCATCAAGACAACGAAGGTTGACATCAATCCTATCAGGATGAGAGCGAGGTCGATAAAAGGGATGAATACCACAAATGCTACAGAATGTGTGTTTGGCAATATGAGTGTTAAAGCTATATGTAGTTAAAACTTCAGCACCACTGAGTAAGGTAAATTGCTCTGGTGGCACAATCAGGTGTAAAAATCCTTTCTTTTGGCAAATCGAGCAATTGCAATCATCTGCTTGGTGCTTGTCAACAATTACTCGGAAGCGTACAGCACCGCAGTGACAGCCACCTTCATAAGCAACAAATTCGTTTATTTTTGCCATAGTTTGTGAAAACTTTATTTAAACAACGAAACTACTTTCTTCTCCTTGAGCAGCTTGCCAGCTACGGGCGTCGTAATAAAGGTCTGCAAGAGTTATACTGTACAACGCTTCTTTTAGCTTTTGGGATAGCCGACGCCAAAGTGTAAATGTCACCCAGTCTTCAGCTTGAGCTGCGTCTGGAGTATGGTGAGGAAGTGGTTGGATTATTTCTCCTACTGCTTCCAAGATTTGACCAAGAGAAATTTGTATTGGTTCGCGTGCTAATTGATAACCACCTTGAGAACCACGTACTGATTTAACTAAACCAGCGCGACGCATTTCAATCAACAGTTTCTCTAAATAAGGTGCTGGTATGTCTTGCCGTTGCGAGATAGCTTTGACAGATGTTGGCCCATAACGAGGCTGTAAACTTAAATCTAACAGCGCTTTAACACTGTAGTGTCCGCGAGTTGTCAGCTTCATAAAAATTGAAATATATTCATCTAGATGTTGTGGAAAACTGTAGTGTCAGCCTAATCATTGTCGAAGCATAGAGATATAAATCAACATCAATGTTATAGGGAAGCGATACACAGTCCAGACGCTCACCTTTGAAAGTCCAGAATTCTGACTGCTGAACTCTGAGTAATTACTCACTAATCAGGACTCCTGAATGAGCTTTTCTGTCATTATTACTTAAAGCTTTATTACAAACTCTAATGACTTGCTCCCTAGCCACACTAGAGTTTAATTCCACCAAGCTGCTTATCTATCCTCAAGATTGATTGATCGCTAAATAGAGTCTGCCCTCTTATTAGTCCGTTGTTTTTTCTTGGGAGACATCGAGGCGGGAAACAACTAACATTATCCTGAGCGATCAGTTATTCGCAACCTCTCCCTTGGGACGGAAACGACTTGTAAAGCAAAAGCCAAAGAAATATAGCTAACAAAGTTGACACTCTGCGTGTATTATAGTTTCATATACTGATACAAGACTAAGATTTTGTTGTCTTAGTTGACTCTCAGACCAACCAAAACGCTACGTACCAGTTAACTCCTTAGTTTAAGATTCAAGTTGATGGCTAAAAAGAAAAAACTAGACCCTTTAGAGGGTGAAGCCCTGATTAAGAAAGTCAAAGAGCTGGGAAATCTCAGCAAAGAAGAAAAAGCTAGAGCCTGTGGCTACTTCACCGTGACAAAAAACGGGGTGGAGCGAGTCAATATGATGAAATTCCTCAATGCTCTTATTGATGCTGAGGGGATTGAGTTAGACAGTAAAGTAAATGGAAATGGCCGTGGTGGACGCAGTGCTAGTTATCGAATTAGTGTGCAATCTAACGGTAATCTGTTGATTGGCTCTGCATACACCAAACAAATGGGTTTGCAGCCAGGGGACGAGTTTGAAATTACCCTGGGAAGAAAGCACATTCACCTTAAGCAACTAGACGGGTTAGAAGAAACTGCTGAGGCATCCTAAGCAGCTTTGGAGAGCGCCTGTAGAGACAAGCACCAGAGTTAGAAAAATAGGTTTACTTTCTGCCAAAAATAACTGACTCTCGCTTAAGAGCCAGGGTAAAAACTCTGGCTTCCGAGTAATAAAGTATTATTACTCGGAACTTTCTATTGGTTAAGTATGTTAATGATTAATAGGCAATGGATGCTTGAGAGCAGCCATTAATTATTACCTATTACTTATTGGCGACAGATCAGAAACACAGTAATTCCCTAGAGTTTGCATAATTACTCCTAGGCTTCACCCACAAAGAAGCCATAAAAATCTCTTTTATCCCTCATTTTCAAGATAGGACTTGCTGCAAAGAGCAACCCAGCTCTTATTTAGTAATCAAGATCCAGCCGGGAGCAGTGCCAACTTGTTTGGCGGGCTTTAAGTTCAATTGCTTATGGGTGTCGGTGTCAAGTAATAAATAGGGTTGTTTGTCTTGCTCCCAGTGTTGTTTTAGTTCGGGGTTAGATGCTGGGATAATTTGGCGATCGCTATAAAAATTGAGTGCCGGACGTTTTGAAGTAAACGAGCCATAAATTAGCTGATCTGTAGGTGTGCTGCGTTGGAGAAGGGCAGCAATCGCTTTCACCGGATAAACTTCATTTAATTGCCAAATCCAATAAGGAGAGGTTATAAAAAGCAATAGCGAGATATAGCTTCCCCAAAACAAAATCAAAATAAATTGCAAGTCTCGTCTAGCAACCAGAAACGCTGCCATTGTCAAAGTCATTGCAACTGAAGCAAAAATTATTGCGGCCGGACGGTGAGTAGGTGTAAAAATGCCGAAGTAAAGAGCCAAAGCGATCGCCACAACAGCAAAGAAAATTAGACCAATTCTCCAGATGCGGGGATAAGTTTTATAACTGGGCAAATTCCAAATTTGTGCTAACTGTGCTCCCCCAGCAAGTGCTAAAGCTGGATAAATTGGCAAGATATACCAAGGTAGTTTGGTAACCATTGCCAAAATTGCACCCAAACAAACGCCAGTCCAGACCAGCACCAATTTTCCCCAACCCCAATTACGATTTTCCCAAGCTTGTAATAACCCGTAAGGGAAAAATAATAACCAAGGTGTCGCAAATTTTAATATTTCTCTGAGGTAAGACCAAGGACTACTTTGATCAGGTTTTTGCCAAAGTCCCTGTTGAGATTGGTTGATAATACCTGTAGTGATGAAAGTCTGACCGTATTGCCAAACTCCGAAAGCATACCAAGCCACTACAGGAGCAATACCAAGAAGCAAGGCCCAACCACCAATAAACAGAGGTTAGTAATCTTGGGGTATCCCAACTGAGGAATACAAAGGTAATTGTTAACAATAAAACTCCGAGAAGGATACCTTTGCTGGCACAAATCAAGCTCAATCCGAGTCCGATCCCTAGTGACCAGCGTAAGTCACGACGCGATCGCAAAACGCACCACATCATCAAGATCACGAAGCACAGGGCCGTTCCATCCACCATTGCTAGACGGCCCTGACAGACAAATGGCAAGAAAGTGAGATAAATCAAACTTGAGAAAATGGCGCCTTGACGGGAGGGAAAAATTTCTCTACCAATGCCATATAGTAAAGGTACCGAAAGAGCGCTGAGGATAGCACCAGGTAAGCGAGTCATCCACTCGTTGATACCACCGAGTTTATAAGCACTAGCAATTAACGAATAAAGTAAGGGTGGCTCCTCAAGAAAAGGTTGAGCGGCAAATTTTGGGTAAAGCCACTCAAAAGACTGGGTTGGTGCTTTTGTGATTTCACGAGCAACTACAGCAACCATTCCTTCGCCCCAATCCTGTAGTGGTAGACTACCTAGATTAATTCCAAATAAGAGCAGCGCTGCTAAAAGTAACCCTAAAACCCAGAGTCTTTCAACCCAGCGTTCAGTTCTGCGAATTCTATTGCTTGCGTAACCCCACGTAAAAGTTTGACGTTCCATCTTTACTAATAATTCAGATTGCGTTCATTACCATTCAAAATATATAAAAAGCAGATGGTTTCTAGATAATTCTAGAAATTATGGTTACTGTTTCCAACCCTACCTACTGATAGCACTCAAAGTTGTTCACAGCAGATCTACCTCGCTCAAAGATAACTTTCCCATTCTCAAACTACCCAGATCTAACCGCATGGGGTAGGGGGTGGGACTAATCACCCAAATTTTACCTTGACGCGGTAGACTCAATTGACCTTACAAGGCAACGCTCCCGTTAACACGTCCCAAATATAGGGCGCGTATAGCAGGAGTAAGACAGATGAATTACTATTTAACTTTTTGTTCAAATTACCAACCAAAGGCTAAAAATATTATTGACAGAGCTGAAAAATGAGTGGTTTCTAGAATAAATCTCTAAGGAGGCATTTGGGATAAAAAAGTGACAATCATACACAATACCAGGAAAATTAATTGGACAAGCAGGAAGAAAGCTTCACAAAAAAGCGGGGTTCAAGCCGCCATGACCGTTTGCCGTAACATAAGACACAGTAAAAACCGTTTTCAGTTCGCTTGGCATTGCTTACCTAACGCTTGGTATGACAGCAGTCAATTTTTTTTATACGGAGTAAGAGTAGGGTTCTAAATGTATTAATACTTGCCCTAGCCCATTTTATCCGGATATATACAAAGGTGAGAGTAGGATTAGCTTATTTGTAAGACACTAGAATAAAATACACTCGCTCATAAACCAGTACGCAAGGATAACAGGACAATGAAACCTCGTTCAACCTCTACCAGACTATCAAATCCAGCCGTGGTTGATCAGACCTAGCGTTGGCGCTGATTATCAAACGATAGATTTAAGCAAGACGGTATCAATACCCGAATTTGTTGAAAGTTGTACCCTGTTTATAAAGTATCTCAAGAATTTTCAATTGTTAGATAACTTGGCCTCATTGCATTTAAAAATCAACTTATGCTTTTGAACACAGAGCATGGGGCATTTAAACCTGAGTTGATCACCTGCGACACTTATCCCTATGGAAGGCTCATTTGAACTCACCCTACAGATGGTCATGGCCGTCTTCGCTGGCATTAGTGCCCAGGTAGTAGCTGAATACCTTAAAGTTCCCAGCATTGTTTTTCTGCTGATTTTTGGCATTCTCTTAGGAAGGGATGGCTTAAATTTGTTGCACCCCCAGCAATTGGGAGCTGGCCTAGAAGTGATGGTAGCCCTCTCAGTAGCCATCATTTTGTTTGAGGGAGGGCTAAACCTGGAACTGCGAGACTTGGGCAAAGTTTCCGGAAGTCTCAGGAACTTGGTCACCCTGGGGACACTAATCACCCTGCTTGGGGGCGGTATGGCGGCTCACTGGTTGGGTGAATTTCCCTGGCCAATTGCCTTTCTGTATGCATCTCTAGTGGTCGTCACAGGTCCAACTGTTGTTAGCCCTCTGCTGAAACACGTACAAGTGGATCGCCAGGTAGCGACGATCCTGGAGGGCGAAGGCGTCTTAATTGACCCAGTGGGAGCGATCCTCGCCGTTGTCGTACTCGACACGATTGTAAATAGCCATGTCAGTCCAACCGCAGCAATTGCTGGCCTAACTCTGCGTCTCGGTATTGGTGGACTAATCGGCGCTGTTGGCGGTTGGTTGCTAGGTTTAATCCTCAAACGAGCCAACTTTCTCTCAGAAGAACTGAAAAACTTGGTCGTCTTGGCTGGTATGTGGGGGTTGTTTACCCTAGCACAAATGATTCGCTCGGAAGCTGGGTTGATGACAACTGTAGTTGCTGGAATTGTTCTGGGAGCTTCTGCACTTCCTGAAGAGCGATTATTGCGACGTTTTAAAGGGCAATTAACCGTTCTTTGTGTCTCAGTATTGTTCATTTTGCTGTCCGCCGATTTGTCAATCGCCAGTATTTTTGCCTTGGGATGGGGCAGCCTTTATACTGTTTTCGTACTGATGTTTGTGGTGCGTCCTATTAGTATTAGTTTGTGTACTTGGAATAGTGGTCTGAACTGGCGACAGAAAGTATTTTTATCCTGGGTTGCGCCTAGAGGAATTGTCAGCGCTTCTGTTGCTTCTTTGTTTGCAATTATCCTGACACAGCGGGGAATTAATGGTGGCGATTCTATCAAAGCCCTTGTCTTTCTCACCATTATGCTGACGGTATTTTTGCAAGGTCTAACGGCACGCTGGATCGCTAATTTACTGCAAATTAATCGTAATAATGAGGCAACAGGTGCTGTAATTATTGGTTGCCATCCTTTAAGCCGTTTGATTGCCCGTCTGTTCCAAGAACGAGGCGAATCTATAGTGCTAATTGATACAGACTTGGAAGCTTGCGAAAAAGCGGAACAAGAAAATCTGCGGGTGTTCAGAAGCAGTGGTT
>JAYFMV010000077.1:0-83447 GCA_042408245.1 Potamolinea sp.
CCCCTTCACGAATCATTTAGGATTGCTATATCATACAAAAATACTGATTTTGGATTGGTCACCGCCGATAAAATCAGCTAATTCTCTTGATGACTGAGCAATATTCTAGTTTTACTAGCAGGATGCACGGAAATTTAACCAAAAATTATTAACTACTTAATTTAATAATCTTAAATATGTTTAGAGGTTCAAATTTATTAGGTAAAGGGAAAACATTAATGACGCTTTTGCTTAGGGGAAATACTACCAGTTACAGCCCCACAGTTATGCGTACTTGTTGTGATTTCCCACATCTATTGGATACCCAAACAAAGGACAGCGGACAAAAAACAAAATTACTTTGGATTGCGCTTGGTCTGCTTAGTAGCCTATTTGTAGCTGAATTGTTGACAGGGTTACTTAGTCATAGTTTGTCCCTCTTAAGCGAAGCAGGTCATCTGTTTTCAGACGTAATCGCCCTAGGAATATCTCTGATAGCAACAAGCCTCGCTCAAAGACCAGCAACAGGTCAAGCAACCTTTGGACATCGCCGCGTCGAAATTCTCGCTGCTTTGTTGAATAGTTTGGCTTTGGCGATCGCTGCTATTTTCATCGCCAAAGCCAAACTATTCAACAAAGCAGCGAGAATTTCGACGCGGCGATGTCCAAAGGTTGCTTGACCTGTTGCTGGTCTTTGAGCGAGGCTTGTTGCTATCAGAGATATTCCTAGGGCGATTACGTCTGAAAACAGATGACCTGCTTCGCTTAAGAGGGACAAACTATGACTAAGTAACCCTGTCAACAATTCAGCTACAAATAGGCTACTAAGCAGACCAAGCGCAATCCAAAGTAATTTTGTTTTTTGTCCGCTGTCCTTTGTTTGGGTATCCAATAGATGTGGGAAATCACAACAAGTACGCATAACTGTGGGGCTGTAACTGGTAGTATTTCCCCTAAGCAAAAGCGTCATTAATGTTTTCCCTTTACCTAATAAATTTGAACCTCTAAACATATTTAAGATTATTAAATTAAGTAGTTAATAATTTTTGGTTAAATTTCCGTGCATCCTGCTAGTAAAACTAGAATATTGCTCAGTCATCAAGAGAATTAGCTGATTTTATCGGCGGTGACCAATCCAAAATCAGTATTTTTGTATGATATAGCAATCCTAAATGATTCGTGAAGGGGAGATCCCCGACAACTCCTGCGAAGTCGGGGATCTGAGGCGCTGACATTTCACAACTCAATTAGGATTGCTATATCTATATTGAGCGACTATAACATCAGGGCAAGACAGCATTTATTGCACCTAAGCGCAACTGCACTACTGCCCGTAAATATGATCAGACCTTGTACAAAGCACGGTATCTACCACAAGAAATTCTTTGCAAAACTCAAGCAATATCGAGGTATTACGACACGCTATGAGAAATGGGCAAAGAATTTCCTGGGGGCAATTTATCTTGCTTCTGCCATTATCTGGCTCAATTGATGACACGCCCTAGGGTATTTATTAAGCCCCAACAGCACTACTATCTTTCACGGATTGAAGTGTAAATGCCTGGTTCTGAATCAAGTCCAAAAAAACTTTAAGCCTAGCAGATCAGGCTTGTTCCGCCCACTACATAAACTTTTGTACGTTGAAAAATTGCAAACTGAGCTAGTTGAATGCTGGACGGCTGAAGTATGTACAGATACAAACGAAAATACACGCTAAAAGCGAGGATTCAATCAGCCACAACATTAGATTAGAAGGAAAGTTTTCGCCTAATTAACCGATTTTGGATACTTGTCCGGAATTTTTCCGTCTAATATCACTTCTAGGACATTATACAGAAACCTTACGCCTAATTACCTGACTGGGAATTGGTATTTCACCTAGATGCCAGTAAAAACCTGCAAGATCCCTTCAAAAGGCTTGATATCGCTTCTGTTTTGGTAGTCATTTTATGCTCAAGGGTAGATACTACAAAACCATTAAGAATCTGGGAATTTTCGCTCTCGTACTTCAGTACTAAATTCCTGCACCGCTTGTGTAATTACCTGACGCAAATTAGTATAAGTTTTAGAAAACGGTGGCTGTCGCTCAGAAAGCCCCAGCAAATCCGCAGTAACAAGTACCTGTCCGTCGCAGAGTGGCCCGGCGCCAATACCAATTGTAGGAATCGCAATCTTTTGGGTAATTCGTAACGCCAACTCATCGGGAATATGTTCCAAGACAATCGCAAAAGCACCAGCATCAGCAAGGGCGATCGCCTCTTGAAAAATCCTCTCCCCAGTCTCTGCAGTTTTCCCTTGTTGTCGATAACCTAGCTGATGAACTGATTGCGGTGTTAAGCCAACATGGCCCATCACCGGAATTCCTGCGAATGTCAGACGCGCTACGGTTTCTATCATTGCTGGATATCCTCCCTCCAGCTTAACTGCTTGCGCTCCCGCTTCCTTGAGAGCAAGTCCAGCGGAATGCATCGCTTGTTGTGGACTTTCCTGATAACTCAAAAATGGCAAATCACACACTACTAAAGCTCGTTTCACACCGCGACGCACTGCTTTCGTATGGTGTAGCATTTCCTCCAGCGTCACGGGTAGTGTTGTCTGATAACCCAAAGTTACCATCGCGAGGGAATCTCCCACTAGGATGATATCTACCCCAGCACTATCTAAAAGTTGGGCGATCGCATAATCCCAAGCTGTAAGCGTCACAATTGGACGCCCTTGTTGTTTAAATTGAATTAATTGTTGGGTGGTGATTGCCATCACTTTGACTTAAGGCCCTGATTATAGATTAATGACTACTGAGATTGCGGGCGAAGCATTTGCGAAGTAAAATGTTGGTTTTACCGATAAATTTGGGCGCAAATGCTGACGCTCGTTCGCGTAGCGTGCCGCAGGCAAGACTCGCTATCGCTGTGCGCTAAGAGCGCCCCGCTTCGCTAACGCTAACGCCCCTACAACAAAATATTGACTTTTACAATCTTGTCTAAGGACTATTGATTAAAAAGTTGATGGGCCTTTACGAACAAAAGCAAAATGTGGTCTTACTTGTCCCGTAGTTAAACTTACCCAAGCTAATCCTTCTTTGGTTCCCACCCACAACTTATTACCAGTATCAGGTGAGAGGGAAAGAATACTACTAGAAGGAAGGTTTACTATTTGACCAAGTACCGCACCGCTGTCAGCTTTTAGTTTTAATAAGCCGTTTTCAGTACCAACCCACACACTACCATCTTGAGCGAAACGCACAGAGGTTACACTACGTCCCCGTAATGGTGTCACGGAACGCATGATTTGCCGTGTTTGAGGATTAATGACCAGCAAGCTATTAGGAGTTCCCACCCAAAGCATGCCATCTTTTCCTAGGGTCATGGTTTGCACGGTGGTTCCAGGTAAATCGCTGATGCGGCCGCTTACTAAAGCGCTAGCGGTATCTACCCGTACCAGTCCCTCTAAGGTTCCTACCCACAGTTGATTGTCACGATCCAAGGTCAAAGCGTTAGCGCTGATACCGGGGAGTTTTTGCAAGGTTGTCATTAATAGTGCCTGATCGGGGCTGATCAGAGAAAGACCGCGATCGCTTCCTACCCAGAGATAACCTCGACGATCTATTAATAGAGACAAAACTCGGTTGGACGGTAAGGTATAGTTCTGTGCTGTAACTTCATTACTGCGGGGGTCTACACGTACCAAACCTTCGTAACTTCCCACCCAAATTCTTCCCACTTTGTCTTGCGCTAATGCACCAATTGTGTAATTAGGAAGACTGATGCGAGCTAAGAGTGCGCCAGTATTGGGATTAATTTTAGCTAAGCCCAGCCAAGAACCAATCCAGAGGTCACCGGTAAAGTCAGGCTGCAAAGCACTGACGCGAAAATCAGCAGGTAGTGGTTCTACTTCTTGGCGTAAACGTTCTTGAGGTAAGGGATCTCGTCCTGGTAGTGGTGCGTCTCCCTCGTAGGTGGGGATGGGTATTCCTGGTTCTAGGTAGCGATCGCTCTCCGATTGCACCAGTATTTGAGCATTTGCTCGTAAAACTGGCAAATTTAACCACAATATTGCTGCACCAATAACGAAGCTAACGCGGGTACTGAAGGTCGCCATTACTCTTTTCCTTGCATTCCTTGTGAAACTCGCATTCGTTGATCCCTGCTATTTTCTTTCGCTCTTCTCTATAGCTTTTTCAAGTACATTTTTTGTTTTTTTTACAAAGCTTAATTAAAAGCAATGCTTCTTTCATATATAAAAAAGGTAAATACATTTATATAGAAAAATTGAATTCTAACCTAGGAAATTCCTGGTATAGTTACAAGGGAATTAAGAAATTCTTTATTTCCGAAGCTGCCTAGTCTGCCGCCATAGTTTTCTTAGGAGAGTCAATGGGGTGAAGAAGTAGCAGTATTTAGGAAATAGTAGGCACGAGCTAAAAATTTATGGGTATGGTGTTGTATCCATAAAAAGGCTAATTTGACAAGCCTTTTTCAAAGATTTTTGTTTCTAAAACCGGAGCAAAATCTACAACCGAGAAAAGTCAAGAGATAGGCCGCAACAGTACGAATTTCTCAGGAAGGATCAAAGATGTCTTATTCTCAAACAAAGACTCAGTCAAAAGCTGGGTACGATGCCGGTGTAAAAGATTATAAATTAACTTATTATACTCCGGATTACACACCAAAAGATACAGATATTCTGGCTGCTTTCCGCATGACCCCCCAGCCTGGGGTTCCGCCCGAAGAAGCAGGTGCTGCTGTTGCCGCTGAGTCTTCCACTGGTACATGGACAACAGTTTGGACAGACTTGCTGACTGACCTGGATCGTTACAAAGGTCGTTGCTATGACATCGAGCCGGTACGTGGTGAAGACAACCAGTATATTGCTTACGTTGCTTACCCACTAGATTTGTTTGAAGAAGGCTCTGTCACCAACCTACTTACCTCACTTGTAGGTAACGTGTTTGGTTTCAAAGCCCTGCGTGCACTGCGCTTAGAAGACTTGCGTATTCCTATTGCTTACATGAAGACCTTCCAAGGTCCTCCTCACGGCATCACCGTTGAGCGCGACAAACTGAACAAGTACGGTCGTCCTCTGCTAGGTTGCACAATTAAGCCTAAGCTCGGTCTGTCTGCTAAGAACTACGGACGTGCAGTTTATGAGTGCCTACGTGGTGGTCTAGACTTCACCAAAGATGACGAAAACATCAACTCCCAGCCCTTCATGCGCTGGCGCGATCGCTTCCTGTTTGTACAAGAAGCCATCGAAAAAGCACAAGCAGAAACAGGCGAAATCAAAGGTCACTACCTGAACGTTACCGCCCCCACCTGCGAAGAAATGATGGAGCGTGCTGAATTCGCTAAAGAAATCAAAACCCCCATCATCATGCACGACTACCTAACCGGTGGTTTCACTGCTAACACCACCCTCGCTAAGTGGTGCCGCCGCAACGGTGTTCTGCTACACATCCACCGTGCAATGCACGCCGTTATCGACCGTCAGAAGAACCACGGTATCCACTTCCGTGTTCTCGCCAAGTGCTTACGTATGTCTGGTGGTGACCACCTGCACTCCGGTACCGTTGTTGGTAAATTGGAAGGCGAAAAAGGCATCACGATGGGCTTCGTTGACCTGATGCGTGAAGACCACATCGAACAAGACCGCGAACGTGGTATTTACTTCACCCAAGATTGGGCAAGCATGCCTGGTGTAATGCCAGTTGCTTCTGGTGGTATCCACGTATGGCACATGCCAGCGCTGGTTGAAATCTTCGGCGACGATTCCTGCTTACAGTTCGGTGGTGGAACCCTCGGTCACCCCTGGGGTAATGCTCCTGGTGCAACCGCTAACCGCGTTGCTCTCGAAGCTTGTATCCAAGCTCGTAACGAAGGTCGTAACCTCTTCCGTGAAGGCGGCGACGTAATCCGCGAAGCTTGCAAGTGGAGTCCTGAATTGGCTGTTGCTTGCGAACTGTGGAAGGAAATCAAGTTTGAGTTCGAGGCTATGGACACCGTCTGATGAAAGTACCGAGTACTGAGTGCTGAGTTATGAGTTAAAAAGTATACTCAGAGCTTAGGGCTTAGTACTCAGGACTAATTAGACTGGGGTCAGAAAATGGATCTAAAACAAGTTGCGAAAGATACAGCCAAGGTACTGACTAGCTACTTTACTTATCAAGCACTGCGAACGGTTTTGGCTCAGTTGAGCGAAAATAACCCTCCCCAAGCACTGTGGTTGCATTCCTTTTGCTCAAGGAACAGCATCCAAGATGGAGAAGCTTTCCTCTTGGCATTGCTGAGGGAGAACCAAGAATTAGCTTTTCGGCTGATGACAGTTCGACAGCATATGGCAGAGGAAGTAGCAGATTTTTTACCAGAAATGGTTCGCACTGGCATTCAGCAGTCGAACATGGAACATCGGCGTCAGCACCTGGAAAGGATTACGCAACTAACCATTTCTGAACCCCCAAGCTATCCCGAACAATCAACTGATTCGGAAAACTAATTGGCATTTTTGCCACCAGTTGCATACCCATTCTTCAATACACGAGCCTAACCAATGCAAACTTTACCTAAAGAGCGTCGTTTTGAAACCCTTTCCTACTTGCCACCTCTGAGCGATGCTCAGATTGCTAAGCAAGTTCAGTACATCTTAGATCAGGGCTTCATCCCCGCAGTTGAATTCAGCGAAGATTCCAGCCCAGAACAGCACTTCTGGACATTGTGGAAGCTTCCTCTGTTCAAGGCTCGCTCTGTTCAAGAAGTCATGGTAGAAGTTGATGGTTGCCGTACTGAGTACCGCGACAGCTACATCCGTGTTGTTGGTTTTGACAACATTAAGCAGTGCCAAGTTCTCAGCTTCATCATCCACAAGCCAAACACTGGCGTTCGTAGCCGCTACTAAGATCTCAGTTCTGAGTGTTGAGTAAAAAATCATACTCAGCACTTAGGAATTACTAGGTTTATAGCTGAAATACCCTGATTTTGGGATTAAAAGAGAGGTAGTAATTACTACCTCTCTTTTTTGTTGAAATTTCTAATGTCGCAAATGAAATTCCCGCACCCTTAAGGGGGGGGCTACCCGAACAAAGCCTGCCAACGCAGGCTTTAAATTCAAAGCGTATCACACACGATTGAGAGCCGCTTTATTAAAAATAAATAATCTTTACTATAAAGTGACGTTTTTTGCAACTAAATATTAGTTTAAAGATATATACTTCGACACTTGACTTACAAATAGGATTGTAATGTACCACATTTCTCGTCGCCAGTTCTTCCAATTTGCAGGCTCCACTCTGGCAACCTTGGGGTTCAGCCAGCTTAACATTCAAAGAAAAGCTGAAAGTTACGGACAAGTTCTAGCACAAACCACCCCTCGTAAACTAGCTTTACTTATAGGTATAAACAAGTATTCAGATGCTCCTTTGGAAGGGTGTATTAATGACGTAGAATTGCAGCGCCAACTGCTAATTCATCGCTTTGGTTTTAATCCTAAAGACATTTACACTCTCATCGATGAAAAAGCAACTCGCCAAGGAATTTTAGACGCATTTGAAGAACATTTGATTAAACAAGCAAAGCCTGGAGATGTAGCAGTATTCCACTACTCAGGACATGGTTCCCGCATTCTAGATCCAGACCCAATTATTGTTAGTGCAACTAGAGACAAAAATGGATTAAGCGGTACTTTTGTTCCAATTGATAGTGGGCTACCTCCTGGATATCCCCAACAAGGTGGAGTTGTCAAAGACATTATGGGACATACACTTTACCTGTTAATGTCAAGTTTGAAAACTGAAAATTTTACCGCTGTTTTAGATAGTTGTTACTCTGGCGGTGCTACAAGAAATTTTCGTGTACGAGCGCGGGATGGCGGCGACAAAATACAGATTGCTCCTGAAGAAAAGGCTTACCAAGAGAAATGGTTGTCACATTTGAAACTGTCTCGCGAAGCATTTGTGAATGGGTATCGAGCGGGAGTTGCTAAAGGAGTTGTCCTAGCAGCAACAAATCCAGAACAAACAGCAGCAGATGCGCGTTTTAATGGCTTTCCTGCGGGGGCTTTTACTTATCTTTTGACACAGTATCTTTGGCAACAAACTAGCACCGCTGAAAGTGCAATCTCCTACGTTGTTCCAAAGATACCTCAAGAGTTCAAGCAAACTCCCCGTTATGATGTCAAAGTTGGTAGTGGCTATGAAAAGCAACCTTTGTATTTCATTAGCAACTCAAGTCCTGTAGCTAATGCAGTAATTACCGAGGTGAAAGGTAAGCAAGCGAAATTGTGGTTAGGTGGGGTAGATTTAGCGGCACTCGACAAGGGTACAGTGTTTAACATTATCAAAGGGAAAGGTAAGGTAATACTGGAATCTCGTGACGGCTTAGTTGGAATAGCAACAGTTGAGGGAGTTGCGGAAGCAGGGATGCTGTTACAGAAGGTTGGTTAATGTTTGTAGTTTGTAGTTTGTAGTTTGTAGTTTGTTGTTTGTAGGATGGATTAGCCCAGCTAAAATTAGGTTGGTTAAGCGACGGTGAAACCTAACAAAGAGTTCTTTAGCTGTTAAGTTTCCTTCCGTAAAACCAACCTATAATATTACTAAGTTCAAGGTAATGTCATGTACAAGCTGAAGATTTATAGAATTGGTGATTCTCTCGGAATAACCTTACCAGAGGAAGTTTTACAACAGCTAAATGTTGGTGAGGGGGATAACGTATTTTTGACAGAAACTGAGGAGGGAGTTCAAATCACTGTCAACGATCCTGAGTTTGAAAGAGCGATGAAAGCTTACAAGAAAGTAAGTCAGAAATATAAAAATGCCTTGCGGGAGCTTGCTAAGTGAGTGAACCACTTTGGATATCGGAAAATATCGCTAGAGTTATCCATGCCGATCAAATTGCCCAACACGGGGGAAGTGTAGGGATTAGAGATGAAAATCTTCTCTCTGCTAGTTTAGCCAGACCTCGACATCTATTTGCTTATGGTGAACCAACCTTATTTGATTTAGCAGCCGCTTATGGATATGGTTTGGCGAAGAATCATCCTTTTATTGATGGGAATAAAAGAGCCGCTTTTGTCGTAATGGCAACCTTCCTTGAAGTAAATGGATATTCCTTGGATGTTCCAGAAATGGATGTTGTTGTGATGATGGAACGGTTAGCGACAGACCAAGAAAACCAAGATTCTTTGGCTAAGTGGCTAGAAGAAAATTCGATTCATCTTCCTCACTCTTTGTAGCAAGTCACCAAAAAAAATCTTAAAGTTAGCTTCATTGAGGATAAATTGCCATGATACAAACTGATTCTAAAACAATGACTCTAGACGAGTTTCTGGACTGGTATCCAGACGGCTATGGTCGCTTTGAATTACATGATGGAGTCGTTATCGAAATGCAACCAACTGGAACTCACGAACGGGTAGGAGGAGAATCTGCTACTGAACTATCACTCGAAATTCGGCGATTAAAACTTCCTTACTTCATTCCTCGGCAATGTATTATCAAGCCGATTGATTCTGACAAGTCAGGCTTTATCCCAGATGTTGCGGTGTTGGATGAAAATGCACTTGAAGCTGAACCGATGTGGAAGAAACGTTCCACGATTACCAAGGGTGAAACAGTACGTTTGGTGATTGAAGTAGTGAGTACAAACTGGCAAGATGATTACCTAATTAAGTTAGCTGAATATGAAAAATTGGGTATTCCTGAATACTGGATTGTTGATTATTTAGGTTTGGGAGGTAGGCGCTATATTGGTAATCCGAAGCAACCTACTATTTCGGTTTATCAATTGGTTGATGGTGAGTATATATTTAGCCAGTTTAGAGAAAATCAGCGTATTGAGTCGGCAGCATTTCCAGAGTTGAACTTGACTGCTGAACAGATTTTTAAAGTTGGGCAATGATGAGGAGAAGATGCATAAGCTCGACAATCCCAGAGATAGGGGTAAAGGTAGGGATTGTTAAAGATGCACGAGAGGGTAGATACAGTTATGGAATCGCGTAGGGAAAGAGATTTAAATCAGAGAAAATCGCTATTGGTGTGGCTTTCCCTAGTATCGCTCCCAGGAATATTTCATCGAAGTTTTGCTGTGTTTATCGGTGTTCTCTTGTTGTCAGAATCCGTAGCAGCAACACCCAAACAATTCTCCCCCCTTGTTAAGGGGGGTTGGGGGGGATCTTCAAGTATCGCCCAACAAAGAGAAACTACGTCTCAAGATGCAACCCGCGCTGCAGCAGAAAGAGCATATCAAGAAGCAGTAAAACTATACCAGCAAGGAACAGCAGCATCTTTACGACAGGCGATCGCTAAATTTGAAGAAGCGCTACCTCTGTTTAGAGCTGTGAGCGACAAAAAATGGGAAGCCATCACCCTCAATAACATTGGTGGAGTCTACTCCAATTTAGGAGAAAAACAGAAAGCCCTGGAGTTCTACAACCAATCCTTACCAATATTTCGGGTGGTGGGGGACAAGTCAGGGGAAGCTGTCACCCTCAGTAACATCGGTCTAGTCTACGACGATTTAGGAGAAAAACAGAAAGCACTTGAGTACTACAACCAATCCTTACCACTGAGTCGAGTGGTGGGGGACAAGTCACAGGAAGCTATCACCCTCAATAACATCGGTCGAGTTTACGATGCTTTAGGAGAAAAACAGAAAGCACTTGAGTACTACAACCAATCCTTACCACTGAGTCGAGTGGTGGGGGACAAGAGAGGGGAAGCTGTCACCCTCAATAACATCGGTCAAGTCTACTCAGATTTAGGAGAAAAACAGAAAGCACTTGAGTACTTCAACCAATCCTTACCACTGAGACGGGTGGTGGGGGACAAGAGAGGGGAAGCTGTCACCCTCAGTAACATCGGTCTAGTCTACTCCAATTTAGGAGAAAAACAGAAAGCCCTGGAGTACTACAACCAATCCTTACCACTGAGACGAGTGGTGGGGGACAAGAGAGGGGAAGCCATCACCCTCAATAACATCGGTGGAGTCTACTCAGATTTAGGAGAAAAACAGAAAGCACTTGAGTACTACAACCAATCCTTACCACTGAGTCGGGTGGTGGGGGACAAGTCACAGGAAGCTATCACCCTCAGTAACATCGGTCTAGTCTACGACGATTTAGGAGAAAAACAGAAAGCCCTGGAGTACTACAACCAATCCTTACCACTGAGTCGAGTGGTGGGGGACAAGTCACAGGAAGCTACCACCCTCAATAACATCGGTCGAGTCTACTCAGATTTAGGAGAAAAACAGAAAGCCCTGGAGTACTACAACCAATCCTTACCACTGAGTCGAGTGGTGGGGGACAAGTCACAGGAAGCTACCACCCTCAATAACATCGGTCGAGTCTACTCAGATTTAGGAGAAAAACAGAAAGCCCTGGAGTACTACAACCAATCCTTACCACTGAGTCGAGTGGTGGGGGACAAGTCACAGGAAGCTACCACCCTCAATAACATCGGTCTAGTTTACGATGCTTTAGGAGAAAAACAGAAAGCCCTGGAGTACTACAACCAATCCTTACCACTGAGTCGAGTGGTGGGGGACAAGTCACAGGAAGCTACCACCCTCAATAACATCGGTCGAGTTTACGATGCTTTAGGAGAAAAACAGAAAGCCCTGGAGTACTACAACCAATCCTTACCACTGAGACGAGTGGTGGGGGACAAGTCAGGGGAAGCTGTCACCCTCAATAACATCGGTCTAGTCTACTCAGATTTAGGAGAAAAACAGAAAGCCCTGGAGTACTACAACCAATCCTTACCAATATTTCGGGTGGTGGGGGACAAGTCAGGGGAAGCTGTCACCCTCAATAACATCGGTCTAGTCTACTCAGATTTAGGAGAAAAACAGAAAGCCCTGGAGTACTACAACCAATCCTTACCACTGAGTCGGGTGGTGGGGGACAAGTCAAAGGAAGCTACCACCCTCAATAACATCGGTGGAGTCTACCAGGATTTAGGAGAAAAACAGAAAGCGCTGGAGTTCTACAACCAATCCTTACCACTGAGACGAGTGGTGGGGGACAAGTCAGGGGAAGCTGTCACCCTGTATAATGTCGCCTACCTTGAACGTGACAGAAGCAACCTCAACCAAAGCTTAACTAACATTGAAGCCGCAATCAAAATCATCGAAGAACTCCGCACCAAAATTACCACACAGCAACTCCGTACCTCCTACTTCGCCACAGTTCAGGATTACTACAAATTCTACATTGACCTGCTGATGCGGTTACACAAAACCAATCCATCAATAGGATATGACGCCAAAGCCTTACAAGCTTCCGAAAGCGCTAGAGCACGATCGCTGTTAGAAATTCTCACCGAAGCCCGTGCTGACATTCGACAAGGTGTAGACCCCAAATTACTTCAACAAGAACGCAGCTTACAACAACAACTCAATGCTACAGAACAAAGCCGCGTAAAACTCCTCAATGGTCAATACACCAACAAACAACTAACCGAAATCAAACAACAAATCGAATCTATATTTACCCAACTTCAGCTTCTCGAAGCCCAAATTCGAGCCACAAGTCCCCGTTATGCCAACCTGAAGTATCCTCAACCCCTAACCTTACAACAAATTCAACAACAAGTACTCGATGAAAACACCCTACTGTTGGAATACTCATTAGGCGAAGATCGTAGTTATCTTTGGGCTGTCACAAAAACTAGCATTAACAGTTACGAATTACCCAAACGTGCCGATATCGAAGCAGCAGCCAAAGCTTACTATCAGCAGCTTACTTCAGAGCAAATTCCTAGCTCAGAAGTAGGAATGAAATTGAGTCAAATGTTACTCGCACCCGTAGCCAGTCAGTTAGGAAACAAACGTTTACTTGTTGTTAGCGATGGTGCATTACAATCGATTCCATTTGCAGCATTGCCCATACCTGAAAAAACCTCTCCCCCAGCCCCTCTCCTGCAAGGAGAGGGGAGCAATTCTCCCTCTCCCTCTCCCTCTCCCTCTCCCTCTCCCTCTCCTACTCCCCCCTTCCCTCGCAGGGAAGGGGGGCTGGGGGGGTTAGGTCTCACACCTTTGTTAGTACAAAACGAAATCGTCTCACTACCCTCAGCTTCAACCATCGCTGTCTTACGCAATGAAGTAAAAGGACGTTCCCCCGCTCCCAAAACCCTGATGGCGATCGCCGATCCAGTCTTTACCAATAAAGACGAACGCTTCAAAACCTCCCAACCACAAACAAACAACTCCACAACCAATCCCGACGCTCTCAAAAGATCGGCCTCCGATATCGGTGTCATCCTCGATCGCCTAAAATACAGCCGAACAGAAGCGAATACTATTCTTTCCCTCGTCCCTGAAAATCAACGCACATCAGCTTTTGATTTTGCTGCTTCTCGTACCACAGCCACAAATCCTGATTTAGCCAAGTATAAAATCATTCATTTTGCTACTCACGGACTTCTCAATAATGTCAATCCAGAATTATCAGGAGTCGTACTTTCTCTCTTTGATGAAAAAGGTGCAGATAGTAACGGATTCCTGCGTCTCAATGACATTTTCAACCTCAATTTACCAGCAGAACTTGTGGTACTTAGTGCTTGTGAAACAGGACTTGGTAAAGATATCAAAGGAGAAGGATTAGTTGGGTTGACAAGAGGTTTTATGTATGCTGGTTCTAAAAGTGTTGTGGTTAGTTTGTGGAGTGTTAAAGATAACGCAACAGCAGAATTGATGAAGAAATTTTATCAACAAATGTTAGATAAAAATTTGACTCCGGTAGCTGCAATGAGGGCTGCACAGTTAGAAATGTGGAAAACACAACAGTGGAAATCTCCCTATTATTGGGCAGCTTTTGTTGTTCAAGGAGAATGGAAATAAATATGTATGAATTGATATTTTTCAGCAGTCGCATCATCCGCCAGGGAATCAATTCCCTGGCTAATAGCTAAAGTCCTCTAAAGAGGACTAAATGCATATTTCACAAAGATTTGAGTCCACATGAGTGGTGTGTTCTCTTGACTGAGATTTAAGTCCACTTCAGTGGACTTAAGCTGTTAGCCAGGGGTTTGAACCCCTGGCGGGATATATTGTTTACTGACAATGGAACAAGATGTCAATATAAATAAACGTTGCTGTTAACAAATAAACAACAACAAATCATCTATTACCTTAACTTAGTTCTGCACTATGTTGTTTAACCTTCGGAATTTAGCTGTATTCATCAGTATTTTCTTGTTATCAGAATCCGTCTCAGCCACACCCAAACTTAACTCCCCCCGAACTCCGGGGGGTTCTTTAAGCATTGCCCAAAACTTTCCAGACGTTCTCAATCTACAACTAGGTAAACCCCTTGAACGAGTCCTCAATAGTAACGAAACTCACAATTACAAAATCTCCCTACAAACAGGTCAATATCTGCAAATCATTGTCGAACAACGAAGTATCGATGTTGAAGTAATACTATTATCACCAGATGGTAAACAGTTGGCAATTTCTAATAGTTTCAATGGCACTGATGGGCCAGAACCTATATCGATAATCGCACCAAAAAGTGGGAACTATCAGTTAAAAGTGCGACGATTTGAAGAAGAAGGAAATCCTGAAACTGGAAACTATGAAGTCAAACTTGAGGCTTTACGTTCTCCAAGCGAACAAGACAGAATTCGAGTTACTGCAGAACAAGCTTACATGGAGGGGAATCAATTAGCGCTGGTAGATACACCAGAAGCCAAGCAAAAGGCAATCGCCAAATGGAAAGAAGCGATTCCTTTGTATACGAAAATAGGCGATTGGGCAAAGCCCACGCTACGCGATCGCGCTATAGTCGCCTTTATCCTCACACTAATCGGTAACAACTACATCTACTTACGCGATGGTTTACAGTCTCTCAACTACTACAACCAAGCATTGCTAATTTATCGTGACTTGGACGACTCCAAATCCTCAGCTAATATCCGAAAAACTCTCAAAGATTGGGGATATTTAGGGCTCTTTCCAGAAATTAATCAAGCTAGAGTTATAGAGTCAGAGGCAATGGAAATATTACGACAAGGGAGAAGAGAATCTGTATCACGACAAGCTATTCAAAAGTTTGAAAAAGCTCGTTTGCTTTACAAAAAAGTGGATCATAAACCACTAGAAGCAAATACTCTCAGGACACTTTCTGTACTTAACTTTGAAGTAAACAATTTTCAGAAAAGCTTTGAATACTTAAACGAGTCCTTGCGGCTGTTACAAGAAATTAGTGATACTTCAGCGCAAACGGAAGTTATGTACACTATTGGACAGATTTACACAAATGTCAACGTCAAAGACTTTCAGAAAGCTCTCAATTACTATAAACAATCCTTGCAACTCTCACAAAAAATCGGGTATAAGTTACAGCAAGCCAAAACTCTCACCAGTCTTGGTCTGGTTTACTTCTATCATTTTGGGGACAAGCCAATCGCTTTAGACTACTTTCAGCAATCCTTACCTATCAGCAAAGAGGTGGGAACTGAAGAAGAAGCTAATGCACTTTACCATATTGCTTTTGTTCAGAGAGACTTGGGTAAATTAACAGAAGCAGTGACTAATGTTGAAGCATCAATTAAAATAATTGAAGAAATTCGTAGCGACATTATTAGTGATAGAGGACGTACCTTGTTCCTTTCCTCTAAACAAGATTACTACCTGTTGTACATCGACTTGTTGATGCAACTGCATAAACAAAATCCCAAGCTTGGCTATGATGCAAAAGCCCTCCAAGCTAACGAAAGCGCCCGCGCTCGTAGTTTGTTGGATTTGCTTACCGATGCTAATGCAAATATTCGTCAAGGTGTAGATCCAGTTTTGCTGAACAAGGAAAGGACGCTACAAGACGAGCTTAATTCTAAAGAACAAAATCGAGTAAAACTACTCCAAACTCAGTATACAGATAAACAGTTAGATGCAATTAAACAAGACATTGAAACCCTGCTTCTCCAACTTTCACGACTTCGAGAACAAATTCGAGTGACAAGTCCCCGTTATGCGGCATTGAAGTATCCTCAACCGTTAAATTTATCAGAGATTCAGCAACAGGTACTTGATGATAATACTTTGCTGTTGGAATACTCTTTGGGAGAAAATCGTAGTTATCTTTGGGCTGTCAGTAAAACTGGTATCAGCAGTTACGAATTGCCCAAACGTAGCGATATTGAAGCAGCAGCGCAGGAGTTTTATAAGCAGCTTACATCAGAACAAATTGGTAAGCCAGAAGTAGGGATGAAATTGAGTCAGATGCTACTCGCACCGGTGATGAATCAGTTGGGTAAAAAACGTTTACTTGTCGTTAGCGATGGTGCGTTGCAATCTATTCCTTTTGCAGCATTACCGATACCTGAAAAAACCTCTCCCCCAGCCCCTCTCCTGCAAGGAGAGGGGAGCAATTCTCCTTCTCCTATTCCCCCCTTCCCTCGCAGGGAAGGGGGGCTGGGGGGGTTAGGTTTCACACCCTTGTTGGTTAACAATGAAATAGTTAGTTTGCCCTCTGCTTCAACATTAGCGGTGTTACGTAAAGAAATTAAAGACCGCCAACCAGCAGCCAAAACTCTCGCTGTCATCGCCGATCCAGTTTTTACCGCAAAAGATGATCGCCTCAAAAATTCCCTACCGCAACCTCAGTTAATCAGCACAAATCCCACTGAAGTAAAACGTGCTGCTTCAGATATCGGTGTTATCCTCGATCGCCTAAAATACACCCGCACTGAAGCTGATACTATTCTCTCTCTGGTTCCAGAAAATCAACGTACCTCAGCTTTTGATTTTGCCGCTTCTCGTTCCACAGCAACCAATCCTGATTTAGCTAAGTATAAAATCATTCATTTTGCTACTCACGGACTTCTCAATAATGTCAATCCAGAATTATCAGGAGTTGTCCTTTCTTTAGTTGATGAAAAAGGCACAGATAGTAATGGGTTTCTGCGTCTTCATGACATTTTTAATCTCGATTTACCTGCTGAACTTGTGGTTCTCAGTGCTTGTGAAACGGGATTGGGTAAAGATGTGAAAGGAGAAGGATTAGTTGGGTTAACAAGAGGGTTTATGTATGCTGGAGCAAAGAGTGTTGTTGTCAGTTTGTGGAGTGTGAATGATTCAGCAACAGCAGAATTGATGAAGAAATTCTACAAACAGATGTTAGAAAAAGGCGTAAAGCCGGCAGCAGCATTGAGGGCTGCACAGTTAGAAATGTGGAAAACTCAACAGTGGGAATCTCCCTATTATTGGGCGGCTTTTGTTGTTCAAGGTGAATGGAAATAGAGTTTTTCAGTCATCTATTTGTATATCGTTTTGGGAAATTTGTCTTATGTTGTTTCATCGCCTATTCTTGCCAGCGATTGCTCATCAAAGTTTAGCTGTATTTATCGGTATTCTCTTGTTATCAGAATCTGTCGTAGCTACATCAGGAAAAATGGGCCGTAAGTATGGCTCAACAACCATCAGCTACATCTCAAGATGCAAATCGTGCTGCAGCCAAACGAGCCTATGAGGAAGGAGACAAACTATACAAGCAAGGAACAGCAGAATCTTTAAGAGAGGCGATCGCTAAATTTGAAGAAGCGCTACCCTTGTTTCGTGCTGTGGGAGACAAGACAGAGGAAGCTCGTACTTTTAATAACATCGGTCTAATCTACTCAAATTTAGGAGAAAAACAAAAAGCCCTGGAGTACTACAACCAATCCCTAACCTTGAGACGGATAGTGGGGGACAAAGCAGGGGAGTCTATCACCCTTAATAATATTGGTGGAGTCTATTCGGATTTAGGAGAAAAGCAGAAAGCCCTGGAGTTCTACAACCAATCTTTACCTTTGAGACGTGCACTAGGAAACAAGGTCGGGGAAGCCGGTACCCTCAATAACATCGGTCGAGTTTACGACGATTTAGGAGAAAAGCAGAAAGCCCTGGAGTACTTCAACCAATCTCTACCATTGAGTAGGACGGTGGGAGATAAAGCAACGGAAGCCATCACCCTCAATAACATTGGTTTAGTCTACAGGGATTTAGGAGAAAAACAGAAAGCCCTGGAGTTCTACAACCAATCTTTACCTTTGAAACGGTTGGTGGGGGACAAGAGAGGGGAAGCTCGTACTCTTAATAAGATCGGTCTAGTCTACTCGGATTTAGGAGAAAAACAGAAAGCCCTGGAGTTTTATAACCAATCTTTGCCACTGAGTGTCTAATTGGCGATCGCTCTCTTGGAAAAAACTTTGCGATTTACTTGTGTAACGGGTTATGCAAATATAAGTTTGTTAGCTATTTAGTTCACTCACCTCCCACCGATGGGAGGTACTTAGTCATACGCAGAAGAAAAAAACAGGAACTTGGATATGTCCACACATACTGAGAGAGATATGAAATTGTACACTTTAGGAGATGTCATCAGCCCAACTATTGAGAACCTAGAGGAACATTTTGAAATTTCGGAATACAAAGGCGAGAAAGATGCGAATTTAATGATCACATCCGACATGTTGGAATCGCCGAGTTCAACAACGTTGGAATTAGTAAAAACAGCATGGGACAATAAGGGTAAGTTAGTACTTCTAAATCCGAATCACACGGCAGTGGAAAAGATAAGGAGTTTGCTTAGTATACAAAGAATTCTCACGCTCAACGCAAGGACAATTGAATACTATGGACTTTGTCGTTCCGGTTCAAACGTGATAGACATTGAACTCCACCGCCGAACGTCACCATTGGACACAGTGGATGCGGTAGTTGAGGATGGCGACGATTCGGCACCGTTCGTTGTCCCACAGGAAGAACCAGAAGAACTAAAGAGAAGGGTGATGGCTCTAAAGAGTTGGATCATTGATCCGATACCCCATGGGTACGGAGAACCTACATCGAGTCAAGTCGAAAATCTGTTTAACCTCATAGACTCCTTCCTTGGTTCTGTTGTATTCCCTCCTATGTTAGTCGGAGATCCCGTGTGGCAAACTAATTGGTACGCCATACCGGTGTGGAGACATAATCCCGAGGAATATTGGATGACGATATGGATCGATAGCTTTATGACTCCTTCTTCTACAGGATCGCTCCCGAAAACGATTGACTTCGTGGTGAGGAACGTTTCGCAATTTATTAGTTGGGACGATCTTCGGGGCGAGGTATTGTCTACACCGTTACCCACGACGCCCAGAATTATTGAATTTAATCCGCGGACATCGCCAGGGGAGGTCATTACAGTGACTACGTCTGTTGGTTTGAGTATCACAGGAGGAGTGGAGGCGGGAACATCAGGGGCGTCGGTCAGCCGAAGTGCCACTGTGAGTTTAGAGAGAGCAGTCACGAAAACGGTACCTTGGTTGGTTATAGAAGCGACAGGGGACTTGCAACGCGGAATGCCGAGTTGGAGGTATAAATACCGGGACGACCTCCGGGGGGGTGTTATCTATGATACGCAACACGCGTGGACTATACGCTTCGGTTCACCACTTACGCGGACTGATATCCCCCCTTCAGTAATGGTTGAATATGGGTACACCCTTCCTGGTTATTCCGTCACATTGAGCAAAGGGATATCGATACCATTGCCAGTCAGAACAAACGCACCTTAAAGTGGCACAACAAGAATTGACAATAGCAGCAATATATGAGTATTTCACAGCCATAATTGATTTTGATTATTCGTGATTGGTGTGAAAATCGATGCTTGTGGTCAATCAACTGACCTGTGTGGGAATTTTTCGGAGTCAATCAAGCGTAGAAGGTATTGAACCGAGATGCGACCAAAAACCTGCAAGATGACCTGAAAAAGCTTGATTTTACGTTGTAAATAACGGCTTTTTTGACTGGGAAGTAACAAATTATCAAAGCCAGACAGAACAAGGGTTTCCAGACCATCTTGCACAAAATTACTCAAATCTCGGCTCAAGACCGGTAAGTAACCGCTTGGGAATGTACTTTGTAGATTTAATTAGATGTCAAAGGAGAAGGATTAGTTGGGTTGACAAGAGGGTTTATGTATGATGGTTCTAAGCGTGTTGTGGTTAGTTTGTGGAGTGTTAAAGATAACGCCACAGCAGAATTGATGAAGAAGTTTTATCAACAAATGTTAGATAAAGGTTTGAATCCGGTAGCTGCTTTGAGAGCTGCACAGTTAGAAATGTGGAAAACGCAGCAGTGGAAATATCCCTATTATTGGGCGGCTTTTGTTGTTCAAGGAGAATGGAAATAAGTAGGTCAGTAGTCAGTTGTCAGTAGTCAGTTGTCAGTTGTCAGTAGACAAAATTGCCAAAGTCGAAATGTATGTGTAGGCGCTATAGCGAAAGCGTTGCGGGGCGCTCTTAGCGCACAGCGGTAGCGACGTAAGGAGCGTCAGCATTCGGGCGATAACCTTTTTCTCATACCCTAAATTCTATATCCGAATGCTTCGCCCTCCGATATTTATGCAAAGCGATAACCTTTCTCTGAAATCCTAAATTCTATATCCAAATGCTACGCCCTCCAATATTTAGGCAAGAAGTCTATTAAAGCGGTTTCCTCTGTAACACGGTACATTTACCTCTCTCCAAACCTCTCTCCTTTAAGGAGAGAGGCTTTGACATTAGCCCCATTCCCTCGAAGGGAAGGGGGTTGGGGGTTAGGTCTGACTGTACCTCATAACAGCCGTAACTGCTGTATCTAAGAAGAACAAACAACAAATCATCTATGACCGTAACTTAGTACGAGTACTTTTCATCAAGTCACGTAATCTTTGTCGCAGTTGCTGGATATTAGGAGTATGGTGAGCATAACGCCAACGAACGTAAGCTTGAGAAATTTCATCAATTACTTCAACAGTATCCGGTGAATGGTGTTCCCTGGAGACTTTTACATACTCAAAAGGGCGTCTGTGCTGGATGCTTAGGGTAACCTTTGCTACTTAGAATCTTGAGCATTTGTTGATAGACACTTTCCATTGGTGGTAAGCGACGCAGCCAACGGTTATAGCGCCAAGTTCGCCAATAATTCCAAGCCAACCAGCCAAGAAAACCGAAGGCGATCGCTAAAATCAATCCCGTCAACAAGCCAACCCAACCACTAGAAACCAGCGCCCAAAACCAGGAAATTACACTGACCAAACCACCAAGAATCACACGCAAAACATTCCCAAACCAACTGGTAAGCGGTGAAGGTAACCAACCAGCAATCCAACTCCAAAACTGTTGCAAAACGCTAAATGTTTGGTCTTCTTCAAAAGATGGAGGAATCAGTTCGTGTCCAGGAATTGGGTCAAAGGCAAACCAGCCATATTTAGGAAAATACACCTCAGTCATCGCATAAGCATCGGTGTTTTGGACAACATAAAAACCAGTAAAGGGATTAAATCTCCCAGTACTAAACCCCGCAACTAGCCGCGATGGGATACCAATGGAACGCAGCATAATCGTCAAGGTGGTGGAAAAATGGTCTGGGTAACCACCTTTGTACTTGAAGAGAAAGGCTTCTACTAAGTCTTCATTTTTTTCTAAAGGAGGCAAACCCAAGGGATTGTCTGGAATTGAGTAACGCTGCTTGAGAGCTTGAGCTAAATACAGCGCTTTCTCATAGGAAGAAGTGATGGGTTTGGGTGAGGTGGCTAAAAGTTCTTCAGTACGTTTCCGTACCTTAGCGCCAATGTTTGGAGGAACTTTCAGATAGTTTTTTGTAATTCCTCTGGGGTAATCATTGCTAGCTTTTTGTAGCAGAGAGCGATTGCGATAAGGTACTTCTGAAACAACACTGTAGGTGAGTCCCTCATTTAAACCCGCAGGCGATCGCAAACTCCCTTCAGGATCTACCTGAACTTCCAATGTTGGGAAATAAAGTTCTTTAGGATAACTCAAAGCCGGAATCAGATTTGGCATTTCTGATACTACAGTGTAACTTTGAATCACCTCTTGAGTTTTACTAGTAATAAATGGTTGATTAACAAAAAACCGATAAGACCATTCAGGCCTAGTTATCTTGAGAACATCATCTTCGCGAGAAATTTCCCATCCCTGACCAGTGTATTTGTCAAAGGCCAGCACTCGCCAAAACCCTGGTGCTTGGGAGCGCACACGCATTACTACCTTGGGTTTAAGTTCTCCCCGCAAATTTTGATTAATTTTGCTGCTAAAGCCATAGTAAAATGTGTCGTCCATTTTACTGCCAGCACCGCTACCATCTTCTGCTTCACCTGTACCGCTACCCTGCTTCCCGCGACGGTTATACCCTGGATTGACAATGCCTCGATTACTATTATCAAAAGTCCTGTTTGTTAAATTAGTAGGCGTACTTACTGGAAAAGTCTGTAACTGATAGCCAGGAAAGCGAGGCATCAGAGCAAAAATCGCCAGTCCCAGCCCTAAAATTACTAAGAGGAATAAACTTAAGCGCTTCAGGGAAAATGGTGAGGAGCTAAGGGCGAAACCTGGCGATTTTTGAGGCTTTGATGTGGTTGATATACCTAAGCGCGATTGGTAGTCGAGGATGAGAACCGGTAGAGCGATCGCTAAAAATATCAGTAACAGTGGTGCAAAGGCTAAGGTCTGACTGAGGGTACCGGCTACACCTAACAAAATCAGCCCGATCACCATTGAATAGCCCAAATCCTTACGACGCGGCAAGTCGAAGCTGTGAAGGACTTGCAGTTGAATTAATAATTCAGCAAGGACGAAGCGTGTATCGTTGAGCTGACCGAACAAGTTGCGAAAAAACACACCCATTGCCAGCAACATCCCAATCGCCAGCAAGAATTTGACGGAGACGTTACGCTCGCGGCGACGATACCAACTCCAGGTTGCCCCAATTATGCTTAGTGGCACGGCCCAGAAGCTGATCTGAGTTTCTGCAGCAATATCTGTGGCTACAATCCCAACTACTACGAGCAACTGCACCAGCACCCGCAGCCAAATTGAGTTTTCTATCTGTTGGCTTGGTATCGCCTCAAGACTTTGCCACAACTGACTGAAAACAGGTAGACGCCGTAGTTGCCGAATGCCGTTAGTCATTGGTTATTGCTAATTAGTCATTAGTTATTAGTTTAAAAGCAACTAACAACTAATTACATTGTCGGACAGATGGCAAAAATTAAGGGTGCTTGTTCTGAGTCATGGAAACGAATTTCTAGAGGATAAGTTTGGTTAGCCTGTAAATCAAAGGATTCGACGCTGAGATAGCCTGGATAAGTCCGTTGAGCGATCGCTGATGCTTGAGGTGTCCGCAGCGTCAAACTACCCCCGCGAGGTAAACGAGCGATAACGTACAGCTTCGGTACACCATCTTGTATCTGATATTCTGCCTGAACGCTAACAATGCCCGCAGAAGTTTGCCACTGGCGCTCTACTGGTGTCTTGGTAGGTGAAATTGGCACAGTTAAAGCGCTGATAATCTCTTTGGCCGCCAAGAGAGCCAATGTCATCTTTTGTTCGGTACTAGCGGTTTCGTAATTACCAGTAAACGTTGACTGATGTTCCCCAGAACGACTGGGAGAAAGCAGCACCATCCCCGCTAACTGATTGAGTGACTGGAATTGGTCGGGGAATAAATTTTCCACCGCATTAACCAGTTTTGCTCCTAGTTGCCGTCTGGAATATACAGCCTCAGTACAGGGCGTCTAAAAGTTGTGCCAAAACGGTTTCTGGCAAAGAAACAGGCAGAGTGAGGTTAGATAGTTGAGGCATCCATAAACGGACAGGGGGAACCCAAGTATCTGCTACCACGTCTGAAGTATCAGGTTCATAATCTGAAAACTCCGTCTCCCAGGGGAAAAGCGGAGGGTTAAGTTCAATTTCAACTTGTAATCTACGTTTTAATAACTCTTGAAAACGGTTTTGCACGGTCAGCCTTTCTCCTAAATTGTGTGGGTGGGTTCCACCACCCGGTTCAGTTTCCTCACGAGCAAAAATGTCTCCTAAACCAGCTCGTGTATGGTTTGGAGTCGTTTCGTCAAGGTCAAAAGGAGCAATGTTCCATTCTTCAAAATCAAGTGGGTCAAATTGATCCAATTCAAAATCCGCTGCCATTGGTTCATGATTGAGAACAGTGCTTTTTGCCTGTCCTTCCTCAGAAGATATTGAAGCAGCGGGAGCGGACTCTTCTATAAGCCAGGTGATTAAACGGCTGTACAGCAGGTCCGATTGGTTATCTAGGTCATTATTCATCTTGAGATGCACTCGATCCGGATACTGAACTATTGCGAATTTCCCAAGCAATTTCAAGCAACTTAAACCAGCGCTTTTCGACCTGGGTAACCGTACAACCTAATGAATGAGCGATTTCAGCAGTTGAGCTGTTTTTTTGTTTAAGTATGAGTAATTTTCTCTGTTCTTGGCTGATTTTGTCCTGGAACTGTTCCCACTCCAAGGGAGTTAGCCCCAAATTCCGCTCCAAATCCGCTTCCAACCACTGATGAACCAGTTCCCAGCGGTGAGAAAGAGCAAATCGAACTAGATGGTATTTAAACCGTTGCTGTAAATAATCCCGCTGTCTGGGAGTTATACCTAAAATCTCTTCAATTTCGTTCGTCGGTAAATCTTGCAGGCGTAGAGTAAAGTAGTCGGCACAATCTTTTTGCTGGCGTTCTTCCAGGTAAGCCAGCAATTCCTCAATTACCTTATCCCGCAAGTTGGCTTCTAAAGGTTCGGGTTCCGATGCGACCATCATCTCTCGCACCTGCTGGATTGCGCCATCGTTCCAGTTAGAGTCAGAATCAAGTGTGCCCCCTTCAGCAGCGGTGTCCATATCTACAGAGGTTTCTGGAGGTTGCTGTTGGGAAAAAGTCTGCGCTCGCAAAATCAGCAATTGCTGAGAACGACGACCTGGTAAGGGAATGCGCCGCTTACCATAACGCTCGCAAAATGCCATGTATTCTGCCAGTTCTAGCAAGGCACGGGGGCGATAACTGGCATCCAGCATATTTTCCCGCCGAAAGGCATTCAAGGCTTCTACGTAAAATCCTTGCAAGAAATCTTCAATCAGAGTCAACCGCGCTTGGTAGCTTGCGGGTGCCTGAGGCGGGGTAATGTATCGGTAAATAATCGCACTCAGGGTACTTTGTAATTCTACCCGTCCCCGGTGCGACCCTAATTTGTAGTAGTGACAAACTTGCTTGAGGCGAAGGTTCGCCAATTGATGTGCCCAGTTTTCTACTTCTCCTGATGTCTGAATACGACTGCTTTCTGTGCAGATTCGATTGACTTCATCTGTTAAACGCGCCGCTACATCCCGGCAATTCTGCTGGGTGGCACTTGTAGACTGCCGTAATTCGTTGTATAGCAGTTGAAAAATTGCCTCCACTCCCTCGCAGATTTCCCTCATCATAATTTTTTGTTTACGTAAAGACCCTAACACAGACATGCTCTTACCCGACTGGAAGAACGAAGTAAATCGTCCCGCTTGACTTTATCGGGTTTAGACTCAAAATATCAGCACAATTTCTCTCCTTAAAACTTTTATGGATTTAGAACAACAAATTCAATCCCTGATTGATAATGCTCCCCAAGATGGGGTAACGCCTAAAGTTGTTGAAGCGATCGCGCCTTTACTCAAACTCCTTGCTAGTCAGTTACAGCATTTGGAATATCATATTCTCCAAACCCTCGATGGGAGTTGGGTGGTGACGACCCTTAGTAATCGCGCCCAACCTGATGTAGAGAAAAATGTCATTTATGCTTTTCCGACTCTCAAAGATGCTACTGATTTTCAATCTGCTTGGGACCCTAAAATTACCGCTGTCCCTTTCCCAGTCACTCACATTTTGTTCCAGATGCTGGCGATTGAGAATGTCAACAGCACGGTTTTCTTCGATACACCAGGTAATTTAGGGGCTGGAACAGAGGTGCGTCGCAATGACCTACAAGATTTAGTTCAAAAACAGTTGGAACAAATTCGGTCAGTCCCTCGGTCATATCCTAGCAACCTTCCTCCCGATATCGCTTGATTTATACTCTTGCCAAACTTTCAGCAATAAGGTACTATTTTCTTTTTTAAGATATTCCTTGTTGCCTTGGCGTAGCCCTCTCGCTCCTTTCTAACAGATACTCCTCTTCCTTGGCTATTGCGCGAAGGCTTTTTTGCTTTTGCAGCCGTTAACCGTAAATATACTTATTATTTTATTACACATATTAATTTTTACTGATGAAAAATTAATATATATCCGTATAAACACTTAGATTTTCCGCTTATGTTGCAAGGCGATCTGCTTGCAGCAGCGCTGACGCTCGTTCCGACGCTCGCAAGCACGGCTTAGCTGCGCGATCGCTATAGCTTCGCTTCACGCGATCGCGCTCATGGATGTTGGGTAACATACCTCAACCCAACCTACGACTATGGTCTCAGGCTTGTGGGGAGGTTGGGAATAGTTTGCAGCGGCTGAAAACTAGGTAGCGGAAGGATTCTGTAGGTTAAGGGTAAATTTTTTGGGAGAAAAATTGCCTGTAACTCGAAAACTTCCCAAATTGAGGTTGGGAAACGTCTAAAGATTGTGAGAGAAAAACAAAAACACTATGTCAAGAATCTCGGTCTTATGTCTAATTTGGAGACCAGTAACTTTGTCTAAAATTTGATTATACTCAAGTGGAGAAACAGAAATGGGTGGAATAAGAGAAAGTATAAAAAACCTGGATCAAACAGATAAGAATAATCAAGCTGCTATTGAGTGAATAGATACATTAGCAGACTTAGCAGATATGCGAGCCAAGTTGTTCGAGGAAGAAATAGCCGAAGAGTTAAAGCTAGGTAGTAAATCATACGAAAAAATACCTATAACACACATTATAAGAAGTTATACTTGTGTTCATGCATATACTGAAAGTAAATTATCAGGAAGTTTCTGTAAAACCATATCGGACTCTGTAGACAACTTTATAGGAGGAGGAGCCAAGAACATAGTAAACGGAATAACGTCGATAATTTCCACAGGGCTGAGTGCATTTATAGGCAATTCACAAGCTACTGCTGATAATTACAAAGAGTATGCTGTTTGTTTGGTTGGAGAGTCGCTCATTAGGATTGATCTGAGAGGTTATAAGAGAAAAGTGACTGTAAGCCAGTTTACAAGATAATATATCGGGCATTGTAGTAGTAGTTGGGACTAAATCAGCAATCGATATAAATCAAATGGATCCTAGTAGTTTTTTGTCCATGTTCCAAGATACCTATGGAGGAGTCATAGATCAGGGTGCTATTGCTGAACAAATAAAAAAAATAAATGTCATTTATCAAGCATTTGAGAATATGGCGATGTGGAGAAAGGAACAACAAAGACCTCCTATATTACCAAAGTACAACCCTTCAGTCTCAGTCCCAAGAAACTACATGGAGTTAGGAGAAGAATACTACCGACAACCATATGGCTGAATCTTGCAGCGTACGTCAGCCAAAGCGTAACGCACCTTCTCAATTTTCGGTGCGATGTCTACGGTGCCCTCTCGCTGGAGAGCGATGGCTTCGGCCGCCTTCGGCATCACGTTGATGATGGGAAATTGAGTGCGTTCATACTTCTTTATGATTGCACAAAGGCGATAGCGAAGCGCTGCTGCAAGCAGATCGCTTTTTATTTACGGGAGAGCGATAGCGAAGCGCTGCTGCAAGCAGATCGCACAAAAGTGTGACAAGTTCCTATTCTTGATAATCACTAAGTAGTATCGGTTCTTTATTCGGAACTCTGACAATAATTTCGATCGTTCCACCCAAAGCATTCACAACTGCTCGAAGCGTATTTAATTCCAATTTAAATATACTTATTATTTTTTTTACATTTATTAATATTTAAAAAAAAATATTACACATCCGTGGAAACACTTAGATTTTCCGAGCCTGGGAGGAAAAACACCTCCGTTTTCAGGAAATTTTGTCTTTTCCAGCTAGATCTTCCGGAAGTCAGGAACCAGCCTAGAAAGATTAACTAGAAATTCCTGCTTCAACTCTACCCTGGAGAAAAAATCTGTCAGCTTTTGCTGCTATAGCAATCCTAAATGATTCGTGAATGGGAGATACCCGACTTCTCCAAGAAGTCGGGTATCTGAGGCGCTGACATCTCACAACTCAATTAGGAGTGCTATATAAATTTCTGCACGTTGTTTCTAAGCTAAAGTTTGCAAGCTTTTAGTAAGAGACAGCAGAGATTTTGAATCCAAATAATCACCTAAATGATGATACCTTCCCACTCCTTAGAAATAAAAAACTAACGCCCGAAAGAATAGAGAACAAATCAACACAAAAGTAGGATTTTCATGGTTATTAAGACACAGTTACTGCTGTCTATTTTTAGCACAGCACTAATTTATTTGGGCCTACAAGAAACCACACACGCGGCAACTTTTACTGAAACTACTGATGCAGGTGAACTTCCAGGAACAGCTCAGACTTTAACTACCCAACCAGCAGGAACAGCACTTGATAGTTTATCTGGCTCCCTATCTTCAGGGCTAGATATTGATATGTTCCAAATCTTCATCAATGGTACTACTCAATTTTCAGCTAATACAGCAAGTCCTGGTGTTACTTTTGACTCAATGCTGTTTCTTTTTGACTCAACTGGTAAAGGTGTTTTTGCTAATGATGACAAAACTGGTGATTCCTTGTTACGAGCTGAACTTCCCGCAACCTCGCTATCAGCAGGAATATACTATCTAGCTATTAGCAGCACCTATAAAGATGCAGTTAGTGTGGCGGGTTTAATTTTTCCCGATAGTACTCTCCTTAGTACCTCAGTTTCTGGGCCCACTGGTCCTGGTGGTGGATCGCCAATTACTAGCTGGCAAAAAGATATTACTCCCGATCCTGACCCACAAAATTACGCGATCGCTCTTACAGGTGCTCAATTTGGTAATGCAGCCCCTGTCCCCTATGAACCCCATTCAGCTTTGGGAGTATTAATTCTTGGTAGTTGGGGTACTATTTCTCATCTGAAAAAGCGCAAAAAATTGCGCAAGTCTGTAGACTTTGAAACAAGCAAAAGTAAAAATGGCTAATGACTTAAGTCGCGGCTATACAAACAAAGCCTGCCGGCGCCGGCTAAGATTCTTGAGCCTACGTAGGTAGGCTTAGTTTGTCTAGCCCCACCCTTAAGGGTGTGGGATATATATTTGCTACGCCGGTTGAGATTCTTAAGCCTACGTAGGTAGGCTTAGTTTGTCTAGCCCCACCCTTAAGAGTCTGGGATATATTTGCATCATTAATAATTTATGAAAACATTACCTTTTGCTGTAGATAGACTGCTGCAAAATTCAAATTTCTGGTTATGTGCGATCGCCATTGGACTAACGGCGCTTCACCTAAGCTTCACCCTAAAACTAACTGACAACATAGACCAACTCTGTTTGAATATTTTATTTTGGGGGGCTATTTTTTCCCTGCTGTGGAAAAAACGGAATGTTTTAAATCTGGAAAGCGATATTTACTCAAGCTTCCTGGCTTTCTTGCTCATAACTCTCATCTTGCTGAAAAGCCTTTCTTTATTTTGGTTTGAAACTTCTTTTTTAAACATCTTTCCTCTAATTTCAACTTTTAGTATTGCCCTACTTGCCTCCGGTTTCAAAAACTTAAAACAATATTGGCGGGAATTTATCCTTGTCTTTATTCTTGCCGTACCTGATGGAATAATAGGAATCATTATTGCCAACCAAATTAATCTCAGTTTGTTAGCTGCTAAATTTTCGACATTTTTCCTTTGGTATCTAGGATTTGATGTATATCGTCAAGGAATTTATGTAATTCTCCCAACTGGGACAATTGAAATCAATACCGCTTGTTCTGGCTTTAACGCAATAATGTTGCTTTTGCGACTATCTTTGCTGTTTATCATGATGTTCCCGACTGAGCCATACAAAAAAGTTCTGGCATCGATAGGAGGAATTTTTATAGCATTTATAATCAATGGGATGCGCATTGCCTTAATGGCAGTTCTGGTCGCGTATTCTAATCAGCAATCCTTTGATTACTGGCACGGCGAAAATGGATCTCAAATAGTTTCGACAATTTCTATCCTGATTTTTGGTATATTTTGCCGTTTGTTGATAAGGGAAAACGAATCGACGGAACAAGATTCTGTCACAAGTCCTGAGTAACTCTCACTTGTAATGACGATAACTCTCTATCAACAAATCCGGAAACCACTGCTTGTCATAATTTCTGCCAGTGTTTTTCTGTTACTGGTTCGCTCACTCTTAAACCCAACAGTGAGTGTTCGCGAACAGGAAGGAACTACTATCTTTCGCACTGTAACTCCTTATACTTTTCCCACAGAAGTAAGTTTACCTGAATGGCGGTATTTGGCAAGTAATTCCCTGATTAATACAATTGACCAACAATCAGGAAAATATAAGTCTGTAGTTGCGGTCATGCACTACCGATACATCCTTGAAAACCGACCTTTAGATATAGAAATGCGCTATGTGGTTGGAACGCTTGGGGAGATCGATTTATTGCTTGAAAAGCACAAGTTGATCAAGCTACCTTTAGGTCAACTTTCTAGGAATATGCGACAAAAGAAAGGGATAGGTTTTTATGGTCTTTTCGTCTACAAAGAGCGAGCTTACCTAAGTGCGTGTATTAACCCAAGAGGCGACAGTACTCTCACTTCGTCTCAGTTTCTGGACAATCGCAATACTTATGATTTTGAGCGATCGCGTTTATTGCCTTGGTTGCTTGGTCAGGAAAGTCTGCGAGATGAACGCTGTCTTTGGGCTTTGTTATCTACACCTCTAAATCAAGGCTCAGCAGAATCTACTTACCCTGTTTTAGAAAAGGCTTGGTTTTCTTGGTACGAGTGGTGGCGTCCTCGTTTTCCTAAACATTAATTCGGCAACAATCCTTACTGTTTTCAACAAAAAGTTTGCACTTTTATGGCTCAATTCACAAGTAATGATGACCAGTCTACGTTTCTTTTGCGTGTGGCTGGCTACAGCTTACTTTTGCTAGGTTTGTTTGACTGCGTTTATATTTTTATCCCAGCAAATTTTACCAATCCTGCTTGGGAATTTCAGATGATTGGGCAGATAGTCGAGCGTGTCCCAGTACCTTTGCTTGGTTTGGTGTTGATTTTTTATGGAGATGATAGTTCTCGCAGTCGGCTTGAAGAAGTAGTTTTGAAACTTCTTTCTTGGCTTGCTCTCTTGCTTGGGTTGTTATTTATTTTGTTGATTCCCTTGGGAATTGTTAATACCTGGCGAATCGATAACCAAAATACTGCTCAAATCAATAAGCAGGCTTCTGAAAGGATGTTACAACTCAAGCAGGTTGAAGATAAGTTGAACAATGCGAAAACTAACGAAGAATTCAAACTGCTATTTTCTTCAATAAATAGCCAAGGACGCGCACCGAAGATTGACAATCCATTGGAATATAGAAAGCAGCTCTTTTTAGAACTTTCTAAAGCAAAAAAGATCGTGGAAAATCAAGTAATAGCAACTAAAGCGAGTACTCGTTTGGCGCTCTTGAAAAATTCAGTAAAGTGGAATTTGGGGGCTTTGGTTTCGGGGTTTGCTTTTGTTTGGATGTGGCACGCTACTGCTTGGACTCGGCGCCCCTGGCGGAATTAGGTCAGGACTTACCCACAGACGCCACATATGGTAGGGGAGAAAGGCCTTGCTCCCCTACGAATGGTGGTTCAAAAAAATTTGTCTAAGTCCTGTAGGTTTTGGGTGGGCAAAATGCCCACCCGCAAGGCATGGCCTCAGTACAAACGACTGAGAACGTAGTCAGCTAGGTCAATCAGGGCTTTGGATGACTCTGAGGGCTTCAGATTAGCCAGGTTTTGTACGGCTATGTGGGCGTAGTTTGCTGCTAGTTCGCGGGAACGTTCGATTCCCTGACTTTCGGTGACAAGGGTCAGGGCTTGATCTATATCATCGGGTTGGGCAAACTCTCGCTCGATTAGCGCTTCCAGGTAAGGTTTTTCCTCTAGGGCATATAAGACAGGAATGGTAAGATTGCCACTGATTAAATCAGAACCGGCTGGCTTGCCGAGGGCTTCTGTAGAACCTGTGAAGTCTAAAATGTCATCTACTATCTGAAATGCTAACCCAATATTTCGCCCGTAGCTATACAAATTTTCAGCCATCTCATCAGAGACTCCGCTGAGTATTCCTGCTGATTTGGCGCTATTGGCTATTAGGGACGCGGTTTTGTTGTAGGTCTTCTCTAGGTAAGCTTCTAGGGTAAGGGTAGTCTCAAATCGATTCAGCCCTTGCTGAATTTCCCCTTCGGCCATGTCTTTAATCACTTCTGACAGCAGCTTGACTACTTGTAAGTTGTCAAGATTTGCCAGATACCAAGCAGATTGACCGAATAAAAAGTCTCCTGCTAGCACAGCTACGCGGTTGTTGTACAAGCTGTTGACTGTAGGAACACTGCGACGTATATCTGATTCATCTACAACATCGTCGTGTACTAAACTTGCTGTATGAATCATCTCAGTAATTTCTGCCAAACGCCGATGACGGGGGGTAAGATCCTGATCCAGCATTGTCGCCCGCGAAATTAACAGGACAATTGCCGGTCTGACCCGCTTTCCTCCAGCCCCAAATAAGTGTTCAGCGGCGGCATACAGTATCGGGTGACGGGCACCCACTAGGTTCTTGAGGTTCTCGGTCAGTATACACAGGTCTTTGTCTACAGGAGCAAAAAGGGATTTAACTGAGGTCATGGGTCAGCCGACTCAGATGTTAGGTTACGAAACTTTACATATTCTTGCTTTAATTCTAAGCTAAGCGTCCCCTACTGGGAAGTTTTGTTTCACTTATGGCTTGGCGATAGCCTAATCCGAGAGATTGTATAGAGTTGTAAAGTATTTAAAAATATAGATGTAATTCGCTGGAAAACTTATGCTAATCTAGATGTTAAGGGCTTCAGAAAATTAATAAATTTGAGAGTTCAGAGGCAGTGAGGAAGAATTATCTTCCAGCTCCTACTGGTAAAAATGCAGTTTTAGGCAGAAATAGCCTGATGTTTCTGGACGATTCCTCAGTGTATCTACTGAGAAAAGTCGTCCGTCAGACATAATTATTGGGCTTCCCGCTTGGCCGAGTGCTAAGTTAAGCCCGAACTTTATCGTGGGTCGCCAGACTTTACGTGAAAGTCTATAGGGAAGCTGAAGCAGAAAGGAGACAAGTTTTTGTCTACCTAAAATTTTTAATGACAACAGCGTTCTCAGGCTCTGAAGGTTTTGAGTGTGCGGTTGGCACAACTGTATTGAAATTTACATCGATCTACCGGGCGTCCATACTATGGCTTACAACGACATGCCTGTTATTATTCCTCTGCTAGCTACTGGTTATTTGTTAACAATCTATCTTTTATTGATCCTAGCTCAGCGGACTACGAAGAATTCGCGATACGCTGCTAACTCCTTGGCAGAAACTTACACTCGTTATCTACCAACAGAGGATGTCCCACAGATAGATCAGGTTGAGCGATGGCCGCTTCGCTTACAGCGTTTGACGCCTGTTGGGGAAGCGCCTCACTTAGGGGAAGCGTTGCGGGACGTAGCCCAGCGGGATGCTGTAACTTCCAAAGAGTTAGCATCTGAACTTCGTTCCGTTAAATCTTCGGGAGCCTCACGCTAAAGTAAACGGACAGGCCGCCTCACAAGACATAAGGATTGAGTAGTGTACATGAAATTGAGTGCTTAATCTACTGGTTGTAGGGGCATAGGCGGAGTCGTTACTGTCGGTAAATGGATTTTTTCAACGGCTGGGGTACAACCCAGCCATTTTAGTGCAGAGTTTGGCAAACTGTTGAGGGCAACCGCTAACACAGAAACGAGTGGGTAGCGGGGGCTGTTGTATTTTTCAGTCCCTATTAAATCCAGTTCTTGGGCAGTCGCGGCAACTACGTGTTCTGCAGGGTCTACAATTTTTACCTGTGGTGGGAGAATTTGCCGTAGTACCGGCGCCAAATGAGGGTAATGGGTACAGCCATAAATAAGAGTGTCAATTCGCTGCTTTAGTAGAGGATCTAGGTACTGCTGCGCCACTTCCGCAGTATAGGGGTCATACACGCGGTCTTGCTCGACTAAAGGTACAAACTCTGGACAGCCAACTTGCCAGACTTGAGCCGTCGCTTCAATTTCTGTGATAGCACGTCGATAAGCATTACTAGCAGCCGTAGCTGGGGTGGCAATCACCCCAATACGACGACCTTGTTGAACAGCAGCACGAGCACCTGGTAAAATTAGCCCCAAAATTGGGAGATTAAACTCACGACGCAAGGCTTCCAGAGCTAGGGCGTCACTGGTATTACAAGCCAGGACAACCATTTTGACCTGTTGTTGCACCATCCAATTGAGAATCTCGAAGCAGAACTGCAAGATTTCACTACTAGACCTCGTACCGTAGGGTAGCCGCGCTGTGTCCGCAAAGTAAAGAATTGATTCGTTCGGTAGTTGTCGGTAGAGTTCTCTCAACACAGTGAGACCACCTACACCGCTATCGAAAACACCGATGCGCTGTCGCTGTGGTTCGCTGCTTGAGATAGATATTTTCTCATTGATCATTGGTCATTGAGCGTTGGTTATTGGTGATTGAACATAGGTCATTTGTCAACAGAAACGCGGGAGTCCCCTTCCTCAGCAGACGGATTTTCGTAGCCGTCAGGCGAGAATGAACGTCTGTAGGGAGGGGAGGAATAGCGGGACGGAGGAAGTATGGAGCCGTCCAAATTAGCAAACTTTGACATAAGAAAGTAGCTTAGTTGAGCGTTTGATTAGTTTAACTTTAGACACAGAGAATTGACCAATTCGATGCCAATTAGTGTCATAGACAGAGACATTTTTTGTCTTAGTTGAATTAGTATAACCACCAATCCAGCCAATATAAGATAATCCCGCTTTTTCGGCTCTCACCTTGTCTCCCGAACGGAAGCCAAATGGCGTGATTGTTCCACCTTTCCTCTGGCGGTGTTCTGGATGATTCGGAGAGCCTTTGACGGGGTTCTCAAAATGAAGTTGACGACGATACAACTGAGGTCTTGCTATTACGACAAATGGACACTTGGTTAGCTCAATTTCCCCTACCCAATGACCACCACGAGCCTTGTTACTTATCCAGTCTTGCCACTTAATAAAGTGACTAGCGGCTATAGCAATACCATCGTGTGAGTGTGTTTCAGGAGTAGGATTAGCCTTATTAGTTTTGTCCTTGGCAAGACCTAGCCATTGCCTCAGATTGGATGTTTGCCATCCTAGTTGAGTGCTAGTTGGTTTAAGTGCCGATAGCCACTCCACCATGATTTTCTGTCCAACCATTGCAGGTGAAAAGCTTTTACTACCTCTGGCCTCTATTCGTTCATAAATAACATGAGAAATGGGATAGAGTTTGAGCAGTTCTTTGACCACCCGCAATTCCATTTGTTTGTTAGCCCGGATGCAAGGAACCAGTTTTTTCTGTCTGCGATTGTCAAAACGTTTTTGGCGATGACAACGCAGTTCATAGGGGAGGTTGCGGTTAATCCGTCGTCCACGTCTTGCTCTTCGCAGTATCCGCCTTGTTGTCATCTTTTTAGTGACAAACTTGAACGGTAACTGAAGGTGAGCTTTAAATAGAGTACCCCTGGCGCTTTGTACTCCCATACCCGTGAACAGTTTTCCTGGATCGATACCAAGGGCAACGTCTTGGGTCGCTCTACCTGATGGCTCAGACAGCAAACTGACTCCGTAAACTTCTAAATCATTACGAATGGGGATAGCGAAGAAGTGTTCTACCCAGCGTCTAGCTCGACTGCTTTTGGTCGGCATAGCTGGACTGCCGTCGGGATTTTGAACGGAAACTCTAATTGTGTTCGACATGGAGATAATCCTGTAAAACAGTTGTGTGTTCCTTCCCACCAATTCAGCTAGGATGTCCTCTCTACAAGCACTCTTAAACAAAGAGTTTGAACATAATCCGCTTTAGGAATACGAGCGGAAGTTCGTACCTAACTGAATCTCGATGTGGTAGACAAGAGTTACCCTTGGAAATTGTTCAATCCTCGCCCCTCGTTCAGCGAAGCAACGAGGGGTTCTTGACTTTAACTATTCTGCTGAAGGTACTGGAGAATACCACGAGCGATCGCTTGTGCCATTTGGCTGCGGTAATTTGAGTTTGACAATTTTACCGAGTCATCTCTACCAGTGACAAAACCAACTTCCACTAAAACTGATGGCATAGAAGTTCTGCGGAGAACATAAAATCTAGCACTTCTGACACCTCGATCTTGAATATCCACGCTTTGCAAAATGCTATTGTGGACTGTTTGGGCAAGACGCTGGCTTGAGTAATAATACGTCTCTAATCCATTAATATCAGGGCGGCTCAGATCTATGGCATTGGCATGGATGCTAACAAATACAGTGGCATTCATACGTTCGGCCATTGCCACTCGCGGTTCTAGACCTAGGTCATATTCACCAGTGCGTGTTAGAACTGCTTGAATACCCTGCTGTTCTAGAAGCGCCACTATCTGTTGAGCGATCGGCATGACAATTTCCGTCTCACGCAACCCCCCAATGCCTATTGCTCCTGGATCTGGTCCGCCATGTCCCGGATCGACAACCACAAGAACACGTCCATTAGGTACGCGAGTAAATGTCCCTGGTTGATTATTAAAATCTGGAGGTAGTACAGGACTGGTTCTCTCAGGTGGTGGCACAGGAATCGACGAGCTGAAGGGAGGTTGGGAGGCGAATCCTGTAGATTGCAGTTGCAGCGCCAACATTTGGTCATTGGGCTGATTGAGTTCTCCTACCTGGATACCCACACTTGGTTGTACAAAAATCACAACAGTGCGCGAGTCTTGCTGCCGGATTTGTACCCGCGATAAAGGGCTTAGCGCATCTAGCTGCGGTCCTGTGAGCTGGTCAGCTAGTCGAGCAGATGGGATAGTAATTCGGTAAGCATTGGCATTTGTATCCCAGGTACTGGTAGCTTTCACCCGTTGGTCAGCCCGAATCAACAACTGCTTCCCGTCCGGCCCCAGTTCAACTGACTGAATTGTTGCCACTTGAGAGTTACTAGACACGGGAAAGGAAGGTGGTCTCTGTTGTGAGGATGAATTACCGCTTGGGGGATTATTGGCGATCGGCAGGGGAATGCTTGTACTCGGCAGTATACTTGATAATGGCCCGGCTCGTTCCGGCTTGGGAAAATCAACCGTCCACTCTCGTGGAGAAATTCCCCTGAATTTAACCTGTTGGGGATCTAAAGTGAAGCCAGGAGCTAATTCAATCACAATCCGAGTTGTCTGATCGTCAAGTTGCCCGACTCTGACTTCCCGAATCCCTCCTTTTCCTGGCTGATTCGCCGATTTTCGACCCAGGCTAATTCCAGGCAAATCAATGACCACGCGGTCTGGATTGCGAATTAGTTGTGCCTTTGGTTGAACTCCAGCGTCCGTGATAAATACCAATCGGTTTTGATTGTTATCAAAACGCCAAGATAAAAGTTGACGCGCATAGGCTGCAGATGACAAAAGAAAAACACTCAAAAAGCTGGGAAGTAGCAGTAGCCAGCGAAATTTCACAATTATTACTCCTGTTAAAAGCGCGGTGCTGCATTGAGATAGCGGTTTGGTGATTGACCATGCTTAAGGGAGTTGCGAAGGGAAAATTTATGCACGTTTCTTACCGTTTGTCAAGAAATTTCCACACTTTCCAATTGCGCTTTTGTTCCAACCCTGACTCCGCATCTGACAATTCGCCCCCAACAATGCATACCTCTAAGTATTTGTCTGCTTGTAACTCTCAACCATCTGGGACGTAGCATTGCAAATTTAAGTTTCAGGAAAATATAGTATACACGGGTTTTTCCCAATCAAAAATATCCCTTGGGTGTCCGCTAAGAAGATGAACTCACTTATGGGCCAGCTCAAAAAAGGAAGTTTTCACGAACCTTTCTTTAGCTCTTGTGCCGTTTCAACTTCTGAGGGTGCCACTGGGAGAATTCCCGCACTCACACCGTCACTCTCCAGTCACTTCCGAGTGGTTAACATCGGAATCTGATTCCTGAAACACAAACCTCAGCAAGGGGGGTGCGAGAAAAGTGGTCAAAATGACCATCATAATAATCGCTGCCTCCGTAGCTTCCGACAAGGCACCACTCGCCGAGCCGACAGCAGCAAAGACTAGCCCCACTTCGCCCCTGGGAATCATCCCCACACCAATTGCCAATCGATTAATTCCAGGTTGGCCGAAGACTGTCAAACCAGTAACTACCTTACCAAGTATGGCGACCGTTATCAGGAAAATGGCTAAAACCAATCCTTCCCGATTACTAGGAACTGCTGGATTGAGAACACCCAAGTTAGTTTTAGCACCGACTGTGACAAAGAAAATCGGTACCAGAAAATCAGCGACTGGAATCACTTGTTCCTCCAATTCCCGACGCTTGTCTGTCTCAGCGAGAATCAGTCCAGCAGCAAAAGCTCCCAAAATTGCTTCTAATTGAATCGCAACGGCAATGTAAGACAAAATAAAGGCAAAAATCAACGCAGTCAGTAATACCTGGCCGCGAGTTTTCATTTCATTAACTAAGGTGACAAAGTAGGGACTTAAGGCACGACCTACTAAGATCGAACCAACTAGGAAGACACCAGCGCTGATAATCAGATAGATGACATTGGCGATCGCGATTTCTCCAGTCTTGGCTAAGGTCGCGACAACTGCCAAAATGATAATCCCCAGGACATCATCAAGAACAGCAGCACCAATAATAATTTGACCTTCCCTAGAACTCAGACGCCCAATTTCTGCTAAAACTTTGGCAGTAATACCAATACTCGTTGCTGTCAGCGCAGCACCAGCAAAGATAGCCGGTATCACTGGTATTCCAAACAGATAAATTAAACCAGTAGTACCAGCAGCAAAGGGAACGACTACCCCAACAACTGCTACCACAGCAGCTTGAGGTCCGACACGGATCAGTTCCTGTAAGTTGGATTCCAGTCCGATTTCAAACAGCAGAATTACAACGCCTAGTTCAGCTAAGACGGAAATCACTTCGCTGGTAGACTGAAATACTCCTCCTGCAGCTTCGGGACTCAGATTAGCAGTAGCTTTCAGAAAACTGATAATCACTGAATTATTGGAAGAAGCACCTCCTTCGGGAAAGACCAGTAAATTGAAAGCAGAGATACCGATGAGGACGCCACCTAGCAGTTCGCCTAATACTGGTGGTAAGTTAATTCGAGCGCAAATCTCGCCGCCCAGTTTGCTGGCAAAGTAGATTACGCTCAAACTCAGCAGTACTCCTGCTAGTACCAGTGAACTGCTTTCTGCTTCCGTTTCTGTTGCTGTTGCTAACAGCGATTGCTGAAAATAGAAAGAGGAGAGCGAATTAGTAGGGGTGAGTAAGCTCACCCAGGCAGTTGCATCAGCCATTAGTTGAGAAGAAATAACTCTTTCTAATCTACAAGCTTCGTGACATTCTCTTACTCAGAAAAACTGAGTTGAAGAATACGTTGCCAATATTCGGCGGACACAGGAACTACGGAAAGTCGGGGAAGGCGGATCAGGTCAAAACCTGTAAATTCAGCAGATTGCTTGATCTGCGCTAGGGTTACTGGTTTGGTGAGCGATCGCCTTGGCTGAATCTCCATCACCACCAGCTTAGAATCCTCCAGCTTTGGGTCAGGATAAGGCAGAGTAATGATTTGGGCAACACCTACTATCTGCCGCTCTTTGCCCGTATGGTAAATTAAAGCTTCGTCTCCTGGTTGCATGGTACGGAGATATTTGAGGGCTTGTGGACTTTTGACACCATTCCATACGGTGTGTCCATTTTGCTCTAAGTCTTGCCAGGAATATTCCTGGGGTTCGGTTTTTAGTAGCCAGTAAGCCATTAGTGATTTGCAAAAGCTGATCTGAAGAAAGGCAATAGTGCTTTGGTTACTAAAACGGTAACAGCTTAAATTTCTGGGCACAACAGTGGTAGAGTACAGGGCATAGCCAGTTGCTATATCTAATGCGCTGGGAATACCCCGGTAAGCCCTTAAGCTCTACCGGAGATATCAAAGCTGGTCTCTCGAACCATGCCCAAAGGGGAGTAACAGGAGTACTCAATTAAAATTCTGTGTCGCTGTAGGCATTTACTGCACTGGCGTCAGTATCCCGTTTTGAACCTAACAAATCCATTCTATCTACTGTAATAATTGGTTTTGAGCGAGGTGCACCAGTGGCGCGATCTTCCCAAGTTTCGATTTTTAAGGCACCTTGTACACCAATCAAACTCCCTTTACGCACGTAGTTAGCAGCTACTTCTGCTGTCTTGCCCCATAGCTCTAAGTTGAACCAATCAGGCTGGTCATTATTGCGACTACGGCGATTTACAGCCAGCGTTAGCTTGCACAAAACCTTGCCAGACTCGAAATACTTGACATCTGGGTCTCCACCTACTCGGCCTACCAAATTGACAACATTAAGACTCATATTTTTTGGTACATATGTACTGATTAGTTATAGATATACTTTAGCGAAAGTAAAGGCGACTAAAACAATTACCATGTCTTTTTGAATAACCAAAATTTACAGTAAGGAACGAATATACTCAAATAAAGTTTCTCCGGATAATAGATTCTGGCACTTGAATGATACTTTCAGCTTGGTTTTGGAAGATTTATGATAATGAATTCTTCTACCTCACTAGACTCTGCATAGAAAACATAATAGAATCCACCTCGGTTACAGTTAAGTTACATTTCGGTCAGACACAGCAGCATTTGACTTTGGGGGCGTAGAAACAAGTGGGTCTTTTCAGTCGCTTTTCCCTATCGAGGGACATGGGTATAGACCTGGGTACTGCTAACACTTTAGTATATGTATCCGGCAAAGGTATTGTTCTACAAGAGCCTTCTGTTGTCGCCATGGACCAGGACGCTAAAGTTCCGTTAGCCGTGGGTGAGGATGCCAAAAAAATGTTGGGTAGAACCCCAGGTAATGTGGTCGCCCTTCGTCCCCTCCGCGATGGCGTAATTGCCGACTTCGATATAGCCGAACTAATGCTTAAGCATTTTATTCGGCGCGTACACGAAGGCAGAACTCTGGTTTCACCTAGGATTGTCATTGGCATTCCCAGCGGTGTTACTGGCGTTGAACGACGAGCGGTAATGGAAGCAGCATCTCAAGCCGGCGCAAGAGAGGTCTATTTAATAGATGAGCCAGTAGCAGCAGCAATCGGTGCAGGGCTACCGGTGGCAGAGCCAACGGGCAATATGATCATTGATATTGGTGGTGGCACTACCGAGGTGGCTGTTCTCAGTTTGCAAGGAACAGTTCTCAGTGAATCGGTGCGCGTTGCTGGTGATGAACTGAGTGAATCAATCACCCAGTACATGAAAAAAGTACACAACCTGGTAATTGGGGAACGTACCTCTGAAGAAATTAAAATTCAGATTGGTTCAGCTTACCCAACTCACTATGATGACGACGCTAACTTAGAGGTGCGGGGCTTACACCTGCTCTCTGGCTTGCCGCGAACCGTCACCATCAAAGGGCCAGAAATTCGTGAAAGTATGTCAGAACCGCTTTCAGTCATTGTTGATGCTGTAAAGCGCACTCTAGAACGGACACCTCCGGAACTAGCAGCAGACATCATTGACCGGGGCATTATGCTGGCAGGTGGTGGCGCTTTATTAAGAGGGCTAGATACGCTGATCAGCCACGAAACCGGTATAGTGACCCATGTTGCCGCAGATCCCTTGAGTTGCGTCGTTTTGGGAACTGGTCGGGTTCTGGAGAATTTCAAACAGTTAGAGCGAGTGTTCAGTGGGCGTTCTCGCCATATGTAGTGGTCATCTATTTACTTATCAGCCTTGAGGAGTTTTGTTTTTCACAACATGAGTCGTCTACCTGCACTATTAGAACTTATACGTCAGCATCAAGCTGCCGTTGCTAGATAAAGCTATGTTTATAATACGTCGCTGGTGGGACCGGCATGGGGTAGCTATTGTGCTGGGAGGACTAACGTTGAGTGCTGCTTGGTTGGTTCGCGAGACTCAGGGAGCAGCACTTTTTGAGGCTTATCAGTTGATGACCCGTCCTTTTCAAGTAGGTGCTCCAAAAGAAGAGCGCATCAATGATGCACGAGTAAATGAACTGCAACAGCGCTTAGTCGAGCTGGAAATCCAAAACCAGAAGCTAAAAGAGCTGTTAGATTATTCAAAAACCCAAAAACAAAAAGGTATTGTTGCTGCAATTGTAGGGCGTAGTGCTGACCATTGGTGGCAACAAATAACTTTAGGTCGAGGCAGTCAAGATGGTATTCAGAAAGACCATATTGTGATGGGGCCTGGTGGCTTAGTCGGTCGAGTTGTGAGCGTGACGCCTAATAGTAGTCGCGTTTTGCTGATCAGCGACCCCACAAGTAAGGTGGGTGCAGCAATTAGCCGCAGTCGCAGTATGGGTTTCATGCGGGGACAAGGCTCTAATCGTGCTGTTTTACAGTTTTTTGATAAAGTACCCGATGTCCGTCGCGGTGATGTTGTCTCAACTTCGTCTGTCAGTGAACTTTTCCCCCCTGGTTTACCTCTAGGACGTGTGGAATCTGTAAATCTTGACAAAAGTCCCGCTCCAGAAGCAGTAATTGAGCTGACATCGCCGATTAGTTACCTAGAGTGGGTAGTGGTTTATCCAAAATAAACATTCATTGGTCATTTCTTTTTGACCAATTAACAATTACCAATAATCAATGACTACAGACCAATGACCAACGCTTTTCCTTTCTCACCCTGGGCTAGACAACTTCTCAATTGGTTAGTAACAATTGGTTCGGTACTGATTTGCTTGATGATCTTGCCTACTCGTTTTCCAGGGATGGAATTACTGGGAATTGCACCTAACTGGTTATTGATCTGGGTGGTGGTTTGGAGCCTCAAACGTACTGCTCTTCAAGGAGCAATGGCTGGGCTGGCTTTAGGGCTGATTCAAGATGGAATGACTGCTCCTTATCCTACCCATGTCTTGAGTCTTGTTTTAGTAGGAATATTAACAGGTAGAATTCAAAAGCAACGCTATATTCAGGAAGATTTTATTTCGGTTGCTTTAATAGTTTTTGGGATGGCGGTTGTTGGCGAAACTGTTACCGCTATTCAGTATAGTTTGATGGGCGATCGCAATCTTGGTGAAATTTGGTCTGACCATCAGCGTATTGCTCTTTCAAGTGCTATCCTCAGTAGTTTGTGGGCTCCTGTAGTTTACTATCCGCTCAATCGTTGGTGGGAGCGGATGAAGTTAGTTGATCAATAAAGCAAGGGAATGGAGTTAGAAGTTTAAGCAACTTCCCATCCTGAATTTTTAGCCACCAAAGGCTCTATTTTTTGCCAAAATGTAATTTGCCGCAGCTAATAAGTCACTGTCAATGTGAGTCGGCTGAAATTGCTTGAGGTAGAACTGAGAACGAATACCGCAAGTAAGAGCGATCGTAGGAATTGAAAGCGTTTGTCCTGCGATCAAGTCAGCTTCTGTATCCCCTACCATCCAACCTGAAATTGGATGTTTTGCTAATGCAGATTGTTCGGCGATCGCCTTAGCTAGCAGTTGCGTTTTCAATTCACTATAGTTTTGATAAGCAGCGTCGCTATCCTCGGTGCCATAAATACCACTAAACAGACGAGTCAAACCATGATTTCTCAAAATTTGCGTAGCTTGTGAAGTTAAGCGCAAAGTCACTAAAACCAGTCTGACACCGCGAGAATGAAGCAAGGCTAAAGCCCAACTAACTCCTGGTTGAATCTTATCTTCATTCAATAAAGCAGGTTGATTAACTATTTCCACCACACGGCCCAAAAAGAAATCAATTTGCTCCCCGTACAAACCTGAACGCATCGCAATTTCTACATCTGGAACGCGGTCTTGCTTCATTTGCCAGAATTGCTTTTTCGTCAGTTGCTGAATCGGTAAATTGATACCTTGAGCTTGGTAAAAACTTCTAGTATCAGCTAAACCTATCTGATAAGTAAGATAGTAGCGATTGGAGACATCAACGATTGGGCCGTCAAAGTCGCAGAAAACTGTAAGCTGTTGGGAGAATCGGGCCGTAGTTTGACTTGGGTTGCATCGGGGTGGTTGCGAGTCTGTTGTAGCAACGCCTCTCATATTTTATTTAGCTAGGCTTTTGGTAAACACTTCTTTACAGATTAGCAGTTTCCACATAACTTTGAATGCAGTTTAATCTACAGATAGTATTAGAAGTACCTATGTGACTCATCTCGCTAGCCTAGTCATTCAGGGCGATCGGCCGTTTGCGTAGAATACGTAGACTGGTATATTTCGCGATTGGCTTCGTTAGGCCCAAGGCGATCGCACATCCTCAAGATCGTCTCCGTATAAGCACGGGCTTTTTTACTTCCACCATAAAATTAAGTTATATAGAATCCGTTTTCATGGGAATAATAGGTTTTTTTAACGCAGAGAACGCAGAGGAAAACGCAGAGGGACGCAGAGGTTTTTGAATAATTCTGATACAAACTGAAATGATATCAGTTGTTGAAGCGTCAAGATATTCCGCTGTTCATTGTTTAGTTTTTCGCGCTGATCGAGGTGCTGTTACACCGTCACTTGTAGCAGTTGCTTAAGTTCTATATGTTTCGGATTTAATATTAAGCCAAGAAAAAATCTTGGCTTTTGTTTATTCGACTGTATGACCCACAGCCACAATCATCTGTTTAATAGACTCTTCAGAAGCTTCAGTCTCAACACTAACCGTCTTGGCTTTTAGATCGACCTCTACCTTAGCATCTGACTCATGGGTGAGGATGCTATCAGTAATAGTCTTGGCACAGCCATCACAAACCATACTGGGAACTTTGAATGTCATTGCCGCCATATTTTTAAACCTAATTCTTCTACTTTTAATTTTATTGTGCCTCAAAACCAAATGAGTCTAACCAAGATTGGCCAGACTCATTTGAGTACAAAAGTTTTAGTTTTCAACGAGCTAACTTTCCGACGAACAATTGTGACTTACTAAGGTTTACAACTCTCACAGCTTCACTTCCAATTCTTCTACCATTTTTGCTACTTTCCCGACTTGGGTTTGGCTTCCTCCGGCTTTTCCGGGGTTCTTGCCACTTATTGCTATGGTGTTTAGTTGACGCTGTGCCTGGGTTAAAGATCGGGGACATCAAATCTATACCCAGCATTGGTTTTTTCCAGTTGTTTTTGTCTCTGGCTGATGTCCAATTTCAAATTAACATGATACAGCCATAAATTACTCAATAGTGTTTACCAAACTTGATGGGTCTTTACGAACTGCAAAAATAGCTTAAAAAGTTTAAACAATTTTCTGTGGAAGAAGAAGAAGCCCGCATCCTAAAGGATGGGGCTACCCGAACAAAGCCCGCGTAGACGGGCTTGAAATTCAGTCTGCGTAGGCGGACTTTGTTTTTGTAGCCCCAGGCTTAAGCCTTGGGGCTACATAGGACGACAACACCCCATCAACAAATGTAAAAATAGATAACAAATCGGCTGATAATTTAAAGGCTTTACCGAAGGCTAAGAGGCAGATTTATTTGCTTTGCCAAAAGCATCAACGCCTTCCCCCATTCAACATCATAAGTCAAGAGCTCCTGTTAAACGACCATGCCTGAATCTTCCCAGTTCCTAAGCGGTAGCGCAATCCGTCAAAAATTTCTCGACTTCTTTGCAACTTGTGGGCACAAAATATTACCAAGTGCCTCACTGGTGCCGGAAGATCCAACTGTGTTGCTGACGATCGCCGGAATGTTACCCTTCAAACCAATTTTCTTAGGACAGCGATCGCCTGAAGTTCCCCGCGCTACCACTTCCCAAAAGTGCATCCGTACCAACGACATCGAAAACGTGGGACGTACTGCACGTCACCATACCTTTTTTGAAATGCTTGGTAACTTCAGCTTCGGTGACTATTTTAAAGAACAAGCAATCATTTGGGCATGGGAACTATCAACACAAGTCTTTGCTTTACCCCCAGAACGTCTCATCGTCAGTGTCTTCCAGGAAGATGACGAAGCTTTTGCTATTTGGCGCGATAAAATTGGCATCCCTCCCCATCGCATTCAACGCATGGGAGAAGCAGATAACTTCTGGACATCTGGCCCTACTGGCCCTTGTGGCCCTTGCTCAGAAATATATTACGACTTCCATCCAGAAAGGGGTGACAAACATATTGACCTAGAAGATGGAACACGGTTCATCGAGTTTTATAACTTGGTGTTCATGCAGTATAACCAGGACGCCCAAGGTAACCGGGTTCCACTGCAAAATAAAAACATTGACACAGGTTTGGGACTGGAACGGATGGCACAAATCCTCCAGAAAGTCCCAAATAACTACGAAACTGACCTAATTTTCCCAATTATCAAAACAGCGGCTGAAATTGCTGGGATTGACTATGCTCAAAGTGATGATAAAACCAAAGTCTCTCTCAAGGTAATTGGTGATCATGTTCGCGCAGTCGTCCATATGATTGCTGATGGGATTACAGCGTCAAATACAGGTAGAGGCTATATATTGCGTCGCTTGTTGCGTCGTGTGGTGCGTCACGGACGTTTGATTGGTATTCAAGGAGAATTTACTGCAAAAGTAGCTGAAAGTGCGATCGCCCTCTCCCAAGAAGCTTACCCCAATGTCCGACAACGGGAAGATGCAATTAAAGCCGAACTGCAACGAGAAGAATCTCGTTTTCTAAAAACATTGGAACGAGGCGAAAAATTACTAGAAGAAATCATCGCTAAAACACAGAAATTAGGACTAAAAATCATTTCTGGGCGAGATGCTTTTACCCTATACGATACCTACGGTTTCCCTTTAGAACTAACCCAAGAAGTTGCTGAAGAACATGAGTTGAAAGTAGATTTAGAAGGCTTTGAAGCGGCAATGGAGGAACAGGCTACGCGCTCCCAGGAAGCCCATGAAACTATTGATTTGATGGCGCGAGGTTCGTTGGAACAACTAGCTTCAGGCGTTGCTGCCACTGATTTTCTTGGCTATACCTTACCTGCAACTGGTGCACTGGTAATGGCGCTGATTGCGGATGGTCAACCTGTTGAATCAGCAGCAGCAGGTAAGCAAGTGCAGATCGTTTTGGATCAGACGCCTTTTTATGCAGAATCGGGAGGACAAATAGGCGATCGCGGTTATTTGAGTGCGTCGGATGTTCTAGTCAGGATTGAAGACGTGAAGAAGGAAGCAAATCTGTTTGTCCACTTTGGTCATGTCGAGCGTGGCAGCTTAGAGTTAGGAATGCCTGTAAATGCTCAAATTGACCGTTCTTGTCGTCGTCGCGTCCAAGCAAATCATACAGCGACTCACCTCCTGCAAGCGGCTTTGAAGCAGATTGTTGACCCTGGGATTTCTCAAGCTGGATCTTTGGTGGATTTTGACAGATTGCGTTTTGACTTCCATTGCTCTCGTGCTTTGACAGCAGAAGAGGTACAACAAGTTGAGCAACAAGTCAATAGCTGGATTGCGGAAGCTCATACTGCTGAAGTAGAAGTAATGCCGATCGCTGAAGCAAAAGCTAAGGGTGCTGTGGCTATGTTTGGGGAAAAGTATGGTGATGAAGTGCGGGTGATTGATTTCCCTGGCGTCTCAATGGAACTGTGTGGCGGTACTCATGTACATAACACGGCTGAGATTGGGGTGTTTAAGATTGTCTCGGAAGCTGGGGTTGCTGCTGGTATCCGGAGGATTGAAGCGGTTGCAGGACCTGCTGTGCTGGATTATTTGAATGTGCGGGATAAAGTGGTCAGAGAATTGAGCGATCGCTTTAAAGTTAAACCGGAAGAAGTCATTGACCGCATTACCAATCTACAAAATGAGCTGAAGGCAACTAATAAACAGGTGGAGGCACTTAAGCAAGAACTTGCTTTAGCTAAGTCTGATCAATTGCTGATGCAGGCTGAGTCAGTTGGTGAGTTTAAGGTTCTGGTTGCCAGTATGGCAGATGTTGACGCTGATGCTCTCAAAACAGCGGCTGAACGTTTACAGCAAAAGTTGGGAGAAAGTGCGGTAGTGCTGGCGTCTATTCCTGAAGCAGAAAAAGTCACTTTGGTAGCAGCTTTTAGCAAGAATGTCAATACTAAGGGTTTGCAAGCGGGTAAATTTATTGGCGAAATTGCCAAAATTTGTGGAGGTAAAGGTGGTGGACGCCCTAACCTCGCTCAAGCTGGTGGACGTGATGCTAGTAAGCTTCCAGAGGCTTTGGAGAGTGCATTAGCTCAATTGCGCTCGGCGTTGAGTTAAATATCAGTATGAGTTGGCGTTTGTGTTTCAAGCTTTACTGTTGGAGATTTGCTAGAGATAGCTTGTTGCATAAACGCCAATTTAGGGAAAACGCAAGAGTAATCTGAATATTTAGCTAGCTTTAAGCGCCCGGATCGGCTAGCCTTCTTATTGTTAATCTAATATGAGGCTATGCGAAAACTGGGCTATGTTTGAAGCACCCGAACAATTTTCAGTGCTGGGGCTACCTGTTCATCTAATAGATGACTATGACCGCTGGCTTGGTACTCGTCTACAGCAGGGACTGGGAAGCCATGTGGTTACCCTCAATTCAGAAATGGTAATACAAGCAGAGCGCAATCAGGATCTAGCTGCGATTATCCAGAAAGCCGAATTGGTGATTCCCGATGGCGCTGGGGTAATACTATACTTGCAGCTTGAAGGTAAACGACAGCAACGCTGTCCGGGAATTGAGCTTGCAGAGTCTTTACTGCGTCAAGCTGGACAATTGAACTCGTCTTGTCCAGTATTTTTCTATGGTGGTGCTCCTGGTGTGGCTCAAAAGGCTGCTGATATTTGGCAACAAGAAGTACCAGGACTGAAGTTCTCTGGGGTAGAAAATGGCTTCCTGGAAGCGGAAGAAGAATTAATTTTAACCCTGAAGGAGAAGCAACCAAGGCTGATTTTAGTAGGCTTGGGTGTACCGCGTCAGGAGATTTGGATTGCCCAACATCGCTACTTGTGTCCTCAGTCAATTTGGATTGGTGTCGGTGGCAGTTTTGATATTTGGGCTGGTATTAAAACTCGTGCGCCATTATTGTTGCGGAATAATCATCTGGAATGGCTTTATCGCTTGTATCAAGAACCTTGGCGCTGGCGACGGATGATGGTTTTACCTCAGTTTGCCATTAAAGCTATAGTCAGTATTTGGCGTAAAAAAGTTTTGAGTCTTGTACGCTCACCTTCCCTGCCATCCTAAGCTATAAGTTTCATTTTTCGCTTGTCTATGACTACAGTTTTTGGTCATCCCGGTAATAGTAATGCTCAACAAGGAGTTGCGCCAAACACCAGATTACGGGCCTCAAACGTCTGGAATGGTTTTGTTACGGAATGTAACAAAAACTTATCCTCAATGGTGGCGGAGGGTTGTTTGGCGTCAATTTGGAGGTGAAGCGGGGAGACTTTTTGTTTATTACCGGGCCTTCTGGTGCTGGGAAGTCAACTTTGCTGAAGCTGATTTATGGCGCCCAACAACCGACAGAGGGAGAGGTGTTTGTTGACCAGCTTAATGTAGGACAGTTAAAAGGCGATCGCCTCTCTTTGCTACGTCGTCGCATTGGTATTGTTTTTCAAGACTACAAATTGATTGGGTCGCGTACAGTGTCAGAAAATGTGGCTTTTGTACTGTGGGCCCAAGGTTTCACTCGCAAGGAAATTGAGCGACGTTTACCACCAACTTTGAAGTTAGTAGGTTTGCAACATAAAGCTAACAGCTTCCCAGACGAACTTTCTGGAGGAGAACAACAACGGGTAAGTCTAGCTCGCGCTATTGTTAGTACACCCCCAGTGTTGTTGGCCGATGAACCAACCGGCAACCTCGATCCAGATAATTCTCGCCAGGTATTAAGTATTCTCCAAAAATTGAATGCGATCGGTGCAACGGTGATTGTCACTACCCATGATGAGCGTTTGGTTCAGATGGCAAATAAGCCTGTAGTACAGTTGCGGGATGGACGTTTGTTTGACTTTTCCAGGCTTTGAAAAATCTGGATGTTATAGCGGTTACGGCTGTTATGAGGTACAGTCAGACCTAACCCCCAACCCCCTTCCCTTCGAGGGAATGGGGCTAATGTCAAAGCCTCTCTCCTTTAAGGAGAGAGGTTTGGAGAGAGGTTAATGTACCGCATTACAGAGGAAACCGCTGTATAGCGAATTCAATCACGATCTGTGCATAGCTTCTAGGAACACAAGGACTTGCACCCCTATATAGTGCTAGGTTTACCTTACTGAGGTGAAAATTGCCATAAAACTTTCTGTTTATTACTGCTCATCTGACTCTTGATAAAACCCAGCTTAAATTAGTAGCTAATAATCAAGAAATGTTGTTAAGTAAATGGCAAGAAATACATGGCATTTAGAAACTGGGACAAAGAGTTAAAAGAGGAAAATCTACGGGAGCAAATAGCCAAAGCTAAGCAAGCATGGAAAGAATCTGAGGATACAGAGCCTCGTGCGGAATCCGTGCATTATGATGAGTCTGAGAATTTAATTATTATCAAACTCAAAAGTGGTGCTATTTTTAGTTTTCCTCCCAGATTAGCACAAGGTTTAGAAGGTGCTTCGCCAGAACAACTTGCTGATGTTTGGCTACCACCTTCAGGTAGCAGCATCCACTGGGAAAGTCTAGATGTTGATTTTGGCATTTCCGAACTTGTAGCAGGTATTTTCGGGACAAAATCATGGATGGCTGAACTAGGTAGGAAGGGAAGATAGATAACTTCAAGTGCCAAAACTACCGCAGCCAGGGAAAATGGTAAAAAAGGTGGTAGACCTAAAAAGAATACTTCTATTAATTCCTGACTATAGGCTATCTCTGTTGACTATGTTAGGCATAAAAATATCGCCCTTCGAGTGTTGTCGAAAGGCGATTTATCCTAACAGTTTCTTAAACGCTAGTAGCAGTATCTTCTGCTTGTTTCGGAGCTTGGGTAACACCCATACGAATCTCAGAAGAAAGAGAAGCCATGCTAAATCCACCAAAACGCTTGAGGATGCTGGTACGTAAGCGCAAATTTGGGCTAGCAAACCAGAGACGTTCCTCAGAATACATCGTTTCGTACTCTGTAATTAGCGTCAGAGCACCATCATCTCCCATCAGGTAACTTCCAGCAACGGGAGCTTTTTCTGCATAACCCATTTCTCGCAAGAGTTTACCTTCATTAGGCTTTTCTGCGTCAGGAATCGGTACGAGTACAGTGGAACCCTGGTGCTTTTCCTCATCCCATTCCATTGTGCCTTCCCAAGCTACTCTCGCGCCACAGAGAGCAGAAGCTGGATCTATCTCGTACTGTTCGCAGAGTTTAACAACTTCTGGAGCGTCTGCAGGTAACATTTCAATCGTCAGGTTTGACTTACCACTTTCAGTTTGCTTAAAAGCTAAATGGTGACTGGTACGTTGGGAAAACCATTTACCTGAACTTTGCTCGAAAAACTCTTTTATATCCATGAAGTAAATGAATTGGCGTTAAGGTTTTGTTAGTCTAGATAATTTTAAGCTATTAGTTTCTGCCTAGTTTGACACTTCTGCCAAGCGTTGCAAGGAAACTGATGCTGCTTGAGAAACTTGGGAATGCTTGTCTTTCTCTAAAAATTTTAAGGCCGAGATGCTTTTTTCTGTGTTGAGGTGACCGAGTGCTTCTGCTAAACGTTGACGCACTAGCCAATCTTCTGACTGTGCAAATCGTAGGATATCATCAACCGATTCAGTTGCTTTAATTTCACCTAAAGCAGAAATTGCGGCTTGTTGTACAACCACTTCTTCACTATTCAAAGCTTGGGTAAGTACTTCACGAGCACGAGGATCTTTGATATTTCCCAAGGAAACAGCAGCGCTGAAACGTACTAACCATTGAGTATCTTCGTAGAAAGCTCTGACCAGCGGTTCAAAGGCTCTTTTATCACCTAGGTATCCCAAAGCACCAGCCGCATCAGCACGGATACCGTAGTCTGGCTCAGTTTCCAGTATTTTTACCAAAATTGGGTAACATTCTTCAGTTTGCTTAATTCCCAAGGCAAATACTGCCATTGAGCGCACTTGTAGACTTTCGTCGTCTAATACTTTTTTAATCAGAGGTACCGCATCGACTGCTGCAACATCCCGCAGTGAAGCAAGTGCTACCATGCGATCGCGTAAGTTTTCGCTCTCAAGCTGAGCCGAAAGTTGCTCTAAATTAGGATTAGTCATTTTAAGAAAATAGTTTGGGACTGAGCGCCGCTATCTGTTAAAAATTATTACAAAAATTAAGTTAATAGGGGGGTAGTGATAACCAGGGTGAGAATTTGCCCACCCTAGTTTTAATTTAAGCTTCAATCACAACCCGGAGATTCCCGCGTTTCTTAGCAACGCGACAAGCAGTACTGGTGCCAGAGCGCTCAAATTCTAAATCAAGCAAAGTTTGCCCAACTCGCAAATTGTGCAACGACAGGCTATTAATCGACTCTGGTAAAGCTGGGTCAATAATCCGCAAACAGTTATTACGAGCATCCGGTACCAAATTTACCATCATTTGCAATAACTGGAAGATGCTACCAGTTCCCCAAGCTTGGGGAGAACAAGCTACTGGATACTTGACCGGTGCATTATCTTGGGTGCGCTCGTAGCCGCAGAACAGTTCTGGAGGACGGTGATAAGGCTGCTGTAGCGTCATGTCAATTAAGGCTTTGGACAGTTCCAGAGCCTGATCCACTAGCCCTAGCGATCGCAATCCCATTGCAATTATGGCATTATCATGAGGCCAAACTGAACCGACATGGTAGCCCATTGGATTGTATGCTGGTGACAAACTACTGAGAGTGCGAATCCCCCAGCCATTGAACATATCCGGTGCACGCAGACGTTCCGCTACGTTATAAGCTTTCTCCGGTGAGAAGATGCCATGATTTAGACAGTGCCCGGGGTTTGAAGTAATACTATCTACCTGCTTACCATCCCCATCCAAAGCCAAAGCGCAGAAATCGAGGTCTTCCATCCAGAAATCCTGATTGAAACGGCGTTTGAGTTCTTTAGCATCATCTTGCCAGCGATCTGCTAGATCAAGACGCTTCTTCATCCGAGCGATTTCAGCAAGGCGGATTTTGGCAGCATAGACGTAAGCTTGCACTTCAGACAGAGAAATCGCACCAGTGGCCATCTCTCCCTTACTATTAACAATACAGTCTCCAGAGTCTTTCCAACCCTGATTAGCTAGACCTCGCTTAGATAGCCGTTGGTAGCTCAGGTAACCGGTTTCCTTGCTGTTGCGGTCAATCCAATCCATTGCACGTTGAGCGTTTTCCCACAGGCGATCCAGGGTTTCGGTGTCGTGCGTCCAAGCATAATACTCGGCGTAGAGCATTAACCACAAAGGTGTAGCATCTACTGTGCCATAATAAGGCGTATGGGGAATTTCCTGACAGCGAGCCATTTCACCCATGCGCAGTTCGTGTAAAATTTTCCCAGGCTGTTCATCGCGCCACTCATCTTCATTTTTGCCTTGGTACTCAGCTAAGATGGTTAGAGTTTCGCGAGCAATTGAGGGATCGAGCATCAAAATTTGGGAAGCTGCAATGATTGAGTCACGCCCAAAAAGTGTGGAAAACCAGGGTACACCTGCTGAAAGTACCTTACCTTTGCCAAAAGACTGACGCAGCAAATATACATCTTGTTCGGCACGTTCAATTACCCGATTAAAGGTGTTTTTGTCGGAACGAATTTGGGTTATATGAGTACGCCATTCTTGCTGTTCCAATAACTCCGCTGCTCTTGCTTGTACGAGGGTTGCTGGAGCACTGACACTGGAACTAGAACGGTTATCTGTCATCATCTGTAAGCGATAACCTAACTTCTGGCTTTCGTGGGTTTCTAACTCCAAATGCCAAACTGCTGTGTAACCCTTTAAGTAGTCGGGTTGGCGATGTACGAACTCTAAGCGAGATTGCATTACTGAGTTATCTAGCCCTTGGTAAGCTAGTGTCAATTCCGATGGGAAGGCTGAGGTAGATTCCCTTAAGCAGTAATCTTCTGCTGTTACTTCTTTTCCCTCATCTTCTTTTGGTAGTTCTCGTAAGAGTTGTCCTTTGTGTTTGCGGCTATAGCCCCGGACTACAAATAAGTCCACAAAATCTGCATCAAAACTGAGACTAATTTGAAAGCTAATCTTACCAGTGCTGTAATTACAGACTGTTAATTCTTCAAATAAGGCTCCATTTAGGGCAATTTCACGGTTAAGGCCAATGGTATCGGCTTTTAGGGGAGCAAACTCTAAATCTACCTTGCCGTTTAATTCTGTACCTGGCTCTAATTTATCTCCTCCCTCTAATCGCGAGCCACCATCTAGACTGGGATTGGTACACAGTACGGAGATGGCAAAGCCTTTGTCAGCGGTACTGCTGAGTAGCACTGGTGAATGTCCATTAATTTGCAACTCTAAGCGACTGAGGTAGCGTGTATCACAACAGAACAGTCCCATGCTGGCACTTGTGTCATCTCCAAAACATCCAGAAATATTGCCTAGGGTATCGGTAACTAAAAACAGGTCATTGTCTTTAATGGTGAGCGTCGGTTGGGGACGTTCACTTAAAACACAAGGCCATTCTGAGATGGGAAGTTGGTCAGCGGGGAGAAATGTTTTACCATCAAGCTTTAGCGTATCAGTCATCATACCCATTTTTCCGGTTCAAGCTAGAGTTTGCTGAGGTTGAGTCTTGGTTGCAGCGTTATTTGTTGCCAACAATTATTGTGACAACGATTACACCTTGTTGATCTAGAACAAGAAGTTTTTTTACAGAAGCTTTAAAAAAAACTCTGGAAGGTATAAAACTCTTGATCAAGAAAAATTGAGAAAGTTCCTTGATGTAGGTGCGGCTACAGGATTGGAGAAAGTAGAGGGTTGCAAAAATAATCGCCAGTAGACTAGAGTCTCTGGGCGCTTAGGAAGTGTCCTTCTTGGTGGCGCAATAAGATTAGCAAGTTTTACTTACTAGCTGTCACAAATTTAATGCAATCAGCGGCGACTGGCGGGGGGAAACAATCTTATGTGACGATACTCAATATTTATATACAAAAATTAATTGTTTGTCGATTATTGTAACATATTTCTCAGCCATTAGTACTAGAGGAATAAGGTAAAACGCTTTGAAATTGCGATAGTGGGACTGATAAAACGCAATCAGGAGGGTGATGATTGCACTCAAACACAGTTGCCGATTGCGTTGGTGGCAGCGCAGTCCCTGCCCAAGAAGTTATTTATGCCACAGTGAAGTTGTTTATGCCACAGTAGTTCAAATTTATTGCAGAAATCATCCACAGAACAAAATAGTTCTTCTAAGTGTTTGACAAACGACTAAAATTTTTGTAAATTATGCGGCATACTATCTTAAGCAAGTTATCAAGGAAAATGTAGAGATGCCGATATATTTGAAAAATTTATTGTTACTTTTGCCTGCCAGTATTTACGCCCTAGCTTGCTTTTATTTTAGTACCACCTTTACAGGAGAGGAAACAGAATATTATCAAAAACTAATTCTGTGTGGCGCATCAATCCTCAGTAATTTTTATGTTTTATACTACCACTACACGAGCCCGCCACACCCAAAATTCCTCATGCTACCCAAGAGGAAATTATCAATAAGAACTCACTTAATTTCTGGAACTATAGAGGTTGTTTTTGGTGTTATTGCATTTTTTAGTAGTAATCCAGAAATCCCTGCTATGATCATGGCACTATCAGCCATAATTGGTCACATCACCTCCTCTTTTTACCAAACACCAATTGTTTTTGGCTCAAAGAGTGCAATGGTTCCAGGGTATCTGTTCTTTATAAGTTTGCATCTTTATAGTGCAATTCATCTCCTTTTAGAACCTGATTCAAATTTTTGGTTGATCAACACATTTTTAGTTTTAAGTACCTACGTTTGGTGTAGAGTATTCTACTTTGTTTTTACGGTTTTTGGACTCTTCAAAGATAATCTTTATTCTGCCTCGATTCTGGCGGCTGGGGTGTTGATATTACCTTCGGTATTAGGTTCCTCTGGTAACTTGTTTTTTATCCTTTTTATCCTTGGCTATAATGTCTTTTACAAGTTAATCATGAAGCCAACAGCAGCAGAATGGATAAGTTGGACAAGAGAAAATGAAAGACAAACATTGATTGATGAAGATGCGAAAAAATTATGGTTAAGTAATAACTTGTCAATCAATTCTGAGGAGGTTGATGAGCAAACAGTAGCAGCAGCAGTTTTTGCTCAATTAGATACAAGTAAAAATGGAACTTTGGATAAAGGAGAATTGAAAATTCTTTGGCAAGAGTGGCAAGTTCCAGATTCTTTTATCGATACTTTTATTGCTCGAAACACCGATTTGTATGAATTTAGTTTTGCTGAATTTTATGAAAAAATTTGGCAGATTAAGGGTGTTAAAGAAAGACTGAAAAAAGAAAATGTGAAAATTGAATGTTTGAGCAAGGGTAAAAATATTAGCGATGAAGAAAAAGCCAGATTGATTTTCGAGCAAATAGATATTGATAGGAGCGGTTATATTGATAACTTTGAACTAAAAACTCTATTGCTAGAGTGGGGATTACCTTCTAATGAAGTTGAAGAATATATCAAAAAATATGATCGTAATAAAGATTTTCAAATTTCCTTTGAAGAGTTTTTTGAAATGCGTCCAATTTGGTCTTTTGGCTATTCTGACATAATTCTGGCAACCTAAACCGATGCCTAATGGTTATTCCAAGCTATAACTACTGCTAGCTTTTGCTGGCTTAGCTTTCAGCAAGGACTGAATCTGCTATTCTTGCGGTGAGAGATTTCCTTCAAAATCAGTAGCTTCCCAGGTTAACGCCTCAACTCCTAGTAATTGCGCCATCGTCTCAGTTGTCGTTCGGGTATTCAGCAACATTTGCTTTACCTGCATTTCCTGTTCATTCAGTTCTTTCCTCAGTTCTGGCTTTTGGGTAACTTGTGTCTCTCTTTCCCACACTGGTTGCCATTTGTCAAATTCACTCAAGCGCTTAGGAAAACTCATTGACGCTTCCTTGAGTAACACTTGCAGAATTTGTGCATGAGGCCGCAAACGTAGAATTAAACTAGGTAGCCACGGTAACAACACTCGATCTGGCACAGAAGCAAACAATTTAACTTAGTAACTCAACAACAAATCGAGCGATTCTAGGTGCAAAAGTCAGTGACAAAATGAACCCCATTCAAGTACTCAGGAAAAAGCCGCCATTAACAGGGAATTACTGACTACTTCCTCAAAAAAAAACTCGAATTTGATCTAAAGTTCGTAAACCAAGTAACCATTCAGTTGTCCACAGCAAACCCAACTTTGCCGGATCTTCCAATCCCCCAGAAGCTTGTTGTACTCCAATTAATAACTGACTGCGATTACAACCCAACGACAGTGCCAAACTTTCTAGAGTGAAGATAAAGCCTAACATCCCAGCAATTTGCTCTGGTGAGGTTCCCCGATCAGCAAAAACTTGGGGCAGAAGTGTCGCATAATGAGAATAGCCAGTTGCTACAAAATGCTCAATCCAATCGGGCAATCCAGTCGGCGAAGAGCGATAGTAATGAACTAGACGACGTACCCTATCAAAGATTTTCGGTGCATCTTCTGCACTTGTCTCCTGTCGCAGCAACACAATGGAATGTTCTCCCAATTCTTGTGTCAAACGTGGGCTTTGCAGGTATAAAATACTGTTTTCGGCTGCTTCCAGAACAATACTCGCGTTGGCTTGTTCTCCAAAAGCAGAGCGTTTGAGTCGTTGTTCCAATACCTGCTCAATTGTTACACCTTCATAACCCAGCATGATAATTTGTCGCTGATACTTGCCAATGCGAATTTCCCAGGATTCCTGTAACGGCTTATTTCCCAGGGTGCGCTCTCCTATAATTGGTTTGTACTAGGCTATTTTCCCAATAAATAATTGAGTCGCCCACAACACATCAGAACAGGGTAACAATTCAGGCTTTTGCTTGAAATCCATCAAGGCCCGTTGATTGGTTTGAGCCAGCAAATTGACATTTAACGATGTTAGGCGATCGTACACATCTTGAGCCAAGGGTGGTAAGGATGCATAGCCTACGCTGCCAAGGCGATCGCCTCCTAGTAGAATTTGACACAGTTGGGATATGTTACGTTTCTTGGGCCTGTGGTCTTTTTCCAGACAGGTGATGGCTGCATCCTGGAAGTCGTAGGGTGTAGGATGTAGTCGATTTCGCATATTTGCTAGCAGTATTGACGTTTGGTAGATGGCGATCGCGTCAGCAGTACTTGCTAGATAAGCATTTTGCCGAGCCAAGGCTACAATATCAGCACACCATTGCAGCAATTGTTCTGTATCCGCTGCTACAAATTTTGGGGGACGGGTTAAAAAATTTGACAAGGCTTCTCTTAGGAAGATTTGCTCTTCCTCACTCCCCCAATATTGGCGGCCTTTTCTCGACTTTTTAGCAGATTTTGTTGGGGTGAACTGCTGTAATTTAGCAACCGATAGACTTTTTTTCCAAGTTGCTTCAGCTAAGGAAATCGTTCCAGCAGGATGACTGAATTGGTATTCAATCGCGGCGAAACTGGAAGGAATCAGCCCATAAAGCCACTTAGTCTCAGTTTTTGCGGGAATATCCCAATTAATTTCGCTTTTTACGCCAAATTCCGCCACATCACTAGCCGTGTGTGCGGCCCCACAAATGTAAATCGCCTCGAGTGGAGTAATGTTTTTTGCTGACATGTGCTGTTTGATGCGCGTCCACATATATTGTTCGCGCCAGCGATCTGTTGTAAGATCCTTATCCTTACGCCCCAAGCGTCGCATCAGACTACCAATCAGGAACATCACCTGTCGGTAAGTTTCGTAATCAGCACCAATAATTCCTTGTTCAACGTACTGATCCCACCATTCAGCAAAGTGGCGAGTGTTGGAGTTATGCAGCAAAAAAGTGAGAAATTGCTCAAATGTCGGCGTTAGGCTGCCAATTTCTACCCCAACTGCCGTCCCGTGCATCTTTGCTTCTTCTGATAGTGGTGCGTCTTCCTCTTCGGGGATTTGAGTGGCTTCTGGTTCCCATTGAAAGACAAAATCCACCGCTCGATCTACGAAGACAAGTTCGGTTTCTGGATATTGGAGAGTGTAGGCGATCGCTTGATATTCTGCGGAAGCTTCTGTTAATGGTGCAACTACGCTCAATGGCATCACTTTGGGCGAAAATGTCTGAGATTCGGCTGCAAATGCCTGTAATGCTACGGGTAGTTTGCAATCTCGCAAGTTTTCTACTGTTGATAGCAAGTCTTCGCAGAGCTCGATGTAAATTACTTTGGGTTGCTTGCGGTGTAATCGCTGTACCATCTGCAATGCTGATGAAGGGGAGTGGTGACAGACGGGGAAGATTTCTAGAGGTTCGGTGCTGGCCCTTGCTACATCGCTGACTAAAGCTGTTAGTAATTCACTTAAAGGTTGAGCATCTGTGGCGAATTTCTGTGCTGCATCTAGGAGTTGTTCTTGTAGGGAATTGAGCGTGGTTGAAAGTTTGACCATTAGACCTCTTTAAAATGGGTAATTGGTAATTGGTAATGGGTCAGAAGTATAATTAATTACTAATTACCGGTCCCTGACAATGCCGAGGCAGCAGGGCATGATATAAATAGAAAAAATTGCTGCCATTTTCTATTTTTTTATACTCCCCATCGCTTCTTTTCCTCCTTCCAGAAAAGCTTCCCAATCTCCTTTTTGTTCCTTGCTACGTTTTTCGACTACGCTATGCCAAAACTGATTGATTACTGAGACATCTTCCGGTAAACGACGTACTAAAGTACCGACAAGCGATCGCGCTAGTGTTCCTGCTTCCAGAGAAGTTGCACCAAAGAAGCGACTGTGCAAAATTGCATCTTCTAAAACACCAATTTGTTCGGCTGTAGATAGAGCAGATTCTAGGCGTTGGTCATCTGAACTAGCAGCAGCGCTAGCTTCTCGTAAATCCGCGAAAGTTTGTAACAATACATCCAGTAAAGTTGGCGGCACTTCAACTTCAAAACCATGCCGACTTAATAACTCCTTAGTGCGGAACAGGATAATTTCTTTTTCCTGCTTTTTGTTAGTTACTACAGGCATATGTACAAAATTGAAACGACGTTTTAAAGCAGAAGATAACTCATTTACACCGCGATCTCGGCTATTAGCAGTAGCAATCACATTGAACCCAGGTCGTGCAAAAACAATATTTTCCGCCTTCAGTTCCGGAATCGAAATATACTTCTCACTCAAAATTGAAATTAGTGCATCTTGCACATCCGAAGTACAGCGAGTCAACTCCTCAAATCTACCCATCGCTCCACTTTGCATCGCCGTCATCAAAGGAGAGGGAATCATCGAATCCGGTGACTGACCACCAGCAATCACCATCGCCACATTCCAAGAATATTTGATTTGATCTTCCGTAGTTCCAGCAGTTCCTTGAACTACATAAGTTGAGTTACCACAAATTGCAGCAGCAAGTAATTCAGCTAGCCAACTTTTACCAGTACCAGGGTCACCAATCAACAACAAACCACGATCAGAAGCAAGGGTGACAATCGCACGTTCGGCGATCGCACTATCACCGTACCATTTTTGTGTGATTGGACGATTCAGTTTCTGGGAAGGTGTACTACCAAGTACAAAAGTCCGTACCATTTGCGGCGATAACTTCCAGGAAAAAGGCTTATTTCCTTTATCTTGTGCCACCAAAAATTCAAGTTCTTCAGAGTACTTGATTTCCGCTGGTTGCCGTAAAATAGTTGTATCGTTTTTCTTACTCATAATTGTTATATGCCTAATAGTATTTTCCTAAATAATTATTTTACTTCTTCTACTTGCTTATGCTTAAATTCAACTTTGTCGTAGATATCCCCTAAAGAAACTTGAAAATCCATAGAGGTTAGAGCCAGAATTGAATTGGATTCCTCATACTCAGATAAAAGCCATTTGTTGTTTTCTATTTTTGAGTATTGTTCAACAAACATCTCACTTTGAGAGATGAGAATGTATTCCCTCAAACTTGCCATTGTTCGATAAAGCTTAAACTTGCCAACTCGGTCATATTTTTCTGTAGATTCCGACAGAACTTCGGCAATCATGCAAGCATTAGTAATCGTATCTTTACGCCCAATAGCAAACTCTAATTGACCTGCAACAACCATCACATCAGGATATGTATATAGTCGCTGACGCGGTATCCAAAAACGCATATCGCTCATGAATACATCATAAGGTTGCCGCTTCAGGGCAAAATTGAGTGCAGCACTTAAATTAAGACTTATCCGATTGTGATTTGGTGTTCCACCAGCCCTGGGCAATATTTTACCGTCATAATATTCACTTCTAAAACTAGCAGCAATTTCTAGCTCTAAATATTCTTCCGGTGTGTAGTAATGTTTTTCCTGTACTTGCATAACCTCTCTCCAAACTCTGCGTAACTCTGCGTTTTACTCGGCGACCTCTGCGTTAAAAAATCTTCCTCACAAAACCCTAACTAACAATCACCTTCTTCAACTCTTCAATCAACTTTTTTGGGCTACCAGTCAAAATAGGCGTACCCAACTCCTTCAGGCGATCGCGGAACCATTGATTAACACTAAAATAACCAGAACTCGTCACCGCACCAACCGGAATAAAATGCAAACCAGACTCTTTCAAAGACTTAATATAGTCAAACAAAACTTGGTCGCTACCACCCTCATAAAAGTCCGAAATAAGGACAAGTACAGTATGACTTGGCTCTAATATTTTCTGGGCTGCTTCTACCAAGGCTTGATAAATGTAAGTTCCCCCTCCTAACTGAGTACGCAGTAACACTTCAAAAGGGTCATGTACCCACGCTGTCAGGTCAAGAACTTGCGTATCAAAAGCAAGTAAATGCACATCAACATTGGGGAGTTCAGCAAAAATTGAAGCGAGAATTGTACACTGCACCATTGCATCTACCATTGAGCCAGATTGGTCAACGACAACAATCAGGCGCGTTGGCATTTTTTTCTTAGCAGTGTGATGATAGTAGAGGCGATCAACATACAATCTTTGCTGATCAGGATTCCAGTTTGTCAGGTTTTTCCAGATAGTACGATTTAGGTCAAGATTGCGGAAAACTCGTTTGGGGGGAACGCTGCGATCTATTTTTCCAGAGACAGTTTGAGCTACCTGTAAACGTAGTATTTCTGCTAGTTCGTCAATGTATTGTTGAATCAACCGTTTGGCATTTTTGAGGGAGTTACCCGACAAATTTGCCTTGTCGCGCAAAAGTTGTTCAACTAAAGCCATTGAGGGCGTTAATTGATTCGCTAATTGGTCATCTTTGAGGACTTCTCGTAACGCCATGCGTTCAATTAGTTCACTTTCCATTGCTTTGAGAGTGGTGCTTAACTGTTCTTGGGAGATAGTAAAACCTCCTCCCTTACCTGTACCCCCACCCCCACCGTTACAAGGCTTTTGTCCCCGTAAACTTCCAGGTGAATAGCCAAGCACTTTTTCTAGGTAACTGATGTCTTTGAGCCATTGAGCATATTGTTGTGCTGTGACTACACTACTTTGGGTGTTGGGGCCGAAGGAATTTAAGAGCAATTTGGAGAAGACGAGAGCACGACGTAGGGTATCTTCTGATTCTGGATTTTGGATACTTTCCTCACCCCCTTGAGAAGGGGGAGTAGGGGGGGGTTCTATTAACTGAGTAAAGTCCGGTTCTAGTTCAGGATAGCGCTGTAGCAGATTCTCAATGCTGATTTTGGGGTCAAGAATGAGCGACGGTAAATCAAGTTCATCGACGATTTCAGCGGCCATGTTTTCAAAGTTTGCGCCAATTTCAGCAAAGCCGAACATACTGGTAAGTAAACGCCAGTAAAGGACCTGACGACGTTGAGCAATCTGGTTTTCGTCCATGTGGGATTATTTCACTTAGAACGCAATAAACGGCTGGCTCGTTCCTGTAAGATGCTGACTGTACTTGTTTTGGGTGGATTATTTAGGATTTTGGCTGCTTTTTGACCAGTGAAAATAATTTTGCTTCCCACCTTTATTACTAATGGTTGCACAGCCCAACTTCCTCGATCAAAGCGCAAAAGTCCGAAGAGTTCGCAAGAAGAGGCGATCGCCTCTAAAGTTAGTTCCGATTGTGGGGTAATGTGTTCAGTAGCGATAGCGAAGCGCAGTTGCGTACAGCCCTTCTCTTCTCCTGTCGGAGACGCTCCGCGAACGAGACGCTTTCTCACCTTCGGCTGCGACTGCTTCGCAAACGCGAACGGACATGAAAACAGCGAAGCGACTCTGGAAGAGTCAGCGCAGATAGCTAATACTCCCCCATCTTGCCAACTTAAGCTCACGGTAACATTGTCTTGTTGAATTGTGTAATCGGAAAGAAAGACTAATTCAGCAAGTTGAACGGGATGGCGATCGCCTGGATTTACGTGACAGGGTAGGGAAGTCTTGGGAGCGTTGACACTGAAATATTCAGCAGCTTTTTTCAGCATATTGTATTTACCACCAATTTTTCCATTACCTTGCCAAAGCAAGTCACCTGTCGGCAATAATGGAATATCGCTCAGTTCAAGTGCGTTATTTTCAGTAAAAGCATCCAACAGAGAAGTAGCTTCCGGAAACAGCAGCCAAATTTCATCACCGGAGATTGCATCTACTTTAAAAGCAGACAAGGTTAATCTTACCTGTTGAACACCAACTTCATGAGTTAGTAGTCCGTATGCGGTAAAGCTAACAAGGTTAGCGTGATGACGTAAATCTATACCCAACAGTTCTAAGGTTCCAGAGACAATCTTAGGGTTTTCAGGTGGTGTGGGACGTAAAGCACCAATCATTCCTCGTGTCCACAAATCTACCCAGCGATATGTAGGAATAGTGTGACTGTCAGCAACTGGAACAAAGCTGATCAATTCATTAAAAAAGCCTGTCAACAAAGCAGCTTGACGCATCAACAGAGGTTCTTGCTGGATCTGTTCTAAGGTTGGTAAAAAGGGAACCAAGGTTGAGGGTTCTAGTCGAGAATAACCTACTAAGGCGATTTCCATTAACCAGTGACGAACACTTTCCAGCCAAACTTGAATATGATTAGGGACTTGAGAAGCCTCGATTTGTGTGATAACTTCTGACACCTCGGTTCGTCCTAAAACACTTCTTGCTTGCTGTTGTAAGGTATCAAAAAGTGAGCCACACAAAGCAGCACGAACTGTAGCTAAAACAGCAAAGTGTCGTTCTACAAACTCATTACGTTCAATAGCAGCACAACTATCAGTGAGATGTTGCTCTAAAGGTGTTCCAGTAAATATCCGTTGGAGGGAATTTAAAGTCTGCTGATGTTGGTTGTCAAGGTTAGCGAAACCAGTTAAAAAGCATTCATCGAAGTCAGAAATCAGCTTCAAGGTAGCTTGGGTGCCTAATGGTAGTTCGTTTAGTGCGCTAGGAAATGTCATTATACAAACCAACTCATTTCAGGAAGCGGACAATTTGATTTGCTCAGTTCCAGGTAACGCAGGTAATTGAGAAAACGGCTGAAAACTTCACTAGCCGGTACTTTTTTTAGTGTACCGCTGCGAGCAAGGATATCGTATGAGCTTTTGAGTTGACTGCTGTCTCCAGGAACTTGTAGGAAACGGATAACTTGCTCGATACCGTAAACAGCGATCGCCTCATTCAGTAATTCTTGCAAATGCTTGCAGGGATATCCTCTTAGACCCCCACAAGGGCGATTATTATTCGTGCTGCAGTAATAATCAAGTGACCCTGCTTCAAAGAATGAAACATAGACTCTTTCTAGGTCAGAACCACTAGAAACAACACCTTGCAAGCGATTGTTAAACAATTCGACAAACGGGATTTTTTTGATATCCCGTTTGCTAGGAATAAGGCGGCTCTGAGGATTAATAAATGATGAATCAGACATCATTCTCGTTGTGATTTATTGCTATTTTATGAAAATTATATTACAGCTTCAATCAATTCTTGAATGACGTTCCTTAAGCTTCAAGAGAATTTCCGCATGAACTTCGCGGGTGATGGGATAAAAATAAGCGAGGACTAAACCACAAAGCAAGAAAATTGTTGGGAGTGGGCCAACAACCAAGCGAATGGCTAGCAGCGCTGAATCAGGTTGAACTGGTATAGGTTGACCTGCTTCTGCTGTAAGGAAACCGGAACTTTTGAGAGCTTCTCCCACCAGCCACAGACCAAGAGCTAAGCCTATTTTTTGTAAAAGTACCATAAAAGCATAGAAAATACCTTCACGACGCTGACCAGTTTGTAATTCATCCAACTCAATAACATCTGGCAACATTGACCAAGGAACTAGATAAGCTGTGGCAATTCCAAAACCTGCCATCGCGAATAAAACATACATCAAACCTACCTGAGTTCGTGGCAAAAAGAACAATCCTCCTTGTGCGATAATCCATAAACTCATTCCCATAAAATAAACCGCTCGTTTACCGTATCGTTTGCTAACTTCATTCCAAACAAACAGCATAACAAGAGCTACACCTTGAACCAGTATGGCGGCGATAAAATAGGAGTCTTGACGCATCCAGTTAACCAGAAAGTAGGGAATAATTGCAGCAGTTAATTGGAAGGCTAACCAGGAAAATAAATAGATACCGATGACATAAAGAAAAGGGCGATTGCTTAAGGCGATTTTTACCTGTTCTAGGAATGGTATTGATGCTGTTGACTCAACCGCTGAAAGGCTCGGTTCAACTGCTACAGAATTACGAGAAGCCTTAGTTGATGTTGGGTCAGTGGTTCCCCAAATACACCAGTACATTGGTAGAACAGAGAGGATAGTACAGATCAGCGCCAACATCAAATATTGTTGCTTTCCATCAGGAATAATTAGAAAAATTACTTGACCGAGAGCAAGAGAAAGAATACTACCGCCAATGGAAAAAGCAAAGCGAAAACTGTTTAAACTTGTACGTTCGTTGTAGTCTTGAGTCAATTCTGCTGTCAGTGCGGTATAGGGAAGATTGACACCAGTAAAAGCCATATTGAAGAGAATACCGACAATTACGTAGTACCAAAAAAGTACTAACTGATTCATTTCTGGGTTACTGCTGAAGCGCGGTACTATCCATTGCAGAAAGAAGAAAACACCAAAAGGAATAGCCGAAAAAATCATCCAGGAATGACGACGGCCCCAACGAGAATTAGTGCGATCGCTTAACACACCCACAATTGGATCGTTGATAGCATCCCAAATCTTCCCGATTAACAGCACTCTACCAGCCAATGCGGGGTCTAATCCAGCAACATTGGTGAGGAAAATTAGCAAAGAAAAGGCTAAAAGTGTAGCAGTAATACCAGCACCCATATCACCAGCACCATAAGCTAGTTTTGTGCTCAAACTCAGCTTGCCTGGATTAGGTGTCACTGGGGGAACGGAAGGGTTAGAAGGGGAAGTGTTACTCATTAGCGCAGAAAAATTAGCAATTTGGACTCAAAATCACACAACGCTAAGATAACCTCTGGCTAGAGTTTCATGCTAAACAGAGGACGGTATGCAAGCGTTGTAATATTTGCTTTACTCTCTATTGACGCTGTTCTGGATGCTAGTTATGCATGACCTTTACATTTCTTGGTCAGAGTACCATCAAAAAATCGAACAACTGGCCGCCAAAATCTATGAATCCCACTGGGATTTTAACCAGATTGTCTGTATTGCCAAGGGTGGATTGCGGGTTGGGGACATCCTCTGTCGAGTATACCGGAAACCGTTAGCAATTCTTGCTGCTTCTTCCTATGGGGGATTGGAGAACCGTATCCGAAGCGAAATTACTTTTTCCCATCACTTAGCGATGACTAAGGAAACATTAGGTAGTCGTGTCTTGCTAGTTGATGATTTGGTGGATTCTGGGGTTAGTCTCCAGGAGTCGATCAAATGGTTGGAGAGATATCACGGTGCTGAGATTGAGGAAATTCGTACTGCTGTAATCTGGTACAAAGATTGTTCGGCGATCGCTCCTGATTACTATGTGGATTATTTATCTGATAATCCTTGGATTCATCAACCTTTTGAACGTTATGAAAAAATGAGTCCTGCTGAGTTAGCTGCAAATTATTTAGTGGGGGAAGTGTGATTAAGAAGCAAAATATCGCTTGAAAATTTAGGTTAATTAACATAGCTTGCGCTGCTTCTGCTTGATTAAAGACTAACAATAGTCGGAAAAGCTAACTCAATGAATGAGTAAAAATAGATGCAAGAATTCAACGAACCTCAAGTTGATTATGATAGCCCTTGGAAACAAGCGCTAGAGGAATATTTTGAGCCGTTTTTAGGATTATGTTTCCCACAAGTCCATAGTTTAATTGATTGGAGTCGCCCTCCTGACTCCCTCGATAAAGAACTACAACAAATCATGCGGGAAGCTGAAAGTGGAAAGCTGATAGCTGATAAATTATTCAAAGTCTGGCAACTAGGAGGTGAAGAGACTTGGATTTTGATTCATGTAGAAGTACAGAGTCAAGAAAAGTCAGACTTTGCTAAGCGAATGTATCAGTACAATTACAGGTCATTTGACCTCTATGAACGCCCTGTGATTAGCTTAGCGGTGTTGGGCGATGAACGAGCTTCTTGGCGTCCTTCTAAGTATGGATATGCTTTAGGAGGCTGTCGGGTAAGTCTGGAATTTCCTATCATCAAACTATTGGACTATAACTCTCATTGGCAAGATTTGGAGGAAAGTAGTAATCCCTTTGCAGTAATGATTATGGCTCATCTGAAAACCAAAGCTACACGCGGAAATCCGCAGCAACGAGAGCAATGGAAATGGAACTTGGTTCGGGGGCTCTATGACCGGGGCTATGATAGAGAAGATATCATCAAGCTGTTCCGGTTACTTGACTGGATGATGTCATTACCGGAGCAATTACAGCGAAGCTTTGAAGTAAAACTGACAAGTTACCAGGAGGAAAGACAAATGCCTGTACTTAGCAGGATGGAACTGAGGGGAATGCAAGCAGGAATTTTGCAAACTGCTCGCGAATCTGTGCTTGAAGTCTTAGATGTAAGGTTTGAAGTGGTGCCAATAGAGGTGATTGAAGCTGTTAAGGAGATAGAAGATCCTTCTGTACTGAAACGGCTTCTTCGACAGGCTATCTCTATCACTTCAATTGAGGAGTTTCAGCAGGTACTTGAACAAAGCATTATGACCGAGGAAAATTTGACAGGAGAAAGCTGATAATTTGGGCTGAACTGAAGATTTTGCAGGCATCAGAATACACATAAATTTAGTTCTGATGCTGCAATAATTCGGGTAATTAAGAAGATAGTCCAGCCAATTTTATAGGTAAACTTCTCAATGCAGCAGATGTTCCTCTGTACACTAGACCTCTCCGATAATTAACAGGCTTAAGGAGAATGGTATCTTCTCAAACGAATCATATTATACCAATTTCCTTTTTGGACGCTACACTTTTGACCCCCCCAGCCCCCCTTGTCAAGAGGGGAGCAAGAAAATTATCTGTAGCAAGCATTGAGGAATTTGGTATTACAATGGCGAAGACCATAATCGGTCGTAGGTCATTAGTAACAGGTTAAGAAAATAGGTGGCACTATTGCTTTATAAGTTATCAGTTGCAACGGACTGTAATCACTAACAACTGACAACTTATAGCCTCATCAATTTAGCAATCCCAAGTGACATCAATACCTAACGGTGCACAATAAGAACGAATCATGCTCAAAAAATCTCGTGAAGCTTCACCAAAAAGATGAATTCGTTTTTGATGATTAGGGTAAGACTGAGCGTAAACTAATACTTGTCCTACAGCACATTTCCAACTCTTAACTGATTTAACTTCAATCAATTCTCGCTCTGTCAAAATATCGATATTTCCCGCTAAAGTTGGTACCTCTCGCTTCACTTTTCCTAAAGTTTTTGCCAAACGCTTTTGAACCGATTTTTCTGTTAATCTAATTCGAGTCCTTGTATTCAAATATTCCCAATATTTGAACGCTAACTCATCCACAGCAAATGTACCGCCATATCTTCCTCGTTTAGCGTAGGTAATCTCACCCTTATGTTGAGAACGCAAAGCCAAAACAAGCACTTGCGTTTGCTCAAGTCTCAGCCAACGTGGAGGAGTTTGATTTCTAGGACTACCTGAAATGCGCCACATATCAGTAAGGCTAATCAGTCCGTTTCGGCGGCGTACCTGACTACTAGAAATATTACGCGCTTCTAGTGCAGGGTCGTTGACTACCCACTCAAATAGTTCTAGCTGCTGAAATTCCTCAGTCTTTTTTCCCCAAGCACAAATATCCTTGCTGATCTTCTCTCCTTTTCTAGAGGAGACTGAGGGAGATGGGAGGGATATATTTTTTTCTAGTTGGAAAACTGTATCAGAGGTGGTGGGAGTAGATAATCTCAGCGTTGTGGCTGTTTTATTCATTAAGGGTGATTATGACCGCAGAAGGATTTGTGATTCAGTGACAATAGACAATATTTCGCCAAGAAAAACTTTTCTCCTGGCGAAAGCTTCATCAGCGTTTAATTAAAACACGTAATGACTCGCTGGATCTGCAAGACTCTGCTACCACCATCAAAGTCCTGGATTTTAAGTCCTCAATCCTGAGAGTCCAACAGTTCTCTGAGAAATGTAAAATTTACCTGACAAAACTCAAATTTTCTTTACATAAGACGTGGGCAGCCCTCAGAGTAAAGGCCCGAAACTTCCTGGCTCTCAGGAATAGTCCAGCCACTTTAATCTTCAACCACAATGGCAAGAGATGCTACGCACCCGGCACGACAAAGCTAAAATCAATTGTTTGTTCAGAAGAATGAAATTAACGAGATATCGAAACTGGCGGCATACTTGCCCAAGCGTGAGCCACAATGTCGCTCAACCAGCGTCTTTGTGCCTGATCGAGTAAACTATCTTCCGCTAGTACTTCAGCGGTTAAATCGTCTAGGGACTGTCCTTCTTGACGAGCAATCTGAATGACACCTGCGATCGCCGCCGCGACTAATTCCTCATCGACGGGTTTTTGACGCAGATCAACAATTTCTTGAGGGTTAACTGGGATGGGATAATTCATGGCTAGTTATAATGTGGCACCCCTTACCTTATAAAAAATGAGAAGAATGTAAATTTTTTTGTCTAACCTTAAATAAATCGGTATCCGGAAGCTTAGCGTATTTTGCTCGCTTTTGCCCTCCCCCTTGCTTCGTAATTGTTTACTCAACGAGATCGTCAAAAATGAAACAAATTCTCTACGTAGAAATACCGATCCCAGATACAAAAACCGTCTGCACCTGGTTACAACAAGAGTGGCAGCCTGAACTGGGGGAAAAAATTATCACCTCGGATGGGTTACTTCTGCAATTTAAAAATGCCGACCACCGTAATCAAAACCCTACATCTGGCGGGGGAAAGATTCCGGAAATTTCCATTTTTCTCTGGTCAGTGCAACGCACAACCTACCTAAAAGCCTTTCGTTGGGCTGACAAAGCCATACCTGGGGAACGCCAAATCCTGCAACAACTTGTTGCTGATCTCAGAAGTAAATTTCCTTATCAATATCCTGAACCACCAGAAATCAATTTATCGAAGCAATCGATTTTTGAAGCGTTGGCCCCCTACTATCCCCAGACTGTCAAGTTTTTTCAAAAAATGCCCAATGGGGAATATGACCTCAATCGCGTCTACTGGTGGGAAAAGCGTTGGCGTGAGGGCGTTCGTAATCCTCAGCAACCACATCAGGTGGTGTTTAAAAGGCCCTTGACTGGCAACCAAACTCCCACTTACGACTTAATCTATATCGGTGGGGCCTTGGGCGTTATCCATGCAGCGGTCATGGCGCGTTTGGGGTATCGGGTGCTGTTAATTGAACGGCTACCCTTTGGAAGGATGAACCGGGAGTGGAATATTTCTCGCGATGAATTTCAAAGCCTGATCGATCTGGGTTTATTTACCACTGCTGAGTTTGAAAGCATTATTGCTAGAGAATACATCGATGGCTTTAATAAATTCTTTGATGGCAATAATCCACCTCACTTGAAAGCAGCAGTATTGCACACGCCTACAGTACTCAACATCGCCTTAGATTCCGAGAAATTGTTACAGATGTGTGGCGAAAAACTAAAAAGAGCTGGTGGAGAAATTTGGGATGAAACAGAGTTTATTAGGGCAGATATTGAACCAGATAAAGCTGTCGTAAAGCTGCAACATTTGCCCAGTTCAACCGAGAAACAAGTGAGTGGGCGTTTGTTGTTGGATGCGATGGGAACTGCTTCGCCGATTGCTTGGCAACTCAATGGCGGCCGCGCTTTTGATAGCGTTTGCCCAACTGTGGGTGCTGTGATTGCTAAGGGATTTGAGCCGGGGGTTTGGGATTCTGATTACGGAGATGTTCTTTACAGTCACGGTGATATTTCGCGGGGCCGTCAGTTGATTTGGGAGTTGTTTCCTGGTGCTGATGAGGAACTCACGGTTTATTTGTTCCATTACCATCAGGTCAATTCTCAAAATCCTGGCTCATTATTAGAAATGTATGAAGATTTCTTCTCAATTTTGCCAGAGTATCGCAGATGTGACATGGAAAAATTGGTGTGGAAGAAGCCAACTTTTGGTTATATTCCTGGGCATTTTAGTGTAGGTTCTCGCGATCGCACTGTGGCTTTTGACCGCTTAGTTTCTATTGGTGATGCTGCTTCGCTTCAGTCTCCCCTAGTCTTCACAGGTTTCGGTTCCCTTGTCCGTAACCTTTATCGCTTAACTGACCTTCTAGACACAGCACTGCGCCATAATCTCCTAAGTGCCAAAGATTTAAACCAAATTCGTGCCTATCAAAGCAATGTCTCAGTCACCTGGCTATTTTCCAAAGGGATGATGGTTCCTACTGGGTGTCATCTACCTCCAGAAAGGGTGAATTCTATGTTAAATACATTCTTTGGGCTTTTGGCAGATGAACCACAATCGGTGGCTGATAATTTTATCAAAGACCGTTTTGATTGGTTAACCTTCAATCGACTAGCACTGAAAGCAGCGACGCGCAATCCTGCACTTTTACCCTGGATTTGGGAACTAGCTGGAGCACAGGATATCTTTCGTTGGTTGGGTAGCTACTTGAATTTCGCGGTGAATTCCTTAATTAGTTGGTTGTTCAAAGGTTGGTTTCCTGCTTTCCTACGGCGTTTACAACCTTGGCTAGAAAACCGCTATCCAGCTTTATGGTTGCAGCTTTTGGCTCAAAACTACGCCCTGACTGCGGGAATGGGTCGTCCTGAGAAGGTGAGGAGTGACGAGAGGAGAGAGGCAATTAATCGCGTTTCTACCAGGGATGAGCTCGTTCAACACTCCAGTAAGGGCTAAAAATTGAATTGAGGTTGTTGCTGGGCGATAAGCGTTAGCGTAAGCCTAGGGTGGCGTAAGGCATAGCGCTGCTGCAAAGCGCAGATCGCGTTGATAGGGTTTGTTGAGAAAACTCTAGCAAAGCGATCTGCAAGCGAGGAGTGAGGGAAAGCACAGTGCTTTGCGCGATCGCCTTAACTTTGGTATTTGATCTTACAGAGGAAGATATAGATATAGTACTACGGGTTAAAATTAGGACGTTTTAATCCCTAGCCCTTTTTTGAAAAAGGGGGAATAAGTTGAAATAGAATGTCCTAATCTATATTTTTGCTGCTATATTTGTAGGGGCGGGTTTAGGGACTAAAACTTGACACCACACCAAAAATCTTTAATCACAACCCGCCCTGAACCCCTAAATCAAAAGAGGGCGGGTTTGAAGAAAAATGGTAGGTTTTCTTAGATAATTAATCCCCTGAACCCGCCCCTACAACAATTTTGCTCATTTAGCAACAAAAAAATATCTAGTATTACGGGTTGAAATTAGGACGTTTTAATTCCTCTATCCCCTTTTTTTTAAAGGTGGAATAAGCTGAAAGAGAATGTCCTAATCTATATTTTGACTGCTATATCAGCGGGTAAAAATTTTGCAGATTGGCAACTTTAGCAATCAGTAAGCGTCAATTATCAGGAGTTTCCCAAATATCAGTATTTATACGATGTTAGAGAATACTGGTCTTATTCTATCCTCAAAACAATAGTCAAGACTTAAAGCAAGACTTGGTGAAGTGAGAGTCTGATTGTGTACGGACAGCTTTGGCAAGAATTACAACAGTCAAACCATAGCAGCAACAGAGGATTCCTAAAAAAGCTGGGTGAGTAATCGCATGGCTGAAAATTTTGCTGGGAAAAAATATGCCTAAACGCTTCCTACAGCTAGATGATCTACAAAACACAAATAACCCAGAACAAGTTGCCGCACTATTTAAAAAACTAGGCTACAACGCCGCTTGTCAACTGCTAGATATTCGTGACTTGGAACTTCCAGAACGAAGCATTCAAGATGTTAATCGAGTCTATTTAATTGCCAACCAGGGTAATGCAGATTTACAGGTATTTCTATTTCAGCTACACCATAAAGAGGGGAATTATATTAGTGCTGTTACTAATCGAATGCGGGCGATTACGAAAAGTCTCTGTAATCGCCCTTCCTATTTTTTATTGTTAGGAACAAAAGACTACAAGCAGTATTTGCTAGTCAGTCCTCGCCAGATCTTTGATGCTCAGATGAATTTAAAGCTCAGCATTCACGAGTATTTGCTGAATGCCGCTAACCCTAGTTATCATGATTTGAACAGATTAGAACAACTCGCTAATCGGAACCTTGACCCCCAAAAACTTCACATAATTCAGCACGAAACACTCAGACTTAGGAATAAGCAGAAGCAATCAGATGAAAAAGATTCAGTTCGCATCTACTTACAAGAAATTGGTCGGATTCGACTGTTAGAAGCTGATGAAGAAATTGAGCTTGCTCGTAAAGCTACAGACTTAGAAAAGTTAGAGATTATCAGAGAGCAACTGCAAGAAAAACTACAGCGAAATCCCCAGAATGAAGAATTGGCTAACGCAGTTGGGATATCCTCATCAGAACTTCGAGAACGCTTGTATTCCAAGAACAAGTTAATAGAAGCAAACCTGCGGTTAGTTGTCTCAGTTGCTAAGAAATACACAAATCGAGGAATTGACTTCCTAGATTTAATCCAAGAAGGAAACTTAGGGCTAATCCGAGCGGTTGAAAAATTTGATTATACAAAAGGTTATAAATTATCGACCTACGCAACTTGGTGGATTAAGCAAGGTATAACAAGATCACTCGCTGACCAATCTCGCACCATTCGTCTACCAGTTCACCTCCGGGAAACCATTTCCCGCATTAAGAAAACTACGAAACAGCTTTCTCAAGAACTTAGTCGTATTCCTAATACCAAAGAAATTGCTACTCGTTTGGAGATGACAACTGAAAAGCTAAGGTCTATTGTTAGCTCAGCTCTACCCCTAATTTCCTTAGATACACGAATTGGTGAAGAAGAAGACTCTAACTTGGCAGATTTGATTGAATTTGATGGTGAAACTCCGGAACGTTATCTCCTCAAAATTGACGAACGGGAAGATTTGAAAAGTCTTTTAGACAATCTCAGTCCTCGCGAACAAAATGTCTTGCTTTTGCTATATGGAGTGAACGATGAGCGTGAGAAAAGCTTAGAAGCAGTTGGTAAAATCTTCCATCTCACCCGCGAACGAATTCGTCAAATTAAGAATCAAGCATTTAGTAAGTTAAAAACTCATATTAATAGAAAAATTCGAGAAGCTCAAGTTATTACTAAAATGGCTGTTACTGTTAAAAAAGTATACATTCAGGCTCCAAAAGACTCTTTAGAAAAAAGTAATTTAGAAGCAAGAATAATGAATCAGGATGATAAATCGAGTGTTGAACATAACGAAAACAAACTGAATCACAAAAAACTGACAGATCAGCAACTCAAACTTACCGAGATGAGAGACAAAAAAATGATTATATCTAAGGAAGAATTACTTGAAAAACTTACATCTATTGAGTCAGTTTTTTCACAGCTACACGCACAGCTAGCAAAGGCTAGTCTAGATCTGATTGAACCTGGTATCCCTATACCTGAAAAACTTATTTTAGAAATTTCAGACTCTCGTAAAAACTTTATAGAACTTCGCGCCAAAGTGCTATATCTGGCTGAATCTGTGGGGGTATCGACCAACTCTAGTCAAATTGATTCCCTCGAAGAAATCAAGTCTTTGCTCCTGATTGTTGCGCAAGCAGAAGAGCAAAAACTAGCGATCGCCCAAGTTCGACAAAAAGCACAGATCGTTTTAGAGCGAGTTTTGGCGATCGCCCATCGGGTAGAGAACAATTTTCAACCATTGCTGGAATGTCAGGAAAAAGCCCGTGAACTTTACCTTTCCATCTCCGAGTCACAGGGTTCTCACTTACCTCCCGATGCCAAAATCTTAGTTGATGGTAATCATCCATTTTCGCACCTGTTGACGCTGATAGAACATGGAAAAAAGCTAGATGATGAAGCCTTTACAAAGCTAGAAGATTCCGTAGAAGAATTCTTCAGCAAAGCGCTATCTGTACCAGCATCCAGGGGAAAACTTATCATTACAGATTATGCGCCTAGTGTGAAGCAGCTTACGGTTGAAATTGATAACAAAGCATTACCTGAAAAGACAATAACGCCAAAAGTTGAAACAGCGCTAACAATCCTAAGCGAGGAGACGAAAAAAGAGTTTGTTGTAGCACCTTTTTTAGAAGCAAAATCTAACGAAAATCAGCTACTCGTCTACGCACCAACTGACCATACAATTCTTCCAGAGCAAGACATTAATAAGACTAGAATAGAAGTAGAAGAAGCCATCAATGAAACTAGAAAAAAACTTGAAAATGATGTAGCTTTGGGTTTGCTTGGAGAAGCTGAGCGTTTAGCTTATGCTGCACAAATTGACAGTATAGAAAATACTACTAGAACTATTGTTTTTTCAGAAAAGCTTTTACAACTACAAGCTCTAGATGAGGAAATCAAAAAAAAATGTACCCAAAAAATTCAAGAATACAGACAGGAAGTTCTTCAGGAGATAGAGGTAGGACATCCAGAGTATAACCGAATTAGCCGGGTCTTAGATATAGGGGATATCCTCACAGCTAATGAATACATAGATATGGTGAGGAACAAGCAAGCTATTCCCGAACAAGACAAAAAAAGAGATGCTTTTCTAGACTTCTTTCAAGACAAATATGCTGATATAGAACGTGTCTTAGAGCGGCATCAAACCAAAAAATCAGAGCTCATTAACAACATCGCCAAAGGAAAAAATATCGGACCCATTCAGATGCAGCACGTACCGGGTGCTCAATCAAAAAAAGCTGCTGAAATGCTGGATACATGGTTGTCAGCAAAGGGAAGAAAACAAGGAATTACCCAAAAAGACGTAGATCAAATTCTGACTAATTTCGGTTTCAACAGCGCCCAAATCGCCATCAAAAAAGCTGGTAATTATACTTGGATAGACATTACTACTGAGGCGATTCAAGACAAAAATCGTTGTCCTGTTCCAGCTTATGGTTCACAGACTCAGGGACGATATCGCATTCTTTGCGTATGGGAGAGACCGACTGAAGAAGATATTCTCAATGCTGTCGGAGATACTTCTAGTGGTTCTGGGGTGCTGGTGTTCCATTTCGGAAGGATGACAGAAAAAAGACGTAGAGATCTCGCTCGTTTATGTCGAGAGCGCCGCCGTACCTTTATCGTAATTGATGATACTTTAATGTTCTATCTTTGCGGAGAAAGAGGTTCTCGTCTACCTGTATTGTTTGACTGCACATTGCCCTTTACTTTCCTAGAACCATATACGCCCTAATGCTGAGGGGTTGGTTCCGTCTGAGATGTTTTACGGCCGGGAACCAGAACGGCAATCCATCATTAATACGATGGGTTCTTGTTTAATTTATGGTGGAAGAAAGTTAGGAAAAACTGCTCTACTTCTTTACGTTCAGCGGAATTTTAATGTTGTAAACCAGGAAAATATAGCCAGTTTTTTGGATATTAAACCAGTTGGACTTGAAAAACCTTTAGACAATATTTGGTCTATTCTTGTCGAGGAATTAGAGAAATTACAGATTCTCGACACCAAGCGACGTAATCCTCCCAACTACAAAACTCTACAGCAGATTAAAAGTTGGTTGGAGGTAGACAATCAGCGGCGCATTTTGCTGTTATTAGATGAGGCTGATAATTTTCTTGAAGCAGACGGTAAGGAAGGTTTCCCGCGATGTAATGAATTGAGACGATTAATGCTGGAAACGAATCGACGTTTTAAAGTAGTATTTGCGGGCTTACACAACGTTCAACGTACTACAAAGTTGCAAAACCATCCCCTTGCTCACTTTGGGGAACCCATCTGTATTGGCCCGCTGCTGAATAATGGTGAAATGCGGGAAGCAAGAGCCTTAATTGAACGCCCATTTTCTAGCATTGGCTATCGCTTTGAATCTCCCGATCTGATTACGAGAATTCTCTCTCATACTAACTATTATCCCAGTCTGATTCAACTTTATTGTCAACAATTGCTCAAGCACGTAACTAACCCTGATTTCGTTACTTTTGATGACAAACCCTGTCCTCCTTTTCTAATTACGTCTCAGCAAGTTGATGACGCTTACAATAACCAAGACCTTCGTAAGGCTATCCGCGATCGCTTTATGTTAACGCTGCGATTAGATCAGCGCTACGAGGTAATTGCTTACTCGATTGCTTACGGAACTTTGGAGAACGAAAACCGCTTAATCGATGGTTTTTCGGTGTCTTGGATTCGCAAAGAAGTACTGACGTGGTGGTATGAAGGTTTTCAGTGGTTGTCATTAGATGAAATTCAGGTTCTGCTGGAAGAAATGGTCGGATTAGGGGTTTTACGTGAAACAAATATAGGCTGGTTTACCCTCAGAAGTCGCAATGTATTGCTGCTGATGGGAACCCTAGAAGAAATTGAAGCAGCACTCTTAAACGAACGTGAATTTTCCGTATATGAACCTGCTACTTTTCGTTCTTCTCTTGGTATCAAAGATGATTCTAGACGCAGCCCCTTAACAGACCAACAAAAATCAAAACTTCACAGCAGTGAGAATGGTATTTCGATTATCTATGGCTGCAAAGCAACAGGAATTGACGAATTGAAGATTTTTCTGGAATCAATGCTCGGTAATAACAAGGAATTTTTTCACTATTTGGATGATATCGTAGCTGAAGCTGATTTTAGCCAACACTTAAAACATATTATTCGCAATAGACAAAAAGATAATACAACACTTGTTTTTGTTCCCTGCCAAGTTCCTTGGGATAATGATTGGGTTGATGAGGCGATTCAGCAAGTTAGAAAATTGAGAGCAAAAAATTCGTTTGTGCGGGTCGTTTTCATCGCTGACCCTCAGATAGCGTGGCAGTTAATTAGCAAGAATACCACAAAGTTTGATGAGGTTAATAAACTGACCATTTTTAGTTTAAAACCTTGGCACGATGCAGCGCTACGGCAATGGCTGGAAGATTGTAATTTCCCCAGCGATAAAGTAGTTCGTGAAAAAATCACCGCAGTTACAGGAAATTGGCCGACACTGCTTCAGCGTTTCTACCAAAATTATAAATCTGACCTACATAATTGGGAGCTTCATTTACAGGAATTAAAAGATTTATTGAATGACTCTCAAGAGGCTCGTAATTTTGCTTTGCAGTTAGGAATTGATCGTCAGCAACGGAAAGTATTACGAGTTTTAGCAGAATTAAGCGAAATTTCTGATCAAGGCAAAGTGTCTATTGATGATTTAGTCGATTTTCTAGAGGACATCCAGCCAGAAATTGTTAACAAAATCCTCAATTGGGCAGACTTGTTAAGCCTTGCTAGCCCCGCAGGCAATGATTTATGGTGCATTAATACTGTAGTTGGCGCTGTTCTCCACTCTATCGGAGAGTAATCTACAACATCAGTATATTTGTTATGTTTATGGCAATCTTTACGGGCTATTTTGGTAAATTGTCTTCTTGAGTAATTCAAAAATAAAGATTGGTAAACTATGGCTCTCCCAGATTACATAGATAATAGAAAACATAAACTTGAAAATGTTTTGCGTTCGCTGATTTTGCAGGAAAGTCAAACAGACCTGGATATTGCTACAGGATTTTTTCGCATCGAGGCTTGGGTAAGGTTAGAGCAAGCTTTCAACACTCTAACTAACCTACGCCTACTGATTGGTCGTGACCCGACAATTCGACCAGCAGAAAGCGAGCGCATTGACCTAACTCGACACTTTCGCCGCGATGTTCAGCAGCAACTAGAAACAGAAAGTTTTAAGCTTAAATATAAGCAGCAGATTGACCGTTTGATTGCCTATCTCAAGCAAGAACATATCCATGTCAGACTCTATGGAGTGATTGGCGAAGGTGTGCAGTTTCTTCATGCTAAGGCATACATTTTGGACAACTATAGTATCATTGGCTCTAGCAATTTCACCCCCGCTGGCTTGTGCGGGAATACTGAGCTGAATGTACTGAATAAACAGAGAGAGATTGCTCAAGAACTTCGCATCAATTGGTTTGATAAATTTTGGGATGATAAAAGTGTTGATCTAGACTACAAAGCTAAGCTAATTGAGGCTCTGAATGCTTCTAAATTTGGCAGTAAACCTTACACCCCATATCAGGTATTCTTGAAAGCACTTTATGAACTTTTTAAAGAAGATACTTTATTAGAAGGGAGCGATCGCACGAGTTTAGAACTGGCTAGTTTTCAGCAGGAAGGCTTTGAACGAGCGGTAAGATTATTAGAGCGTCACCGGGGTTGCATAGTGGCAGATGCGGTAGGTTTAGGTAAGACTTACATAGGCTTACGGGTGCTTGATTACTACCTGATTAAAGACAGAAACCCCGGTTATGTTCCCCGTGCGTTAGTAGTATGTCCAGCTCAATTACGAGATTTGGTCTGGCTGAAAAAATTGGATGAGTTTGGTATAAAAGCTGATGTGCTTTCTCAGGAGGAAATTAGCCGTCAAACTTTCGATACTCGTCGCTACAGCAAGCATGATATCATCGTTGTGGATGAATCCCACAACTTTCGTAATTCCGCAACAAACCGTTATCGCAATCTGCAAAAGCTAATTGGCAGTGGTAAGCGAAATAAGCGGGTTTTGCTACTAACCGCGACTCCAATTAATACCAGTATTTATGACCTTTATCATCAAATTTTGCTGCTGACACGTAACACGGAGACATATTACCGTGAGTGGGGAATTTTTCATCTAAAAACCTACTTTAAAGCTTTAGCTAAGGGTGGAAAGGAGATTGCTGAACTGCTATTTCAAACTATGGTGAGGCGCTCTCGTCAAGATGTGATCAAGCGACAACAAGCTGGGGAAGAAATTTATATTGCTGGCAAAAAGATTCGTTTCCCAAAACGCCAATTAAAGCAGTTTACCTATAATTTTGAAGCTAGCTTTCAGGGACTTTACGCGGGAATTGCTGATCAGATTGACCAATTGCACTTAGCACCATATAACATCAAAGCCTTTAAGAAGCGGAAAAATAAGCAAGAGGAAGATGAAGTCAAGCGCAATGATGCTCTTGTTGCTCTGATGAAGTCGCTGTATCTGAAACGGTTGGAAAGTTCGCTAATTGCTTTTGAAAGTAGCATCCGTAAACAGAGTAATTTTCAGGTGCGTTTTTCTATTTTGCTACAACAAGGAAAACTCTTAGACAGTAAGAATTTTCGCAAGATTCTGGCGCTAGAGATGGATGAAGAGGAGAACGGTTCAGTAGAAGAGTTAATTGAGTCTTTGGATGAAATTAACCCTAAAGATTACCAGATTGAACAGTTGCGCTCGCAGATTCAATCAGACCTTAATATCCTCGACCGTATACTTGATGTTCTCAACAAAATTCAAAAGGATGTAGAAATAGGAGATGATTATGACCGCAAGCTAGCAGCATTTAAACAACTGTTGGCTACCGAAATTCAAGGTCAAAAAGTTTTGGTTTTCAGCTATTTTAAAGATACAACAGATTATCTGTACAACCAGTTGCTTAAGGATGAGAACTGGTTAAAGACGATGGCGGTAGATCAGCGCTATCCTACAATTGACAAGATTACTGGTGAAACTCCTGGTAAGCAAAGAGAGGAAAAGGTTAAGCGTTTTGCACCCAAGTCTAATTGTCAGAGTGAAGAGGAACAGCAGATTCTCCAAGGTCAGGAAATTGATATTCTTATCTGTACTGATGTTCTCTCGGAAGGTCAAAACTTACAAGATGCTGGTGTTTTAATTAACTATGATCTTCACTGGAATCCTGTACGGATGATTCAGCGTGCTGGTAGGATTGACCGTCTGGGAACTAACTATGAGGAATTGTTTATTTATAATTGTTTTCCAGAGGAAGGTTTAGAGACGTTACTAGGATTAGTGAAAAGACTGCAAAATCGGATTGCTATGATTGATCAAGAAGTGGGATTGGATGCTAGTGTTTTAGGAGAAATTATTTCAGATAAATCGCTGGAAGAACTATACCGACTTAAGCAAGCAGATAGCGATGCTGAGAAAGAAGCAATTTTAGAAGAACTTGAACAAGCTGCTGATTTGGTTTCTTTGGATGAAATGCGTTTGCCTTTATTGGAGTTTTTCAAGCAAGAGGGTAAGGAAGCGGCTGAGGACATTCCTTTAGGTATTCACAGTACGCACTATCTCTCTATTCCTGAAGCTGAAGAGGGGGGAATTTTCCTGGCTTTTCGTGCTAAAAATCAATACTTCTGGCACTTTTACCCTCGTGTCAGAGGTGTCATTTTAATAGACCAAAATAAGCTAATTAGCGATAAGCGCAAAATTTTCAACTGGCTTAAGTGCAAAGCTGAAGATTTTCCACCTCCAGAACAACTGTTACCAGTGAAGTTTGATGATACCATTTTTGAGGTTTTGGATGGGGCGTTGCTGAACTTGATGACATATTTTAAAAAACAGCAACATAGTAGTCAAATAAAGCCTAAACTCAGCAAGCTTTTACAGCAAATTTATCATGCTTTGACAGAGTTGACGCTGATACAAAATAAGGCTGCTAAGGATAGGGTATTAAAGGTTATTACTACAGATAAAATTCGCGTATATGAGCGCGATATCAAGGTGCTCTGGGAAAAATATGCTAAAAACAAAGATTTCAATGGGCTGCTTTGTGAGCTTGATGAGTTGTTTGTTGACCAAGAACAATATCAGGAATTTGATGAGCAAGAAGCATTAAATCCCTCAAAAATTATTCAAGAAGAAGATATTGAGCTTGTTTGTTACCAATGGTTTAAGCAGAGATAGACTTTCCCGTGCTTTGAGACTAAGTTGCAGTAAACCTATACAACTTGTAGAGCAAGCATCTTGCTTGCTACTGATCTCGAATTCTTTAGCATTGGAATGCTATTTTTTTTAACGCAGAGAACACAGAGGTTCACTTCAGAACGCAGAGTTTTTGGAGCTTAATCTCGGTTAATTCCGATGCATAGGTCAATGATATGACTTGTAAAGCAAGCATCTTGCTTGCTGCTGAAAGGCTTTTCGGCATATCCTACTTTGTAGGTTGACCCAACCTACAAACTTTTCTTGCCCCATTTACGAGGGGAACTTAAGCTTAAGTCGGGTGAAACCGAGGAAAACTTGGTAATTCAATTGCTGCTAATGACTTGCGCTTTTTAGGTGGACGTAGGGGATAAAGCACCGGTGAGGGCCAATTGGATAGGGGGAGAGATGCTTCATTGGACTGGACTGACTCAGGGTTGGTAGCATCTCCCCATAATTCCTCAATCTCCAGCCCTGGATCAGTGTCCTGATTATTGGTATCCTGGGCGTAACTTAGGTAGGGTGCAAAAGCCTCAGATGCTTCTTGGTTTTTTCCTGGCTCTAGTAAAAATTGCGCTTTGGGTTCAGCTAATTCTGATTTTATCTCCGATAGTCCTGCTGCTTCTGCGAGGCGTGGTCATCTCAGCAAGTAGCTGCTTCTCCAATTCCAGTTCTGTAGCTGCAATTTCTTGGGAAGAAGCAAAACTCAGTATATGTGTTTCTGTAGTTGCAAGTAGATCGGTGTCTTGAGAGCGTCTCGTATCATATGCTTCGGCTTGCGAAGAATACGCTTCTCTTGTAGGCTCAAAGCCTGCTGAGTCATCCCAGAGGCTATTATCGAAATCAAAGTTATCTTCGGCTAACTCCGGTTCCGCTGACCAGGGTTGGATCGGCTGTGCTTTGTGACTCAGAGTTTGGCCAGGAAGTGCGGTTATTTGAGGAAGCTGTTGTTGCGCTACCGAGTGGCTATGGGGCATTTCCAGACACTTTTCTAAGGCTGTCTTGAATTGCAAGGTTTGGCGCTGCTGTCGGTTGAGGCGCATTGCCAGTTCTTTACAGGTGTTGGTTGTTTGCACAATCTGGTGAGATTGCTCATTGTAGCGTTGTTGGGTGAGGGCGCATTCGCGCTCTAGTTGAGCGACTCTTTCTTGACTGCTCTGTAATTGCTCTGATAAGGTTTCAATTAATATTTGCTGGCGAACTGAGGCTTGATGGGATGCTTCTAGTGCATGAAACAAACGCCCTAATTGCTCTTGGAGAGTGTTCATTTCGTCTGCTTGTTGCACTAGGAAGGTTTCCCTTTCGCGCGATCGCAAATGCTGGTCGTGTAACGCTTCCTCTTTTTCCTGTAATGCAAC
>JAYFMV010000078.1:0-79906 GCA_042408245.1 Potamolinea sp.
CCTCCAACAAGCTACCAAAATCCTCCATGATTCAGGACAAATTGCAGAAGCTCAAACCCTTATCAGTCTGTTGTTAGAGCGAGGAAACCTAGAGACTCAAGAGCGTCAATCACTGATGCAACAAGCTAACCAATTTGCCGAAGCATGGCGGATCATCGTCGATCAACACCGCAACAACCATCAACCATTTCTCTTGCTCTACCGTGACGCTCAAGAACGAGAGCTAGAGTACACTGTGCGCTATGCCGAGATTAGCTTTGAGGAAAAGCGCTTTTATCTGAACATTTGGTGTGAAGAGACTGAAGATATCCAAGATACAGACTTTCCTGAACTCATCCACAATCGCTGTCTGCGTCTAGATCGCATTAAGGCGATCGTGCCTACTAGCGGACACTGGCGTAAAGAGGGCTTAGCTAATCTCAAAGTGTACTTACACTTTTTGCGAGGAATGGTTAAAGCCTATGAACCAAGAGCCAAAGATATCAGTAATGAAATTGTAGGAGAGATGCGACAAGTTGTGCGGCGCGTGTCAAATCCCTTCTGGCTAGTTCGAGAAGTCTTGCGATATGGGGGAGATTGCGTGGTGGTGTCACCGGAAAATGTGCGCGATCGCGTCAAACAAAAACTCAAGTCCCTCTGTCAACAGTACGACATGGAAATTAGGGAATAGTGTATCAATGGGCAAACATCTTGTTTGCCCTACTAAAGCAGCCAAAATTCAGGGAAAAACGCAGCCTTCAGGCAACAATTACTCAGTCAAACTCAATCACAACCGTAATAATACTGAGAAGCCTGAAAACTTGAGTAAAGTTATTTGTAAAATTACGTATTTCTTGGTATTTTTTTGATGTAATTGTAATAACGGCTCCAATTAAAACAGTAAATTTACTGATTTTTTCACTTTTTTTGCTTTTGTGTGAAGACTTGCAGTTTTAAAAAGTTTATTTTTTTACCAACTAAAAATAAAAAACTTGTGATATGACATTAACCGATTCGGCGTTCTCCAGAGATGGTGAAGGAGAGTCATCTGCGCTGCCTTTACAGAAGAACCTATCGAAAAAAAAGGAGTCATTACGCTTAAGCGAGGATGCTCTCTTACAGAATCAGATAGGCAACCTAGTAGGGATAGCGGGTACTGTAATGGATATCGCTGAGAACAGAAGGACTAAAACAGAAAAAGAAAACTTGAAGGACACGCTAGCATCTCGCTACGCTAACGCTCTGATTGAAAGTAGTTCTGACTTCATTAGCATATTCACACTTGAGGGGCAGTGTATCTTTATCAACCAGGCTGGTCAAGAGCTAATAGGGCTTGAAGGCAGGGAAGAATTCCAGCGAGTTTTCATCAGTGAATATATTATGCCGGAAGACCTAACTGAGTTGAGAGAGAAAATCCTACCAGTTGTTAGGGAAAAAGGACACTGGGAGGGAGAACTCAGTTTCACACACTTAAAGACTTATCAGCCGATACCAATCTACAGCAATATCTTCACGATTAAGGATCACAACACCCATCAGGCGATCGCCTTAGCAATTGTCAGTCACGACATTACCAAACGCAAACGGGTTGAGGAAGAACTACGGAAATCGGAAGCGAGATTTCGAGAATTAGCCCAACGAGAAGCATTACTAAACAGACTTAGCGGCCAGATTCGTCGTTCCCTCGATCTTAATACTATCTTGCAAACAGCAGTGCAGGAAATCCGCAACTTATTGCAGGTAGATCGCTGTCTTTTCCTTTGGTATCGACCTGACTCTAATCATCCTATTTGGGAGGTAATTCAGGAAGCCAGAACTTCTGTTTTTCCCAGTTTAATCGGTCACCGTATTCCTGTTACAAAACTTGCACCTTTAACAGCAAGAGTTTTTGATAAACAAATCACTCGTGTTGACAATGCTAGAAGTTTAACCGATCCAACAGAGCAAAGGTTCTTCTTCAGTATGGGCTATACAGCTCTTTTGGAACTGCCAATTTATACTCAATCTGGCGAAATTGGTGTAGTTAGCTGTGGTCACTCTAGCGGAGCTCGGCCTTGGCGTAATAGTGAAGTAGAATTACTCCAAGCAGTTGCCGATCAAATAGCGATCGCCATTGATCAAGCGGAACTCTACAAACAAAGTCGCATTGCTGCTATTACGGCCCAAGAACAAGCGACTAAACTTGAACATACCTTACAAGAACTAAAACAAGCACAAGCCCAACTTGTTCAAAGCGAAAAAATGTCGAGTTTGGGACAATTAGTTGGTGGAATTGCCCATGAAATTAACAACCCTGTTAGCTTCATCTACGGCAATCTCACCTACGTCAAGGAATATGCGGAAGGCTTGCTTAACCTAGTTCAACTCTACCAGGAATACTATCCCAATTCAGTACCGAAAATTAAAGCTTCTGAGGAAGAAATTGAGATTAATTTCATCAAGGAAGACCTGCCAAAAATCCTCTCCTCTATGAAAATCGGGGTAGACCGCATCCGTCAAATTGTCTTTTCCTTGCGGAACTTTTCACGGCTAGATGAAGCTGAGATGAAATGGGTGGATGTTCACGAAGGTATTGATAATACTCTGTTGATTCTCGATCACCGTCTGAAAGCAAAACAACCAAATTGTCCAGATATTCAAGTGGTGAAAGACTACAGCAACCTACCCAAAGTACAGTGTTATCCCGGACAACTCAATCAAGTATTTATGAATATCCTAACTAATGCGATTGAGGCGATAGATGATTACAACAAAATGCGCTCTTTTGAAGATATCAAAAGCAATCCGAGTACGATTTGGATTTGTACTGATGTTGTAGAGAGCAAGGATGTAATGATTTTGATTGGTGACAATGGTGCGGGTATGACACCGGAGGTAAACCGTAGGTTGTTCGATCCGTTTTTTACAACTAAACCTGTTGGTTCGGGTACTGGTTTAGGGATGTCCATTAGCTATAAAATTATCGTAGAACAGCACGGCGGACAATTGCAGTGTATTTCAGCACCGGGTCAAGGTGCAGTGTTTTTAATTCAGATTCCAATTCAACAGAAAATGTTTAGCTGATATTAAGCCCTAAGTAGGGGCGGGTTTAGGGAAAAGCTTTGAGAAATACCGATAACCTCAAATCAAAACCCGCCCTGACTTACTTACATATTTAGGAAAAAAAGAAGGGAAATACCGATAACCTCAAATCAAAACCCGCCCTGACTTACTTACATATTTAGGAAAAAAAGAAGGGAAATACCGATAACCTCAAATCAAAACCCGCCCTGACTTACTTACATATTTAGGTAAAAAAAGAAGGGAAATACCGATAACCTCAAATCAAAACCCGCCCTAGATGTTGGATTTTTCTAGAGAGTAATTTTTAAAACGTAGAGTACCCTGAGTAGGGGCGGGTTTAGGGAAAAGCTTTGGGAAATAATGATAACCTCAAATCAAAACCCGCCCTGACTTACATATTTGAGCAATAAATGTTTGCTTTCTGCTTGCAATAAGTCTATTTCAAAGAACTCTTTGTTATTTTTCATGGTTTCTAATGACCAATCCCACCACTTAATTTTCAGTAAAAGTTCAATAATATCGTCTTCAAATCTTTTCTTGATAAATTTAGCTGGATTTCCTGCATGAATACAAAAAGGGGCAATATCTTTAGTAACAACCGCACCCGCGCCAATCACGGCACCATCTCCTACTTTCACACCTGGTAAAATAATTACTCTATCCCCAATCCAAACATTATTACCAATTTCTACTCCTTTCTTGATAGCGGGAAAACTATTGCCAGTAATTTCTATTTGCAAGACATTTTGCATATTCACCGTATTCGTACTGTGATTTGTTGAAAGAATATCCACTTCTTCGCCAATTGCACAGTACTTCCCTAGATGAATTGCATCTCCTCCTTTCAGTTTGATACAACCATTAATTCTGGTTCCTTGACCAATATATAATCTTTGACAAGTAATTTTTGAACCTTGGGTAATATAAGTACCATCTTCAGTTTTAAAATGTTCAGACGATAATAAAGCGTTTAGTTCTTGTCTTTCTGTAGCAGTCTCTAGTTTCAGCATATTTTTGGTAATGGGTAATGGGTAATGGGTAATGGGTAATGGGTAATATCATTTCCCTATCGTAATTATTCAAAAACCTCTGCGTCTCTCTGCGTTTCACTCTGCCTTCTCTGCGTTAAAAAAACATCTTATTCCAATTCTTCAGATTAGATATCAATGTTAGTTATTCAGACAATCTTTCAACAGTCCTTCAACACTGTCTCTAGAATAGAATTCCCAGAAGCACCCATCAGAATTTAACAGCTTTTCTCCCAGCAATAACATCAATTCTCGGTCATACAATTTATTGATGTTTTTACTTTCTAATGGTTCATTTAGCATCAAAGCTTGCGGTTGGATGGCGCTTAAAGCTTTTCCACGGTCAGCTACAATATTCTCGTAACGGAGAATTGATTGTTCTGGAAGAAACAGTCTGTACTGTTCATAAAACCAGGATAAGATGTAAATCTGTTTTTCTATCTTATCCTTATCTTTTATTTTTGCCAGCCCCTGTGCCAAAGCAATATCTAACCTTGAGATGGGCGATCGCCCCTTGGTCACATGAAACGGGACAGTATTCCAAGAAGCTAACACAGATAAGGGATTTCTGATGATTGCGTAAGCTGGAAAACGCTCTCTCAAGTTTCTCAAAATAGCGGTAAATATACCAGGTTCCTTGATAATCAATGGGAAGTCAGAATTCAAGTTCTTGTCAATATAAACCTTACCCACTGAAACTAAATTTTTTCTCAAGCCAGAAATATTATCTTTATCCTCTCCAAAATTATTATCGGGAACTTGTCCGTCAACTTGTCTTGATATTGCTATGTTCTGATGGTATATTGAGTTTCTCATTTCCTCAAATACTAATTCGACAAAATCGCATATTTCCTGATGATTTTTAAATTTCAGAATCTCGCGAAATTCGATAGGCTCATGTAAGGCTACTGTATTTGGTAACTTATTCAAAAGATGACAAGCTAATGTGGTTCCTGACCTAGGTACACCAGTAAGGATAATGTTGTTTGTTTGTTGATTCATCCTCCCACTCTCTCTTCTCCATTACCCATTTTCAAGACAAATCTAATGTTGTGTCGCTAGTAGAGGAGCAGATTTTAGTAGTGTCTGGGTGTAGGGATGTTGAGGATTAGTAAAAAGTTCGCGAGTTGGGCCAATTTCGACAATCTTCCCGCTATTCATGACAGCGATGCGATCGCACAAAAACCTAGCTAACCAAAGGTCATGAGTAATAAACAAATAAGTCAGGTTAAATTCTGCTTTCAATTCCAACATCAGATTTAACACTTGCGTCTGAACACTAGCATCAAGCATACTGACCGGTTCATCGCAGATTAACATACTTGGGCGAGTAATCAAGGCACGGGCGATCGCCACTCGTTGTTGTTGTCCCCCTGACAAATCAGCCGGATAGCGATTATAGTAATCATCTGTTGGTGTCAAACCCACCCTTTCCAGCATTTGCACTACCTGATTTTTTGCCTGGGTTGCATTAGCAAGTTTGTGGATAAATAAGGGGTCAGCAATACTTTGTCCCACTGTCATCAAAGGATTTAGACAAGCATGAGGATCTTGAAATACCATTTGTATTTGACGACGATATTTTTGCAGCGTTTGTCTATCTAGTTCTGCTAAATTTTTTCCTTGAAATTCAACTGTTCCAGATGTGGGATGAATTAGCTGTAAAATTGTCCGAGAAAGGGTACTTTTGCCACAGCCAGATTCTCCTACGAGTCCCAAAATCTCCCCTGTATAAAGTTCAAAACTGACATCATCAACAGCTTTGATAGCGTGGCTTTCCTTATTTTTCGATAGCAGTTGTTCAATAAAATTACTTTCGAGAGTGTAGTACTGCTTTAAGTTTTTTACTCGAAGAAGGGGTGTATCGATTTGGTCTTTTTTCTCCCCTTTTTGAGTACCCCCTCTTCCCTTGTTAAGGGGGAAGTCAGAGATGGAGGTTGGGGAGGTATCGATTTGGGATGGTAAATTTTCCTCTGAATCTTCTTTTTCCGGTTCATCACTGATAGCTTGAATATGCAAAGCTGCTTCTAAGAGCGATCGCGTATACTCATGCTCTGGATGTCGTAAAATTGTTTTCACAGCACCACTTTCGACCACACGCCCTTTGTACATAACCGCAATTTGATCGCAATATTCCCCTACCATTGCCAAGTCATGAGAAATCAGCAATAGCGCCATCTGCCTTTCTCGGCACAGTCGCGTTAGTTCCTGTAAAATCTGTGCAGAAACTGTGACATCTAAACTGGTAGTTGGTTCATCGGCGACAATAAGTTTAGGGTTGAGTAAGAGTGCTAAGGCGATCGCTACTCGTTGTCGCATTCCCCCACTAAATTCATGGGGATACTGTGACCAACGAGACTGAGGAATCTTGACAGCTTCTAGGGTTTCAAGTGCTCTTTCCTTGCTTTGGCTTCGTGATAATTTGGGTTCGTGTGCTCTTAAGGTTTCGATGCAATGTTCCCCAATGGTCATCAGTGGGTCAAGTCGAGTCATGGGGTCTTGAAAAATCAAGGCCACTGCTTCCCCACGAAACTGACGTAATTGATTGGGTGTCAAATCAAAAACTGACTTACCTGCAAAGGTGACCTTTCCCTCAATTTGGCTGGATGTGGGTAACAAGCGCATTGCGGCCCGTCCTAGGGTTGATTTACCACAGCCTGATTCTCCTACTAATCCCATGCGTTCTCCTGGATTGAGGGTGAAGGAGACATCATCTACGGCCCATTGTGGCATTGTCGCTGACCGACTTTTGGGATAGGCAACTCGTAAATTTTCTACACAAAACAGGCGATCGCTCATTTTTTGTTGTTAGTTGTTAGTTGTCAGTTGTCAGTTGTTAGTTGTCAGTTGTCAGTTGTTAGTTGTTAGTTGTCAGTTGTTAGTTGTCAGTTGTCAGTTGTTAGTTGTCAGTTGTTAGTTGTCAGTTGTTAGTTGTTAGTTGTCCAATGACCAATGACCAATTACCAATTACCAATTACCAATTACCCAATCCCCTTAAGTTATAAATCCTTGTTAAAATCTTTTGGCTGAATATTGACAGCTACTCGGCGCATTAAGTAGGCTACACCGAAATCTCCATTGGGATGTTTTTCCAAAATTTCAGCAAGTTCAAATACACGGGCCGCTAGTTCACTTCCTAGTTTGTCGATAGTTGCTTGACGTTCTCTGTCAGAGAATTGGCGCGATCGCACTTGTGTTTGCCAGTCATTGGTAAATAGCTGTTCTATTGTGGAATGCATTCCCAATTTTTTCAGCATTTCCCACTCACCGTAATCGCACCAAATCCCTCGACAATTCAGACAACGTTCTACATAAAAAGCTGTTTTTAGGTTTACTTTAGCGCGAGATAGATAGCGTTTGCATTCAGGACACAATGCTGCTTTCATATCGAAAGGAGATTGGACAAAATCCACATCAAGGGTTTTAGAGAACAAGTCTGGTACTACGGGATTATTGCGAGTACGAGATTGCCAATCTTCGTATTCAGTTGCTGGAATCCAGGTACCTTTGCACTCCTGACAGCATTGGACAGGGAAGTTGTCTTCCAGAAAGCCGTCTGAGAGAGTAACATTTTTGCATTTCGGACAGTCCACGGATTTTATTCCTCACACAGTTTAAGTTTTCTATTCAATCTACCCTGAGTATGGGGGGGAGGGAGTGAGATCAGGCTAAAGTTGAAGCAAGGCTTGACAGTATTGAATCAGGGTGTTGATGCGATCGCTGATATTGCGTGCCCTGCTAATTGATGTTGCAGAACTCCGCGATGCCTGCAATAGCATCATATCTGTCTCCAACAGCCGCATTTGTTTGTAAATTTCTGTTTGAAAAGACTGCCATCGGGATGTATAATCTTCTCCCAAGTCATCTGCCGTTAGACAGATAATTTTGCTTTGAAACAACTGCTGTACTGCTTGGAATTTCTCCCGAACTGCTGCAACCTCCAACTCTGGGGTGGCTGCGCTTTTGTGAAGCTGCTCCAAGGCTTGTTTAAATTCGTGATAGCGTTGGCGATCTAAAGGTTGCAACATTTTGGCTATTGTTGATCTAGAATAAACGTAAAGAATTGTGTCTTTACTTTAATAAAAATGATTGCTTGGGAGAAAAGCGAGGTCTGGGGATAAAACCTGAAAGCCAGCTTTCCTTACCAAAGAGCGATGATCTTTTAGGTATTATCGCTCTACCATTACACTCCAAAGGGCCAATCCCGTTGGCGTCAGAAGAGCAATCTCGAAAATTTGAAAAACTGGATGGGTTAGCGTCGTTAAATAACTAAACGAACAATCTCATCGCAGTTCTGCTAGACTCTTTTCTATTTTTATTTTTTACCGGAAAAAATATGGATGCCATCGCCACTTCCTCCAGCTTTGCCGTAAATATTCCTGACTGGTTGCAGGAATGTCTAATTGTCCCAGGATCAACTGCTAATCAAACAGAACCTGACGACCCTAGCTTAATATGTAAAGCGTTTGGATTTGCCTATAAACTGCATGAAGGTCAGTATCGAGCATCAGGAGAACCTTACATTGCTCATCCAATTGCTGTTGCTAGTTTATTACGGGATTTGGGTGGTAGCAGTGTGATGATTGCTGCTGGATTTTTGCATGATGTAGTTGAAGATACGGATGTCACTGCAGATGAAATTGAGAGTCGCTTTGGGGTTGAAGTGCGGCACCTAGTCGAAGGTGTTACCAAACTTTCTAAGTTTAACTTCTCCAGTAAAACCGAACGCCAAGCGGAAAATTTTCGCCGAATGTTCCTAGCAATGGCGTCGGATATTCGGGTAATTGTAGTCAAGTTAGCAGATCGTTTGCACAATATGCGGACGCTGGAACATTTGAGTCCGGAAAAACAGCGCAGTATTTCTCTGGAAACGAAAGATATCTTTGCACCGTTAGCGAATCGTCTAGGTATTGGGCGATTTAAATGGGAATTGGAGGATTTAGCCTTTAAGTATCTGGAACCTGATCAATATCGCCAGATACAGCTACTTGTAGCAGAACGACGCTCAGACAGAGAAGATCGTTTAAATAAAGTAGCAGAAAGCATGCGACAGCGCATTCAAGATGCTGGGATCAAGTGTTTGGAACTCAGTGGGCGCCCCAAGCATTTGTATGGAATTTATCAAAAAATGCAGCGCCAGCAAAAAGGATTCCATGAAATCTACGATATTGCAGCAATGCGTTTGATTGTGGATACCAAGGAAGAATGTTACCGTGCTTTGGCAGTGGTTCACGACCTTTTTAGACCAATCCCCGGTCGCTTCAAAGACTACATCGGTTTACCAAAGCCGAATCGTTACCAATCCTTACATACAGGTGTCATTGGGCCTACAGGTCGTCCCATTGAAGTGCAAATCCGTACTTTGGAAATGCATCACATTGCTGAATTAGGAATTGCGGCCCACTGGAAGTATAAAGAAACAGGTGGTTCTAATAATACCCGCATTACGGCAGATGATGAAAAGCTGACTTGGCTGCGACAGTTACTAGAATGGCAGAATGATTTGAAAGATGCTCAGGAATACATGGAGAGCATCAAAGATAATTTATTTGATGACGATGTTTATGTCTTCACTCCCAAGGGAGATGTTACACCACTGAGTCGGGGAGCAACTGCAGTAGATTTTGCCTACCGGATTCATACACAGGTGGGGAATCACTGCGCTGGTGTACGGGTAAATGGGCGATGGGTGGTATTGGATACGCAGTTGAAGAATGGAGATATTGTTGAGATTATTACCAGAGAAAATAGCCATCCTAGTTTAGATTGGCTGAACTTTGCCGTTACACCCAGTGCTCGCAACCGTATTCGTCAGTGGTTCAAGCGATCGCATCGAGACGAAAATATAGCTCGCGGTCGGGAAATGTTAGAAAAGGAATTGGGTAAAAAAGGCTTTGAAGCCTTGTTGAAATCTCCACCAATGCAGACAGTAGCAGAACGATGTAATTATCACCAAGTCGAAGATTTACTTGCTGCTTTAGGTTACGGTGAAGTAACTTTGAATATCGTGGTTAATCGGCTACGAGAAGTAGTGAAAGCCGCGCAACCCCTGGAAGCTGACCCGAAGATTTCAGCGCTACTGACGACACCACTGGCAAAATTACCAAACCCTAGTAGTGGTAAGAACGAACCGATTGCTGGTGTTGAAGGGTTATTGCATCATATTGCTGGTTGTTGTACTCCGATTCCTGGGGAACCAATTATTGGAATTGTAACGCGCCAACGGGGTATTACGATTCATCGCCAAGGCTGTTCTAATGTGGAGAATGTCCCAGGAGAGCGCGTTATTCCTGTTAGCTGGAACCCAACAGATAGCGACAACGGTCGTCCTCAAACTTATCCAGTGAAAATTCAAATGGAAGTCATCGACCGAGTAGGCGTCTTTAAAGACATCTTGACTCGTCTTAGTGACCAGAATATCAACGTTCGCAACGCCCAAGTAAGGACTCAAGAAGGTAAACCTGCGATCATCGATCTGTGTATTGATGTCCGCGACCACAAACAGCTAGAAAGTAGTTTCTGCAAACTCAGAAAGATGACAGATGTTTTGAATATGCGTCGCATCAGTCAACTTGAGGAATAGTCAGTGGTCAGTGGTCATTAGAACTCTTGCAAAAGTTTAACGTATTTGTAGGGGCTTAGCATTTGGGCGAAAAATTATTGGTTAAACCCAAGGTATTATATCCAAATGCTAAGCCCTTCCAGGATTTTTGCAATACTGTCTATTAGTCATTGGTCATTGGTCAAAAAATCATGACTAATGACTTATTGTTGCTAGAACTTAGAAAAAAATCTTCCCGCAGGAGAGCAAAAATAGCTAGGATTTGGGGAGAATACCAATAGATACGCTTCCAAACAAGCTAATCATTAACCAATTAAGGAGAACCTACAAACCTAACCCCATAGTCCTTGACAAATGACAACTGACCAATGACAAATGACAACTGACAAATGACTATGAAACGTTCTGCTTGCCTCATCTTTAATCCCGTTGCCGGTCAAAGTGACCCCGAACAAGATTTATTGACAATTAGGACGCTTTTAGAACCAGAAATTGACCTAGATATTCGCTTAACAACGCCAGAAGTTGATGCTGGTCAAATAGCCCGCGAAGCCATATCTCGTGGAGTCCATATGATTATTGCTTCCGGAGGTGATGGTACACTTTCAGCGACAGCCGAAGCCTTAGTAGGAACAACTATTCCTTTAGGCGTAATTTCCAGAGGTACAGCCAACGCTTTTGCCTCAGCTTTGGGAATTCCTACCCTGATTGAAGAAGCTTGTCAGACAATTTTAGCAGGATCACCGAAGGTAGTTGATGCAGCCAGATGTAACGGCAAACCGATGGTTTTGCTAGCCGGTATTGGTTTTGAAGCTGAAACGGTCGAAAAAGCAGATCGAGAGGCAAAAAATCGCTATGGAATGCTAGCTTATGTCATGGCTGGAATACAACAACTGCGAGAGTTTGAGCCGTTTGAAGTGCAGATTGAGACAGATGAGAAAATAATCACCGTACAGGCTAGTGCGGTAACGATCGCCAATGCAGCACCGCCAACATCAATTTTAGCTCAAGGCCCCGCAGGCATTATCTATGATGATGGACTGCTAGATTTAACCGTGGTGGCACCAGCAACCAAAGCAGGGGCGATCGCCTCAGCGTACCACCTGCTACAATCGGCTTTGAGTGGAGATGCTGCGGAACGCGATGACATCGGCTATCTGCGAGTAAAACACCTGAAAGTTACTTGTGATCCGCCCCAAAAAGTTGTCCTAGATGGGGAACTCTTTGGCATGACACCTGTTGATGTTGAATCAATTCCCGGAGGTTTAACTATCATGATGCCACCCAAAGAAGAAGAGGTGCAACCCCTAGAAAAACTTGAGGGACTACCGGAATTAAAGATTGAGATGAAATCTTAAAAATGGGTAATGGGTAATTGGTAATGGGTAATGGGTAATTGGTAATGGGTAATTGGTAATTGGTAATGGGTAATGGGTAATTGGTAATTGGTAATTGGTAATTGGTAATTGGTAATTGGTAATGGGTAATTGGTAATTGGTAATGGGTAATTGGTAATGGGTAATAGGAAAGCTGTTTTATTTACCCATTACTTATCACTAGTCACTAAAATCTTTCGACAGAATCGAACTGCTTTGGAGTAACAGCCCTTGCTGCTTCCCCACAAGTACGAGGTGTCGGAAAAATCTTCCCAGGATTAGCTAAACCCTTCGGATTAAACACTTGACGCACCCATTGCATCGTCTCTAAATCCGTCTCAGAAAACATATCTGGCATAAAGCATTTCTTATCAGCCCCAATCCCATGTTCTCCAGAAATACTACCACCTACTTTCACACAAAGTTTGAGAATTTCTCCTCCTAACTCTTCCACCTTTTCCAATGCACCAGGAACAGCATTATCGTAAAGAATCAGCGGGTGAAGATTCCCATCTCCAGCATGAAATACATTAGCAATACGATAGCCATATTTATCACTCAAAGCTTCAATTTCCTTGAGAACTCCTACTAATTGAGTGCGAGGAATAACACCATCTTGCACAAAATAATCAGGACTCATATGACCCGCAGCAGCAAAAGCAGCTTTGCGACCTTTCCATAACTTCATTCGTGTTTCTGGGTCACTCGCAGTAGTAATATTCCTAGCACCATTCTTTTTACAAATTTCGGCAACTCGGTGTTTATTTGTGGCTACTTCCACTTCCAAACCATCCAGTTCCACTAATAAAATACAACCCGCATCTCTGGGATAACAACCAGTAGCAACGACATCTTCCACAGCATTGATACTGAGATTATCCATCATCTCCATACCCGCAGGAATAATCCCAGCACTGATGATATCAGCAACAGCCCCACCAGCAGCTTCAATACTTGTGAAATCTGCCAAAAGCACACAAATTGATTCAGCAGTTTTGACAATTCTTAGAGTAATTTCTGTAGCAATTCCTAAAGTACCTTCGGAACCAACAAATAATCCCGTAAGGTCATAACCTGGCATTTCTTGAACCGGGCCCCCAACATCCACAATCGAACCATCAGGGAGAACCAATTTTAAGCCCAAAACATGATTAGTTGTAACACCATATTTGAGGCAATGAACACCACCGGAGTTTTCAGCAACATTACCACCAATAGAGCAAATAATCTGACTAGAAGGATCGGGAGCGTAGTAAAATCCAGCACCACTGACAGCTTGCGTAACCCAGTTATTAATTATCCCTGGTTGTACGACAATTCGCTGATTTTCCAGGTCAATGTTCAGGATTTGCTTCATCAAAGCGGTAACAATTAATACACAGCCTTCTACTGGTAATGCACCACCGGATAAACCTGTTCCAGCACCTCTAGCAATCCAGGGAATTTGATTTTGGTCGCAGATCTTCACTAATTCTGCCACTTGTTCCGTGGTTTTTGGTAACACTACCAAAGCCGGTCGTTGACGATAACTAGCTAAACCATCACATTCATAAGTCAGCAATTCATCGCGACGCTGAATGACGCCATTTTTACCAAGGATGGCTTCAAATTGTTTAATGATCGGTTTCCAGTTACGTTGTTGTTTTTCTTCGATTAGCATGGGTGATTTCTCCTTTACGATAGCCTTTTTTAGTCAGTAGGTCTCTCGCATAAATGTTGATTTGAGATTGGAAACCGCAGATAAACGCAGATAAACGCAGATAAATGCAGATAAATTGATAAGTTATCGACTTTTGCCAGAGATCTAATAATTTCTTGCAGCTTCTCCTGACGCCTGTTTGCGTCGCGACACCCTCTTTTAATCTACTACATCTTTCTCAATGATTTTCTCCCACAGAAGATATGCTTCCCCATTCAAATGCACCCCATCTGTCGTGTATCTTTCATCTAATTCTCTATAGCTATCAGCAAAGGCGGCGAATAAATCTATATATGGCAACGAAAATTCTTTGGCTAAGTCTTGCAGTTTGGCGTTAAATTCTATAACTTTATTGTTGTTTAATTTAAGAAAAAGCTTTTTCTGAGTTATGAGATTATTTATCGGCAAAACACTCTGTATGAATAATTTTGTGTCTGGTAGTTTATGTTTAATTTTTAAGACAATAATTTTGTAGTTAGTAAAAATTTTGCATATTTCTCTCCCTTGAATTAAGTCATTAATGCCAACCATGAGAAATATCTTTTGAGGTTGCGCCTGTAAGATTTCGTCAAGGCGATTTAAAATGCCATCAGTTCTATCTCCAGAAATGCCACGATTTTTAATTTTATGGTTGCCGAATAGTTCTGACCATTCACAGTAATCAGTGATACTATCTCCTAAAAATATTATTTCTGGATCTGTGTTAGTTAGATTTGAAAAATGGCTTACTTTGTCAACATAGTAAGGTATTTCATTCATTGGTATGAGGTAGGATTCCTTCATGATTAAGCTAGATATTTTCTTGAATAAATAGGGGATACCTCCTCTTTTAGCAAGGGAAAAAATCCCCAATACTAAGAATAATAGATTAAGTAGCATCGAAAACAACAAAGCAATTTTAATCAGTCTATCCATTGGTAGGTGATCGCTTTTCTTAGGAGAGCTATTGCAAAAGTCGAAATGTGTTTGTAGGGGCGTAGAATTTGGGCGAAAAGTTTTCGGTTAAACCCAAGGTTTTATGTCCAAATGCTACGCCATTCTAGGATTTTTGCAGGAGGTCTATTGTAAGAGCGTATAGCCATACGCCCCTACATCTGTCATTCATTGTTGCAAAAATTAGAGAACACCAACGGAATATCAATCTAACAATACGGATGATTTCTTCCCATTGAGAGAAAATTGAGGTGACTTTTGTTCCTCCATATCCTCAAGTTCATCTTCCTCATGTTCAGCTTGAATATTGCAGCGCTCTGTACTGTAAACAACTACTCCTCCACTCTCAATTTTATAAACCCAAGCGTGAATTGTTACTTGACCCCTGTAGAGTTTAGAATGGATAACTGGATAAGTCCGCAAATTTTCAATCTGCGTTAAGACATTTTCTTCAATCGCAGCATTCAAGAGTGCTTCTCCTTCATAATCCTGGTAGTTTTCCTTAATGATGCGACGAGTAGCCTCTGCATATTTTAACCAGTCATAAACCAAAGGCATTTTTTCAGTAAGATTTCCCAATTGTAGCAATCCCTTTATCGCTCCACAGTGGGAATGACCGCAGACAACAATATCTTTAATGCCTAAAGCTTCAATAGCGTATTCTATCGCAGCACCTTCACCGCCAGTTGTCGCACCATAGGGGGGAATGATGTTGCCAACATTGCGAATAATGAAAAGTTCACCAGGCTGAGTTTGAGTAATCAAATTGGGGTCAATCCGGGAATCAGAACAAGTAATAAAAAGGATTCTGGGATGTTGTCCCTGAGAGAGTTCTTCAAACATTTCCCGATGAGAGCTAAAGTAGTTTGTTTGAAACTGGTGCAATCCTTTAAGTAACTTACGCATTGATAAATTATTCCTGAAAGAGCAATAACAAACTTTTACTTTACTGATATATGAGATTGCTGATGTGTATTTGATAACTATTTTTTTAGAATCTTGTATAACTTTTCTTTCAATTCTTTTTTTATAAAGATTCACTCAATAGCCGCACGGTCAAGTTAATGAATACTGCTTTGTGATAAAATAGTATATTCTTGTTCATTTGAACATCTCATCAATTCGGCGTAATCCTAGCGTAGATAACATTCTCAGTTAACCTAAAAATAGCCCTCTCAATATAGTGGATAAACTTATGACTCAGCAAATTTTGATAGATGATGATTACTGGGTCCCAGACGCCAACAATCTAGTCACCGAAGATGATACCCCTGTGGATAATTTCGCCTCCGCAAAACAACAACGCCTCTTAGTTAGCTCTCTCTATACTTCTGTAAAGGAGCAGACTTTTTTAGCTGAAGCTAATGTCGGCGTCTTCCATACAGCTAATCAGCCTGCAATTTCACCAGATGTCTTCCTAAGTTTAAATGTTCAAGTACCTGAAAATTGGTGGGATAAACAAAACCGTTCTTACCTAGTTTGGCAGTTTGGCAAAGCGCCAGAAGTTGTGATTGAAATTGTCTCTAATAAGGTAGGAGATGAACTAGGAAACAAGTTGAGAATTTATGAACAAATGCGGGTGAGTTACTACATCGTATATGACCCCGGTCAGCATTTAGGAGAACAAGTACTTCGTGTTTATGAACTTAGGGGAATCCGTTATTCTGAAACAACAGAAATGTGGTTAGAACAAGTTGGACTAGGTTTAACTTTATGGCAAGGTGAATTTGAAGGTAGAGAAGATATTTGGTTGCGCTGGTGCTATCAAGATGGAAATATTCTCCTTACTGGGGATGAACTCACAGAACAAGCAGAAAACCGCGCTCAAGAAGCAGAAAACCGTGTTCAAGAAGCAGAAACCCGTGCTCAATTATTAGCAGAACAGCTAAGGGCTTTGGGCATAGATCCGGATACTCTCACTTAAGATTATCTATAAACTCCTGAACTCGCTGCCAAACTTTCTCCAACAAATCAGGATTATTCACATCAAACCACTCAATTTCTGGATACGCACGAAACCAAGTTCGTTGTCGTTTGGCAAATTGACGAGTATGCAAAACTGTTAAATCTTTGGCTTCCCAAAGTGAGATTTCACCAGCCAAATATTGCTTCATTTCCTGATAACCCAATGTATTCAACAAAGGCAAATCCAAACCATATTTCTCACAAAGATATTTCACCTCAACTTCCCAACCAGCGGCTAACATTTCCTCAGTACGTTGTTGAATACGACGGGTTAGGATCTCTAAGTCACAATCCAAACCTATCTGAAGAATTGGATAGTTAGGAGGATTCTCTCCTTGCTGTTCTGAAATTGGGCGTCCAGTTACATAAAATACTTCTAGCGCTCGTAATGTCCTCACTTGATCATTAGAGTGAATCTTCTGGGTAGCAGTGGGGTCAACTTGTTGTAATAAGCCGTAGAGTTGCCTTTGTCCGAGGGAAGCAAGTTGCGATCGCAATTCTTTCTGTGGGGAAACTCTGGGAATTTTCAAACCTTGTACTACAGAACGAATGTATAAACCAGTACCTCCCACTAAGAGGGGAACAGAAGCAAGAGGGGAAGACGCAATCAAAGCTTGTGCTTGCAGTTGGTAATCTGCTAACGTCATTGTTTCTGTAGGCTCACAGATATCTATTAAATAATGCGGTATTTGCTCTTGTTCAGTCACTGAAGGCTTGGCTGTGCCAAGATCAAATTCTCGGTAAACCTGACGAGAATCAGCACTGAGAATTACTGAACCTAATCGTTGTGCGATTGCTAACGCTAACCCCGACTTCCCAGTAGCCGTAGCACCACAAATTACAATTAACCCTGGATTACAAAGAGACAATGTTTTCTCATCTGCTATAAGTTTTGCCGTAGTCAATCTTCCATCCCAAATCAAAGAGAGAAAATAATCAAGGGTTGATACCATTCATAAATTGCCTTTGAAACCGCTCTGTGGTCGCCTACAACCCATTCATGTTATAATTCACGAGTGTTTTCTCATTTTGTAAGCATCCCAACGGCTCAAAGCTTTTATTGGAGAATCCCTCACATGACGAGTAGTTATAGTGCCGATCAGATTCAAGTTCTGGAAGGTCTCGAACCGGTGCGCAAACGCCCCGGAATGTACATCGGTTCTACCGGTCCACGGGGACTCCATCATCTAGTTTACGAGGTAGTAGACAACTCGATTGATGAGGCTCTAGCTGGCTATTGCACCCATATCGAAATTGACATCAATGCTGATGGTTCCGTCACCGTCACAGACGATGGACGCGGTATTCCCACCGACACTCACCCGACTACTGGCAAATCAGCACTGGAAACGGTGATGACAGTGCTTCACGCTGGCGGTAAGTTTGGTGGTGGCGGCTATAAAGTGTCCGGAGGTTTGCATGGTGTTGGTATTTCAGTAGTTAACGCGCTTTCCGAGTGGGTAGAGGTGACAGTCTGGCGTGAGCAAAAAATTCACACTCAGCGCTTTGAAAGAGGTATCCCAGTTACTCAACTGATCGCCAAGCCTGATCCAGAACCCAAAACTGGCACCTCAGTTAGCTTTATGCCGGATACGCAAATCTTCGTAACCACTGGCATTGAATTTGATTACACTACTTTAGCAGGTCGTTTGCGAGAACTAGCTTACCTGAATGCTAGCGTCAAGATTACCTTTACCGACAATCGCCTCGCAGAACCACGGGTAGAAACTTACTACTACGAGGGTGGTATTCAGGAATATGTAGCCTACATGAACCGTGAGAAGGAACCCCTTCACCAGGAAATCATTTATGTACAAGGGGAACGCAACAACGTTCAGATAGAAGTAGCCCTACAATGGTGCGTCGATGCTTACAGTGATAACTTACTGGGCTTTGCCAACAATATTCGCACTATTGATGGTGGAACGCACTTAGAGGGACTCAAGACTGTGTTGACCCGGACGATGAATGCGATCGCCCGCAAACGCAACAAAATTAAAGAAAATGAAGCTAACCTCGGTGGTGAAAATATCCGAGAAGGTTTGACAGGCGTTATTTCTGTCAAGGTACCAGACCCAGAATTTGAAGGTCAAACCAAGACAAAACTCGGTAATACAGAAGTGCGGGGAATTGTTGATTCCCTGGTCGGGGAAGTTTTGACTGAGTACTTGGAATTTCGCCCACAAGTAGCCGACTCGATCTTAGAAAAAGCTATCCAAGCTTTCAAAGCGGCAGAAGCAGCCCGTCGTGCTCGCGACTTGGTGCGTCGAAAATCAGTTTTGGAGTCTTCTCCTTTACCCGGTAAATTAGCTGATTGTAGCTCCAGAGACCCCTCAGAATCAGAGATTTTCATCGTCGAGGGGGATTCAGCCGGCGGTTGTATTATAAGTAATACTTATGTGTTACTCGTGGATGGAAGAGAAATTCCTATCAAACAAATTGTGGAGGAACAAGCACAAGGCAAAGAACACTTCTGCTACACCATTCGCAATAGCGGCAATATTGGTATAGAGCGTATCATTAATGCTCGGATGACTAAGGCAAATGCAGAAGTCGTCAGACTGACCTTAGATAACGGGGAAACACTGACTTGCACGCCAGATCACCCTGTAATGTTGCGTGATGGTAGCTATAAAGCAGCAGCTTTGCTGACACCAGAAGATTCCTTGATGCCATTATCCCGTAAGCTTTCTAAAAAGAATAAAGAAGGCTGTGGACTCAATGGTTATGAAATGGTCTGGAATCCTAACAATGATAAGTGGATTTACACTCATCTTTTGGCAGACTTCCATAACCTAGAGCATTGTGTCTATCAATCATCAGATGGGAATCACCGTCATCATGTTGATTTCAACAAACTCAACAATAACCCCACTAACATTCAGCGACTTCCTGCAGAGGAACACTTAGCACTACATCGCGCCAATCTTGACAAAGGTTTGCATCGTCCTGATGTAATTGAAAAGAGCCGCCAAATTCACATGAGCGAAGAATTTCGTGCCATGATGAGCAAACGGATGCAGCAGCCTCAAACGCGGCAGATTCTCTCAGAACAAGCTAAAGCTCAGTGGGAAGACGAAGCCTACAAAGAGTACATGACTGCTAAATGGCGTGAGTTTTATGACAGCAATGAAGACTACCGTCAGCAAAATAATGAACTGTTGAACCAAGCACAACAAGAATATTGGAGCGAGGAAGCCAATCGTCTAGCTCAAGCTGAACGTGTTCGCAATTATTTTGCTAATAATCCGGAAGCACGTGAGACTCATTCAGAGATTGCTAAGCAACAATGGCAAGATGAGGAGTTATTGCAGTGGCGACGAGAAAAAACACAGGAGCAATGGACTACGGAATTCCGTAAAAAGCGTAAAGCGGCGCTTCACGAAACCTACTATCGCAAAACTCTTGCTGGCTTGAAGGAAGTGGAAATCCAGCTAGGTTACTTAGATTTGGAAGCTTATCACTTTTACCGCCTGCAAACAAAAGACAAGTCGATGTTGCGGTTTGATACCTTCTGCAAACGTTACTTTAACGGTGATGACATACTTGCTCGCGAAGCTGTACGGAATTACAACCACCGCGTTGTTTCTATTGAACACCTAGAAGAGCGCTTTGATGTTTATGACCTCGAAGTTCCCAATACCCATAACTTCGCTCTAGCAAGTGGTATCTTTGTGCATAATAGTGCCAAGCAAGGACGCGATCGCCAATTCCAAGCGATTCTTCCTCTGCGCGGCAAAATCCTCAACATTGAGAAAACCGACGACGCCAAAATCTACAAGAACACAGAAGTTCAATCCTTAATTACAGCCCTTGGCTTGGGTATCAAAGGAGAAGAGTTCGACTCCTCCCAACTACGCTACCACCGCATCGTGATCATGACTGACGCTGATGTAGATGGAGCGCACATCCGCACACTGTTGCTAACGTTCTTTTATCGCTATCAACGGGCGCTTGTGGATCAGGGCTACATTTATATTGCTTGTCCTCCTCTGTATAAAGTAGAGCGAGGTCGAAATCATTACTATTGCTACAGCGAGCGCGAACTCAGAGAGCGACTCCGGGAGTTTCCCGCCAATGCGAACTACACCATCCAACGCTTCAAAGGCTTGGGTGAAATGATGCCAGTTCAACTTTGGGAAACGACGATGAACCCGGAAACCCGCACTCTCAAACAGGTAGAGATTGAGGATGCTGCGGAAGCAGACCGAGTATTTACGGTATTAATGGGCGATCGCGTGGCCCCGCGCCGAGAATTCATCGAAACCTACGCTTCCCGACTGAATTTTACCGATTTGGATATCTAAGATTCAGTAGGAAAGTCCTCTAAAAACAGTGAAGGCATTCCTTGGGAGTGCCTTCTTGTAAGAATTCTTAATACCAATTCTCATGAAATCGGTTTACTCTAACACTTTGGGTGGATTTTTGATCTTTTGTAACTAACATTACACGATCCATAAACTTTAGGGAAAGAAAATTTAGCATGAGTAGCAATTTAGCCTCCAAGTTGCGTGAAGGCACCAAAAAAGCTCACACAATGGCGGAAAATGTCGGGTTTGTCAAATGCTTCTTAAAAGGAGTAGTTGAGAAGACCTCCTACCGGAAGCTAGTATCAAATCTCTACTTCGTCTACTCGGCGATGGAAGAAGAGATGGAACGTCACCGGTCACATCCCATCGTCTCAAAAATCTACTTCCAACAGCTAAACCGCAAAAAGAGCTTAGAACAGGATTTATCCTTCTTCTATGGTTCTAATTGGCGAGAGCAAGTGGCTCCTTCAGCCGCGGCTAAAGCCTACGTGCAGCATATTAGAGAAGTGTCCGCTTCGGAACCAGAACTCTTGATTGCTCATTCCTACACCCGCTACCTGGGAGACTTATCTGGTGGGCAAATTCTCAAGAATATTGCTCAACGGGCGATGAATTTAGCGGAAGGTGAAGGTAGTGCTTTCTATGAATTCCAGGACATTCCTGATGAGAAAGAGTTCAAGCATAATTATCGGGAAGTTTTGGATCAGCTACCGATTGATGAAGCAACAGCAGATCGGATTGTGGATGAAGCCAATGCTACATTTCACATGAATATGAAGCTGTTCCAAGAGCTTGAGGGTAACTTGATTAAATCAATTGGTCAGATGCTCTTTAACTCCATAACACGTCGTCGCGGTCGCGGTAGTACGGAACTGGCAACAGCCGATTAAACAAAACTTAATATTTACGGTGAAAGAGCGCTCCTAGTGGGTGCTTTTTTTTGCGGTTTTTACGTAGGGCGCGTTACACCCCAAACTCTCGGAAATGTTGGGGTTAAAGCTTTGTTGAATTAAATAGTGAAGTTATATGTATCCTAATTAAACAAATCTTTGCAAATAAAAATTGAAATTAATAACTACCAATGAAATAATATGCATAATTAACTGTAATACACGTCATACGTCTGTAAAACAAGCTGGCATTTTGCCTTTTATTTGCATTCTCATTCAAAGAATGAGAGAAAAATATTGTTTTTAAATAATGAACAATATTTATAAAATCTTTTACACTTTTTCCAAACATTACTTAAAGTTATTTCTTAAGCATTCTTTTATAAAATAATCAAAATAGTGATGTATTTTTTTGTTAAAACTCTTTCAGGATAAGGCTTTCACATGAAAAATATTTTATTTACAGGTCTAAAAAATACTTTTTTGTATAAAAAAAATGTGGCAAGCACTAGATATTTTTCAAAAAAATGTCATTATTAATAAAGCGAATAAAGACCTATTCTAACTGCGAGATTAAAGACAAGCCGGGGCTGCATCTACTAACAAGAAAATAATCGCAATGGTTCTTAACAATTTAATTTCGCGAACTGCTGTTAACCTCTAGTTTTTTAAGGAACATCAATCTATGTCTGGGCTCATCTCCAACGCACCAACCGCAACCCTTGAACTCCCCACCACCACTAATGCTCACGTCTCAACTTTCGTGGGTGGTGGTGGCGAGATCCCTGATGGGATCGGCAGCTTTCAGGACGACATTATTGTTACGGACAACTTTCTGATCACCGATGTGACCGTGACGCTCAATAATCTCATCCATACTTGGGTTGGCGACCTCAGCGTGCGCTTGCGCCACTTGGAAACAGGGGCTGTGGTCGATTTGTTCCGGCGCCCCGGTCAGCCCAAATTCTCTTCAAGCGGCTATAGCAACGACCTAAACGGCGATTACAGCTTCAATGACCACTACAAAGTTAACTTTGAAGATGCAGCCGCCAAGTATGCCGTTATCCCTAGCGGTAAATACACCTGCACAGACTCTTTTTCAGTGTTTGAAGGTCTGTCAGCAGAAGGAACCTGGCGGCTGATCATCAACGATTGTTCTGCGGGTGACTCTGGTTCACTGGGAAGCTGGAAGCTAAACCTTGGATGGGGCTAAGGTAGGTACGTTCGGTCAAGTGAGCAACCGCTACTGGGACCCGAAGCGATTTTTTGGGGGAGAAAATTTTCAACCTAAGAGATCCAACTAAAAATATAGGTTGATAACTCCCCTATTTTTTGTGGGAGGGCAGAGGACAGGTATTTTACTTCTCTTCTGCTTTTTTTGTTGAATCAGTCCATTTAGCCTAATATCCTCAAATACACAACATTCATACTTCTTTAGAAAGACGAAATTACACTGCTGCCTTTTTAGGATGATAAGCATTGAAACAACACAGCCCACCCGAACTGTCTGGTAAAAGCCCTAATAAACATTTCGGGTAGAGCAGTCACATAAGAATTGGATTGTTTATGAACAGTTCCTTAACTAGACCCCTGGCTGTAGTGACAGGGGCCTCAAGCGGTATTGGCTATGAACTTGCCAAACAATTTGCCCAAAACGGCTTCGATCTCCTAATCACAGCTACGGGGTCCAGCATCAACGAAGCCGAAGCAGCTTGTAAAGAATTGGGAGCCAAAGTCGAGACAGTACAAACTGATCTGGCTAATTACGATGGTGTCGAGAAACTGTACAAACAAATTAAGGCGACTGGCCATCGCAGGTTCGCTCAAGACGAAGATTCAGGGAACCGTCAGCCAAATTTTACCCGATACCGTCAACGCCGAACAGCACCGTCAGCTTACGGAACCGGGTGTTGCTAACAAATAATTCGTACTCGACGAGAGCAACTGACTGATTTATTAAAGACAAAAACGCAATCTGACAAAGCAAGGAATTATGACTGACCCCACTCCAATCAACGAACAAAGCAAACAAAACGATCTAGATCAAGCTCGTCAAGCAAGTGGCGAATATCTCACAACTAATCAAGGGGTTGGTGTCAGCAACACCAATGATTCTGTGCACGCAGGTTCGCGGGGGCCAACGCTGCTAGAAGATTTTCATCTGCGCGAAAAAATGGCGCACTTTGATCGCGAACGCATTCCCGAACGAGTCGTTCACGCACGCGGATCAGGTGCTCATGGGTATTTTCAACCCTATGAATCTTTGGCAGAATTAACTAAAGCAAAATTCCTGCAAGATCCAGCCGTAAAAACTCCAGTATTTGTGCGATTTTCAACCGTGACAGGGTTTCGCGGTTCTGCAGATACAGTGCGTGACGTGCGCGGCTTTAGTGTCAAGTTTTACACCTCTGAAGGTAACTATGACATGGTAGGAAATAATATTCCGGTCTTCTTTATTCAAGACGGAATTAAGTTTCCTGATCTGGTTCATGCGATCAAGCCAGAACCACACAATGAAATGCCCCAAGCTGCTGCAGCCCATGATAACTTCTGGGATTTTATTTCATTGATGCCCGAATCGATGCATATGATTATGTGGGTATTGAGCGATCGCGCTTTACCCCGAAGCTACCGCATGATGCAAGGCTTTGGCGTCCATACCTTCCGCTTTGTCAACGAAGCAGGCAAATCTCGCTTTGTTAAATTCCATTGGAAACCACTTTTGGGAGTGCATTCCCTCGTGTGGGATGAAGCACAAAAACTCGCCGGCAAAGATCCAGACTTTAACCGTCGCGACTTGTGGGAAGCGATCGAAATGGGTGAATACCCAGAATACGAATTGGGTGTACAAATTGTTGAAGAAGAAGACGAATTTAAATTCGATTTTGACTTACTTGATCCAACTAAACTGATTCCTGAAGAATTGGTTCCCGTTCGTCCGATCGGCAAAATGGTGCTCAATCGTAATCCCGACAACTTCTTCGCTGAAACCGAGCAAATTGCCTTCCAACCAAGCAACATTGTTCCCGGTATTGACTTTAGCAACGATCCGTTGTTGCAGAGTCGATTGTTTTCCTATCCCGACACACAAATGCATCGTTTGGGAAGTGCAAACTTTACCGAATTGCCGATAAATCGTCCCGTTTGTCCGGTACACAACAATCAGCGCGACGGCGTAATGCAGACAAACATTTACACCTCGAAAGTGAATTATTATCCCAATTCCTTGGGGGGTGGTTGTCCGATGATGTCGCCGGAAACAATGGGCGGATTTGTGCATTATGCAGAACGAGTAGAAGGGCACAAAATTCGCGAACGCAGTCAGAGTTTCCAAGATCATTTCAGTCAAGCAACGCTGTTTTTAAACAGTATGTCTGAAGTTGAAAAAGAGCATATTGTGAAAGCGGCTCACTTTGAATTAGGCAAAGTTCAAAGTAAGGAAGTGAAAGAGCGAGTGCTGGGATTATTCGCGCACATCGATCTCGAATTTGCCAAGCAAGTTGCAGCGGGATTAGGACTTCCTGAACCTAGCAAAGAAATCATTCCGAATCACGGAAAAAGTTCATCGGCACTTAGCATTGAGAAGATGCCCAAAGAATCGATAAAATCTCGTAAATTCGCAATTTTGGCAGCCGATGGTGTTAACGGTAAAGAGTTAATGACTGTCAAAGAAGCACTGGTAAAAGCAGGCGCTCACGCGAAAATTGTGTCTAAGCATGGCGGCAAAATTAAGAGTACAGATGGTAAAGAAATCGATGTTGAAATGACATTTGTGACGGCTGCTTCAGTGATGTTTGATGCAATTTACGTTCCTGGTGGAGCGCAAAGCATTAACATTTTGAAGCAAGAAGGAGATGCGATTCATTTTATCAGCGAAGCGTTTAAGCACTGCAAAGCGATCGCCGCATCTGGTGAAGGTATCGACCTGTTATCAAGTGCAGATTTAAAGGGAGTGAACATCGCCGCCAATGGCAAAGTCGCAGCCGATGCAGGCGTAGTGACTTGTCCTAGTGGCGGCGATTTAGGACAGTTTTCTCAAGCATTCATCGATGCCATGATGCAGCACCGACACTGGATGCGAACTGAGAAGGAAATGGTTTCTGCGTAAGTAATTAGTTACGCAGCGTAATCTTCAACTGTGGAGAATAAATTAATTTCTCCGCAGTTGCCCCCTCAAAAAAAGAGAGTGGGTGATCTGTAGGCACATAGCCCTTATCACTCATAATTTTTAGATATTTGTAGCACTTTTTTATTAATGCTGAAATCGGGAATTTTATAGAAGGAGACATTATGGATATCAGCAGACGCGAGTTGTTAAAGATAACTTCTGCTTCAGGTTTGATTGCAGCAGGATTGGCAGCTTCCGAAGGGTTTTTGAAACCCCTATCCGCTCAAGAGCAACCGAACAAAACCGCTTCTCAAAATGAAGTTGCCCAAGCTCAAACTAAAAGCGGCGAAATGAGTTATAGGACGTTGGGAAAAACGGGAGAGCGAGTGTCGGCAATTGGCTTAGGGGGACATCATATCGGACGCATTCGAGAGGAGCAAGAAAGTATCAAGCTGATCCGTAGTGCAATTGATCGCGGCATCAATTTTATGGACAACTGCTGGGACTACCACAACGGACGCAGCCATCGATGGATGGGACAAGCGCTCAAAGATGGCTATCGGCAAAAGGTCTTTCTGATGACCAAAATCGATGGTCGCACAAAGGGCGCTGCTGCGATGCAGATTGACGAATCGCTGAAAGCCTTGCAGACCGAGCGCATCGATTTGATGCAGCATCACGAAATTATTCGTCTGGAAGACCCCGATCGCATCTTTGCCACTGGTGGGGCAATGGAGGCTGTGGTGGAAGCACAGAAAGCAGGCAAAATTCGCTACATCGGGTTTACGGGACATAAAGATCCGTTAGTTCACCTGCGAGTGCTGGAAATTGCCGCTCAAAACAATTTCCGTTTCGACGCGGTACAGATGCCCCTGAATCTGATGGATGCTCATTTTAGAAGTTTTGAGCAACAAGTTCTGCCCGTGCTGGTGAAGAACCAAATTGGTGTATTGGGGATGAAATCTATGGGCGACTCCTATGTGCTCAGAAGCAATACAGTCACTCCGATCGAATGTCTTCACTATGCGATGAATCTGCCTACTTCAGTTGTGATTACTGGCATTGATACCATGCAACTCCTCGATCAAGCGTTTGAGGCAGTCCGCACGTTTAAGCCGATGGATCAGGCACAAGTTACGGCAATGTTAAACCGCACACGCGCAGCGGCGGCAAAAGGGCAGTACGAACTTTATAAGACCAGTCAGCAATTTGATAGTACTGCAATGAACCCATCGTGGCTGGGATAAGCTTTCGTACCACGAAAAGATGCAATCAACTATTTGATGGGGAAGAAATCTTGCTCCCTCCCTGTTTCGGGGAGGGTTGGGGAGGGGTTTCTAGCATTTATGCAAGAGGTCTATTATGGACACAGAAAACCCCGTCAGCTTTCTGCTGACGGGGTAAACAGGCAAACTAATGGGTGTACTTGCAAATACTTCTGAAGGTCAGGTACTTATGCAGTTGGTTGCTTGACACTCTCCATAACTAATAACTCCTGAGTTTGGATAAGCGATCGCGAATTGTATTCAAACGTGCCTTACTATCGACAGGTTCCCGTGGTAGTGGCACTTCTGTATTCGGCCACATCGGTAAGTCGTTACAAGGACAAGTCTCAGGCGCCATGCCTATATTTATGAGCGGTACAGGGCATCTCACAGCGTACACAAGACTTTAAGTCCCACCGAGGAGTCAACAGCTCAGCAATAGTTTGTATCGTACCTTCCAGGTAACAATCACCACTCTCTGGGGAGAGAATTTGTTGCCAGATATCTTCAAATTCTTGGCTGTAGCGATCGCCTGCAATTACCGATTGCGGTTGCAGTGTTAAGTTACCGTTACCAATTACCACTTTTTTGCCTAACTGTAACCAGTAGGCGAGATACCGTTTGACTTCTTCTTGGGATGCCATGATTTGTGTCAAGGGGCGGTATTAGATTTGACTGACAAATCCAATGCCCAGTAGTTTTATTACTTCTATGTTAACGATTGAGTTTACTTTTGTAACGGCGATCCCAGACTACTGAGATTGAGTACATGACCACCAGTAACTAAGTACACTGGGTTAGAAATTATACCTAACCTACGCACTAAGTTTCCCAGGCGATCGCGAAAGAGTCTCCCCATCGGATAAGGAGGTACAACGCCCCAGCCAGTCTCTTCCGCCACAAAAATAACTGTGCTCGTTATTTCTGTAAGAGTATCTAATAATTCCTCAACATTTTTCTCCCAAATGGTCGAATCTTCCTCAAGGAAATTTGCAACCCAAGTGCCTAGAGAATCAACCAACAGACAGATATCAATGTCACAATAGCTACGAATGGTTTTTGCTAACTCCACTGGCACTAACAAAGTTGTCCATTCCTGTGGGCGTCGCTGCTGATGTTTATCAATACGGGAAAGCCATTCAGCATCCGTAGGGTCAGAGGAAGCCGTCGCCACATAGAAGACCCTTTTACCTGTCTGCAGTGCTAGCGTTTCTCCCCACTCACTTTTGCCAGATCGAGAAGGCCCTGTCACCAGGATTAAGTGACTGGTAAATGTGGCTGAATTTGTGGTCACGAATTTTACAAAACATTAAGTTAAAAAAGTACAACGCTGTATGACAGCAGAAAATATTTTAAGATCTTTTAAGTACTCAGAGCAGGAAGGATACGCTCCCAGTCACTGATTATTGACGTACTCCCCCGCTTAAAAGACGGGGGATTCTCAAAAGATGTTAAGAGGCAGGCTCTGTTGCCGTGCCTCTCCACCTTTCTTCCTGCTTCTGGGATTCTTAACTAGACGGTTGCCCGTCCCCGTCAGACCATCTCCACAGGCATTTTCTTCCACGCTGCGTCCCAGCGCAGAGATCCCGCGATTGCGGATCACTTGGGCGGCTACCACATCTCGATGAGTCGTGTAACCGCATTCAGGACAGACATGAAGCCTGTCACTTAGTTCTTTCTTCCCGGTGTGTGTGTCGCACTGGGGGCAAACCTGCGAGGTGTAATCCTTGTTTACTTTGTCGAAGTAAACGCCGCGTTTCCAACACACCCATTGCAAAATCGAGACAAATTGCCCGAATCCAGCATCAAGGGTATGTTTGCCGAGCATCCCTTTCGCCCAAGTGCGAAAGTGGATATCTTCCACAAACAGCATTCCAGCAGCGTCACAGAGTTTGTGAGCTAACTTGAAATGCCAATCCTTACGAGTATCGGCAATGCGTTGATGCAATCGTGCAATCTTCCGATTCAGTTTGTGCGCATTATTTGATCCTTTTTCCTTGTGCTTCAGTCTGCGTTGCAGCAATTTAAGCTTGCCATGCAGTGAATCCAAAAATCGAGGACGCTCAATCAACGCTCCATCAGAAGTTGCAGCAAACTTGTCAAGTCCTAAATCAATTCCACGCGGATGACCGCTAGGGACAGGAGCAGGAACATTGACAACACATTCCAAACTGATCTGAACAAAATACCCAGAAGCCTTGCGAATCATCCTTGCCTGCTTCACGACAAAGCCATCGGGGAGATCGCGAGATTTGACGTACTCCATCCACCCCAGTTGAGGCAACTTAATCTGATTGCCTTTGAGAATTTCGCCTTTACCCAACTGCGGATACACAAAGGAGCGTAACCGATAACGGTTCTTGAATCGGGGGAAGCCCATGCCTTTACGCCCCATATCCACAAACGCGGTTTCCAGCTTTCTCAACACCTGTTGCAGCACTTGGGCGTTCACAGTCTTGAGTTCTGGAAATTCAACTTTGGCACGAGTTAAAGCGTTAGCCTGCTCGTAGTAATTGGGATACGGCGCGTCTGCTGCAATGATGTACTCAGAAGTGATTGAACAAGCGTTAACGGAACACTTGCGAGAATTCAGCCAGTCTTTACGCTCACGCAAAGCAAAGTTCCATACTTTTCGACATACCGTTAACGTCTGTTCGATTAGCTGGACTTGCTCATCCGTGGGTATTGCTTTGTACTCGTAAGTTAGAGTTAACATTGTTCATTCACCTCCTTCTACAAATTATACATAGTTTTGTAGAATGACTCCGAGAAGAGCGACAAATATTCTATAACCCTTACAGCCAAAGGGCTAAAGCCCTAAACTATCTTTCATCCCCCGGTTGAAACGCTCATTTTCTCAGCATCTTTTTAATAGGACTTTTTGAGTAAATGCCGTTAAAATAACCACAAAATCAAAAAACTCAGCAACTCAAAAAATTCATCTGTTTCCATACCTCACGCAGCGGGCTTGTGCTGGAATGAAGGAGTGGGATGTTGACACAGCGGAATGGGAAATATATGAAACCAGAACTGCAACGGATCGAGACAGCACTAAATAAGTTGACACAAGAGGGAAGCACTGACAACCAAAAGTCATCTGCTAGTGGAACAAAGCAAACCAATGCGGTTAATCGACCTTCTCAAGCTAATCGTGAGGGGGGCGATCCATCCTTTTCTGTGGCTGTACAACCTTACCCCGCTCGCAAGCACCACACCAAGACACCGACGCTGCCAAAATTTAAATCTCCAAGCTTCAGCAACCATAACCACGCAGCTAACCCAGCCTTAGCAATGAACCTGCTGCAAGAAATTGAAGCAATTGTAAGCGTTTGGCAGAAAGAACTACAAACAATTGGGCGACAAATACAAGACATCTACATAGACGGCCCAATAGTTGATGGTTGGTTAGAGTCCCATCCTCGCGAAACCTCAGAAGGTACCGACGCTGTACGTCACGCAGAAACTGACCGCTTGATGGACTACGTACCAGAAGAGTGGAATCAACCGAATGCCAAAGTAACCTGTGAAACTCCCCGTACTGGCTATCGTCTCTGTGGACTGGATGCGAACGGTAAATTTTGGTCGCGACCTTGCCCACCCGATCAAGTTGCTAGTGTTAGTGTAGCGATCGCCCGTCATCAAAAACTGCGGCAACTGCTGACGCGCAAACAAGATTTAGAAACTCGTCTCAGTCAGCTTGCGGAAACTTTGATCGTGATGCACGGTCATTTGAGTAAAGATTGAAATTAAGTACTTCTTACTTGGTACTCATGACAAAAAGAGGACTCAGGTGGGAATTGCCGTACTGGCAGGTTAGTAACTTAGCAGGTTAGAACATTGGAAAGTTGTAAAAACTTTTATTTCTCCTCACTTTCCAACGAACTCTACCAAAATCATTTTTATATGTCAGACCCTCAAATTTCTGCCATAATCTGCACTCATAATCGTGAGGAATACTTAGGGTCTGCTATTGATAGCTTACTAGAGCAGGATTTTTACAGTTATGAAGTGATTGTGGTGGATAATGCCTGTAATGATCGCACTCGCGAAATTGTTGCAGAAAGACTCAGCAATCCGCGACTCAACTATGTTTACGAACCCGTCCTAGGTTTATCTGTCGCTCGTAATACTGGTGCCAAAGAAGCCCTTGCGCCTCTACTAGCTTATATTGATGATGATGCCGTTGCCAGTCCATCTTGGCTGAAAGCAATTTACAATGCCTTTTCTAACAACGAAAAATTAGTTATAGCTGGTGGTAAAGTTACTCTTTTATTGCCAAATGGCATTACCTTACCTCCTTGGTTGTCACCAGAACAACGCACCACTTTAGGCGCTTATGACTTGGGTGAGACAATTGTTAAAATCAACAATCTTCAGTTGAGCCCACGAGGATTAAATTACTCGTTGCGACGTACTTTTTTAGAAGAAATGGGTGGTTTTAATGTCAAACTAGGTCGTATTGGCAAAAAATTGCTATCTAATGAAGAATTACACCTGACACAAATGGCTATCCAAGCTGGATGGCAGGTTGCATATTTACCAGATGCAGTAGTTGCTCATAATGTTGCACCAGAACGACTAGAACCACTGTGGTTTTTAAATAGAGGTTGGTGGCAAGGTGTTAGCGAGTGTTATTGCGAACAACTTTCTGGTCGTGCCAGTCCTGCTCAGTTATTATGGGGAAGCGAACGCATGGTAAGCGGACTTTACAAATCCTTGAAATCCTTCAGCACCCCAGCCTTATGCTTCAATAATCTGGTTTATGCTTATAGCCAAATTGGTTATCTAAACGCAGCTATTCAAGGAATGTTTAATTCCACACAATCTCTAAAAAAATAACAGCAAACAACTGGAAAAATATTAACATTTAAACAAAAAAATACTTGGTATACTTCTAAAGTAGAATCTTCAATACTTTATTTGTAATTGAAGTATTAGTTGCTTAAATATGGTTTTAAATAACTCCAAAATACCAGTTTCAGTTTTGATACCTGCAAAAAACGAAGAGGCAAATTTACCCAGTTGTCTAGAAAGTGTCAAAATTGCTGATGAAGTATTTGTCGTAGATTCCCAAAGCAGCGATCGCTCTCTAGAAATTGCCGAAAAATCTGGCGCAAATGTGGTACAGTTCCACTTCAACGGTCGTTGGCCCAAAAAGAAAAACTGGAGCCTAGAAAATCTCCCCTTCCGCAATGAATGGGTGCTAATTGTTGATTGTGACGAGCGCATTACCCCGGAACTGTGGGAAGAAATTGCTGCTGCTATCCAAAATCCCAATTGTGACGGCTATTACCTTAACCGCAAAGTCTTTTTCTTGGGTAAATGGATTCGTTACGGCGGCAAATATCCCGACTGGAACCTAAGATTATTCAAACACAAACAAGGTCGCTACGAAAACCTAAATACTGAAGAAATTCGCAATACTGGTGATAACGAAGTTCACGAACACGTTATCTTGGAAGGCTCCGTTGGCTACCTAAAAAATGATATGCTACACATAGATTTTCGAGACATTTATCACTGGTTAGAGAGACATAATCGTTACTCTAATTGGGAAGCCCGTGTTTATCTTAATTTGCTCAATAATACAGATGATTCTGGTACGATTGGAGCAAATCTTTTTGGCAATGCAGTACAACGTAAGCGGTTTCTGAAAAAACTCTGGGTTCGCTTACCTTTTAAACCAACACTACGGTTTATTTTGTTTTACATTATTCGACTGGGCTTTTTAGATGGAAAAGCTGGCTATACTTACGGACGTTTGTTGAGTCAATACGAATATCAAATTGGTGTCAAACTTTATGAATTACGGAAGTTTGGGGGACAGTTGAATGTTGCCGATAAGTCGCCACAATCAGGAGAGACTGAGATAGCAAAACAAATGACCAATGACAAATGACAAATAATATATCTCTGGCAAAAGTCAAAATGTATCTGTAGGGGCGTAGCATTTGGGCAATAAATTATCCATTAAACCCAAGATTTTATTTCCAAATGCTACGCCCTTCTTTTCCTAATGACCACTGACAGTAAGGGCGTAGCATTTGCGTTTTTAAATTGTCTGTAATAGCCCAATATTTGGGCGCAAATGCTACGCCCCTACAGGAAAAATGACCAATGACAACTGACAACTGACAACTGACCAATGACAACTGACAAACCCGTTTTAGATGCAGAACCCCTAGTTGATTTGCGCCAGTATGACCAATCTAAATATAACCGTGGACGCCCTAACTGGTTTGTCTTTCTCTGGTGGCTAGTGCAAGCGATCGCCTTTCCTGTGAGTCCCCACACCTTCAATAGTTTTCGTAGATGGTTGTTACGATTATTTGGGGCAAAAATTGGCACAGGTGTAATTATTCGGCCTACCGCGCGTTTCACTTATCCTTGGAAAGTAGAGATTGGTGAATATAGCTGGATTGGGGATGATGTTGTGTTTTACAGCCTTGATGAAATACGCATTGGAAGTCATTGCATTATTTCTCAAAAATGCTATCTTTGCACCGGCAGCCATGATATCCAAGACCCTGCATTTAGTTTAAAAATTTCTCCGATTACTGTAGGTAATGGCGTCTGGATAGCTACAGATTGCTTCATTGCGCCTGGAATTAAAATTGGAGCAAATGCTGTAATTGGTGCGCGAAGCAGTGTTTTTAGTAATATTCCAGAATTGCAAGTTTGCTGGGGAACACCTGCACTTCCTCGCTATCAAAGAGAACTCCGGCGTTAAAGGGAAGGGGGATTAGGGACTGGGAATCAAAGCAATTATATGTGAGTTTTTTTTATTGCCAATTACCAATTACCAATTACCAATTACCAAGAAGCGCTGCTCAACATTGAGCAATTTCGTAGCAGCACGGTTAGCTTCAACTCGAACAGAAGGAGTCCCCCGCTCTACCTGTACCCAGGTGAGCGGTGGGAGGAATTCGCGTGAGAAGACGATTGCACCGCCGACCAATTCGAGAGCTACGCTTGTCGAATTGGTCGGCGGTGTATGAGGAAGCGAACAAATTTCTTGCTCTGTCCCTTGCCTCCTTTGTCTTCACGAGATATAATAATATCATTGTTCGTGAAGATAATGTCCCAAGTAATCACCGCCAAGCTGAAACTAAACCTGACCACCGAGCAAAAAGCTTTGGTGTCTCAGACTGTTTTAGCCTACCGTGATGCCTTGAACTATACTTCACAAGTCGCTTTTGATGCGGGTAAGACCAGCAATGGTGCTAAGTTGCAGAAGGCTGTTTACAACGAATTACGAGTTCGATTTGGGCTTGGAGCGCAGATGGCTTGCAATGTACCTAGACAAGTATCTGGAACATACAAAACCCTTTGGACTAAGGTAAAACAATCTAACGATGCTATTGCCAAAGGCTACACTAAGAGGCGGTACAAAGGGCTAGATAAAGCCCCTAAGTATATCTCTCGAACTTGTACCCTAAACTACCAGCGAGATTATTCTTTTAAGAGTGAGCGGAAAGTGAGTATTATCACGCTCCAAGGGCGAATAGTAATCCCGTATGATGGATATAATAAGCATCTAGATCTAATTGCTAATAGTGCCAATATTGGAGCAGCTAAAATTGTCTATCATCGTTCCTCTAAAACTTACTATCTCATGGTAAGTGTCGAGGCGGAAACCCCTAAACTTGACCCATTAAAAATCAACAGAGTTACTGGTGTTGACGTGGGCATGAGATACCTAGCAGTAGAGACAGACTTACAAAACAAGTCTAAATTTTACGCAGGGAAAGATGCTAGACATAAAGCCAATCGCTATCATAAAGCACGGATGACTCTTCAGCGTAAAGGCACTCGTTCAGCCAAGCGAAGACTAATCGCTTTGTCTGGAAAAGAAAGACGGTTTATCGCTGATGTGAACCACCAAATCAGCAAGGATATTGCGAAACCTAATAGCCTAATTGGACTGGAGAATCTAACCGGAATACGGGATAGCACCCGAACCAAATCGGGTAAAAAGGCAAGCAAAAAGAGACGTAGAGCTAATCGAAATAAAGCTAAGTGGTCATTTGCCGAATTGCACGGCTATATTGACTACAAGGCTAATTTAAACGGCTCTCTGGCTACCAAAGTACCCGCGCATTACACATCGAAAAGTTGTCCAAAATGTGGACATACCTCGGATACTAATAGACCCAATAAAGGACTATTATTTCGCTGTGAATGCTGTGGTCATGAATTACACGCTGATTTGGTTGGTGCGCGAAATATTGCAATGAGAACGCTGCTCGTTCGGCAAGACTGGATGAGTACGGGGAGCTTGTCGGCATCCCCTAATGTGTCGAGGGATGAAACCAAAGCCCAAATCCTGCAAAGGTTTTCGGAATTGCGGTGGACTTCAGATACAAGCCCCCACGCTCTGCGGTACTCCGCTCAGTGGCGGGTAGTTGACTAATTTTCCCTTGTTCGTCAGTTATCAGGTAGGCGATCGGCATGAACTCAAACAAATCTTTGTAGCGCTGGCGTTCGGCTTCAACCTGCGATCGCGTAACAGCTAATTCCTCAGTCTGCTGAAAAATTTCTTCTACGGCTACTTGTAGTTCTTCCGAGGCAGTGCCAAGTTCTTTGAATGCTCTTGGCAACAGCAAGTCTGATTGCAGCTCTACGTCGGCGCGAGCGCCGACGTAGAGCTGGGCCAATCGCTTGTTAATCTCAGATATCTGCTGGGAAAACATATCTACATTCAAGCCTCACATCCCTAACGCGCCCCGATCCAGAGCAGTTTAGATACCTACTCTTTTTTTCACACTAACCCATTGAGAGATTTTACAAGAAAGTTTTTATCTCTATAAGTACATACTGACTCAGTAGTAGACTATGCCAATTGGCAGAAGATTGGATAAAGATGCCAGAGTATTTTGAATAGGACATACCTAAAAAACTTTAAAAAAGGAGTAAAGGCTATGGCAGATACAAGCAAGCGTGGATTTGCCTCTATGGACGAGGGTAAGCAACGCGAGATAGCTAGTGAAGGTGGAAAAGCTGCTCATGAGAAGGGAACTGCTCACGAGTTTACTTCAGAAGAAGCAAGAGAAGCTGGCCGCAAGGGTGGAAAAGCTGCTCATGAGAAGGGAACTGCTCACGAGTTCACTTCAGAAGAAGCGAAAGAAGCTGGCCGCAAAGGTGGCGAAGCCGTAAGCGAAAACCGGGAACACATGGCTGAGATTGGTCGTAAAGGTGGTAAAAAAAGCCAAAAGAAAGACAAATAGTAGCTGACATCTGTGTTGAAAGTTCTCAGTACAGTAGGGGCAGTGTATCCGTATCCGCCCTGTGTGCAATAGCACCAATCAAGAGATAGCAAATAAACACAAAGCCTAGCAGGTTTTTCAGTCCCTTAGCACCCCCAACCTCCAAGTTCAAAGGAGAGTTGGGGGTATTCATTGTTACAAGCAAATTTAACCTGACGCTCTCCTTTAGGCAGAAGCGACAACTAACTATCAATTTTTTACTTGACCCAATAAATGAAAATTTCCTAAGCTTATGGCAGATTCGATGAAATTTTCGACCCTTATGCACCGGATTGAAGCCTAAAACCTTTGAAACGTCTAATGCTTAACAGAAACATCTGATCGAGTCAGCGACCATCGAGACGGTTCTAAATTGTTCACATACTCCATATACTGAACCAATGGCGTATCAATGCTCAGCAGTACCTTCGGATTAAATCGAATATTGTCATAAATCTCGCCGTCTTCATCTCTGAGCATATAGTAAGCCAACCGAGTACACAACAGCAAAAACTGACTGAGTAACCACCCCACGATTCCTCTGCGCTTTTTGGTCACATAAATTGGTTGAATTTTCGTTCTTCCAGAGGAGATCGGAGTATAGGCAAAAATCATATGCAGTGGGGGAAAAAAACGTACATTTTTCATCATTGTTAACAAGCCAATGCAGCCATGTGCATAGCGCATTGAATATTCATAACTGGAACCTAAAAATCGCTGTCCTAACTGTTCTCGAAAGGTTGTTTCTGGAAACTGTCCCCGCATTGTGAAATCGATCTGTGTCCCTGATTCATCTCGATCAAGCAACAGTTCCATTTTGATATCAAGATGATGAATCGTCTTCAAATGTTGAGCATCAATACCATTCATCATACAGATATGATGATGGCAACTCCGCTCAAAAGCTGAGTCGTATTGAATCGCGATCGCTTGTCCCTTCAATTCATCAAAATCAGCAACTCTTTCTGGTGCTTCAGCATCAGGATAAATCCAAATAAACCCATACTTTTCCTCGGTTGCGTAAGCTTGTAATTTGGCTTGACTAGGAATTTCCTGCTGACAGGGAATGTTCTGACAAGACCCGGTTTCATCAAAGGCCCAATGATGAAATGCACAACGAATCCAATTGCCCTCAACTTGTCCAATTCCCAAATCTGTCCCAAGATGAGGACAGTAAGCATCCAAAGCACGCACTTGCCCATCTTCACCCCGAAAAATCGCAATTCTTTGTCCACAAACCTCTAAAGATTTCACTTTTCCCTTAGACAATTCATTACTGGGACAGGCAATATACCAACCCTTAGCAACGACATTCCAGTTGTTGAAGATTTGCATGATTGAACACCTATTATTTTGCTCGTTCTATTTGCCCTATTACTGATAAGCAGGTGGGTGGAAATCAAGGCAACATGATGAGATGGCGGGTTTTGAACCTGATCAACTGGTTTTTGTCATGACTTATTAATAGGAGGGCGGGTTTTGAACCTGATCAACTGGTTTTTGTCATGACTTATTAATAGGAGGACGGGTTTTGAACCTGATCAACTGGTTTTTGTCATGACTTATTAATAGGAGGGCGGGTTTTGAACCTGATCAACTGGTTTTTGTCATGACTTATTAATAGGAGGACGGGTTTTGAACCTGATCAACTGGTTTTTGTCATGACTTATTAATAGGAGGGCGGGTTTTGAACCTGATCAACTGGTTTTTGTCATGACTTATTAATAGGAGGGCGGGTTTTGAACCTGATCAACTGGTTTTTGTCATGACTTATTAATAGGAGGGCGGGTTTTGAACCTGATCAACTGGTTTTTGTCATGACTTATTAATAGGAGGGCGGGTTTTGAACCTGATCAACTGGTTTTTGTCATGACTTATTAATAGGAGGGCGGGTTTTGAACCTGATCAACTGGTTTTTGTCATGACTTATTAATAGGAGGGCGGGTTTTGAACCTGATCAACTGGTTTTTGTCATGACTTATTAATAGGAGGGCGGGTTTTGAACCTGATCAACTGGTTTTTGTCATGACTTATTAATAGGAGGGCGGGTTTTGAACCTGATCAACTGGTTTTTGTCATGACTTATCCCTAAACCCGCCCCTACAAGCCCCTACAAGCCCCTACAAGCCCCTACAAGCCCCTACAAGCCCCTACAAGCCCCTACAAATTTATCTGGGTTTTTTTTGCCTACCCTACCTGCTTATCGTTCAGCAGTTGATTGAATCTCCTTTTAACTGATAATGTTTTAACACTTCTTGCCGTTGGCGGATATCATCTCCATATTTGCCCAACAAAATCCTTAATAGCATTCGACCCAAGCAGAAAGAAGCCCGCCAAGAGAACACTGCATCCTGTAGATCAATATGACTGTGTTCAAACAGAAAATGTCCAGTCAATCCTATCAACTGAGTTAGCGGCAAACCTAGGATTAACCAGAAGTTTTGCAACTTCCAGACCCAAAAGATTAAGCCGTAAAAAAAGAGTATTCCTACAACATGGAGAGCAATATTAATTGGGTGTTGGTGTTTGAGAACAAAAATATCCCAGTAATCTGTAAACGGATGATCTATTGTTTGATCGTCGATTTGATTTCTAAACTTCTGACCAAGAGTAGGATTGAGTTTACTCACAGGGTATCCTCAGCTAAAGTATGGGAGATAAAACATTTCCCAATTGTTCGCACCCCAGTCGTTCACTGACTTGACCCCGATGAACAACCTGAATCCCATTAATATAAACGGCTTGCACTATATCATCTGACCCACGCTTGACCCTACGAAGTTCGCCATCCAAGACCGGATCTGATATTTCCACTTGTGGGCTAATTGGCTGGTTTAGGGCTTGTGGATTGAGTAAAACAAGATCGGCTTTAGCCCCAATTTTGAGGACTCCGGTATTGAGACGAAACCAGTTAGCAGGTTCTCCAGTGACGCGGTAGATAGCAGTTTCAGGGGGAAGGAAATGAGTAGTAACCGCTTGTTTGAGCAAAGATAAGGCTCCATCATAGTAGCCGAGGTTACGTACATGAGCACCAGCATCAGTAAAACCGGGCAAAATATAGGGATGCTGCATCAAAGCCAAGCGGGGTTCTAAGCGATCGTTAGCTCCCGTAGCAACCCAGCCTAAATCAGTGTCATAGTGATGCAATGCTTGGATGAAGAAATCGACCGGATCTTGTTGCTTTTGGCGGGCAATTTCAGCAAAACTCAACCCCTCCCAGTTGGTTTCAGGACAGCGAACAATTTTCATTAATTCCAACTGACGATGGAATGACTTACGTCTCGGATTGCTCCATTCCTGTTGAAATTGGCGACGGAAACTTTCAGATTGCCACAATTGTTGCCGTTCCTGTCGCGATTGACAGCTATTGAGTTGTGCACCTGTGGGGAATTCTTCAAATAAGGGAGTGACCGGGCCATCGGAGTAAATTGTGAAAGGTTCTGTCAGCGTTTGAAAGCGAACATTGCCTCTTAGAATCCGGTTCCAGATGAACAGAATGGGGGAAAATATTCGCCACAGTTTGCGATCGTGTACCGCATCTAAAGCTGAGAGTACAGTTAGACGCAGTGGTTGTTGACCAATGCCTGAACCCATGCGAAGAATATCTAGAAAGGAAGCAAGTCTCTGTAAATTGGGAGTGACTTGAAAAACCCGATCCCTTTGCCGACAGAGATTGGCTAGCATGGTGTATTCACTCAGTTTGGCGTGTTGGGAAGGAATGGTGCAGCCTCGCCATTCTCCGCTCATCCTATGCCAAGGAAACATATCAATTGAAATGCCAACAAAGCCCGCATCTAATGCGTCTGTTGCTATTTCCTGCATGGTTTTAAGTTCAGTTTCTGAAGGCTGAATTGTCAGACTGCGTTCCAATCCCATGACATGGGCCCGTAAAGCACTATGTCCAAACATCGGGGCAACATTTGGGCCAAGTGGTAACTGTTGCAAATGAGCCAAATATTCGGCTGGTGTATCCCAGGAAACCGACTGTTTCAACCATTTATTAATCAGTTGATGGGAAAGCGTCTCCACCCTCTGAAAAATATCTGCCAGCATTTGGGGTTTCCCAACAGCAACGGACAAGCTACAGTTGCCAATGACAACGCTGGTCACGCCATGACGAACCGATTCACTCAGTCCTGGTGCAATCTCTAACTCTAGATCGTAGTGGGTGTGAATATCAATAAATCCTGGTGTGACCCAAAGTTTTGAAGCATCGACCACTTCACGGCCCTTGTTAGGTAAAGATGGAGCGATCGCCACAATTCGCCCATTTTTAATTGCAATATCTCCGCGAATAGGTGTAGAGCCCAAACCATCGAAAATTAACCCATTTTGAATCAGCAAATCTAGCATGATTCTTCGTTTCCCTAAGCCTGTTATACTACTGACTCCTGACTCCTAAATTCTGCTGTATCTGGTGCTAATGACCACTTAAATGCCGAAGCTTGTCTCGAAAATAGCAGAAGCTTGGTGATAAATTCTTGTCTACGTCCATGAGGGAAGAAATCTGTTCAGCCCATTTTGTTTTCTCTTTACCAATCGCTTGCCCACCAAGTTTAGACAAGCTTTTAACACCACCGACAAACACCGCGTCAGCTAACCTTTCCCACGTATCACAGATACTATCATTGGTGTAGGAATTTAAGACTGCTTCTTTTGCTCTCGGATAAGCTGCTTTCACTGCTGCCAAATCACCTAAGTACCATGCTTCTCCTTCCTCAATCGCGATGCAAAATTGCGTCTTTGGCTTAGGATTACATCGAGCCACGAGTTCAAGTAATTCTCTGCGAAAGATACTTAGGTATCGGTCATCAAGATCGCAAATGACAATGAGGACAGCAGGGCAATCTGAAGGATATTGAGATAATGTTTTACCGTAACCTTGAACAAGTCGCGGAAGTCGATCGAGCAGAATTCGTTTTTTAGCCTCAGAAGTAGATTTTAGACCTTTAGGAATATGTCCTATTCCTTTGTAAGAATGGATCTTAAATGTGTGTTGTTCAGTACTAATAATCTTTGGTACAAGAATGTCAAGAGCAGCCTTTCCGGAAATATCCTCGACGAGTATCTCAAAGTGCATTTACTCACCTGTTATCCAAGTAGTCACTGTACCAAAGTCCGCCAAGGGGCAAGCCTTCAGAAACAAGGTTATTGATGAGAGAATCTTCGCTAGCTCGTCTGATTGTAGAAAACCCATCCTCGCCCTTCTCAAGAACCCAAACCTCTTCAGGTTCAAGAGCATCTACAAAATAGGGTTGATGTGTTGTGACAAATACTTGTGATCCACCTTTCTGACCTGTAGCGTGTTCTCGGAATTCTCGCGCCAGGGTTTCTAAAAGTTTATGGTAAAGCCCGTTTTCTGGCTCTTCAATGCACAAGAATGGCGGCGGTGATGGATCTTCTAAAAGGAGAAGATAGGCAAACACCTTCAGCGTACCATCTGACATTTGCTGAGCATAAAATGGGTCTTGAAAACCTTTATCGTTGAACTGAAGTAGAAGCCTACCGTCTGGACTTCTCTCAGTACGAATCTTATCCACACCTGGAATTTTGCTAGAGATTTTTTGAAGGATTGATTCAAACTTTTTGGAATGCTCTCTCTCCATAAACTGAACTACATTTCCAAGATTATCTCCATGAATATTCAAATGTTTTTGTGGCCCAGCGAGAGGTAGACTTCGTGCAGCGTCTGGGGTGAAATAGCTAAGATACCATCCTTCGATAAATCTACGAAACACGGAAATTCTTGGGTGTTGCTTGAGCGCTCCCAAAGTGGCGATTCCAAGTTTTCGCTTGTCATCAAGTTCAACTAACTCAGTTTCTTTACTCTCCTCTGATACCTCACCTCTCTGTATTTTTTCTATTAACGTAATTAAATCAAATTCTCCTTTATCTTCATCAACCTGCTTACCTTCTTCTTCACCCTTCCAGGCTAAGCCCTTACCTTCATTTAGAATAAGAAAAGAAAAGGGTCGTCCTTTGTTTTGTCCTTTTCTCCGTTGTCTAAGTCTCTCTCTCTTTACGTGTGGTCTTCCAGAAGAGTCAAGCTCTATTGCCAACTCATACGTAATTGGTCGAGCATTCCGATCCTCTTTATAGTAGATTTGAAACTCAACACTACCCTCTTGTCCTTGCGAACGAATTCTCTCGAAACCTCCACGACCACGAGAATCACATGCCTCCTCCACTCCTCCTTTCAAGCAGTCTGCAAGAAAGCCAAAAGTGTCGAAAAGTGTACTTTTACCAACACCATTTTTACCGATAACGGCCGTCATTGGCGTTAGTGGCTTGGCATCCTGCGTATTCCACAGCTTCCCCAAAGTAATATCACGAAGGACTCTGTAATTTTTTACCCTAAAGCCTTCTATTTTGGCCACTCAAGCACCTTTGTTCAACTAAGAGTCATCTTATCAATTACTTCAATGCTCTGACAATTCAGCAAATCCAACATTAAGTTTCGTTTTCTTTAAGCAGTTCGACCGCGATGTTCAGTTTTGATCCAACGCAATTTCTGTGACTTGATACACATACGTAAAGTTGTCACAATCATCACTGGAATCCAATGCACCATATACAGAGAACCTTGAATAGTTGCCCACAGCAAAGACCATCCTCGTAAATTTTGATATTGGTAAAGTCCGGCGATAAAAGCTACGGTCAAAATAATACTGAGTAGTGTCTGGAGTGGTAATAGAACCGGATGATGACTGTAAAATATTGTCCAAAGTAAATCAGGAATAAGTCCAATCGGCAGCAAAAATTGCAACAAAAAAAACAATAGTAAATCGATTTCTTTAGCCCAGCCCAAAGTCAGGATTTGGGGAAAATAATCTAGATAACGCTGATAGCCACCTTCAGCCCAACGACGGCGTTGATGCCAGATCTGATGCCAGGTTATCACCCCTTCTTCCTGAATTGAGGGAAGCGTTACAAATTCAATTTCAGCACCTGCCAAATAAAGCTTGAAACAGAGATCTAAATCATCGGTAACTGTGTCCTCATTCCAACCATTACACTTTTCTAGCAGTTCCCGACGAACCAACATACCATTACCCCGAAGTTCAGACATTCCTCCAACAGCAATTCGATGGGTTTGTAGAAAGCTATCACAGCACATTTCCATCTGCTGGCAACGAGTTAAAAAATTGGTATCAACATTCGCTATAACTTTTCGTACCTGTACTGCACCGATCGCCTTCTTCTGAAACAAAGGTACTGTTTGTAGTAGAAAATTAGCAGGAAGTTGAGCATCGGCATCGCAAACGAGTACAATTTCTCCCTGTGTAAAGGGAAAAACTGCATTGAGTGATCCTGATTTACCTCCTTTTGATTCCCGTCGATGAATTTGTAACCCCGTAAATTGAGTTTGTAATTTCCTTAAAATTTGGGGGGTTTCATCGGTACTTTCGTCATCCACAATCCAGATATCCAGATAAGTGCTGGGATAGTTCAAATGGAATAGGTTGTGGACTAAATCTGGCAAAACTACACTTTCATTTTTAGCAGGAATTAGAATTGAGACTTTGGGCAAATCGCTATCACCTTCAATCCTGGGAAACTTCGGTTTTGCTATTAGCATCCGTACCGTTTGATGTGTCAGGACTGCAGTTAATCCCACCATGATCCACTGTGTCTGGGTTTGCCAGTGTAGCAAACTTACAAAACCCCAGACAAGTAGAACCACTAGGGTGGCTTTGAAACGGCGATCGCCATGAACGCTGAGATCGTTACTTAGCTGAGGGGCACTTTTTCTCACGGGATTTGTTAGACCCTCTCCATTATTTTCTTGGGCTTCTTGCGAAGCCACAGCAGCATCGCAACTGCACCCAAGAGGATACCACCAACTCCTGAAGCGATCGCCCCAGCACTACCGGCTTGCTGGGCGCCACTGAGGACTGGATTATCTAGGAGGTTGGAAGAAAAATGTAGCGATTGAAGTGTCCATTTACCTTGGAATTTTTGCAGCACTGCTGTCCATCGCATCGCCATCGTGGGTTTATTGCCATCCTTGAAATAGAATGTTGAAATCGCATCTCCATAGGAAATCGCAGTCTCAGGGGAAAGAAATTTTCTGGGAGTATCTACCTTTATTTCCATTTTAATGTCTTTAATTGAACTGGAAAACTGCTGATTCCAGTACTTCTCAAACTCAGGCACCTTATGAAAAACTCGGTTATCAACCGTTGTGATTGTGAAGCTTGGATGCAAGTAAGGTTGAATTTTTGAAAAATCGCGAGTGTTGAGGGCTTGCAGAGCCATCTCTCGCATGCGGATAATGGCATTAACCTCCTGTTGGTTAACATCCGCTAGAGCGTATTGGGGTACATTCCAAATTGCCAGCACGAGTAAAGCGATCCCAATTAGCTGACTGCATTTGTATCTACTTAACCGTCTTTGTGTTGTCATGTATTCCTTATTTTTCCGTTTAGAATCAGGAATTCAATAACTTTAAATTATACCAAGGGATTAATTATTTGCCCTATGTAAATAACTCCATACATTTATCAAAAATTATCAACACAGCTCATATCTAGATAAGCCAACTCCAGAACAAACTTTGTCCTTCCTGATGACAATCCTTAAAGATGCATATAATATAACTGCTGATATTCTAGAAAAGTCTAGATTGGAATGCTCCATGCACTCTTTAGACATTAATGCCTATGCAGGCGCGACTGGTTGAAGTTCAACAATTGCTTTCAAGCGATAGCGAAGCGCTGCTGCTTTCAGCAGATCGCCATGCCATGTACTCTCTTCTGAATACCCATTTTGAGGGAGTCAATCCAGAACTATTTGAGACAGATCTGGAGCGTAAAAACTGGGTCATTCTCTTAGAAGATCGGGAAACAAAAACTCTCAAAGGCTTTTCCACCTTACTGGTTTACGAAACCCAGTTTGAGGGAGAAGTCCTCACTGTCGTCTATTCTGGGGATACCATTGTAGACCCCAGCGCCTGGTCTAGTTTACTCCTACCTCGCGCCTGGATTGCCTCAATTAATTTCCTACGGCAAAAGTATCCCAAGGGCAAACTCTACTGGCTTCTCATTTCTTCCGGCTATCGCACCTACCGCTTTTTACCAATTTTTTGGAAAGAGTTTTATCCCTGTTATGACACTCCCACTCCTCCCTATAACCAAGCATTAATGCATTTCCTAGCTCATGCCTATTTCGGCAAATGTTACGATGAAAACGCTGGAGTGGTTCGCTTTCCCCATCCTCAGATTCTCCGAGAAAAATTGTCTGGTATACCCTCTGAACGGCTGAAAGATTCCCATATCCGTTTCTTTCAAACTAAAAATCCCGGCTATGAACAGGGAGATGAATTAGTCTGTTTGGCAGAGATTAAAGAAGAAAATTTAACTCAGGCCGGTAAGCGTATGTGGTTTGCAAAAACTTCCTTATAGGCTGCTTTATGATAGTAAATTCACAGGCGATTAGTTCCACTCGTAAAACCCAAATTTTTAACCATTCAAACCGTTTTATTGAAGGTTGGTATTGGGCAATTCCCTCTAGTCAACTCAAGCTTGGTAAGGTCAAACCTGTAACTTTGTTAGGACGAGAATTAGCAATTTATCGAGGAACGGATGGTAAGTTAGTAGCGGTAGATGCTTACTGTCCCCACATGGGTGCACATTTGGCAGAAGGAAAGGTTGAGGGGTGCAGTATCCGCTGTTTTTTTCATAATTGGCAGTTTGACGACCAAGGAAAGTGCATCGATACGCCATCTTTGGGTAAACCTGTCTCAGTCAGCATCCGAACTTGGCCCACTGCAGAACAATACGGTATGGTCTGGGTATGGACTGGGGAAAGGCCACAACAACCTTTACCTTATGTACCAGAACTCCAAAATGAAGAGTGCGATAGCGCTTTTGCTTCTCGTTTTGTGAAGAACTGTCATCCCAATGTATTGATGATCAATGCGATTGATGCTCATCACTTTAATACTGTTCATAATCTACCTCTACAAATTGTGTTTGAGAAGCAAGAATTAAATCAAAACGCGATTACTTTTAGCAACATAACTAGAGGTGGGGAAGAGTCATTTTTAATCAAACTCCTTGGCCCTTTGTACAAAAATGCAGTCACCTACAGTATGTGCTATTGGTATGGCAGCACAGGTACTGTCACACTAGGGCCAGATTTCCTGCACTTTCACATTATGTTTGCATTACGGCTAATTGAGGGGGGTAAAACTGAAGGACAAACTATTCTGATTACACCCCATCGTCCTGGATTTTTCGGCTGGATTTTTAACTCAATTGTACTTTGGTTAACTCAGCAGGTGGGGAATTATTTTGCCAAGGGTGATACTCAAGTTTTTCAGACAATTAAGTTTGATTTGAAGACTCCCACTCCAGCAGATGGGTCAATTTTACAGTTCATTGAGCACGTAGAGGGGCAAAAACCTCTGCTATGGGGTACGTGGGAAAGTGTTAAGGAACAACCTTGAACAATGGAAACAACAAATCAAAACCAGTGGATAAGATAGCAGGTGAGAATCTAGATTTAAACATCCCGTTGCAACTTTTACCATTTGGGACAGCAGGGTTAGATTTACCTCACGTTAGGGAAACGAATAAGTTAGGATGGTTGCTGTCTGTAGCACTGGGAAATAGGTTAGGTGATGCTTTATCTGTGGAAGGTAGCAGTGATCTATATTGGAATGCTGACTACTTCGGATTGCACAAGGTGAAGGTATTTCAAGACTCAAACCTAGAAGAAAAAACAGCCATTTTGCAAATTGCTAATCGAGGATTATTGGAAGAAGCATATTTTGTAGAAAAAGCCGGTATGGGTTATATGGCAAAAATGGTATTGCTAGCAGAAACGACAGAAGAACGAATGCTTTACAGTTTGTTTGCTGCTAATGAAGCAACCCATCTTAGTCAGATTAGCGCTTTCCTGCGGTATCAACCTGTTGGTACGGATGATACATTTTTGCGCTTTTTAGCAGATTTAGTCGAGAGTCAGGATAAAACAGTGCTGCTGTTTACGATTCAGCTAGTACTAGAAGGGTGGGGATTGAGTCATTATCGGAGTCTTGCTAAAGGTTGTGGCGATCGCACTCTTAGCCAACTTTTCACCAGTTTCCTGCAAGACGAAGCACGACATCATGGGACTGGATTAATTCTCTTTGAGCAAACATCAGTTTCCTCGCAAAGTCAAGCTCTCATTGTCGAGACACTCTTCTGCTTTTTGCAGATGATTCGCGTCGGTCCTCAGCAAGTAGTGAGAGCGATCGCCCAAGTCAAAGGGGATTTAGCGCGATCGCAAAAAATCCGCATCTTTGAAGAACTAGACACCGAAACTCACAGTGGTACTCGACTACAGCTTCTGCGTTCTCTGATGCGAGGTAAAGCTGCTGAGGCGATCGTACAAGAACTCTCAGAAAAAGGAGCGTTTGAACCTCTTCCAGCAAGTCAGTGTGTATAACTAAAGCTTGGAATAACAACAGAAATTAGCTTGTATCTGCCAAACAAAATCAAGACTGTAAATTGCTTCAGTCCAACTATAAAAATATGAGTTATAACAATAATTCTCTATTAGAAAATCAGAAAGTTTATAAAAAAATCTACCTCAACTATACGCGAAACAAGCAACAAGATCATACAGCTTTAATGGATGAAGCCTCGCAAGCTTTTCGCTATGAAGATTGCCAGGACGAATATTGGAATCCAGAAGAATTCTCCCTGCTTTACGGAACTCCGCTTTGGGAACAAGCAAGTCCCAGTCAAAGAATCATTTTAAATCACCTTTATTGGGTGGCTTACTATTCCCAAATAATTTCTGCTGAAATAGCTACTATCTTTTTTAACCAAACCAGTGCAGCCGGACTCTACGCACAGGAAGATTTTCGCTTAGTTTGCGATATGCTGGATTTAGAATCGACGCAAGAACGCGCTCACATTCACGCCTTTAGAACTATTTCCAGCCAAGTCGAAACAGCTTTATTTGGGCGGCATATTTTCACTTATGCTATGCGTGGACCTTTTGCCGAAACGATGATTTATGCAGATACCAATGCTTTCAAAACTTGGTGGAAAAAACTGCAACTTCATTGCTTTGGACTCTTGTCTTCAGATAATGCATTTCTCGCCTGTCAATACTTTACCGTGCGAGGAATACGAACCTTAAACGGTAAATTAGTGCAGCATAAGCTGAGTAATTACTATCAAAAACATCCTCAACCAGAAAATGCACCTATTCCCGCAAAAATCTCTTACTATCACTTTATGGATGAAAGCTTTCATTTCAATAGTTCCACAATTCTTTCCCATGAAGTAGTCAAGTGCCTCAAGCCTCCTACAGCCTTTGAAAAGTGCGTAGCTAACTTGGGATTGCGGGGTTGTCAGCGAGATCATTACCATTTTTCAGCGGCAATTAATGGTATTTTTTGGTACGAGCCGGCACTTTATCCAGCGATTTATCAAGTACTGCGATCGCCTATCTTTAATATGGAGGATCGCGAAGCCAAAGAGATGATGCAATTGTGTTTTACACAAGAATCAGAAGGGTTACAGCGAAGTTGCCAAACCCATCAAGAAGCAAGCGCATCTTACAAGGTTTATCTAGAAAAAATAGATTACGCTTGGAAAAGTAATCAAGAGATGTCTTTAATGGAATCTAATTCAATTCCCAAATATCTCGCTACTCAAAAGAAAGCATTGGCGATGTTTGATATCAAATCAGGATGAAAACCCATAATTCCGTCAGACTAAAGTCTGCGGCTACACAAACAAAGCCTACCTACGTAGGCTAATCATATGAGTGAGCAACAATACATTATCTCTTTTCCAGGTACTAACTATTCACCCATCAGCCTAGAAGCGCATCAAAAACTGTCAGAACATCTTACCATCCAAAATTCTCCTGTACTCTTTGGTTGTCGCACAGGTATTTGTGGGACTTGTCTAGTTTTAGTCAAAGGACAAACTTCACCACCAAGCGCAGAGGAACGGGAAGTATTAGAAGTGCTAGCACCAGAACATACTAACGCAAGACTTGCCTGCCAGCTAAACCTTACAAGTAATTTAGAGATTACGCACTTGAAACAATAACCAAAAATGTGTTTTTTTTTAACGCAGAGAGCGCCGAGAGAAACGCAGAGAGACGCAGAGTTTTTTGAATAATATTGCTACAAATGGAAAGCATATAATTACCCATTAACAACCCCGGAAAATACCGATGTAACAGGACATGATCTAACAAAAAACTCTGCGTTCCTCTGCGCTTTCCTCTGCGACCCTCTGCGTTAAAAACATACATTATTCCGATACCCATAGCTTCGATATAACTCATCCCTGCCAGCTAAACCTTACAAGTAATTTAGAGATTACGCACTTGAAACAATAACCAAAAATGTGTTTTTTTTTAACGCAGAGAGCGCCGAGAGAAACGCAGAGAAACGCAGAGTTTTTTGAATAATATTGCTACAAATGGAAAGCATATAATTACCCATTAACAACCCCGGAAAATACCGATGTAACAGGACATGATCTAACAAAAAACTCTGCGTTCCTCTGCGCTTTCCTCTGCGACCCTCTGCGTTAAAAACATACATTATTCCGATACCAACAGCTTCGATATAACTCATCCAAAATGAAATTTGAGGATTTCTGGTACATTGTGGCACTTAGCGAACAACTCCCAGCCAATAGAGTTTTAGAACGCACAGTTTTGGGGGAATGGTTAGCAGTATTTCGAGGTGAAGATGGTAAAGCAGTAGCGTTACGCGATCGCTGTATGCATCGTAACAGTCGCCTTTCTTGTGGTACAGTCAGCCAAGGGAAAATTCAGTGTCCCTATCATGGCTGGATATACGACCAGACTGGAAAAGTGTTGGCAATTCCTTCAGAAGGAAAAGATTTCCCACCTCTCTCGACTCGTCAAGCTAAATCCTACCCGACTCAGGAACAAGACGGATATATTTACGTAAAACTAACCGATAACAAAAGCGAAGAATTTGAACCTTTTGCCATGCCACACTATCAGGAACCTGGATGGGAAACGGTGCGAGTAATTAACCGCTTTCGCAACAATGTAACTAACTGTGCAGAAAATTTTATCGACATTCCGCACACCGCTTTTGTTCATCCCGGTGTATTTCGTACTTCCCGTCAGCAACCAATCAAAATGAGTGTAGAACGTCGCAATGGTTCAACCTTTGTGGAATATCACAACGAAACTACTAATTTGGGTTGGTACTCTCGTTTTTTAAATCGACAGGGAGATGAAATTCGTCATACAGATAGTTTTCATATGCCGAATATTACCAGTGTGGAGTACGATATGGGGCTGCATCGACGACTTTTTATCACCAGTCAATCCATTCCTGAAACGGAAAATTCGACGCTGGTTTATACAGATGTGACCTATAACTATGGCATCTGGAATAAAATTGCTCGTCCTTTTGTTCGCTGGACGGCACAGCATATTATTCGTCAGGATGTCAAAATTTTAGATATTCAAGGTGAAGTGATCGCTAAATACGGTTCCCATTTTGCCAATACTCCCGCTGATACTATCCATGTTTTTGTTGAGTCAATTCGTAACAAAATCGCCGCAGGAGAAGACCCTAGAGAACTTCCGGATCGCTTGGTTGAAGTAACATTTTGGGTATAGGAAAAGTGGGAAATATCTTAATTTTTTTGACCTTTACGTTGTTAATGGGATTCACCGTCACTCATCAACCCAGTTTAGCGAAATTACGGACAAAAAGCCGTGAAGATTGGATTTTAGATAGTGTAGGTTTGCTGGTTCAGGGTTTGCTGATTCCCATCCTTCAAATTGTCGTAGTTTATCAACTGTATCGCTATTTCTTACCCTTGCCACAAGGATGCTTGCATTTGCCGTTTTTAGCAACCTTTCTACTCAGTTTCATCCTGGTAGATTACCTCTACTACTGGAACCATCGCTGTTTACATAGTCGCTGGTTTTGGATTTGGCATCAGGTTCATCATACTGTCACGGATATGGATGTTTTGGGAACTTCCCGCAATTCCCTTTGGACAAGTTTTCTGATAATTTATCTGTGGATAAATGCACTGTTTCTCTACTTGTTGAATGACTCCACTGGATATATTTTGGGAGTCAGTCTTACTGCAGCGCTAGATTTATGGCGTCATAGTCAATTGACTATCGCACCTCAAAGTTGGCTTGATCGCTTAATCTCACCTTGGCTGATTTTGCCTCAAGATCATGCATGGCATCATGCTACTAATTCAGGTTACAGGAATTACGGGGCAAATTTGAAAATCTGGGACAAATTGCATGGAACTTACTATAACTGTGAAATCCCCCCTGCTTCTCTGGGAATTCAGACTAAGCTGACCCTGACTCAAAAGCTAATCTATCCGATAAAATGACGTTCCTAAGTAAAATTCTTGCCTACTTTTCTACCCTAATCATCCTGCTAACAATAGCCTCTTTCCTCTACCTGTGTGCTCATCCAGGGATTGTTGGTGTTGGACTGCTACTGTTTTCCTTATACGGGTTTCCTGTGCTGATTTATCGCTTACATCAGTGGTTCTATCCCATCGAGGAAGGAATTAGCTATCTGTGCGCTAAAGAGTATAGCCCTTGGTGGGGTAGCCATCAAATTCAGGCAATATATATCGCCGTTCCTGCTTTGGAAGCCTTGCTGCGACTAATTCCCGGTGCTTTCTCCCTCTGGTTGCGTCTGTGGGGGTCAAAAGTTGGTCAAAGTGTATACTGGACGCCTGGACTGGAAATTGCAGATCGGGGATTGTTGGAAATAGGCGATCGCGCTGTCTTCGGTCATCGCATCGGAATCTACCCCCACGTCATCAAACCCCGTAAGCAAGACCTAATGCTATACGTCAAAAAAGTGAAAATTGGCAGTGATGTTTTCTTGGGAGCAGGTTCTCACTTGGGGCCTGGTGTTGTCGTTCCAGATAACACTTATCTACCTGTGGCTACTAATCTTTATCCTAACAAAGATGCGAAATCATGCGCTGGTTCATCAAACTCTTTGAACAACTTCTCTCCCCAAGTGCTGAACGTTTCCGAGACGCTTTAAAACATCCCGAAAAGACGCAGAAGCAAGTACAAAAGGAGATTTGCGATCGCCTAATGAAGAGCGAATACGGCAAGTTTCTAGGTATTCGCTCTCTTCAAGATTGGTCACAAATTCCAATTGTTGATTACGATGACCTCAAACCCTGGATTTATGGAGTAGGAGAAAAACCGCTAACTCATTCATTACAAGCACTACTAACTAACGAACCTATCCTTTTCTACGAAAAAACTTCTGGAAGTCGCAGCGCAGCAAAATACATACCCTATACTAAATCCCTGCGGCGTTCCTTTAATCATATGTTTTGTGTTCATGCACATGACCTAATACGCAATGGCCCTGCTTTTTCAACAGGTAAAATTTACTTCTGCATTTCTCCTCAGTTCCAAGATTGTTCTGACCTAACCCCCCTTCCCTACCAGGGAAGGGGGGAATTAGACTTTTCTAATCTCGATTTGCCATCTTTACAAGATGACTCGGAATATCTGGATTACTGGTTGAGGTGGCTGCTTCATCCGTTTATAATTTCTCCTGGTTTAGTGAATCGCTTTAGAACAGCAGAGGAGTTTAAGCAGAAGTTATGTCTTGCTTTATTGCAAGCAGAACAGCTAGAAACTATTTCAATTTGGAGTCCTACTTTTCTCAAAATTAATCTGAATTATATCCAAACGCACCGACTCCAACTGCGGCAGTTTTTGAAAATATCCGCAGAACGCGATCGCCTATTGTGCGAACCTGAAATTCCCTGGACAAAACTATGGCCTAATTTGAAGTTAATTTCCTGTTGGGATAGTTCCTGTGCCGCCGATCAAGCTCAATTTCTACGTCATTTATTTCCTGGGGTCATGGTACAGGGTAAAGGACTTTTAGCTACAGAAGCGCCGATGACAATTCCCCTAATTTCGGCACAAGGATGTCTTCCTTTATTGGATGAAGTTTTCTTTGAGTTTGAACATGAATCGGGGGAAATTTATCTCTTACAAGAACTGCAAATTGGACGGGAATACACGATTATTCTTTCCCAGAAAGGAGGGCTTTACCGCTATCGAATTGGCGATCGCGTGCGCGTTACCCATTACTATCTCAATACTCCATGTCTGGAATTTTTAGGACGCGATCATTCCATTAGCGATTTAGTGGGGGAAAAGCTAAATGAAGAATTTGTCAGTGAGGCGCTGCAAGAATTAGCGTTAGAAGGAACATCGTTTCAGTGTTTAGTGCCTGCTACAATTCCGGAAGCGCATTATATTCTCTTGCTGGATCAGGTGAATGCACCTGTTAGTGCAATCGCTCAGCAGTTAGAACAATTCCTACATCAGTCTCCCCAATATCACTATGCCAGACTGTTAGGACAACTCTCTCCAGTTGAGGTTTTAGTCTCTCAGCAAATTCCTGAAATATTGACCAACCAAGGTATAGCGTCTGGGAAAAAGTGGGGAGATATTAAACATTCGCTTTTGTACTTTCAAGCAATTGAAGAAGAATTATTGATCAGGTTGAAACAAGCAGACTTTTTGCAAAAATCTTAATTTTACTGAATTTTAGTGGTAAGACTTGACTAATTCCACCAAAACTGGGCAATTTCGGACGCTGGTAGAATATAGTTAATCTCTCCCCCAACTATCCCAGCTTCATGGCTCAAATCCTCAACCGTCGCACGCGACTCGAGGTAATACAGGCACAGGAGGGAAGCATCTTGAGTGCAGGTAAAGTCTTCATTGCCCCGCCCGACTACCATCTTCTGGTAAATTCAGATAGCAGTCTTTCCCTATCCCAAACAAAAAAAGTGCATTTTGTCCGCCCTTCTGCTGATCCATTATTTGTGTCGGTTGCAGAGCAGTTACAAAGAACGGGCGATCGCGGTAGTCTTGACAGGAGGTGACGGTGATGGCTCAATGGGAGTCCAGGCGATTAAAAAGATGCATGGCAAGGTGATAGCTCAAGATCAAGCAACATCTACAGTCTGGGGAATGCCTGCATCAGCGATCGCCACTGGCTGTGTAGATTGGGTTCTCCCACTAGATAAAATTGCTGAGGCGATCGCCAACTTAGTCATGTATGGAGAAATTTCAGGAAAGGTGGTATGAGCGGTATCTCGCAAGATCCAGACTTTGAGGCATTGCTCAACTATCTCAAACGCTCTCGTGGTTTTGATTTTACAGGTTATAAACGTCCTAGCCTGACGCGCTTGATGAACAAGCGTATGGCGAGAGTGGGAGTTGAGTCCTATAGCGAATACCTGGACTACTTGGAGGCCAACTCCCTGGAAGTGAGCCAGTTATTTGATGCTTTGTTACTCAACGTCACTACCTTTTTTCGGGATACACCCGCTTGGGAAAGCCTAGCTATGGAGGTAATTCCCGGTATTCTGTCCGCTAAGCGTGACAATGAGACAATCCGAGTCTGGAGTGCTGGCTGTGCTTCTGGGGAAGAAGCTTATACAATCGCGATTATCTTAACGGAAGCTTTGGGTGCAGAGGAATTCCGCTCGCGAGTCAAAATTTACGCTACAGATGTAGACGAAGATGCACTTACCCACGGGCGCCTTGCCTCATATACTGCCAAACAACTGCAAGATGTTCCAGACCAACTGCGGGAGAAATACTTTGAGTCATCGAGAGGTTCCTATACCTTTCGCAATGAGTTGCGACGCTGTGTGATTTTTGGTCGCCACGACTTGGTTCAGGATGCACCAATTTCTAGGCTGGATTTGCTGGTGTGCCGCAATACCCTGATGTATTTCAACGCAGAAACCCAGGCGCGTATCCTCGCCCGCTTTCACTTTGCTCTCAATGATACAGGCTTTCTGTTCGTGGGTAAGGCCGAAATGCTGCTTACTCATGCTAACCTCTTCACGCCCGGTCAACTTAAGTATAGGATTTTTGCAAAAGTGCCTAAAGTCAGCTTGCGCGATAGCGAAGCGCTGCTGCGTTCGCGTAGCGTCTCGCAGAGAAGCACAGATCGCTTGCTAGTGATTGCAGAAGCTGGAAATACAGAAGTGGGTAACCATTTAGAAGCAAATATGCGTTTGCGGGACGAAGCCTTAGAATATTTACCCGTCGCTCAAATCGTGGTGGATATTCACGGTAACTTGGCGCTAGCAAACCGATCAGCGCGAACTTTGTTTGGTGTCTCGACGCAGGATCTGGGACGGCCTCTACAAGACCTGGAACTTTCTTACCGACCGATAGAATTGCGATCGCGCATCCAACAAGCTTATGCTGAACGTCGTCCGATTCAGATTAAGAGTGTAGAGCACGTGGTGTCAACGGAGGCTACTATTATCTACCTCGATATTGAGGTAATTCCTCTGATGGATACCAGCGCCGAATTCTTGGGGGTGGCGATTGTCTTTACTGATGTAACTCGCTACAACCAGTTACAGCGAGAACTAAATCGCTCTACCCAAGAACTGGAAACAGCTTACGAAGAACTTCAGAGTACTAACGAGGAACTAGAAACCACCAACGAAGAACTTCAGAGTACCAACGAGGAATTGGAAACTACCAACGAAGAACTCCAGAGTATCAACCAAGAACTGGAGACTATGAACGAAGAGATCCATTCTTCTAACGAAGAACTCCAGAGTATCAACAAAGAACTGAGCGATCGCACTGATGAACTCAACCGCGTCAACGCTTTTATGGACTCAATCCTCACTAGCTTACGCATCGGCATGGTAGTTTTAGATGGCAAGCTCAGCGTTCAACTTTGGAATGATCTGGCTGGAGAGTTGTGAGGCTTGCGCTTTGAGGAGGTTCAGGGTAGTTTTTTCTTTGACCTGGATATTGGTCTACCAGTGGAAAAACTGAGGGGAGTGATCCGCGCTTGTCAAAATGGCGCATCCGATTACTCCGATTACCAGGAAATTGATTTAGAGTGTGTTAATCGCCGTGGCAAAGTTATTCGTTGTCGCGTAATTTGTACGCCGCTGATTGTTGATAAGCTGCGACAAGGAGTAATTTTGTTGATGGAAGAGAAGTAATTGGTAATGGGTAATTGGTAATTGGACAACTAACAGGAAGGGCGTAGCAAAAGCGATTGTTAGATTGTCGGTAATACCTAAATATTTGGGAGCAAATGCTACGCCCCTACACAACTGTTTTCATGCCCGCAGGGCTGTACAACCAACAACTGACAACTAACAACTGACAACTAACAACTGTTTTCATGCCCGCAGGGCTGTACAACTGTTTTCATGCCCGCAGGGCTGTACAACCGTTTTCATACCCGTAGGGCTGTACAACTGACAACTAACAACTGACAACTAACAACTGACCCATCATCCCTCAGATTTCCTATCAAGCACACCCTCTACAAATTGCTGCATTCGTTTAGCATGGGAACCTTGCCAATAAATCTGATTGCATTCACCACAGCGATGAAATTCATCAATTTCGGTCCGTGTTCTTTCTGGAATTTGGTCAAAGATAGACTCTTTATCCACAGATTCTAATAAACCATTGCACTTAATGCACCTGCCAAACGGCAATGCTTTCTCAGACAAATCGAAGCGTCGCAAAACCTCTACGACTTGTCGTTCCGGATTAGTTTCTCTCACGTAATATCCATAAGTTACCAAACTCCGCATCAATAGACCTTTATCGCGAGTTAAAAGCATCCGTTGTTGGGAAGCAGAAATTTCAGCTAATTCTTGATCATCATAGTCATTGCGGTACAAAGTATCGAAACCTAACATCCGCAAAGATGCTGCTAATTTTCCTAAATGAACATCCAGGACAAAAGTAGGTACACTTAGGATTGGCGGGCGTACAAAAACTGTCTGTGCGAAAGCCTTTGCCACAGAAACTGGATATACATCGATAATATCTTTATCCCCAACTATGTAGGAAAAATCCACCCATTCTTTATTGACAGATATCGCATCAACTTCTGGATGTGGGACACCTAACGATTCGATCATGTCCTTAATCGAAGCCCGATCTTTGAAGAAATGGCTGAAGATTACGGCCCGTTGCTTAGGTGGCAAAAAAACATTTAGTTCCCCATGAAACCGAAAATCTGCACTTGTCATAAGGAAAATATATGGCAAATAATTTTGATTACCAATTACCCATTCCCCAAGGAATATCACTCATTCATACCCCGCAATGTAGCAACTGCAGAAGGAGATACCCGATTTAGGTAGCGGAAAATCCAATACTTAATTACAGAATCCAAAATCACTGGGAATGTGGCAATAAACAAAAAGATAAAACTACGGTTTTCTGGAATTCCTAAATGGCGGGAAATCCCTTCTAGGATGACTTCCCAACCGTGAGGTGAGTGAAATCCTACGAATATATCGGTAAACAAAATAATGATAAATGCCTTGGCACTGTCGCTCAGACCATAAACAATATCATCCATAAAAGATTTTAAAATTATCACATCTTTCTTACTGTTGAATATAACCAAGGCAAAAGCCGCTAGCGAGAGTAAGTCTGCAAAAATATTTTTAATAGCATTAGTGCTTCTTTCTCGATATTCCTCTGCTATTTCTTCGGCTTTTTCCTTAACCTTTTCTTCGTTTTGCTCCTCAGACAATTGAGGAGCAAAACCCAATAAGTTTTCAAAGTGTAATTTTTCTTCAAATTGCTTTAACTCTTTGAAGGCCTCTTCTTCTAGATCTAAATTCAAGAAGATAGAGGAAACTGCTTTACTTTCATGACTAAAATGGTCAATAGCAGGTCCAATAAAGAAAGTTTTGGTGATTTGTTGAGTTAAAATAGGAACAATTATTAAAGTTAGAATGAATTTTAAAGAAATAATTGTTTTAAGTTTTGAACTACGGAAATTACTGACAACTTTTTCTTCAGCTTGCGGGTCTAATTCTTCCTGAATTCTCGTGAATGTCCTTAAAATCGACCTGGGTAATACACCCGGTTGATTCGGTACTGTATCACCCGGATTTCCCGTTCCCTTTGGCATTACTTTGTCTTTCTGTGCCGATGAAAATGCTTGACTAATTCCCTTACTTGTAAGACCTTGATTTAATTCCGATTTAATAACTTTATTTTCTGCTTTTTGAGATAACGATACCAAAGCAGTTGAGTCCTCACTCTTGCTTTTTTCTGAGTACTTTGTTAGTATTTGATCAATAAAGTTTAATTTTTCAATAATAATTGACTGCTTATCATTGAGATCTAGTGGATAATATTGAGCAGGATTAGCAATTGCCTCAACACTGCTAGTATTAATTTGCTTGGGTTCAGAGCCGCTGAAAACAGAGCGACTGCTCTTAAATTCTACAAGTCTGACTCTAATAGTCTGCAAGTATTTATTCAGGTCTGCCTCAAAATAGGAGACTACGCTGTTAGTGTGTTTGCCGACATTGGTAGAGATTTTTTTTCCTTCAAAATGCTCATCTTCAATCGCTTTAATCAGTAATGCAGCTTTGTATGCCTGATCTAATGCTCTCTCCGGAGTATCTGAGAACCATTGTTGAGCCGCGCGGAAAACACCTGTTAAATTCATAAAAACAGCCGAGTGCAAGACAGTAAGTATGACAAAGTATTACGAACGAGAGAGTTCTATCTGGCATTAGCTTGCAGCCAGAAAACTTAAATACAGTGTATGTGGTATGTTAGCAAATTAGCCCAAGGATAGTTCGTGAGTCTTGAATCAATCTGGATAACTGGCTCAAGTCGTAGTGGCAAAACTACAAAGCTCGTGACTTTGTTTCGGCAATGGGTTGGAGATGAGCTCTTACAATCAAAGCAGAGTTACCGCTCAGTCTCTGGCAGAACCTGGCATGACCGTAGAAAAGTGCCAGCAATGCTAATTTTGGCGGCTAATGATGATAATCGCCGTGATTTTGCCGAAAAGCTGACAATGGCAATCCAAGGGCGCTATCCGATTCTTTCCAAAACTCCTTTAGGATTTTTTCAAGATGAGGTGATGCTATTTTGGCCACTGTTAATTCAGAGATTGAATCTCAGGGCGCAGTTTCCCTTGCGCTTGCGTCCGGAAACTGAAGAGGAATTGGCAACCCACCTGTGGCGAAAAGAGTTAGATCAAGGACTCGTCAAACTACCGGGAGCGAATGAGTCAGCAAGAGTTCGTCGCCTTCTAGATTTGTTGCAACTAGCTGCTGTGAGTGGAATACCCATTGAGGATATTCCCACTATATTGCTACAGGGTATGCCAGAGGAAGAGGGGACGCCAGAACTTTGGGAGTGTATGGGAAAATTGCTCTTGGACTGGCGAGGGTGGTGTCTGGAGCGCGGTTTGCTGACTTATGGCATTATTTGCGATCTTTACGGGCGCTATCTGTTGCCAGACGAGACTTATCAGCAGCATTTGCAACAGCGGTATCAGGCGGTGTTGGCCGATGATGTAGATGATTATCCAGCGATCGCGCGGGACTTATTTGAGTGCTTATTAGACAGAGGAGCAGTGGGAGCCTTTACCTACAATCCTGATGGTAAAGTACGTCTGGGTTTGAATGCTGACCCGCATTATCTGGAAGGTTTGGCTGCGCGTTGCCAAGTAGAAACCTTGACTCCTTTACCAAATTGCTCTCTGGCAGATAGCTTGGGAGAGGTCATAGTAGAAATAGTCAGCGAATCGATGTTTATGCCGACTATACCCCAGTCCGTGCAGTCGATTATCACTATTTCCCGCGCACAACTATTGCGGCAGACGGCTCAGGTGATTATTGAAGGGGTAAAATCTGGGAAAGTACAGCCACAAGAAATTGCGATCATTGCTCCCGGTTTAGATGCGATCGCCCGCTACACTCTTACAGAAATCCTCTCTAGGGAAGGTATAGCTGTAGCACCGCTCAACGATCAACGCCCCCTAGTCAGTTCCCCGCTAATTCGGGGATTACTGACGCTGCTAGCACTGGTATATCCTGGTTTGGGACGCTTGGTAGACAGAGATGCTGTTGCGGAAATGCTGGTTGTCCTCTCTCAGAAGCAAGAAGATTTGGCAACTTTCAGGGACGGTGCCCCGAATCCCCCCGAATCCTATCAAGGGGGGAACTCGCCATCCCCCATCCAGACTTCCCATATCGACCCAGTGCGAGCAGGTTTACTAGCAGATCACTGCTATTCCCCTGACCAGGAAAACCCCCGCTTGCTGTCGGTGGAGTCTTTTCCTCGTTGGGATAGGTTAGGACATCGGGCGAGTTCGGCTTACTTGGATATTGTGCAATGGTTGGAAGTACAGCGAGCGCAACAAGAACAGCGGCTTATCCCTTCTTGCGTTGTAGTTCTTGACCGCGCGATTCAAAAGTTTTTGTGGAATGGTAGTCAACTTCCCTATGACCAGTTATCAGCACTACGGGAACTGATGGAAACCGCTCAACACTACTGGGAAGTAGATGGACGCTTGCGGGTCGATTTGAAGGTTAGTAGGTTAAAGGTTGTTAGCCTAGCTGCTTCAAAAGACAAACTACAACCTGTTAAAGAGCCATCTGCAAACCAAACTATTGCCCAATTCATTCAGATGCTGCGTCGTGGCGCAATTACAGCCAATCCTTACCCCGTTCGCCGTGTCGCACCGGCTGCTGTAAATGCTGTAACTATGGCAACTATCTTTCAATATCGCGCTAATCGTAGCTTCCACCGCTGGCATTTCTGGCTCGATGCTAGTTCCTCCCTGTGGCTGAGTGGCGGTGCTGCAACGCTTTTTGGAGCTAATTTGTTTCTCAAGGAATGGTCGGGACGCCCTTGGACGGAGGAAGATAAAATTAAGGCCGATAACGATCGCCTGCAACGGATTTTGCGAGACTTATTAGGTCGTGCGGGCGAGCAGGTTTACCTGTGCCATAGTGAGCTAGCGGTGAATGGCACAGATCAGAATGGGCCTCTTTTAAATTTGGTTCATGCTTCTTTACCGCTGGCTTGAATTGGTCATTGGCCATTGGTACAAACAACCAACAACCAACAACCATTACCCCTATCAATCATTCCTGCGAGTTTGAGCGTCGGCTTTCCTTACGATTTTTGCACTTAGTAATGTCTTTGAAGACTACGGAAAGTCCTTCGCTATCGGGATAGGCGTTGACCTCAAACCATTTTTCCAAGGGTTGGAAAAACTCTTCAAACTTCACCGTCACTTGTTGAGTAACCGCTTTGTGATATTCACGGTCAAAGTTTGACCCTACAGTTTCCGGAAACACTTTCCACAGTTGCTGTCCGAGGAGTTCGTCCCGCTTTCTCTGTAAAATCTGCTCTGCTTTCTGATTGCAATCGGTGAATCGCCACTGATGGTCTATTGTAAAAAAGCCATCGGTAATGCTTTCTACAATCTTGCTAATTTGCTGGTTAGATGCTACAAGCTTAGCCTCCGCCTGTTTGCGCTCTGTGATATCCCGCTGTAGGGCAACCCAGTGACTGATCTGACCACTTTTGTTGGCGATCGGCACGATATTCAGCTCTACCCAGAACTCAGAGCCATCTTTACGGTAGTTGAGCAACTCTACCTGAACCTGTTTCTGCTGGGAAAGTGCTGTTCTAATTTTGTCTAACTGAGAGCGGTCTGTCTTTGGCCCTTGCAGTAAGCGCGGTGTCCTACCAAGTACTTCTTCCAAGTCATAGCCTGTAATACGGGTAAAGGCTTGGTTAACGTACATCAACTTCGGACTTGGCTCGTCTAATTGCCCAGCTCTGGTGATCAGAATCCCGTCTGTGGTATTCTCAACTGCTGATTCTAAGAGACGCATCCGCTCCTCTGCTTCCATGCGTGCGGTGATGTCACGCACGAAACTTAGGGAAACTAGCTTGTCGCGGTACTCAGTAATCCTACTGCTGATTTCTACTTGTACTTCTGTACCATCTTTGCGCCGCAGTGAGTGTTCAAAAATAACGCTACCAGTTGCCTGTAGCTGCTGGTTAATCAACTTTTGACGTACTTCAGGTATGGGTACATCAATGTCCTTGCTCTTCAGCTTGAGGAGCTCTTTGCGGGTGTAACCAAGTCGCCTAGCTGCATTCTCGTTGGCGTCTAAAATGCGGTTGGTTGAGTTTTCGATGAGGAAGATTGAATCGTTGGCGTATTCAAATAAGTGACGGTAATTTGCTTCTGATTCTCTCAGCGACTCTTCTACCTGATTGCGCTCCGTAATGTCACGGGCTGTGCAAATCACCGAGTCTACGCTATTACCCTCTCCAAAAATCGGGCTGAGGATACACTCGTAGCCCCTAACTCCATCAATGGTTGGATAGCTAAGTTCTTTCGTTAAGGGTCGCTTTGTAGCAAACACTACTTCCCGTTGGGCGTCGATGGGCTCCATCTCGGTGACCTCTGGCGGTAGGTCTAGCTGTTGCCAGGTCTTACCCAACATGTCACGCTGCTGCAAGCCAAATAATTGCGCTAGGGCAAGGTTTGCATAGGTGAACCTACCTACTCGGTCAATCACACAGATTGGGTCTGGAGAGGCTGAGAGTACTTGGTCAAATATCCTTGCTTGCTGCGCAATCCTGGCTGCTAGTTCTTGCAGTTCTACATCGTCAGGCTTGCCAATCTCGCCATTAGATGTATCACTGAGGTCGCTAATTGGTTCGAGCGATCGCGTACCATTCTGTCCTCTGGCTATTTCACTTACGCCATTGACCTGATTACAGTAGCTTTCTTCGAGAGTTAAAGATTTTTCAGAGGCGATCGCTTGACGTATTGCTGTTGTCAGTTGTATTACTCTGCTTTCTGGAAGTGGTTTTTCTGTCACTTTAGCCAGTTGTTGCGAGAGCGTGATGAATTTCTTTTCTAGCTGGTTTAGCTGTGCATGAAGTTCTTCTACCGTAGCAGGGCGCGATTCAGAAGGCGGCATACCAAAGGACTGTTTCAGGGCCTCAATCACTACTGCTGTGCGATCGCGGCCTGTTGTTTCAGCCCGCAATCTGATTTCCTGAATCAGGTTGTCTGGAAGTCGAAAAGTTGCTATTTTGCTTACCATTGTTTACGTGGGTGTTTGTAAAGTTATCTGTAATGTAAATAGATGTCTAACCTTTGTGGCTGTGGTGGCTATCACTGCTTTCCTTCGCCCGACTGCAAATTCTGCCAGATAGCCTAAGTTTCTGCTCGCAGAGGTGATCAAGGGTGGTTGCTTTGTTTTTAAGTTTTTCTTTACAAACACCCTGTAACATCTTTCATTTTTCGGCTGCAACCTACTATTACAGAAGCCGTCTCCTCTGAAAGACAGAAACTTTACTGTGAGCGAGTTGTATTGTATGTTCATGGGGTAAAACTCTCATGGCCAATTAAACTGCCGTTAAAGAGCTACATTCCTGACTTCCTTACCCCCTTGTTGCAGATATTCACTTTTATAGCATTCGCCAAAGAAAAATCTTGATCAGGAAATTGTGTAACACATCTTTATTGCTCTTCCATACCAATTATAGATTTTCCCTATCTCTCTTAATTTTTTTAGGACTCCTTATCCTTATCTTAAAGTAAGAGGGCTTACGCAATACAGCTGTGACACAATACTGGCAGAGTTTAAAGGTTTATTTTTAAGACTACCTGTAAAGTTAAAGTCCTTGCGCAAGCCCTGGTTAGGTTGTTTCGGTGCTCATTTCTCATTTTCTGCTTTCCAGATAAGCTATTGCCTCAGCTATATGTCTTAAGTTGTTTAAGCTAATTTGCTGAACCTTTAGACCGCGCTTTACTTCTATGCTTTGATGTGTGACGATGTGCGACGATCTGTAACAATGAAAAACGCCCCAAGGGGCGCTTTATCAGGGTGCATCTACTAGACTTCAATATAACCTCTGAGGGGTCTTACCCCCCAGCCCTCTTCATAAAACTAAACAATCGTCATACAAAGGGTAATGGGTAATGGGTAATGGGGTAATAGCCATCTGTCGTCTCCCGTCTCCGTCCCCAGTCTCCGTCTACAGTCCCCACTCCGGATTAGGTGGGTGGGAGTTCCAGAAGAATCGCTCCCAACAAGCCTTTGCGAAAATCATTCAACAATTCCTGTGCTGTACGTTCGACATTTCCCTGATGACGAGAGGAAGCCAAAACTTGCAGGTATTCCTCGCCGGTCAAGGATGTTGGGTCAAGTTCGTAACGTTTCTTGAGAGGAGATGCGGAAAAAAGATGGCTTTGTGGTGTAGAATCCAAATCCTTGAGTAAATCCACTAATTCCGCAGCTACTCGCTGATGATCGTAAGAGGCCTCCCCGATGTCGTCACAAATAGCTAATTTCATAGCTTGTTGTTGACTTTTTAACTTGGCGGGGATAACACCAGGAGCGTCTAAAAGTTCGAGTTCGTCAGAGATGCGCACCCACCGCAATTGGCGCGTCACACCAGCGCGACGGGCACTTTCTACCACACGACGCCCTAAAAGTCGATTGATCAGGGCTGATTTACCGACATTGGGGAAGCCGATCACCACAGCACGGACTGGACGAGGTTTCATCCCGCGATCGCTGACGACGCTGATTAATCGCCACTCCAGCTTCTTGAGCGGCCTGTGTTACCTCGCGGATACCTTGACCATGTTGAGCATTAGTAAAGTAGGGTGTCTCCCCCTGTGAGCGGAACCAGGAGAGCCAAAGTTGGCGATCCATCGGTGTAATCATGTCCACCCGGTTCAGTACCAAAACCTTGGTTTTACTTCCCACCCATTCTTGAGTTTGGGGATGATGGGTGGAGAGGGGAATGCGAGCATCCCGCACTTCCAACACCACATCCACTCGTTTGAGTTGTTCTTTGAGGTCCCGTTCAGCTTTAGCAATGTGACCGGGATACCATTGGATGGTCATTTGTTGTTTGTTCTTTGTTGTTGTATTGTCATTGTCATTAGTCAGTGAGCAATGCCTTAGCCCTAGCTATGACCAATTGACCAATCATGGAACAATCAAAACTGGGCAAGGAGACAAATTTATCACCCGATTGGTGACACTTTCGGCCGCACCTTCCTCAGTTAAACCCAACCCCCGACAACCCATAACGATTAAATCGGCCCCAATTTCATCAGCCACATCACAGATAGTGAAAGCCGGCATACCTGAGCGAGTCAAGGTTTCGGTTTCGATACCCAGATTGGCAAATAGTGCTTGGGCTTGTTTTAGCAGTTGGGCAACTTTCTCTGGCGACATCATTGGTTCTGTCTCCTGAGTTGGTGCTTCTGCGTCGGGGTCTGGTTTTTCTACTACAGAAAGCAGAAATAAGCGGCTACCGTACTTTTGTACGATATTGGCAACAACTTCAGCCGCTTCGCGGGCTTCTCGACTTTGGTCAACAGGAAATAAAACGTTTTTAAACATCACCACGCATCTCCGGGACACGGACTCAGTTTACAGAATTTCAGCAAGAAAGCCTACTGCTTCTAGCTAGGGGATGAATTGTGAGCTACATCCCCCTAACCCCTTAAACAAGCAGGGCAGGGTAGTCTCCAAAGATCATCTTATCACTGCCTAGCTGAGGAGCGAGATTGAATTAACTCAACTCTTCATTGCAACTTGCGTAGGCTTTGGTACCCAATTTCTGTAAAATGTGAACGGTCTTGAAAACGAATATAACTTGAACTGGGGATTCAGTGGGTATAAGCTTTGCTGAATCTACAGGGCAATTTGCAGAAATAGCGCCTAGCATCAGATAGCGGCAATTAGGAGAAAATTACTGTGTCAAAAAAAACTGTAGCAGGTTTATCTGAGTCAGATTTAGCTGGAAAACGGGTATTGGTGCGAGCCGATCTAAATGTGCCGCTGGATGACAATGGTAAGATCACCGATGATACTCGTATCCGTGCTGCTATACCCACTATCCAGGATTTAATTAGCAAAAAAGCCAAAGTTGTGCTAAGCAGCCACTTAGGCCGTCCCAAAGCACAAGTAAAAGAAAGCTTGCGCCTAACACCGATCGCCAATCGTCTCTCGGAACTGCTGGGTCAGCAAGTTGTCATGTGTAACGATTGTATTGGCGATGAAGTTGCAGCCCAAGTTGCGGCGCTGGAAAATGGTCAGGTGGCTTTACTGGAAAATCTACGTTTCCACGCTGGTGAAGAGGCAAATGACCCAGAATTTACCAAGCAATTGGCAGCATTGGCTGATGTTTATGTAAATGATGCCTTTGGTACAGCACACCGCGCTCACGCTTCTACTGAAGGTGTCACCCATTACCTAAAGCCTTCCGTGGCTGGGTATTTGATTGAGAAAGAACTTCAGTATCTCCAAAGCGCGATTGAAAATCCCCAAAAGCCTCTAGCGGCAATTATTGGTGGTTCTAAGGTTTCCAGTAAAATTGGCGTGATTGAAACGCTGCTGGATAAGGTAGACAAGCTACTGATTGGCGGTGGGATGATTTTTACCTTCTACAAAGCCCGTGGCTTGAATGTGGGTAAGTCTTTGGTAGAAGAGGATAAGCTGGAGTTGGCTAAGACTCTGGAAGCGAAGGCTAAAGAGCGCGGCGTTCAGTTGCTGTTACCTACAGATGTCGTAATTGCCAATAATTTTGCCGCTGACGCTGATTCCAAAACTGTCAGCATTGAAGCAATCCCCGATGGCTGGATGGGTTTGGATATTGGACCCGACTCAGTGAAGGTGTTCCAGGATGCTTTGGCCGATTGTAAGACAGTCATCTGGAATGGTCCGATGGGTGTGTTTGAGTTTGATAAGTTTGCCGTGGGAACGGAGGCGATCGCTCATACTATGGCTGAACTTACCACCAAAGGTGCAACCACAATTATCGGTGGTGGCGACTCTGTAGCTGCTGTGGAAAAAGTCGGTGTTGCTGAACAAATGAGCCACATTTCCACTGGTGGTGGTGCAAGTCTGGAGTTACTTGAGGGTAAGGTTCTTCCAGGAATTGCTGCATTAGACGAAGCTTAAGCAAAAGTCCCGACTACTAAAGTCAAACCAAGTCCGTCTGCGCGGACTATAACGCAAAAAGCCTGCTTTTGGCAGGCTTTTTTTATGTAGCCCCAGACTTATAGCGGTTCTCAGTTGAGTGAAATACAGCATAAAAACCTAACCCCCAACCCCTTCCCTATAAGGGAAGGGGAGCAATAATCAAAGCTTCTCTCAGCTAAAAAAATAGATCCGCTTCCCTCTCCTCTTAGGAGAGGGTTAGGGAGAGGTACTCATAGTTATCAATTGAGTAATACAGGTGTTGGTAGGAAAACGATACCTGAACCCGGCTCCTTGTGTAGTGTTTACCGAACAAGTGCTTTTTAAGTATTACATAAGCAAAAATACTACTGGTAGCAGGAATAGCGCATTACACTGCCATAGTACACGCTACAGGTAAAGGCTTTGCTTCAGTCTGGTTCGGTTTGCCGTATTGCGGAGAATCCTCTAGGTGTAATACATTTTTTACCAAAGTTCATCCTTAGTGAAGATTCTAAACCTTGAAGTAATAGTTCAGAATACTTCAATAGTGAGAGTCTCTTCATATTTTAGACAGGAGGTATACGTTATGCGGATTGCTCAAATTGCCCCTTTGTGGGAGAGAGTACCGCCTCCAGCTTATGGAGGAATTGAACTGGTAGTGGGACTACTCTGTGACGAATTGGTGAAACGAGGACATGAAGTAACCTTGTTTGCCTCTGGAGATTCCATTACCAAGGCCAAATTAGAATCCGTTCACCCCCAAGCACTGCGTTTAGATTCCACAGTCAAGGAATACGGAATCTACGAAATGCTGCAAATGAGTAGAGTTTACGAGCAAGCAGCAAACTTTGATATCATTCACTCCCACATGGGATGTGTTGCTTTGCCATACGGAAATCTGGTAAAAACGCCCACCATCCATACGCTTCACGGCATTTTCACCCCAGACAATGAGAAAATGTTTACCCATGCGCGTAGTCAGCCCTACGTTAGCATTTCCAACGCCCAACGGGAACCTAGATTAGACCTAAACTGTGTGTCTACGGTCTACAACGGCATTGATACAAGCACTTACGAATTTTACCCTAAGCCACAAGACCCCCCTTATTTAGCATTTCTGGGACGAATTTCTCCTGAGAAAGGAACCCACTTGGCGATCGAAATTGCTAAACGTTCTGGTTGGCGTTTGAAGATGGCTGGTAAGGTCGATGTCGTCGATGTGGAATACTATGAGAAGGAAATCAAACCCCACATTGATGGCGAACAAATTATCTATTTGGGAGAAGCTAACCACGCTCAAAAATCTGAGTTAGTTGGCAATGCAGTAGCAACTTTATTCCCGATTACTTGGCGCGAACCTTTTGGTTTGGTAATGGTAGAGTCGATGGTAACAGGAACACCTGTGATCGCTATCGAACTAGGTTCTGCGTCAGAGGTAATTGTCAACGGTAAAACTGGCTTTTTGTGCCAAAACATTGACGAGTGTGTGGAAGCGATCGCTAAAGTTGATCAGATAGACCGCTACGCTTGTCGAGAACACGTACTTAAAAACTTTAGCGTTGAACGCATGACTGAAGGTTACGAAGCAGTTTATCAACAAATCCTTGAGAAACGTTTTGCCAAAAATGGTTATGTACGAAGTTCGAGTTTAGTGGATAAGTTGGGTGGATTTAGATAAAATCCGCCTTTTTTTGTTCATAAATTCTTGATAGTTGTGTTTGCGATCGCTTGTAGGCGATCGCTTTTAATGTAGTTTGACAAGCTCATAGTACTTATCCTATCCTCTAGGCCCTCCTGGCTTTTCTGGAACTGGTGGAGGTGTTGGTTGCGGTTCTTCGGATTTGTCAACTGCTAACAAACTTCTATCAATCTTGAGGATGCTTGCTTTTGAGACAACCCCGGATAGACGAGCAAATTGTACTGAAGTAAGAACCGTATTTGGGGATATTCCTTGATTGGTCTTGGGCAGTAAGATTGTAGGATAACTAAGAAAGAGCGCTGTTACGGTGGTCAGTTGTAGGAAGTTACCAAGCGAATTTAGAGAAGAACAACTGAGTTTCATTTGAATTACCTAGAATCGATGGCTCTATATTTCCAACTATTCCAGGCTTCTCAAGTTGCTAGTTTAACTGTGTAGTAAGAACTCACAAGGTAGGAGGAAGGTACACAGCTGTGAAGGGGAATGGGTAATAACAAACAACAAACAACAAACAACAAACAACAAACAACAAACAACTATAGCAATCCTAATTGAGTTGTGAAATGTCAGCGCCTCAGCTCCCCTTCACGAATCATTTAGGATTGCTATATGTATTAATGAAGGAGAGATCTACATCCCCAAAGTTAGTAATTAAAGCGACATTGAGATTTTCCAGAGATTCAACTAACCAGAGAATGTCATTAACTGTTTGAGATTCATAGTAGTTAAATAACAGAGAAAATCGTTTTTCTAAATTAGGTCTGGATTGTTGCGATAAAAGGACAATCTTAAGTAACAATGTAGTTGTGGCAAGAGTACCAAGATTAGAAATTAAATCAATAAAAAATAAATATTCTGGGTGCTGAGGACTTTCTACCAAGAAGTTGAATAATTTACTACAAGTTTGCTCTATTAATAAGTTGCTTACTTTCTGATCATCGAATTCCGGAAATGAGTTTTTCAGTTGTTTACACAAGCGCTGATAAAATTGATGCTTCCCATATTCTGGCTCAATTGAAGTAATTAGGTACTCGTATAAATGCTGTTTAAAGCGTCCGTAAGACTGAGTAGAAGGAGTGCGATTTAGGAAGCGCTGAGCCAATTCTCGATAAGTATAAGAGTCTTCTACTTTTCCCACAAATTGTTTGAGAGCAAGTTCCAGTTTTTTATCACTTAATAGAGTAGGATTGGCTATTGGCTGTATAAGCCGTGGTGCTTTGTTTGAAGTAGTCTGGCGGTCGATTTGTAGTCGTAGTACGAGGTAAGTTGCGTACTGTACAAGATTGATTTCAAATTGCCGTTGTCTTTCCGTTTGCAGTTGCCCAATTATGCGCTGATTTTCCTTTGAACTGCCTTCAGTTAATAGACAATGGCTGTATAAGTAGGGATATCTATTAATTAAATTAGCCAAAGGACGCTTGACTTCTGGGTTATCTTTATGGGTGTTATTCGTCGTTATTTCCAGCCCAAAAACTGTAACTAAGCGTTCTAGTCCTAGATACTCCTCACTCTTGACAAACATCTGCACCAATTCCTGCAAACGCCTGCTAGCAAACTGAGAACCTGTACTCTTAAATAACGCTAACAAATTAGCGATCGCTACTTGATTTTTATGGTGAATTTGCCAACGGTTGATGAGGATGTAGCAGCAACGGTTGATCATATTCGTAAACTCATCAACAGGCAAATTTGAGGTGAGCATCTTGTTGAGTGCTGCTGCTATCTCTGGATCTGGGTAGCCCCAACCATCGATAAACAGCTTGCGAAAACGCTCGATTAATTGCGCTGGTGACTCACTTTGTACACAGTTAATGAGGTGATTGTAGAGTATTTGTTCTTCTAGGCTGGCGTCTTGAGCGTTATCCTCTTGATGTCCTGAATCAAGACTTGGAATTGGCAAAACTTTGTTCAGCCATTCTTGATTAAAGACAGACTGGTAAATGCGGTTATATGTTTGTAATTTGCCACTACGTTTGACTACTAACCCAGACAGCCGCAATTCCATTTGTTGGGGAGTATCGTTAGCTGCAATTTCCCCTTGTTGTAAGATTTTTTGATACAGTTTCAGTAGCTGAGTGCTGCTATTCTGAGTTTTAAGCAGGCGATTGCGGATTGTTCTCAAATGTTCTGGCTCATCAGTCGCTTCCCAGTTTTCTATCAAGTGGCTACGTACAATTTGTTCCACTAACTCAGGGATGGGAGATTGAATAATTGGAGAAGAGAAAAAAGAATGAAATCTTCTCTTGTTTGTGCCTTGAGTCGATAGCGTCTCTGCTTCTTTAACGATAAGCTTACACAGTTTTTGGGTGAGAAATGGTTGTCCTCCTGTCCATTCCAACACCTCTTTTAACACAGCGTTGGGGTCACTGACTTTCCCCTCGAATCCTTCAGCTAAGGTGAGTGCTTCTTGGAACCCAAAGCCACACAGTTCAATTGCTTTGCCAATATTGAAGGGGGTGGAGTTGTTGTCTTGAATCAAATCTGAAGGTGTTGCTACCCCCAAAGTTGTAAAGGTAAGGCGATTGTATTGGGGTTGGTAAGCACGATTGTTGTAGCAAGCACAAATGGCGGCGAAAAATTCATCGACTCGGAAACTTAAGCTGAGAACGCTATCAATTTCATCTAAAAAAATTACGATGTCTTGAGGAACTAATTTTAGCAATACTTCCCGAATAAATTCACTCAAGCGTTTCACGGGGGAGAGATACTGGCGATCGCACCACCAACTCCCGATATCTACCTGATCTAACAGATTGAAGCTACTGGCTAAGGTGTGGACAATGCCTGCATACCACTGTTCTGGGGTAATATTCTGAAAGCCGATCGCTGTTAAGTCAACTACAGCACAAGCAATTCCCTCTGCTTGTAGTCGCTGCATTGTTCTTACTCGTAAGCTAGACTTACCCATCTGTCGGGAGTTCAGGACATAGCAAAATTCTCCAGCTTTTAGGGAATTATAAAGTTCCGAGTCTGCAAATCGTACTACATAAGTAGGAGCACCTATTGGTAAACTCCCACCGACTTGATATTCATAGAGTAAGTTTTGGACTGTGTTCATAGAATGCACCTGAACGTAAGCACAAATATGGCAATGCTAAGCTATCACAAGCAAAAAGTGTCTGTATCGACGCTTCCCCTAGGGAAAGATAGTATAGCGCTTGCGAAAGTCAATTTTTGGGCTTGTTGCTGTTTTATTTATCGTGACTGACATTGCCATTTACGCAAAGAGTATAGGTGAATCTCCCTGTTCAACCTGTCTCTTGTCATGAAAATATTTAAGTTTGTGACATATAACTCAAAGGTGAGGTAATTGACAAACCATACCTATTCACTTAATCGCTATAAATCCGACCCCCCCAACCCCCCTTGGGTTCGGGGGGATTAGGGGGGTGGGGGGAGTAAGAAAAGTATCTGTAGCATGTATTTAGGGAATTGGTACGACAAGTACACACCTGTGAATGCGTATACACAAGTGCACCGATGTAGCAGTCTGGGTAGTACGAATGAAGGTAAAGGGTACGCTTTACAGCAGAACCTTCTCCTTCTCAAAGGAGAAAACTCTTGGGAGGTTTAGATGAATCAAGGGGAATTTACCAAAGCATTCGTAGGATTAACTCCTCGACAGGAAGAGGTGTTGCTGAAATTTTTGGCTGGTGAAAAAGATGCAGAAATTGCCTTATCCCTGCATATTACTCAATCATCGGTCAGAAAACATCTGGAAAATACTTGCAAAGCCTTTGGTTTACACGAAAGGGATAACCCAGGTACGTCACATCGTCCTGACTTGATTTCCCTTTTTGCGAAGGCATAGACCAGATTTATTTAATGGGACTACTGGGACTATCACCAAAAGCCGCAAAATTTTGCTTAGTTACTATCGTAGCCAAGACCCAGAACTTAGCCTTGCTCAAAAGTTAGAAACCACTCTCAAAGACAAAGGTTACGAAGTATTCAGCGCTAGTGGTAATCTACTCATGGCAGCCCAAGGATTACAACAAATCTACAGCGAATTTAATCAATGTGATTATTTGCTGCTGCTGTTGTCCACTTTTGCTGCTAGAAGTGAAATGGTAACGGAAGAAGTGCGTCTGGCCAAGGCTTTGCGCGATTCGCGAACAGATGGGAAGCCTGTAATTGTACCGATTCGCATTAATTGTCCCCTCAGCTTACTCAACCATGACTTGCGGGGTTATCTTAAGGGAATCCCACAGCAGGAGTGGCGATCGCCTGAAGATACTCCTGTGATTTTACAAACAACATTAAACTTGTTGTCACTAGATAACAACGGTACTAACTTACACGAGAAAACAGCAGAACCATCTCGATCTCCAAATCCTTATTCCCTGACCCCAAATCATCCACCCCAACCGGTAGCTGAACCAGAGTTGCCGATGGGACAGGTAGAATTAGCATCAGCCTTCTATGTGGAACGGCCTAGCATCGACGAGCGCTGTTACGAAGCCATTAGCAAACCTGGTTCCCTGATCCGGATTAAAGCACCCAGACAAATGGGAAAAACCTCCTTGATGGCTAGGGTTCTCCATCGCGCGGCCCAGCAAGGTTATGCGACAGTACCATTAAGCTTTCAGTTGGCCGATAGTAAAGTCTTCACCGACTTGGATCGGTTTTTGCAGTGGTTTTGTGCGATCGTTTCCCTAGAGTTACAATTACCAGATCGCTTGTCTGACCATTGGAACGGAATTTTTGGCAGCAAAGTCAACTGCAAATCTTACTTTGAGCGGCATTTACTGGCAAATCTTACCACTCCCTTAGCATTAGGTCTAGATGAAGTGGATCGCGTCTTACAATATCCTGAACTTGCGGCTGATTTTTTTGGATTATTGCGTGCTTGGCATGAAGAAGCCAAAAATCGGGATATTTGGCGAAAATTGCGCTTAGTTGTGGTGCATTCGACAGAAGTTTATATTCCGATGGATATCAATCAGTCACCGTTTAACGTCGGGTTACCGATTGAGTTACCGGAATTTGGGTTACAGCAAGTAGAAGAATTGGCCCAGCGACATGGCTTAGATTGGGAAGCGACGCAAGTTGAGCAATTAATGGCGATGGTCGGCGGACATCCATATATGGTGAGGCTGGCATTGTACCATATTTCGCGACAAGAGATGACATTGGAGCAAGTTTTGGAGAGTGCTCCTACAGATTCTGGATTATATAGCGACCATTTGAGGCGGCATTTATGGATTTTGTCACAGCATCCGGAGTTAGCAAATGCGTTAAAGAAAGTTGTTGCTGTAGATAGTCCGATGAAGCTAGATTCCATGCAAGGGTTTAAGTTACATAGTATGGGTTTGGTGCATTTACAGGGAAATGAAGTGAGGCCTCGTTGTAATTTATATCGGGAGTATTTTCGGGCACGTTTGGGGTGATTTTTTAACGCAGAGTGCACTGAGAGAAAGCGCAGAGGTACGCAGAGGTTTTGTTGGGAGTTGTGGATTTTTGTAAGGTTCAGTTGTCTGTAAGGGTTTTTTGCATATGTGGCAAATAGCCTAGAGATAGATATGAAATAGAGTACTTCTTATACCGATGAGGTACAGGTTTATCTGCGGTTTATTAACTCTTAAATGTACCGCACCAATTGAAAACCGCTAGATTAGGAGAGAATTGAAAGTTGTATGCTGCAAACTGAACAATTATTACAAGGGCGTTATCGACTAGATAAACTACTAGGAAATAACGCTGGTCGTCAAACTTGGGTAGCAGTAGATACGGGGAGGGTACCAACAGAATTAGTGGTTGTTAAGTTGTTGGCGTTTAGTCCACAGATGCAGTGGGAGGAATTTAAGCTATTTGAACGAGAAGCACAAGTTCTCAAGCAGTTGAATCATCCCAGGATTCCCCAATATCGCGATTACTTTTCCCTGGATAAGGAGATGGGAGAAGGCTTGTGTTGGTTTGGATTAGTACAGGATTATATTCCCGGTACTTGTTTACGGCAATTATTAGGTGAAGGACAAAGATTTACAGAATCTGAGGTACGCAATATTGCTACTGACATCTTAGATATTCTGACTTACTTGCACGAGTTAAGTCCACCTGTACTGCATCGGGATATCAAACCCAGTAATCTGATTTTGGGAGAAAACAAGCAAGTTTATTTAGTAGATTTTGGTGCCGTGCAAAATCAAGCTGCTGTCGAGGGAGTTACCTTTACTGTAGTGGGAACAACTGGATATGCACCATTAGAACAATTTTGGGGAAGAACAGTACCCGCATCAGATTTGTATGCTTTGGGTGCGACACTGATTCATTTATTAACTGGTACCGCACCGGCGGATTTACCACAGCAAGATTTACGGATTCAATTTGCTGACAGAGTTAGTATTGATCCGAATTTCATTCGTTGGATTGAAGTACTTACAGAACCCGAACTCAAGGCAAGATTTAGCAGAGCCAGAGAAGCGCTTGAAGCACTGACAACGGGACGTTATCTCACCTCTGTTAGCAGTAGAATTCCTCAGCCAGTTCGCAGTGACATTCGACTTAGCAAGTCTCGTAATCAGTTAAAAATTGAACTTAAACGACACAATAAAATATCATTGGCTCTAATATTTTTAGCGCTAAAACTACCTGTTTTAATATTGTCATTGTTTTTGACAATGGCTATAGTGGGCTTAATTATCTGGCTGATAATATCGTCACTAGCATCCATGAAAGTTGCCGACTTTAGTCTATTAATTTTTATAGGAATTGCGGCAATTCTCGGCTGGTGTTTTTGCAGCGCATCAATATCTTTAGCCAATAATTTAATAAGAGGAATATTTGAGTTCAGAAGGGCCTTGTTTCGGGCATTTGGGCGTCAATATGTTTGTTGGAATAGAGACAAGTTTGACAAGGGGTGGCGATTATTTTCCTGGTGCGATAGCCAATATCAATGTCAGACAGCCAAAATAAACACCATTCACGCCACACCCTCTAAGTTGGTAATTATTGAGGATGGAGGAAAAAACTATTCCTTTGGTCAAAACTTGACATTTTCTGAGCGCGAATGGTTAGTACAAGAAATTCAGGACTGGTTGAAATATAGGGAATAAGGAAGTAATTAGACCTCTTGTAGAAATTATAGTTTTGATAAAATTAACCGCAGATAAACGCAGATAAACGCAGATAAATGCAGCCTCAACAGGGAGTAATTGAGTGATTCAATGGATGATTTTGACAATCCAAAATCCAAAATGAAATGACTCTCGGACAAAGGACACAATACAAACAACTAACAACCAACAACAAATTATGCTGCAAACAGAAAGAGTCTTACAAGAACGTTATCAACTAAAACAACTATTAGGTCACAATGCTGGGCGTCAAACTTGGCTAGCAGAAGACTTAGAAACACAGCCAAGAGAGTCAGTGATTGTCAAACTACTGGCTTTTAACCCACAAATGCATTGGGATGAACTCAAGCTGTTTGAGCGCGAAGCCCAAGTTTTAAAAAATATCAATCATCCCCGAATACCTAAGTATCACGATTACTTTTCCATTGATAAAGAGATGGGTGATGGTTTACCTTGGTTTGGCTTAGTGCAAGAATATATCCCCGGTGAATCACTCCAACAACTGTTAGAACAAGGCAAAAGTTTTTCAGAAACACAGGTACGCCAGATTGCGATTGAAGTACTAAACATTCTGATTTATCTACATGAACTAAGTCCCCCAGTATTTCATCGTGATCTTAAGCCAAGTAATTTGATTTTGGGCAAAAATGATCGGGTTTATTTAGTAGATTTTGGCGCAGTTCAAGACAAAGCTACTGCTGAGGGAGTTACTTTTACCGTAGTAGGAACCAGTGGCTATACACCACCAGAACAGTTGTGGGGAAAAGCTGTAGCAGCATCAGATTTGTATGCTTTGGGAGCGACTCTAATTCATTTATTAACTGGTATTTCTCCTGCTGAATTACAACAAGACAATCTGCGCATTCAATTTGCAGAAAAGATAAAACTGGATGCAGATTTTACTGATTGGCTTTACCAACTAACAGATCCTTCCTCGGAACGAAGATATAGCACCGCACGCCAAACTCTTAAATATCTACAAGCTCCTCGTTCTGTAACTCCTCCCATCGAAGAAATTGAAACAATACCTATATTTGTTAGCAATACAGGGTGGGTAGTTCCAGTTGTAGTTGGAACGGTTGGAATATTGGGAAGCATGGCTTTTTTATTTTTAGGAAATCCAGCTTCATGTGGCAACAAAGCTAAGCAAAGTGAAGGAAAAACTATGGTTGGGTCGATGAATCGTGCTCAACAAGCTTATTATTTAGAGAACGATAAGTTTACTAATTCCTTTGATGAACTAGGTCTTGGTATTGCAACACAAACAGACAATTACAGTTATTCAGTTCGCGTCACTCCCAAGGCAGTATATAACTATGGGACACCTAGGAAAAATACTCTTAAAAGTTATGTGGGTGTTGTCTTTGTAAGCAGAATTGAGACCACGGGTGAGCAAACAACGCGAGCGATTTTATGTGAAGCTAAGTCTCCTGGTACAAAGCTACCGAAAATGCCATCCGATGAAACTATTCTCAGTAAAGAAACTTGTGGCCCTGACATGAAAAATTTAGGTAAGTAGGTAGATGTAAAACAACCAAGATAAATTTGTAGGGGCTTTGTAGGGGCGGGTTTAGTGATAACCTTTGACCAGAAACAGTATCTCATGTTCAAAACCCGCCTTCCTCATGTTGGGATTATTTCTACTCACCTACTTAAGTAGCTCCCAAATGTGAATAATTTTCAAGCTTCAACCTTCAGAGGATATGCCCACTGTTTAAAACAGTTAGATTAGAAAGAATAGGGTTGATGAGGAAGCAAGATGCTGCAAACACAACAAGTCTTAAACAAGCGCTATCAACTTCAACGACAATTAGGAAATAACGCTGGCCGTCAAACTTGGTTAGCACAAGATCTTGCCACATCACCCACAAAAACAGTAATTGTCAAACTGCTAGCTTTTAGTCCACAAATGCAGTGGGAGGAATTCAAACTATTTGAACGAGAAGCGCAAGTTCTCAAGCAATTGAATCATCCCCAAATTCCCAAATATCGTGATTATTTTTCCCTGAATAAAGAAACGGGAGAAGGATTGTGTTGGTTTGGATTAGTACAGCAATATATTCCCGGTGCTTCTGTTCGGGAATTGTTGAATCAGGGGAAACGCTTCACAGAAAAGCAAGTGGAAAGACTTGCTACCGATGTTTTAGAAATACTGATTTATTTGCATAGTTTAAATCCACCGGTATTACATCGAGATATCAAACCCAGTAATCTTATTTTGGGAGAGGATAAAAAAATTTATTTGGTGGATTTTGGCGCTGTCCAAAATCAAGCTGCTGCTGAAGGTGTTACCTTTACTGTAGTGGGAACAAGTGGATATGCACCCTTAGAACAATTTTGGGGACGAACTGTACCAGCATCTGACCTTTATGCGCTGGGTGCGACCCTGATTCATTTGTTGACTGGTACGGCGCCAGCGGATTTACCCCAGGAAAATTTGCGGATTCAATTTCGCGATCGCGTTTCTGTCAATCCTGGTCTCTCCCGTTGGATTGAAACGCTCACTGAACCTCACCTAGAACAACGTTTTACAAGCGCATCAGAAGCGCTAGAAGTATTACAAAACAAGCATTACCTCAAAACTTCCCTAGCAACTTTCCCTCAGCCTAAAGGCAGCCGCGTCAAACTTAAGAAGTCTCCCAAGCAATTATCTATCCAAATTCCTAATAAAAAGCTCTCTGTTTTAAAGATTATCCAACTCGGCGCTAATTTAATTTTAACAGTTGGTTCACTGCCCTTGTTGTTATTGTCAGCATTAATAACTTTGGGAATAGTAATGAGTTCCTTAGCCGTGCTTTTTTGGAATCCTTTTTTATTGATTATCTTACTTCCTGTTGTCTTTTTTGTTAGTCGGTTATGGCTAGAGACGAGCAAGGAGTTTGGCAAGGTACAAAATGCTGTAAGTCAGGCACTACAAAACATTTTTATTTTTGGGTGTCATTGTCTTGATTTTGACCAAGAATACTTTCTAATTCAATGGCAAATGTTTGGCTTAAGTTATCTCATTAATTCGGGACTAATTGTAGATATCAAAAAAATTCAGCAAGTTCCTTTTCAAGAGCTAAATATCCAAACGCGGATGCTGACTTATTCTTTTGCTGAAAAATTAACAGAGTCTGAGCGCGAATGGCTGTTTAACGAAATCCAAAATTGGCTGAATTATCAGGAATTTAGGTAATGGGTAATAGGTAATAGCCAATCTCTAATAACAAATAACCAACAACAAACAACCAACAACAAAATTATGTTACAAACAGCACAAGTATTAAAAGAGCGTTATCAACTCCAAGAATTATTAGGGCAAAATGCGGGGCGTCAAACTTGGCTTGCAGAAGACTTGGAAGCACAGCCAAGACACTCAGTAATTGTTAAGTTGCTGGCTTTCAATCCACAAATGCACTGGGATGAACTTAAGTTGTTTGAGCGCGAGGCTCAAGTTTTAAAACATCTCAATCATCGTAGAATTCCCCAATATTGCGATTACTTTTCAGTTGATAAAGAAACAGGTTCTGGTTTACCCTGGTTTGGGTTAGTACAAGAATATATTCCCGGTGAATCACTCCAGCAACTGCTAGACAAAGATAAACGTTTTTCAGAAAAACAGGCGAAAGAAATTGCTGAAAATGTCTTAAAAATCTTGATTTATTTGCACGAACTCAGTCCCCCTGTCCTCCACCGAGATATCAAGCCCAGTAATCTAATTTTGGGCAAAAATGAACAAATTTATCTAGTAGATTTTGGCGCAGTTCAAGACAAAGCTACAGCCGAGGGAGTTACTTTTACTGTAGTAGGAACCAGTGGCTATGCGCCGCCAGAACAACTTTGGGGAAGAGCGGTCGCAGCATCGGATTTGTATGCTTTGGGTGCAACGTTAATTCATTTGTTAA
>JAYFMV010000079.1:0-260857 GCA_042408245.1 Potamolinea sp.
CTGCCGTACCCTAGCTTTCAAGGCTAGTTGCCGTCCATTCAGCGGCATCTTCCATTCAAGGGTGTCTGACGGGCCTCGAACCCGCTAATGACTAGCTTCACAGGCTAGTGTCTCGACCGCTTCGACTTCAGACACCATAATGGAGTCAAGGAGAATCGAACTCCTGACCTCTTGTGTGCAAAACAAGTGCTCTACCAATTGAGCTATGACCCCATAATTTTGGTGGATACTGATCGGACTTGAACCGATATCTTTCTACTTGCAAGGTAGACGCTTTACCAATTAAGCTACAGACCCATAAAATTGCTTTTTAGCGTGAAAGTTACCAGAGCAATAATGCGTTTTCTCAGTTACTAAAGGGACTCCGCCGATGAGTTACTACACACTCTTTAAAGGATGGCTACTTCTAAGCCCACCTGTCGGGTTCTTTGCACTCCTTGTTCACAAACGCCCACTGTATTAGAACAGCGTTACTTTTTCCTCTCGTACTAAGTATGTAAGCTCTTGGAAGTTAGGTCACGCAAAAAGCAATTTGCTTGTTTAATTCAATTAAATTCAAAAGAAAGCAACCTCCTTACATTTTGTGTTTGCTAACAGGAGTGGTAGGACTTGAACCTACAGCAGCCAATTTAGAAGATTGGTACTCTATCCAGTTGAGTTACACTCCCATGATTAGTAATCTTGTTAAGACTACGAAAGCGGATGATGGGACTCGAACCCATGCGCTGAGACTGGCAGACTCAGATGCTAGCCACTACATCACACCCGCATTATTCAGAGCGGATAACGAGGCTCGAACTCGTATCAAGAGGGTGGAAATCTCACATGCTAGCCATTGCACCATATCCGCTTGAGAGCAGGAGGCGAGATTTGAACTCGCATAGGCGACTTACAAGGTCGCTGTGTTGCCATTGACACCACACCTGCAAGTTGGTAGCGGGGACAGGAATTGAACCTGCTGATAAGAGGCTTATGAGACCTCGAAGCCTACCGTGGCTACTTCACCCGCATCGTCACCAAATGCCCCTGACTGGATTTGAACCAGCAACCTCTTCGTTCTAAGCGAAGCGCCTGCTTCCAATTGGGCTACAGGGGCAAAGTCGGGATGACAGGATTTGAACCTGCGACCTTCGGTTCCCAAAACCGCTGCGCTACCAAGCTGCGCCACATCCCGTTAATACTCCTGGTGGGGCTTGAACCCACACATAGACTGTTTTTAAGACAGCCGCCTTCTTCCAATTGGGCTACAGGAGCGAGTTTTAATGCTCCCGGTGAGACTCGAACTCACATATATAAACTGTTTTTGAAACAGCCGCCTCTTCCAATTGGGCTACAGGAGCAAAATCTGAAAGTTGTAGTATCTAAAGCTTGGAATATTGTTTTTTAGCCCAATAACCTCTGGGTGGTTTTTCTATTCCGTAAGCTTTGCACCATTTTTCTATTGCTTTATCACTGACACCAAAATCTTTTGCTATTTGAGTAGTTGGTTTTTTCCAGATCATTTTTGTTAGTTCATCCTTAGAAGGACGCTCAACTTTTCTGGCTTTCAGATGGGGAACTTTCTTATTCAGGTGTGATTTGTACCTCCTTCTTTCTATTTGTTGACGCTTATTGCCATAGGTTGCAGTTTGTCTGTGACAGTTAGGACAAATAAATCTTAGATTCTCTGGGCGGTTATCTTGCCAGTTGCCATTTATGTGGTCAACATCTAAAACTAATTTGCATCCTAACCACTCATTTTGAATTGAGCATTGTTGATTTTCACATTTGTACTTCCTCCCCATCTCTAGCAATGCTTTCCTCAGTTGAGAACCTTGGGTTCTTCGGGAACTCAATTTCAATACCAAAACTTCTTGCCAAGGTTTTCTGGGATTAAACTCTTTCAAGTTTTCTCCCTGCTTTTTAAAGTGAGAGATATCAATGTCAAACTCTTTAATACGCCTAGTTATGTAACCATGACTTCCTCCACCTGCGATACCAAGCTTCCTTAAAACCCCACTTACAGAGAAAGAGTGTTTAACCGCTTCTTCCAAAACTTCTTTGGTATATTTCATTGGAACAAAGTGCAGAACCTAAGCAATTATTATAATTTAATGGCTACACTAAGATTTGCCAATTACTCTATCTTTTGATAAATGGCTGCCCCAGTAGGACTCGAACCTACAACCCCCGCGTTAACAGCGCGTGGCTCTACCATTGAGCTATGAGGCAACGCAGCCCCCCAGGTCAGAATCGAACTGACGACCTCCTGTGCTTCAAACAGGCGCTAACTACCAACTGAGCTACCAGGGGATATTGCTAATTTCAGAAAGAGAAATTTAAACTTCTCCAACTGAACGAGAGCGGAGGGACTTGAACCCCCAGATCTTCAATTTCGTAGACTGATGTTTTATCCAGTTAAACTACGCTCTCATTGTGATTGGCGCGGGGACTGAGATTTGAACTCAGATCATCGATTTTGGAGATCGAGATGTTGCCAGTTACACTATCCCCACATAAAATTTGAACTTTGAAGCCAAAATTCAATGGGTCGTGCAGGAGTCGAACCTGCGATGCATGAAAGCCACCGTTTTACAGACGGCTGCCTACACCAGTAGGCGACACAACCCAGACACGGAGAGGACAGGATTTGAACCTGCAATGGGATAACCCAAACTCATTTAGCAAACGAGCGCTTTAACCATTCAGCCACCTCTCCAGATAGCCCCAAGGAGATTTGTACTCCTGTCTACGCCTTGAGGGGGCGTCGTCCTAAACCGAGCTAGACGATGAGGCTTTGTTTATCAGTAGGAGTAACAGGAGTTGAACCTGTGACCTGTCATCTTATGAGGATGCCGCTCTACCGACTGAGCTATACTCCCTTATGCTGGAATGGGAGCAGCAGGGATCGAACCTGCGACATTCGCCTTAAGAGGGCGCTGCTCTGCCGGCTGAGCTATACTCCCATGCACAATTCACAGATTGAGAGGTTGAGGTGGGATTTGAACCCACGATAACGGTTTTGCAGACCATCGCCTTAACCACTTGGCAACTCAACCTCGTTGATCAATCCCATAGTCCCAACGGGACTCGAACCCGTGTTATCCGTTGGAAAGACGGATGTCCTTGACCGCTAGACGATGGGACCATTTGGTAGGAATAAGAAGATTGAAAATCTCATGATTACTGTTGAGCGAGACTGACCAGATTTGAACTGGCGACCCTTCCCTCGACAGGGGAACGCTCTGACCAACTGAGCTACAGCCCCAGAAATCAAGTAGCAATTATTCCACCTTTTTATCAATCTTGATTTTGGAAAACGTAGCAGGTTTTATCCCTAACCCCCTTAGCTGAGGGTAAATCAACTGTTTTTAAACACAGATTGAGAAAATCCTGTAAATAGCATCAGTTGCGCTACGCTTCCCTTTCAAGATATCTGTGCTTATGGCTTTTGGCACAGATAAGTCAATTAAATGGGTGATTAATTATTCAGTTTTCAAGGTTCAGTAAAAGACTCAGACTATTTAGTGCAGAAACCGACGTTCTAGGTGATATATTTGTCCGATATTGTGATAGCGAACGTTGGTATTTATTTGATTGATGTTTGTTTCTTGCTCTCCATCCGGTTTCCTGGAAGGAGGCTGGTTTTGTTTTTGATTTGACTCTGGTCTGTTGCTAAATAGACCAGGGATTTTAATCAGTAGTAATAACATGATGATTTGCTGTAGGAGTGGAGTTTTTATCGCTCCTTTTGTTTCCTTACTTCTATATACTACAAAAATACTACAAAAGTGTCAAGGGTTTGGGGAAAATTTTTTTTGAGAAGGTGAATGCCATACTGAGACTGGGATGGACAGGAAACTTCACTCCACTACAACCAAACGCGACTTACCCATTTCAATATCAGCGTTAGGAAGAAGGGGAGCAGAGAAAGGTATGGATAGTAAGAGAGCAATACTATTAATTGCGAGAAGTTTATTGATTCCTGATTTCTAGCTTGAACTCAGCATCAACTCGTTGCTGTAGTCGTCATGTAGTACATATAACAGTTCTCAATTGAGTTGATAGAGAAACGATTTATCAGCCTCTACCTTATGGAATAGACAGTTGATAGGGGAACGAGTTATCAGCCTCTACCTTATGAAATAGGCAATAGACAATCCCTATAGACTCAAAATTTTATTTGGACAATAACTCACCGTCCTCACAAGTTCCTCAGATTGTTTGTTTATAACCATAAAGTGTGAGAGTTTCACAGTTAGGAACACAATCTTTATTTTCAAAGAAGCTCTCCAAAAGCAGCATCATAGCTCGATCGTCCCTGCAATCCAGTAGTCCAAACAGTTTCCAGGAAATCTGTATGTTTCAGAAAATTTTAGTAGCAATGGACAATTCTGCAATCAGCGAGCAAGTCTTTGATCAAGCCTTATCCTTGGCAAAAGCGATGGGAGCTAACCTGATGCTGCTTCACGTTCTGTCTGCAGAAGAAGAGGACACTCCAGTTATTCCAGGGATTTCCTTTCTGAATTACTATCCAGAAATGAGCCAACAGATTATGGTGTGTGATCAAAAACAGTGGGAAACCTTTGAAAAGCAATGGCTAGAACTACTGCGATCTCGCACCCAAAAAGCAACTTCCGCAGGAGTCAACGCCCAATTCACCCAAAAACTTGGCTCTCCTGGTCAAACCATTCGTGAAGTTGCTTGTACTTGGGGTGCTGATCTAATAGTAATGGGGCTTCGGGGTCACTCTGGTGTTAATAACTTAGTTCTAGGGAGTGTCAGTAATTATTTGCTCCACAATGCTCCCTGTTCAGTTTTCGTAGTCCAACATCCAACCAGTATCAACCTCGAACTTTTTGAGAAAAATCAAATAGAGCTGAGTCCCTGAACAGACTGGAGGAAGTTTATATGTTTAACAAAATTTTAGTTGCAATCGATAGATTACTAATCAATCAGGCAGTTTTTGAGAAAGCTTTAACCTTAGCAAAAATGACCGGAGCCAGCCTTATGATAGTACACGTTTTGTCTCCTTACGAAGAGGGCTATCCGGAAATGCCATTTCTCTCCAACTTGGATTCCTATCCAGGAAGAGACGATGCAAGTGTGAGGCTATACCTAGAACAGTGGGAAGCATTTAAAGAGCAAGGATTAAGTTTACTGCGCGCTCGCGCAGCAGTTGCATCTGCCCTAGGGATAAACGTAGAGTATATTCAGATCCCTGGCACTCCTGGATATACGATCTGTGATTTAGCGCGTACATGGGGTGCTGACTTAATAATTTTGGGGCGTCGGGGACGTTCTGGCATTAGTGAATTTATTATGGGGAGCGTCAGCAATTATGTTACCCACCATGCTACTTGCTCAGTTCTCACAGTGCATCATCCACTAAATTCCAGTCCTAAAGTTTCTGAAACAGATCAAATAGCCTCAGTACCCTAGAGCTAAGTCAGGACTTACAAAGTTTCACGCAAAAACCAGGAAAAAAGAGAAAAAAAACTCTCTAAACAATAACTTTGTAACTTTTTTTTCCAAAAAATGCCTAAGTTTTATCAGTTTTCAAGGAGTTATCAAAATGTCAGAATTTGTATTAAACACCTGGAATATTTCTCAATTACAATTTCCCCCAAGTGCTAGTTCTTCTGAGATTCTGCGCTTTCTCTTAAACTATGCAGTGCTGGCACCATCAGGACACAATACTCAGCCTTGGCTTTTCCAAATCAACGGGAATGTTCTGGAATTCTACGCTGATAGAAGCCGTGCTTTACCGATTGTCGATCCACAAAATAGAGCATTAACTATTAGTTGTGGCGCAGCTTTGTTGAATTTACGAATTGCTATCCGTCACTTTAATTATGCGGGGGAAATAGAAACTTTTCCTAATCATAACGATCCAGATTTATTAGCTCGTATTCGTCTAGGCCAGAGGAAGGAAGCAACTCAACAAGAACATTTACTTTTCGAGGCTATTCCCAAACGCCATACAAATCGAAAGGAATTTGAGGATCGTCAGGTGCCTTCCTCGTTGCTTGGTGAATTTCAAGCAGCAGCCAGTGAGGAAGGATGCTGGCTTCATATTATGCAAAATGAAGACCAGAAAAAAGTTGTTGCGGATTTAATTGCAGAAGGCGATCGCCTTCAATTGTCAAACAAACAGTTTCGCCAGGAACTTGCAAAATGGATTCGCAACCGTGATAGTAGCACTCATGATGGAATGCCAGGTTATGCTTTTGGGATGCCTGATGTACCAGTAGTAGATTTAATGTCTCTTGTGGGGTCTTTTGCCATGCGAACATTTGACATGGGCAAAATTCAGGCTACCAAAGACTATCAACTTGCTGTCAATTCACCGATTCTGGTAGCGATTGGAACGGAAAATGATACTCCTAAAGCTTGGCTATCAGCAGGCCAGGCTTTAGGAAAAATCTTACTTCAGGCCCGTGCCCAAGAGATTTGGGCATCTTTCTTAAACCAGCCGATTGAAGTTCCTCAATTACGCTTCCAGTTACGCGACGCTTTGGGCCAAACTGGATTTCCGCAACTGCTATTTCGCATCGGCTATGGTTCGTCAGTCAAGGCTACACCGCGACGCATGGTAAGCGAGGTACTGCGTGAAAATTAAAACGGGTTTTTTAATAGACAAGATTGCAAAAGTACGATATTGCCAGGGAAATTATTCCCTGTCTCATAGCTAAAGTCCGTTTTTAATGGACTAGAAAATTTTAATAGTTTAATAGAAGAGCTTCAATCATTTAGTGCTTATGCAGCAAGAAAAAAATCTCTCTACTTACTAGATGAAGTAGAGAGCAAATGTTAATTAATTGTGTTTAAGCCATTTCGCGCTTCAACAGAAAGAATTAGCCAATGGTGACTTGATTGGTGTCTACATCAGCAGCGCCACTGACACCACTAGCAACACTAACCATCTGGGTGAGGATTTCCTGGCTGGGGACTGTACCTTTTAACACAACTGTGCTACCAGTCTGGGCAACCCAGAGGGTCTCGATATTTTCAAGTTCGGATTCTTGATCAAAAGCTAAAGCAACTCGTTTGGCAAGTCCGCTTTGGTCGTATTCTCCAGTTAAGCCAACTCGTTCTGGGGCAATTGTTTCACTAGCACTGGCTGGGGCTTCTTCGGAAGCTTCTGCTGTTGAATACTCTGCAGCGGTCGGGTTAACCTGAGCGTCTTCAGGTTTCTCCATGCCAAACATTCTTTGTAACCAACCCATAACTTATTTCGCTCCAATAGGGCTTGATTCCTTAAATATAATGCGATAATAGCCAAATTCTGAGCATCTATCTAGAAGAATATTTACTTTGCGGCTCTTCTGTCTTTTGGTGTAGCATTATCTAATTCAAAATTTTTGTCTGCGCTTTTGAGCGATAAGATAGAAAGTTAACGCCAAGATATACTTGAAAACTGTTGACGAGGCGATCGCCTTTGGAACTGCGATGCAGCGCAATCGTCTAAATGCTTCTTTTGTTCTAATCCCATGAAACATACCCTTTCAGTTCTGGTCGAAGATGAAGCCGGTGTCCTAAGCCGCATTTCTAGTTTATTTGCTCGCCGAGGCTTCAATATTGAGAGTTTGGCGGTTGGCCCAGCCGAACAAGTTGGTATCTCCCGCATTACGATGGTTGTAGCTGGAGATGAGCGGGTTATTGAGCAGCTAACTAAGCAACTCTACAAGCTGATCAATGTGCTCAAGGTACAGGACATCACGACAACGCCTTGTGTCGAGCGAGAGTTGATGTTGATTAAGGTTAATGCTAGCGGTGGTATGCGCAGTGAGATTATTGAGTTAGCTCAGGTGTTTCGTGCACGAGTGGTAGACATGGCTGAGGAATCACTGACTATCGAAGTTGTGGGAGACCCAGGTAAAATGGTGGCGATCGTCCAAGTGCTGAGCAAGTTTGGCATTCGGGAAATTGCCCGTACTGGTAAAATTGCCCTGATCCGGGAGTCTGGGGTTAATACTGAATACCTCAAGTCTCTGGAAGCAAAAGTTTAGTCATGGGTAATGGGTAATGGGTAATGGGTAATTGGACAAACAACTAACAACAAACAACTAACAACAAACAACTAACAACCAACAACCAACAACTGACTTCTAAACTGGTAGTTCAATCAAGAATTCTGTTCCCTCTCCGGGAGTGGAACAACATTTAATTTGACCGCCATGTTTATCCACAACAATTTGATAGCTGATTGACAATCCCAAGCCAGTACCTTTACCCACCGATTTCGTGGTAAAGAAAGGGTCAAATATATGTTGTTGGATCACAGACGACATCCCATTGCCATTGTCAGCAATTTTGATAACCACTGTATTGTTATCTCGTACTTCAGTAGAAATCCGGATACTAGGATTCTTGGGAGTATTACTAACTGTATGGGAAGAATTAGTTTCTGCTTCCTCTGGGTTTGTCTGTCTTACCTCTTCGAGAGCATCGATCGCATTACTGAGGACATTCATCAACACTTGATTAATTTGCCCAGCATAGCACTCCACTAGGGGTAAATCGCCATACTCTTTAATCACCTGAATACCGGGACGTTCGGCTTTAGCTTTGAGCCGATGCTGCAACAAAAGTAGTGTATCATCAATACCTTGGTGTAAATCAATTGCTTCCCTGGTACTCCTATCTACGCGGGAAAAAGTCTTCAGAGACAGGACAATCTGCCGAATGCGCTCTGCTCCAACCTGCATTGATTCCATGACTTTAGGCAAGTCTTCGCTCAGGAAATCTAAGTCAATTTCCTCAGTTTCGTCTTGAATTTCCTGTACTGGTTGCGGATAGTGTTTGCGATAAAGATTGAGGAGATGGAGTAGATGTTGAGTATATTCTGTTGCGTGGGGAATATTACCGTAAATGAAAGATACGGGATTGTTAATTTCGTGAGCAATTCCAGCAACCAATAACCCCAAACTGGACATTTTTTCCGTCTGAATTAGTTGACTTTGAGTTTCTTGTAGTTCGTGTAAGGTTGCTTCGAGTTCCGAGGCTTTTTCTCTTAACTGCGCTTCCGATTGTTTGAGGGCTACTTCGGTTAGTTTGCGTTCTGTTACATCGCGAGAGTTGACTACAATTCGAGCTACTGGGCCATCCATTATTAAATGAGTGTGAGTTGAATCAATATAACGCCACGATCCATCTTTGTGGAGAAACCTAAACTCAATAGAAGAACTGGTTGTGGGATTTTGCAGAACATCTTGAAGTTTGCCTTTTACCAAGGAAACATCATCTGGATGAACAAATTCAAAGATATTTTTGTTTTTCAACTCCCCTGGTTTGTATCCCAAAATGTCCTGGATGACAGGACTAATGTAGCGGATGATGCCATGAGGTTCCAAAATTGTAATCAGGTTAGAACTGTTGTGAATCAACGCTCGCCATTTGGCTTCATTTTGTGCCCAAACTACTGCTTCCCGCTTGCGTTCTTCCTCAACACCAATAGCGGCGGCGATGATCCCCATCAGCTTATTGTCGGCTTCAGTGGGAACAAAATAATTCTGATACACCAAGCATAGGGAGCCGATATACTCACCAGCACATTTCACGGCTTGCCCTACATAGGTCTGCAAAGCATAGGGAACAACATAAAGATTACTCTGAGCGTAGGAGGTATTTTGCAAGTCCTGAAGCACAAAAACTTCGTTACTTTTGCGTCCAATCACTTCATTGCAAATCTGGCTTCCCGGTTCAGCAACGCTACTGAAATCTGGCGGGGTGCGCCACTGTCCTAATGACCAAAGTAATCCTTGATGTAGTCGATTGTATAGTGCCCAAGTTCCACCAAGTAATTCTCCGGCTAATGCGGTGAGACGATTAATATTTTCATCCGGATCTGAGCCAAGACTTAAAAAACACTGGTGGAGTTTTGAGAGTTGTTCTCCTACTTTCAGGTTGGTGATATCGCTCAAGGTGCAGATAACTTGCTCTAGAGAGCCGTCGGGATTTAATTGCGATTCAGTGTTGACAGACAACCAGACGCGATCTGGACTATTTTTGGGCTTCCTCAGCAAAGCTCTGACAGCTCCGCTAAGCTGTCCAATATCGCCGCTAGACAAGGGCGTTTGCATTTGACTTACTTCTCTGGAGTATTCGCCTGGTAGCCCAAGTCCTTCACTGTTAGCATTATCATACAGTGGCGCTCGCCTAAAAATAGGGGATGGGTACGTAGTCTGACAGGGTGCGAAAGAGTAGGTGTTCTCGGTTGGTAGCTGATCCTCTGTGTTCGGTCGATAAATTCCTAGAACCAAGTTGCGTAGCGATTGGCCTGTGCAAAGTAGTACCAAAGCCTGTCTTGCTCGTACTGGTGCCGACTGAAGTTTTAGCTGAAAAGGTGTACCATCTTCTTTGATGACGTGCCAATCTGGATCGAGAGGTGTTTGATCCAGTAGCTGGCTTTCAGTAAGTCCCAGCAAGTTGAGTGCCCCCTGATTTACTGAGCGGATTTCACCCTGAGCTCCCATCACCAATACACCTATTGGTAGTTCTTGAAATAGCGTTTCGGGGAAGCTGTTACCCTTAGTGCCTAGGGTAACGCCTTGCTGATCGACTGTCTTAGGTAACATTGCTTACCACCAGGGCCAATAGTGAATACCTGGAGTCTATTTGAGGTTGACTCCTTTGTAGTTATCTTTGATGTGTCGTTAGATGCACCCTGCGGCTGAACTTTCTCTCAACTCTTTCTTTAGACTGAGAAGTTAAAAAGCCAACAATTTATCTCTCCTTGAGAGATAAATATTTTTCCACCAACTTATCTATTTAGTCAAGTCAAACCAAGTAAGTTTTTTAAAAAAAAATTGATTTTCACTTACTTCTTATTATAAGATTCTCTGAACTCAAGAGGAGAGCCGGATAAAATCATAAATAAACTTGTAAAAGTTAGTATAAATTTATCAAAGCAATTTTTTTCCCCTCTCAATGAAAGTAAAGAAAATTGAAGTTTCACCTGAAGCAAAAAAGAGTATTGAAAAATTATACTTCCTTATACTCTATCTAATCTTAGGAAGAAGGTTACCAAAAGTTAAGGGAAACTTTATATCGGCAATTTTTATAAACAGCATCAACATTTTTTATAAAAAAAAACAAAATCCTTACTTAAGGTAGATGAGCAAGTTCAGTCCGGGGCTCGTTCCAGAGGCATACTAGCAGGGCGATATAGAGGATACCAAGACTCCACTGATACCAAACCAAGCTAGTGATGATACCAGTTTGGTGTTCATTCCGCAAGGGAATGTCGTTGAAGCCAATCTTGAGTAAAGATTACCCAGTCATCTAGCTGTTTGAGTCGATTAATAAGGCAATTTTGCCGGTTGTTGAGCCAGTTTCTAAGGCTTTATGGGCTTTGGCTGCGTCTTGGAAAGGGAAAGTTTGGCTGAGGTGGATTTTGAGTTTACCTTCGTCAATCCAATTGGCACACTGTTGAAGAATTTCGGCTTGGTACTGCTGCGGGGCAACAAGTCCTTGTAACATTGGGGTGAGCATTAGTTCAAAGCTGATGCGTTGGTTACGCGAGCGCGCAATTTTCCAGTTAATATAAGCTGGGTCAGGTTCCAGAATCGTCACGATATCGCCATACACCCGCACTGCTGGGAATGTGTCATAGAAGGTTTTCCCACCTACGGTGTCGAAAGCGAGGTCTACTCCTTCTCCTTGAGTCCAGTCTAGAGCAGCTTGCGCAAAGTCAGTTTGTGTGTATAGGATGGTATGATCAGCACCAAACTGACGGGCTAATCTGGCTTTTTCTGGGGAACTGACGGTAGTGCAAACTTCAGCACCTTTGAGTTTTGCTAGGGCAATGGCCACATGACCAACGCCACCAGCACCTGCATGAATTAGCACTTTTTGCTTGGGTTCGAGGTTTCCTCGGTCGTAGAGGGCTTCCCAAGCGGTAATAAGCACTAGGGGTGCGGCTGCAGCTTCAGCAAAGGAGAGGGAAGCGGGTTTACGGGCAACAAATCGCTCGTCAACTACAGTAAATTGAGCATAATTTCCCAGTTTTCCACCTAGTCCACCCTGGCAGAAATATACTTCGTCGCCTACACGAAATTGCTGAACGTTGTTACCAATTGCTTCGACAATACCGGCGCCATCGCAGCCTAGAATAGCTGGCATTTGGTCTGGATAAAATGTGCCGCGTTGCCGTAATTTGGTGTCGATGGGGTTGACGCCGGCTGCAAGTAGACGTACTAAAATTTCGGTATCTTTTTCAATACTGGGTGTTGGGACTTCCTGAAGTTGCAGAACTTCTGGGGCACCTGGGGCTGTCATTAAAATGGCTTTCATAAGTTTGTTGTTTAAGCGGTGCGTAGATTTATAAGGAGCATACCTGAAAATCTTGTGATCTCAAATCGGTTGGCATGGGAATACTATTTTTTTAACGCAGAGAACGCTGAGGTTTACGCAGAGAACGCTGAGGTTTTTGGGTTCCTAATCTCAGTTAATTGCGATTATAGTGTCAACAAAGAAAAAACCGAGGAACGCAAAAGTTCCACAGCTTTATTTATGGTGTGAGGAGCCCGATTCTCTATTTCATATTTGATTAGCGCTTTAATCTTATATACAAGAAAAAACCAATCCAGTGTCGCTACTCAAGTTGATTAAGCTTTTCTCTCAAAATAGCCTCGACTTCAACTTCAGGATTTGCTAACTCAAAAGGATAGGGATGTCGATTAGCGGGATTCCGACGGCTCATTAAAGCCTCCATTGCAGCTTGAAACGCATTGCTATCATTTCGGTGTTCAGAAATATACCGCTTCAACTCAGCATTTGTCATTTGGGACAGATTCGGTATCATAGAACAAACTCCCAACTTCCGTCTTCATCAATTACGAGAGCGATATCATCAGAATTGACTCCAGGCCTGTATATAAATCGTTCTAAACCTCTGGTCGTAACGAAAAACCTGGATTGGCTGGTACAGATTAGACAGTAACTGACAGAGGACTGCTGCGGTTACTAGCTGTTGCTGCGTTGGCAAGCTGAAACTCCCAGTGATACACCAAGTGTAGCCTATCAGAAGTTAGTGCTTTCGCTCACTCGATTTAGCTCAGCGCTTTAATCTTAAATAAAAGAAAAAACCGAGGAACACAAGAGTTCCACGGCTTGATTTATGGTGTGAGGAGCCTTAGCTCTATTTAATAGTAGAGGTGGCTGATTTTGATCTGGGCGCTTGTAACAGTTTTTGTAACGGCTGACAGCTTCTAGATCTCAGATCAAATTAGGAATCTCGGATGGAGTCCGAATTTGCCAGGGTATATGCTCCTTCTTGCATCACTTCAATATCCTTTTGCGACCAGGAACGAGTAGACTGACACTGATGGGCAATTAGCAGTCCCCAAAGTCTTCTTAAATTCAGAACGGGTACTACTAAATTAGCCTTTACTTGCATACCTCGGAGGAAGTCTCGGTGACAAGGTTGAATGGGTTCTGATTCAATATCAGCGATCGCTCTTACCCTTCCTGCTTGGTAGAGTAGTGCATATTCGCTATTGAAACAGTCATCGGGCCCCGTTGAGCCGATGATCGAGAGTTTGTTCTGACTCAAAGACTCAAAGGTAACTCGTCCCGACCACTCGCGATAAAAGTAATATAAGACTACGCGATCGACCTGAAGAAAGTTTCTTAACTCTTGAGTCGTTGTTTGAACTAAAGCATCACGCTCCAGAGTAGCAGTTATACGGTTAAGGATTTTTTGTAAGTCTAGATCGGACATGACACAAATTAGCGGTCGGTGTAAAGCCAATATACAAGCAGAAAGCAAAATTTCTGTCGGTTTCGAGACAGGAATTTATGTTAAAGCTGGTTGTATAGACTAACACAATTTTATGTATATTTATCTGCGTCTATCTGCGTCCATCTGCGGTTTCAACCTCTCAACTCTAATGTTCGCAAGAAGTCTATTAACGCCAATCTTACAGAATTAAGCAAAAGATTTGCCCCGATAAAAGGCGCTTCTAGGTAACACCCGCAACACCTCCTCAACTGTTGTTACACCGCTTGTCACTTTTTGCCTCGCTGCTACCCCAAATGAAGCAAAATTCATTTCTTTGAGATAATGATGTAACTGAGTCATCGTCCCTTCATAGATAATCTCTCGCACTCGGTCATCAATATCCAGCAATTCTACAATTGCTTCCCTTCCCAAATAGCCAGAATTAAAACACTTGTCACAACCGCGACCTTTGCGCCATCCTCCCATAGCTGAGGGAGGTGGAGGAGGTAAATGAGTACCTTGTAGGCCGAGTACCTGCAAATCCCTGGGTGTCGGGGTGTAAGATTGGGCACAGTGGGGACAAACCCGACGCACCAAACGCTGTGCGATAATTCCCAGTAGCGCGTCACTAATTAAAGCTGGGTCGGGACCGATATCTTTAATGCGGGGAATTGCCCCAATAGCGTCATTGGTGTGTAGAGTTGTAAATACCAAATGTCCCGTCAGTGCAGCGCGAACGGCTGTTTCAGCGGTTTCGCTGTCTCGGATTTCCCCCACCATGATGATGTCTGGATCTTGACGCAAAATCGACCGCAAACCAGCAGCAAAGCTCATCCCTGCGCGTTCGTGTACCTGAGTTTGCGTAATTCCGGATAAGACATATTCTACGGGGTCTTCGACCGTTACGACATTGACGTGTTCTGTGGCAACATATTGCAAACTGGTGTAAAGTGTACTGGTTTTACCGGAACCAGTCGGACCAGTGAGGATAATCATTCCTTGGGGTTGTTGTAACCAGGTGGTGTAAATTTCCAAGGACTTTTGAGAAAATCCCAAGTCTTCAATCTTGCAAAAAGGGTTTTTTCTAGGTAGTAAACGAATCACGGCTTTTTCACCACCAACGCAGGGGAGGGTACTCACCCTCATATCTATTCCCATTTCTACCTCTTCATGACCCGCATATTTATCGCCAATCCGTCCATCCTGGGGACGCCTACTTTCAGAAATATCCATATCAGACATGACTTTGAGGGCGACGATTACCTTTCGGCTGACATTAAATGATAGTTTGGTAATATCCCGCAAGACGCCATCGATGCGATAGCGGACTCTTAAACCTTCTAGTGTCGGTTCGAGGTGAATATCACTAGCGCGGTTACGTAAGGCCCCGGAAATGATGGTTCTCAGTCGTCCAATTTGGTCAACAGCTTTCGTTAGGTAGAATTCTGTGGTTTCTGAGATGTCTTCTTTTTCTATTTCGCCGGTCAGGGGATTGACCAAGGGAACAGAACTGATGCGGTTGGGGTCAAGATTTTGAGAGTGAAACCAAGCGCGATAGCTTTTGTCGGCGATGGGGAGGATTTTAATTTCGGTGAGGGTGCGATCGCTGATTTCCCGAATCATCTCGGAAGATATCGTTACTGGACTTCCTAAGTAATAGCAACCTCGCCAAAGTAACAAGGGAATTACTGGTGGTAAGGCGTTGCGATCCAGAAAGTGCCGAAAGAATCGGTGATTAACTTCTAAATCTAGCAATTCTCGGTTAACAGTCCCTTGTTCGTCTACTAATAAGTTTAACGCTTCTTCGCAGCTTATCTCACGATTTCTCAATTGCTGCCAAGCGGATAACTCTGATGAAGAAATAATTTGCATAAGTTTAGGAGTCATTTAGCTACTAAGAGTAGAGTTTCCAGTTTAGCTCTCAAAAGTGCTGTAAATGGCGAGATGAAGGCTTGGGCGATTGGGCGTTAGCGTACAGCCCTACGGGCATGAAAACAGCGAAGCGTGGCGTAAGCCTAGCGTGCCGTAGCGTCGCCCACGCTACGCGATCGCTCCTCATTTTCGTTAAATAAAACTTTTAAAAAGCTTCCAGAAATTTACTTTTCTTTCAGTAATTTGTAGTACCCCCTTTGCTCAAATTGCCCAGAGGAACATGAAAGTTACTGCTGTTGCCAAGACCAAGCCAATTGTCGGATTTTTCTTTTTCATGTATTTATTGAGTGGCTGCGGTACTCAAGTTGGCTATGCTAATTCGACCCTGAAATGCAACCAAGCTGAAGATGCCGTAAATCAAGCCCAACAACAATATGATGAGGCGATGCAAGCTTTACCTAAAGCTGGTAAAGACAAAAACGCCCAGAAAAAAATTGTGGAAAAGGTTAAAAATCTCCTTGAGTCTGAGGAAAAAGCTTTTCAGACTTGTAACCGGGTTAGCGGATAAATCAGATAATTTTTGTCAAATCCAGGGGCATTTTTCTGGCATATTAGAGCATGGGTAATTAGTGAATTATTTTGTACACCTACTAATTACTTATCACCCTTAACCGAAAAATTTATGCCAACAATCTCTTAAAAAGCTGAAACCACAGGTAACAAAACTTGAGAAGGAAAATCCCCACCGCAATTAACTGTCAAAGTTATAATCTGAGCATCCATCAAACTGGTAGTGTTCACGGGGGAACCTGTACCAGGATTCACAGGATATGCTGGGAAACAAGCCGCACTCAAACTGAGACGTAAGGCGTTACCTTTGGCAATGCGAACACAGGTTGCTTGTAGTTGAATTGTTAGTGGTTCATGTTGACTAAACTCAATATGAAGATAACCCTGAGTCAGATTGTAGCTCTTACCATTGGGATAGACTTCACAGAGTACTGCAGATAAATCATGACTTCTAGTGTCAGCAGTACAGTAAATTTCAACAGTAACATCACCTGCTAAATGCAGGTCGGCTGTTAGGGGTTCGCTGGTATAAGTTAAGATATCGGAACGGTAATCTAAGGGCGATCGCTCAAAAGACCCAGATGGCATTGATGCATGACCTCCTAGTGCTGGAACTGGTCGCCAAGGGTCGTGAACTAAGACATCACTAGGGCAATTTTCTGGTAAGCTATCTGTCAGCTTGCCTTCACTTTCTCTAATACTAGCAAGTCCGGTACTTGCTAAGAAATAAGATTTATGATTATCTCCAGGCCAACTATCAAATAAACGCCATTTGTTACTACCCATTTCAAATAGAGAAATCGGCGGTTCCTTGAACAATCCAGTATCTACATCTTTGAGGATTTGGTCAAACCAACGTACTTGTAACCAATCAATTGGACTTTCGGCTGCTTTGCCATAATCTACTGTACCTACTTGGCGACACCAAGGTAAATGCGCCCAAGGGCCAATTATTAGATGTTGGTTATAGGTACTACGGGCTGCCATTTCTTTGTATAAATGGATAGTTCCACGGATGAAGGTATCGAACCATCCCCCAATATGCAGCATGGGTAAATCTACATCTTGTAAATATGTTTTTGGGGACAGTTTTTCCCAATATTCACAAGGTTTAGGATGGGCTAACCATTCATAATAAAATGAGTCTGGAGCAAATTTTTTAAGTGTTTCTGGATTGGCTGGAATTGCATCATTTAAAGGTAGATTTCGGGAGGCAGTAAACAGGGCTTGATAAGCTGTTTCATCGCCGCGCAGACGGGCAGTTTCAGCAGCTAGTTGAATCGCCCAACCCAGATTAGCAGCCAGACAAAATGCACCACCTTCATAAGCCCAATCGGCATATAAATCATAGCCTATCATTGCTGGGCAAATTGTTTTTAAAGCGGGTGGTTTGCTTACTGCTGCATATAATTGAGTCATGCCCTGGTAGGAAAAGCCATACATTCCCACTTTGGCGTTACTACCAGGTAGTTTTGCGGCCCAGTTTACCGCATCTTCGCCGTCTTCAATTTCGTGGCTAAATAACTTGAATTCACCCTGGGACGTACCGCGTCCCCGCACGTCTTGAATGACTACAATGTAACCTTGGGCAGCGTACCAAGTAGGATGGGCATATACTACTGTAGAGGCGATCGCTCTGCCATAAGGTTGCCGCATCAACAAGACAGGAAACTCACCCTCACAAGAAGGGCGATAAATATCAGCATCCAGTCGCACCCCATCCCGTGTCAACATGGAAGCGGTTTCTTTTTGTCGAACCTTTAGCATGAGCAATATTAATTATCTCTCTACATCCGCTGTTACCAATAAAGCAAGTTTTCTTAGCAAGGAATCAGCGCATCTGTACGGTTAAGTACCCGCATATCTTCTTCATCCAATTCAACAGGAATACCACTGCGAATCAATTCGGCAAAGTCTTCATTTGGAACCATAATACACAGCGCATATAAACGTCCCTGACCAGTATTTCTAATTTCATGAATCCCTGTTGGGGGGACTAATAAACTATCTCCAGCACGAATGGGAACAGTTTTGCCGTCACAGATTGCTAATCCTTCTCCTTTGAGAACGAAGAACATTTCTACTGCGAATTGATGACGATTGGGGGGAGTTTTGCCACCTTTATCAAAAATTTCTATACAAATTGTTAAAGAGGCATTAGCTGTTGCTGGTTCAAAGACAATTGCTAAACGGTTAGTATCATTAGGACTGATGCGATAAGCTTGATATTCTTTGGGAGACTTAGTTACCGGAATCATGCAACGAGTGTTCATCGAAATTGACTCCTAAAATTGGTGATTAGTCAGTTAGTAGGGGCGTAGCATTTGCGCCTAAATATTTTGCTATTAACGACAATTTTACAACGCAAATGCTACGCCCTTCCTGTCAGTGTTCAGTAGTCATTAGTCATTAGCTAAAAACCAACAACAAGCAACAAACAACAAACAACAAACAACTAAGGACTTTTAATAGCTGCAATCAGTGACAAAGAATCTGTAACAAATCCAAAGCACTGATTAACATTATAAAGTGTAGCTTGCCAGCAATAATCTGGGGAAGTAGTCGCGGTACAATCCTTGACTAGAATGCAATCATAACCCAAGAAATTAGCATCTTGTAAAGTGGACATCACACATTGATCAGCATTCACCCCAGCAAATAAAATAGTAGTTTTACAGAGGTTTCTGAGGATACTATCTAGAGGAGTATCCCAAAAACCACTCATGCGGTATTTATCAACACGGATATCTTCTGCTTTTTGTTCTAATTCATCTACTACTGCTGCAGCCCAACTACCCACAGTTAACACTGGTGCACCTTTTTTTGGCAAAGGATCTCCTAATCCTACACCTTCACCAGTTGGGTTATAAACATGAAGTGTTGCTGGACTAATATTGAGTAAATCAGGACGATTTCCCCAGTTAACCCAAATTACAGGAATTTTGGCAATTCTTAATTGGGGCAATAAAGTTTGTAGGGGTTGAATGGGATTCCTTGCGGGTGTAACATCTACACCAATATGGGCAAGCCAGCCATCAGGGTGACAGAAATCGTTCTGCATATCGATGACTAAAATTGCGGCTTTTGTTAAGTCCAAATGCAGCGTTTTTGTTTCTGTTTGTAGGGTGATTGGCTGGGGGGTGAGAGGTGGACGGGTGAGATCGGCAATTTCTGCATTAACTGTCCAAACATTCGGCGCTACACCCAGGGTGCGGAGAGGTCGATTCATGTTTTTTTTGAAAAGAATTTTATTCAAATCCCATCCTATTCTTGGAGCAAAAATTATTTTTTATGCCAAACTTAAGCGTTATTTAATTATTGGGAATTACTTGACACTATTTCCTAGGTTTTTCGAGCTTTTATAAAAATATACAAAACTTTGATACTTGTAATTGTTGAACAGATATATTGGTAAGAGTGTGGATATAAAAGAAAAGGTTGCATTTGTGAGATATACAATTCAAAATGTTTTAGTTGCGGTTGAGCATGATTATGCCACTGTCGATGTGCAAATAGTAGATAATCGCATCACTGCTATTGCATCCAATTTAGAAGTTGTGGGTATTGCTGTTGAGGGAAAAAACAAACTCTTGCTTCCGGGTTTTATCAATGCTCATACTCATTCATCGGAAATGTGGCAACGGGGTATAATTCCACCTGTTCCCCTAGAATTATGGATTGCGGAACTATACGATTTTACACCTCTTGAACCCCATCAAATTTACCTCAGTGCCTTGGGAACTGCGGTGGAAACTTTACTGTCTGGTGGTACGAGTGTTGTTGACCATTTGGTGTTAATTCCTGGGAAAGAAATTGAAACAATTGCCTCCGCAGTAAGAGCATATCAAGAAATTGGTGTCCGTGCGTTTATTGGTCCCTTGATTCAGGATGAATCTCTCACAGCAGGTATGCCAGATGGGGGAGCAAATCAGGAACATGACACTTATATTCGCTCCACTGAAGATACTTTAGCACTGATGAATGAGGCTGTGAATAAGTTTCACAAGCCAGATGAGGGTGTAAATATTCTGGTTGCACCAACGGGGATTCAGTTGTGTTCTGATGCTTTATTTAAAGGGTGTATAGAATTAAGCGATCGCTATAATCTTTGTCGTCACGCTCACTTACTGGAAACCCAAGCACAAAAACAACTTGCTCAAGAAAAATATGGCTGTAGTGCTGTGGAACACTTGAGACAAATTGGTTATCTTAGTAAACGTACTTCTTTAGCTCATTGTGTCTGGTTGAGTGACAAAGATATCGAAATTTTGGCAGATACTCATTCAACAGTGGTTCATAATCCCCTCAGCAATTTGCGTTTAGGTAGTGGTATTGCACCGATTTTGAAATATCGTCAGGCTGGAGTTAATGTGGCTTTTGGTTGTGATGGTTCTGCTAGTAATGATTCACAGGATTTATTAGAAGCAATCAAGATTGGTTCGATTTTGCATAACGTCACCGACATGGATTATCACCACTGGATTACCCCGCGTCAGTCAGTGGAAATGGCATCTTTGGGTGGCGCTACAGGATTAAATATTGCGGATGAACTTGGTTCTCTGACTGTTGGTAAGAAGGCTGATTTGGTACTTTATGACCTTACCAGTTTATCCCTATTGCCACGTACTGATCCAATTGGTTTGTTAATTTTAGGGCGTCCAACTAATGCGGTTGATAGTGTTTGGGTGAATGGCAAAAGAGTGGTAGCTGATGGTAAGGTGATAACTATCGATGTTGATAACTTGAGATGGGAATTGTTTGAAAAATCAAAGTGGAGTACTAATCGTCAGTCTCGAACTGTTGGTGAAATTGAAGCCCATTATCGTAGTGTGATGGGATTGCCTGAGATATTTCAGAAAGGTTATTCTTAGACTTGCAAAAGCCTGCGTGGTTGTCACGCAGGCTGCAAAATTAAAATTAGTTGCTATTTGTCTGGATATGTTCCATAATTTGCTTTTTCCTCACCTCGGAATTTGAACTCGTCGCCAACAATGACCCAGAGATGTTACTACTTCTGTTGATATGTTCGAGTATTCGTTTTTTCCGCTCTTCTGAGTTAATTATGAAACTTTTCAATTTAGCCAACCAATGTTGCCAAGTCGGTTCTTGACGTTTGGATAACAAATTAATCTCAACAGTCGCATTCACTACTGAACTCTGGCTGTTGGATGTGCATATTTCTAGATTATTATCTGTGGGGGTAGGTTCTTGAGTCGTGACAAATGAAGCTTCTACCTCCAGGTTGGATGTGTATATTTCTGGATTATTATCTGTAGGGGAAGGTAGGGTACACGACTCTGGTTCAGGCTCTTTTTGTTGCACCTGTAGATGACAGATGGGCGGCATACCCAATACTTCAGGCTGGATTAAAATACGCACTTTTAAAGTGATAGGTATAATTATTTCACATCCGCTCTCCAATGCTTCTGGTTGGAGTAAGATAGACTTTTTTACGGTGTCAGACATGATGATTGCGCTCCACCAGGATAGTGGTTAAAATTAGCAAAAAAGTTGTGATTAGTTAGGTTCTTATTTAAGGTTAAGGTAATTGTTGTTATTAAGATGCCCCCATGCTAACAAGCCCTGGGGGATCTTAACAAGATTATTCTATCCTAACTAATTTAAAGTTTCCCCTCTTATCTTAGTTATGAAACTGCCTCTTCCTCTGCTGTTAAATCATCAGTTACTGACATTTCATCTTGGATTGGGTAGTGTCCATTGCGATTATGACAGACTGGTGGTTTGCCGATAACTTCAGGCTGAACTATGATCGGCACCTTTAAAGTTATAGGAATCAAGATTTCGCAAGATTTGGGATATTTGGGATAGGAGCTGTATTCGAGTTCGTTAGCCATAACTTTCAGTCCTTTGCTTGATGTAGGTATCTATATAATGACAAACTTACTGAAGTTAGACAGTACCCTTAAGGGTACTATTTTTCTCGATTAGTCAGTTATAAAATTAGATCTGGTAAGTTAATTAAATTTCCTCTAGAGAATTATTGAGCCTTTCAGGCAGACTATTTTTATTACAGATATTTAACTAGCATTAGTATTGTCATTATCAATATTACGCAAAAATAGATGCCTCAACCAAAAGCGAGATTAGAAACAGCACTCAGTACCGCAAAACTCTTAATTAATGTTGCGGCTGGTGGCGCTTTTTGTGCGACTCTTCTGGGTTTTGTTGGCAATATCTGGTGGATGTTCGAGCTTTTGGATCATCCTCGACCACAATATTGTTTAATCTTGTTAGTAGCGCTGGTGGTAGGTGGAATTTCTCATCAAGCTTGGAGCTTTATTTGGTGCGTACCATTAGCACTCAACCTCATCGTTATATTGCCACTATTTTTCACATTTCCTGAAGGTTCTAACTTCAATGCGCAAACTAACCCTCCCCTTGGCAATACATTACGTATCATCCACGCTAACCTTGATCGTCACAACCTCAACACAACCCCAGCAATTCAATACATAGAATCGCAAAATGTCGATTTAATTCTGTTACAGGAAGTGACAGCAAAATGGCTTGCCAAGCTAGAATCAGATATTACTAAATACCGGGTGGTGAAATCTCTTCCACTAGAAGATTCCCTTGGTGTCGCCATGCTTGTTCCAGTTACCCCATCCCAGTCAATTGAGATACTAGCGACACAAATAATTAATCTGCCATCTTACTCTAATCGCCCATTAATTGAAACAACTGTTAAATTGGGAACTCTGAAGCTAGCAATCCTTAGTTTTAGTGTAATCCGCCCACGTAATACTGATACATCCGCTTTTCAAATAGTAGAGTTCGATGCTGTTAGCGATTGGAGTCATCGCCAGCAAAAAGAAAATGCGAGCGAGGTAGTAGTTATTGGTGACTTTAATAGTACCTCGTGGTCGGCTCGTTTTCGTTCACTGCTACACAAAAGTGAGTTGCGTAATTCACAGCGAGGGTTTGGATTTCAACCGACATGGCCTTCTAGTTTACCTTCTTGGTTAATGATTGCGATCGATCATTGTTTACATAGTAAGTCTCTTAGGACAATAAATCGTGCTACTGGCCCCAATATTGGTTCAGATCATTTGCCGCTTTTTGTGGAATTACGGGGAAGAGTTTAGGAATGAGAAAAAAACCGCAGATACACGCAGATACACGCAGATGATTAAAGATGTTTTTGTCATTACTGAAAGGATTTTTCTGATAGGTTCTAAGTAGTAAGTAAAAACAATTTTACTTGTAAATAGTACCATCAGGCATAATTGCATCAGTGAGATTTGCTCCGTTCATATTTGTTTCTTTTAAGTTAGCTTTCTCTAAATTTGCCTCACTTAAATCCGCACCACGCAAATCAGCCGCAGTGAGATTTGCACCACTTAAATTGGCTGAATGCAGCGATGTTCCGGACAAATTAGCCCCATGTAAATTAGCTCTACTCAAGTTTATTTTCTCAAGGTTAACTCCCACCAAGCTTACTCCACTTAGGTTAGCACCGCTGAAGTTTGTCCGCTTATCCAGTTTGATTTTATTCAAAAAAGCATTGCTTAAATCTGCTGCTGTTAAGTTCGTTCTCTCCAAGTTTGCTTGCATCAAATTGGCATTACTGAGATTTGCTGCTGTGAGGTTGGCATCACTCAGATTTGCTTCGCTCAAATTGGCATTACTGAGATTTGCTTGAATGAGTTTACCACACCCCAAACTTGCTTTTGTCAGGTTTGCCCCACTCAAGTTAGCTTCAGATAAATCGGCAAGATTCAAATTACTGCTATTCAGATTTGCTCCTTGTAAGTTTGCCCCTTGGAGGTCTACATTAGTTAGGTCAGTTCCCATCAAGTTGGCATTGGGTAGGAATATGTGAGGGGCAATTAAACAAGCACCTGCTTTTGTTGGATCAAAACCGTCTGGAAATACAGTTGTTTTATCGTAAATTGCTTGCTGGAGATTCGCACCTTCCAGGTTTGCTCTTTCTAAGTTGGTTGCTAATAAATTGGCTAGGCTTAAATTAACTTGACTGAGGTTTGTCTCAATCAATGTTGCTGTTCTTAAGTTTGTACTGCTGAGGTTGGCTTTAGTGAGATTAGCGCCATCGAGGTTTACCTGCTTTGATAAGTTAGCGCTGCTGAGATTTGCCTCACAGAGGTTTGTATGGTTTAACTTTGTATCCTTAAGAATTGCCTTACTCAAGTCTACTTTTTCCAGGTTCGCCTCACTCAGGTTGGTATTCAACAAAATTGCTTCACCGAGTTGGGCACCTTTTAAATTAGCACCGCTAAGATTTACTCCACTGAGGTTGGCTTTACTTAGTTTGGCTTCGGTTAGGTTAGCTTTTGTCAGGTTCAAGTCATAACTAAGGAACTTTCCTGTTAAATCTACTCTCGCTAGGTTAATTGCTCGGAAGTCTCGTTTCTCTTCGTTATACCGTCTCAAAAATTCTTCTGTACTGACAGTAAAACCTTCGCTTTCGGTGTGATTACCTAAACCATTAGTAGATTCCTGAGTGTCATAATCATCAGCTTGATCTAGACTTTCAAGGGTATAGAAAGTCTCGCTGAATGAGGGTGAGGGTGAGTGGTTTCGTCTGGGTTGCCAATTTGCAAGTTCTTCCGATAGTAGTGCGATCGCCTCCTGGAAACTTTGCAGTTGCTGCAATTCTGGGCGATTGTTAAATTGCTGGGTAAGTTTATCTACTTGGCGCTTTACTCGGACTGCATACTTTGCTATAGTTAATTGCCGTTCTTCCAGTTGCGAAATCCTGGAAACCAGGGACATTAAATCCAGTTGCGTGTTAGATATACTCATCAATCTTTAAACGAAGACAGTTATCCCCATTTTCTGATATCTGCTTCGATTGTCCACGTAACTAAGGAGATCAACCTTGCCAAATTTGCGGTTGACGGAACTTGTAGATATCTTGAATCACCCGTACCCAACCATCAGAGACAGATTCTAGCAGGCGATCGCCTTTTTCCTTGGTCGCTGTTGTCGGATCACCCAAGACACCACTTTTGCTTAAATCCCGCGTCACCCAAGCAAAGGGTAACTTCCCTTCCATACTCAACAGACTATCTTCGGGTAACCCTTGGGGATACTCTGCGACTGCTCTCTCCATCTTCACCTGTTCTGGTAGGATGGAGAGTAATAGGCTAGTTTCCGCGTCCCCTGCGTGAATGCCAAATTCTGCTTCTTGGGGTGTCAGTAATTCCTTAGCAATGTGGGGTACTCGCCAAGTAAATAACGGGAAAACTAGGAAATCCTCATACTTCTGGTGAAGATCCCGTGCTGCAATTTCCATTACTTGCGGTTGTCCCCCATGAGCATTCATCAGTACTAACTTGCGGAAACCAGAACGGTAAATACTGTCCGCCATTTCCATCAGTACTGCTAAAAGCGTCTGAACACTCAGAGTAATTGTACCAGGAAAATGCCAATGCTCGTTGGACTTACCGTAAAACAGGGTAGGTAAGGCATAAGCTGGGATATTTGGGGGAAGTTTTGACAAAGCTTTCCCGATGACCGCAGTCGCGATCGCCGAATCTACAATGATCGGCAAATGAGGGCCATGTTGTTCAATTGCGCCAACAGGTTGAATAATGACGACATTTTCCTGATCTGGCATTTCCTGAATATCAGTCCAGGTGAGGTAGGAAAAAAATCTTTCTGGTGGAATAAAGCTGTGCATCATAGTTATTTAAGATGAGTAATTAAAAACGGATATATTAATTTTTGCCTTAAAGTTGGGACAAGGTTTAATCCCGAATCCATATAATATCGTGTCCGGTTAAATACTTATCATTAGGACAGACATGGGGACATGGGGACGCGGGAAGTTTTTTTAATAAGCAATTAGTCCGACATGATATAAGAGAGAATTACCGTTCTAACCAAGCTCTCAATTTACCTGGATTCATCAACCCATAGGGGTCAACCATTTCCTTAAACTTCAACTGCTCAACATCGACAGTTTTCATGCCCCCATCTTCTAAGATATAAGTGTGAGGATTGAAGATGAAAGCACCATTTGCCTCGTGATAGTGAATAATTTGGTTAAGGCGTTCCTCTGTGGTGTAACGTACAACTTGCAAAGCTACTGGAACTACTTGTCCGTTGACGCGAAAAAACTCCAAATGCATCATCACCTCATCTGCAAAATGCTCATACAGATGCTCCAGTAAGCTAAGATTCTGATCAGCAGGAAACAGAGTTTGTAAGTAAGTGAGGGAGTGGTCAACACTACGAGCATGGAGAGTGGTGTGATTCCAAGTAAACTCTCCCAACGCTGTCCCTTTACTTGCTTCTTGAGCAGTTTTTTGGTAAGTAATAGTACCGTTATATTCTCGGACTAAATCTTGTAGCGGTTCGAGGCAAGATTCAGCAATCATCAATAAAGCACAGTGCTTTCCTTCTGGAAGATAATGCTTTAAAGCAGCAAAATAAGAAGGAATCGGCCATGCATGAATACTAATCAATTTTTTAATCAAACCAGCAGCATTACCCAAAGCTTGTCCAAACCTAGCTGCTGTCATAAACTCCTCAAAGGTTACAATTAATTCAGCCCAAGGATAAGCAGGGCCGAGAGGAATTTCTAACTGGGTGATAATACCATTAGTACCGTAAGCGTGATTTACCTTTTGTACATCATCCCCTCGTAATTCCATCACACGGGGTTGATCTTCCATAGTAACGACTCGAACAGCGCGGAGATTACCGCGATCGCGTAATTGTCCATAAGTAATTGAACCAATCCCACCGCTACCACCTCCAATAAATCCGCCAATTGTTGCGGTACGGTAAGTAGAAGGTGCCATGCGAATTTCCCAGCCAATTTCCCTAGCTTTTTTGTCGAATGCTGCTAGTTTTACTCCCGGTTCAACACAGGCTAATCCTGGTTTTATCCAGCGAATTGCATTCATCTTAGTAGTGTCGAGAATTACACCTCCCTTGAGGGGAATGCATTGTCCATAGTTACCTGTACCTGCGCCTCGAACTGTTAGGGGTACTTTGTATTTTACACAAATTGCTGCGATTCTTAGAACTTCTGCTTCGTTGGTGGGACGAACTACTATGTCTCCTTTTTTGTCGCTAAGTAAGGGTTGTAGTACTGGGCTGAAATGGTAGTAGTCTTGGGATAGTTTGGCGACTTGTATGGGTTCGGTGATGATTTCGATTCCTGTTAGTTCTGCTGTTAGTTGCTTCCAGTCTGTTGTTGTTGTCATTTGGATTTTGGATTTTGGATTTTGGATTTTGGATTTTGGGTTTTCCCCACTTAGGGAATCTGGAGGAACCTGAAAGGAGGAAAAAAATTGTTGTTTTTCCAAAAAGAAATTTGGGGGGAACCTGTAACCAAATTTCTCTCGGTCATTTGTGAGCAAGGTAAATTCTCGAATGGGTGGTTAATGTTGATTTTTTAACGCAGAGTAAGCAGAGGGAAAACGCAGAGGGACGCAGAGGTTTTTAGGTCGATGCTGTTTTTCTAGTCGATTATTCATCTAATTCAGAATAGTCGGGTAAGGTTGTGTCAATCGACTTACCGTTTCTGAGTACAATTCGGTCATGTTGTGGACGGGATAAGAGTTCGCTGAAGTTACGTCCTTTGAACAAAATTAAATCAGCAGGAAGTCCTACACCAAGGCGTCCGACATTTGGTAAGTTAATTAAGTCTGCTGGTGTCTTAGTAACAGTACAAGGCCAGTCACTATAAGGCATATCTAAGTGTGCGATACGGACTGCTTGAGTAAAGACTTCCAAAACATCATGGTCGCCAAAGCTATAAAATGGATCGCGACAATTATCACTAGCAACCGCAACAGGAATTCCCTGCTGTTTGAGTTCGTGTAATATCGTCACTCCTCGCCATCGTGGTGTTCGGTTTGCTTGTCGGTCTTGCAAATACAAATTGCACATGGGTAAGCTAACTATGCCAATTCCTAGTTGCTTAATCATGTCCAAAGTTTTTTCTACTATCTCTGGTGTCTGTACCGCTAAACTACAACAGTGACCGCAGATAATTTTCCCTGTAAACTGATGACGGATTGCTGCTGCTATTATCCTTTGTAAGCAAATTGAATCTGGTTTACCATTTTCATCCGTATGGAAGTCTAAGTCTAAATCTCGTTCTTTAGCAAGGGAAAATACTGCGTCTAATTGTGAATCTAGTTCGGGATGCATATAAGCCACACCACCGAGAATTCCTCCAACTTCAGCAGTACGATTAGCTAACGTTACCCCTTCAGGAGTTTGATAATAATCCAGAGAGACAAGAGAAACCGCTTGCAGAATTAACCGATCTTTCCACTCAGCTTGCAGTGCTTTAAAAACCTTCCAACTAATTTCCCCTTGTTCCCCAAAAGAATCGATGTGAGTGCGGATAGCCTTAGTACCGTGAGCGTAGCTGCATTTTAAACCAAACTCCATACGACGATAGACATCTTCCGCTTCCCAATACTTCTGACCATCTGTTTTTGCAGCTTCAAGGGCACCTGCAAAAGTACCATCAGGATTAGGCGATCGCTCCCAAATATGAGCTTTATCCAGGTGCGTATGCATATCCACAAAACAAGGCCAAACAACACCACCCCCTAAATCAAAACAAGGTGCTGGATACTGAACATTTAGTGCTGGAACAATCCGATTAACTAAACCATCCACAACTTCAATATCTACCAAAGACAAATTTTCCCTAGTTTGTCTCCCCGCAATCTCCTGATTATCCACACATAATATAGATATAGGTACGCGAGCATTTTGTAACCAATAACGCTCAAACTCCGACAAAAAAGACATAGAAACCAGATTCATCCTACAACCATCCCTATCCCAACTCCGCGTACTCTGCGCAAAACTCTGCGTTCTCTGGGTTAAAAAACAATCCTCCTAATTTTCCCGTTTCACCGCACTTTCATGCCAATTTTTCAACAAAAAGTCAGACAAAAGAGTTAACAGTACAAAGATAAGCACCCCCAAAGCCGTAGTGAGAAGTAAAGCAGCAAACATCCGAGGGATTTGTAAATTGTAACTTGCCATCAATATTTGATAAGCAAGTCCAGACTTAGCCCCTCCCGTACCCGCAACAAACTCAGCTACCACTGCGCCAATTAAAGCCAAGCCACCACTAATCCGCAACCCACCTAAGAAATAGGGCATCGCAGCAGGTAAACGGAGATAAAGCAAAGTTTGCCAACGCGAAGCCCTATAGAGTTGAAACACATTACTCAAATTATGGTCAACACTATTCAACCCCAAGGTTGTGTTGGAAACAATTGGGAAGAACGCTACAATCCAGGCACAAACTACTAAAGCAGCAAAGGTACTGTTTTTCAGCCAGATGATGATTAAAGGGGCGATCGCCACAATTGGTGTTGTCTGCAAAATCACCGCATAAGGAAAGAAACTCCGTTCGATCCACTTGCTCTGAGTAAACAAGATCGCCACCAAAAGTCCCGACACCACAGCAGCAACAAAAGCCGCAATCGTAATTTGCAGAGTCACGATTAGAGACGGAAACAAAGTATTCCAATCACTGACAAGAGTCTGTAACACCAACAACGGACCTGGAAGTAAATAGGGAGGAGTATTTGTCACCCGCACAAAAATATCCCACCCCAATAAAGCCAAAACTCCAACTACCAGTGGAGCAATTACATCAACCGAAATTAACCTTTTCAACCAAACCTTCCAAAAGCGTTCAGACCAATTAACATCTCCGTTCTTACCATCATGCTTAACCATGAAACCTACATCTCCCCTAGGCAGTATCAAAAACCTATCCTGAAAACATCAACAATACCCAGCAAACATCTGCGTTAATCTGCGTCCATCTGCGGTTCCAAATCTCCTAATTTCTAACAGTATCTTGAAAAACCCATTTTTTTGTGCTATATTTTTTCACAATGGGATATGCCGTGCCCTAAAGCACCCCCAATTTTCCAGAAGCAACACCAGTCACAGCTTCCATCAAACGAGCAGACACCTCGCGACAATAGTCATTACAGACGCGAGAAGTCCGAAACTCCTCAGTACGGGGATAAGGCGCATCAATCGTCCCTAGACAGCCTAAAAAACCTATCTGAAAAATATCATCAACAACCAGCAAACATCTGCGTTTATCTGTGTGCATCTGCGGTTCCAAATCTCCTAATTTCTAACAGTATCTTGAAAAACCCATTTTTTTGTGATATATTTTTTCACAATGGGATATGCCGTGCCCTAAAACACCCCCAATTTTCCAGAAACAACACCAGTTACAGCTTCCGTCAAACGAGCAGACACCTCGCGACAATAGTCATTACAGACGCGAGAAGTCCGAAACTCCTCAGTACGGGGATAAGGCGCATCAATCGTCCCTAGACAGCCTAAAAAACCTATCTGAAAAATATCATCAACAACCAGCAAACATCTGCGTTTATCTGTGTGCATCTGCGGTTCCAAATCTCCTAATTTCTAACAGTATCTTGAAAAACCCATTTTTTTGTGATATATTTTTTCACAATGGGATATGCCGTGCCCTAAAGCACCCCCAATTTTCCAGAAACAACACCAGTTACAGCTTCCGTCAAACGAGCAGACACTTCACGACAATAGTCATTACAGACGCGAGAAGTCCGAAACTCCTCAGTACGGGGATAAGGCGCATCAATCGTCCCTAGACAGCCTAAAAAACCTATCTGAAAAATATCATCAACAACCAATAAACATCTGCCTATATCTGTGTGCATCTGCGGTTACAAACCTCCTAATTTCTAACAGTATCTTGAAAAACCCATTTTTTTGTGCTATATTTTTTCACAATGGGATATGCCGTGCCCTAAAACACCCCCAATTTTCCCGAAGCAACACCAGTTACAGCTTCCATCAAACGAGCAGACACTTCACGACAATAGTCATTACAGACGCGAGAAGTCCGAAACTCCTCAGTACGGGGATAAGGCGCATCAATCGTCACATCAGCCACAACCCTACCAGGACGAGGCGCCATGACAATTACCCGATTTGACAAATACACAGCTTCATAGATGTTGTGAGTGACAAAAACCACAGTCCAACGCTTTTGTTGCCACAAACTCAGTAAATCACTGTTAAGCTTGCTGCGAGTCATCTCATCCAAAGCGCCAAACGGTTCATCCATCAACATAATGTTTGGCTGAGTAACCAAGGCCCTGGCGATCGATACTCGCATCTTCATCCCACCGGATAACTCGCGGGGATAGTTGTACTCAAAACCAGCCAAGCCAACCATATTCAGCGCGTCCTGTACCATAGCGCGAGACTCCCGCTTGGGTACGCCAGCTAATTTCAGAGGTAGACAAATATTCTCAACAACCTTCGCCCAAGGCATGAGCGCAGCTTCCTGGAAAACGAAAGCAAGTTCTGGCTTTTTATCGCCTTCACTTATGACAATGGTGCCAGAATTCATCTTACCTAATCCGGCAATTAGCTGTAGTACTGTACTTTTCCCACAGCCAGAAGGGCCAACTAAACTGATAAATTCAGCTTCACCAATGGTGAGGTTCATGTCTTGCAAAGCAACGGTTCCGTTGGAGTAAATTTTGTTGACATGACTAATAGCAATAGCAGGGCGTTGGCTCATGTTAGAAAACACTTGTATTTGGTATCTCGTTCAAAAGTATAGTGCTTGGTACTAAATCAATTGTTGCTCTGTTTTCCCATCGTGTTTTTTTAACGCAGAGGACGCAGAGGCTTTCGCAGAGAACGCAGAGGCTTTGATGCAAGATATGAGGTTAAGGTAATGCGATTTTTTAGGAAAGGGCAGCTTTTTTTGTTCTGTAAGCATCTGTACCTTTATTAACAAATTTTAGGGTGAATGCTTGTTTGTAGTCAGTGTCTTTCTTGAAAACTCCTTGTTTAGCCATTGTTTCAAAAAAGGACTTCCAACGCTCTTCTGTCATCGCTCCAATTCCTAATTTTTCCGCATCACCAGAGATAACAATGCCATATTCTTTGAGTTTTTGTAGTCCATAAGTGAGGATCTCGTCTTTCATTTCTGGATTATCTTTTTTGATTAACTCATTACCAGGAGCAGGATTGTCTAGATAACTGTACCAACCTTTAATTGAAGCATCAACAAACCGCTGTACCAAATCAGGGTTTTTCTCAATTAATTCTTTCTTGGTTTCAATTGTTGTTGAGTAGGGAGTATAACCATTGTCAGCTAGGAGTATAACTACAGGGTCAATTCCTCCTTGTTTTTTAATGGACAGAGGTTCGGAAGTTAAGTAACCCTGTTGAGCGGAAGTTTTATCTGCCAAGAAAGGGGCTGGATTAAAATTGTAAGGACGCTTTTGTTCATCAGAGAAGCCATATTTTCCCTTGAGGAAAGGCCAATAAGTAATATTCGCTGCAGCAGAAACCAAAATCGGCTTTCCTTTGAGTTTTTCCAAAGAATCATGACCTACTCCAGGGTGAGCAATCAAAACTTGGGGGTCTTTTTGAAAGATAGCTGCTACAGTAATTTTAGGAATTCCTTCTTCTAAGGCTTTGATGGCATCAGCTCCAAGGCCCCATGAAGAAATCAATCGCACCTCCCATCAACAACTGAGTACCATTGACTTGAGGCCCTCCCATTTTAATCGTGACATCTAAGCCATGTTCTTTGTAAATTCCCGTAGCAACTGCTTGGTAAAAACCACCATGTTCGGCTTGAGCATACCAATTTGTACCATATGTAATCTTATCAAGTTTTCCGACCGTAGCAGAGTTTGTTGTTGCCGGGGAAGTACTATTTGATGGGGCTTGGCTGGTATTATTGTTGCAGGCCGCAATAAGTCCAGAACCAAGGGTCAGGGAACTGCATTGAATAAACTTGCGGCGATTAATCCGATAATTTTCACTCATAAACCAAACATAAAATGTTGTCAGAAAAAACTAGAAGTAACTATTAGTTGGGTAAGATTAGTTACTGTACTTGATGATAGCAGAGACTAAAAGCCAACTGATGTTGTTCTAGATAATATTAAAAAATTATCTTTTATACAAGATTAGTAGCCAAGGATACTGAAATTTATTGTCACTATTTTCTTAAGAGTGAGTAGCAACCGATGAGTATAGCAAAGACAGTTCAACAATTGCCAGCAGAATGGGTAACGCCAGACAATTTCCAACCCTACGGTCAAGTAATCTTTGCGAGTGAAGATGGCAAACCTTACGATACAGGAGATGCGCAGTTAAATCTCCAGAATGGTATTCCTAGGTTTTATATCATGCGACTGCAACAAAAAGGTCGCAAGTTTCACAAAATTACTCGTCACGTCCAATGCACTCAATGTTTGGGTTCCCTGGAAGGGAAAGACTGGTTAATTGCGGTTGCTCCTCCTAATAATGAGACTGATAAACCAGCGTTAGAGGAGATTGCTGCTTTCCGGATTCCAGGGAATTGTTTTATAAAATTAGAGATGGGAACTTGGCACGCAGGCCCTTATTTTGAGCAGGATTTTATAGATTTCTACAACTTAGAACTAAGCGACACAAATGTTGTTGACCATTTTACCCACGATTTTAGGGTAAGTCATCAGCTTGAGTTTGAGATAATTGGTTGTGAGTTGTGAGTTGTGAGTTGTGAGTTGTGAGTTGTGAGTTGTTGGTTGTTGGTTGTTGGTTGTTTGACTAATACTCAAAGTCGGCTCAAAAAAGCAACTGAAGTAAAAGCGAACCGACAGATCCTATAAAGTTACCTATAGATGAACCACCGCCACTTTTAGGAGGTTTACGAGCGATTTCCATAGCCTTAATAAAATCCTGTGATGCTTGATAACCCGAAGTATTACCTTGGGAGTTAAAAATAGCAACCGCCATTTGAGCATCTTGAGTCGCTCCCGCTTCATTTCCTAATCTGTAAAGAGCGACTCCACGCGCTAGAAAAGCTAGGGCAAAATCTGGTTTAATACTTAGTACTTGATTGAACTTTTCAATCGCAGCCCTGAAGTTACCTCTTTGAGCTTCAGAGACACCCCAAGCATAAAAATCTTCAGGAGTTCCTGCATATTCAGGAATACCGATCGCTCCTTGTACGTAAGACGTATTCAGAGTAGTACCGTATAATTTAGCATTAACTAGATATGCATCTCTAAGGTCAGTACCGTTGAGGGTAGCACCGCTAAGATTAGCACCACTAAGGTCAGCACCATAGAGAGAAGTACCAGTAAGATTAGCGCCACTGAGGTCAGCTCCTCTTAAATTAGCACGACTGAGATTAGCGCGACTCAAGTCAGAACCACTCAAGGAAGCACCTCCCAAATCAGCTAAAACTAAACCAGCACCGCTAAGGTCACATTGTTGACATTGTTTAGTGGTAATTAACCGTTGAGTATGTTCCAGATTTTCCGCATTGGCAATTGCGTTGAAACTGGTAGCGGTTAGTAAGAAAGCAGTGGTGAGAATTGTACGTTTCATCTTCCTAGTACTATCGCCTGAGTTTTTTTGGATATCTATATATTGCGCTTAATTAATGACAACTGTATCAAACTCAGCAACCGTAATTGGAAAAGGGAGGAAAAACCCAGTCACTGGTACAGGATGGCGTTCCAGCAGAAACAGTTGCTGCATAGAATAGCCGCGTATACACCAAGCATTTGCCATGATATATGGTATTATTACCACCTTTTATGGACAAATGCTTGCCCCTAAGTATGGGTTTTCTTAAAAAAACTCTGCGTCCCTCTGCGTTAAAAAATGAACTTAAAACTCCAAACCAACGACCTAAAAGAATACCTAGCAGCCTCGGAAATCATAGATTACCACAAAGGTAATATCTCAACTGTTGCTACCAAATTATCTGAAAACACCAAAAATGAAATTGACCTAGCCAAAACAGTCTATGAATATGTCCGAGACAACATATCCCACTCCTTCGATATCAACAGCAATCTAGTTACCTGCGAAGCCTCAAGCGTCTTGGAACACAAACAAGGTATCTGTTATGCCAAATCCCATTTGCTTGCTGCTATCTTGCGATACCTAAAAATACCAACTGGATTTTGTTATCAAAAACTCATCCTGGATGATTCTGAAAAACCGTGGTTTACTCTACACGGATTGAATGCAATTTATCTAGGAAGTTTAAACAAATGGATACGAGTTGATGCTCGTGGAAACAAAGAAGGAGTCCAAGCAGAATTTAATCTTGAAAAAGAAGTTCTGGCATTTCCTGTGAGAGAAAAACATCAGGAAATAGATTACCCAATTATCTACACGAAACCTAATGAAAAAGTTGTGGAATCTCTAAAAAAGAGTCAAAATCGCGAGGATTTACTGACTAATTTACCCGACGAACTCTAAATCAAAAACTCTGCGTCTTATCATGTCCTGTGGCATCGTTCGTGTAAATTTTAACCGCAGATGTACGCAGATGCACGCAGATGAATACAGATGTAGGTGCAAGCATTAGAGTAGGGAAGGCTGCTATATTTTTTTACGAGGTCGATGTTATCGGACATGATATCACTCTGCGTCAAACTCCGCGTTCTCTGCGTTAAAAAACAATACTAATCCCCAAAAAAACGAGTAGCGAAATTTTGATCTCGCGTCGGAGAAATCGCCCTAGCCTTAAGAATAGCTGACGCCAAAAAAGCATAAGACAAAACCCCAACCACCGCTAAAAGTACAGGACTAATAAACCCTGTAGAATTCCAAAGAGCATGAAGTACCGAAGCACAGATATAACCAACTCCCAGAATCTGTAAACTCTTACTAGGTATCATCGCACTCAAGCCAATAAAATAGCCAAAATAGCCACTATAAGCCATATGTCCTACAACCGCACCAAGAATGCGAGGAATCAGCAACTGCAAACCCCGAAGTTGTGCCAAGTCATCACCAACTTGTAGGGTTGTATTATTAATAATGGCAGGAACGTACTGACCTAAAGTTTCCAACAGTGTAAATCCCACAGCCGAAGCTGTCCCCAAGAGAATCCCATCCAAGGGTTCCCAGACACCAATTTTTTCTCGCCAAGGAGAATTAAAAAGCCTACCCAGTAAATATATCACCAGGACAGGTATTGCCTTGAGCAACTCCTCCATCATTCCAGCGCCAAAAAACATCCGCACCAGTAAAGAAGCAAAGCTGATTTCATCTCCCTGATTCGGCAAACTTCCTGGCAAAATATTGCGGAAAAAAGTAATAAATAGTGGCAGAATTGGAGAGACTAAGATGCCAGCAGTAGCAAGTGAACAAATTAGTAAGATCCACCAAGGTTTAGGCTTACCGCAAAGTCGATAAACAAAGAAATAAGCTGCAGCAGCTAAATAACTAGCAAGCAGTGGGTTAAAGATAGTTGGTTTCTCAACAAAGGCAAACATCATTACCACAAAGACCACAGTAATGATACCCGGCCCTAAGAAAGCCTTGTGTCTTAAATTCCCTCCCATTGAAGCGATGGGAAACAGTTGGGTAAAGGTAACAGCATGTGGCTTAGCGCGTCCTGTGGCTACAGGTGTGACGGGAGTCTTTTGGGTAGCAAAGCTTGTTGGTGGTGGAGAATGGAGGGGAGTGGGCTCGTTATTAAACTGACACTCAAAGATAAACATTGGCCCATCTTCACCCAACTCTATGCGATCGCCTACCTGCAATTCCCAACAACCTTGCAATTGTTGCCCATTTATGTATGTACCATTAACGCTATTGAGGTCACAAATCTCCCAGCGAGGTAAATTATTATTCTCGGAGTAAAGAGGGCGAATTGCCGCATGGCGTCGTGAGACAATGGTGTATTGTTCTGGATCTAAGACAATGTGGCAAGTCGCATCCCGACCCATGAAAATATCTTGATCATCCGACAAAGGATAAGGTGGTAACAACCTTTCGGCCGTACCACCATTAGACAGTTGTCGTACAAATCCACAGTAAACTTGACCTGTCATTGGTTATTGGTGATTGGTTGTTGGTGATTGGTTGTTGGTGATTGGTTGCTGGTGATTGATCAAAAAACAACAAACAACTAACAACTAACAACTAACAACTCTACTGATTCGCCCTGGCATCCTGAACTGCTGCATAAAAGAACAATCCTGTCAAGGGGATACTAGCCGCTAGGATAATCCCCGTGGTTAAGGCACCCAATTGGGGGTTTCCCGAAGAAAGTTCAAAAATTGAACCGACAGCAGCGATCGCAGCGACGCAGGAACTCAGTAGCAACACACCACTTTTAGGAGTCATCATGATTTTTGGCAAATATCCTAAGCGATTGGTTTTACAGCTTGTGCCGAGAAGCCATGCTTTTTCAGTTCCTCTGTCAAAGCTAGACCATTTTCCACGCGATCGACAAACATGACACCATTGAGGTGATCCATCTCATGCTGAATAGCGCGAGATAGCAACCCACTAGCTATTAAAGTCTGTGGCCGTCCGTTCTCATCTTTGTAGACGACTTCAACTTGTTCAGGGCGTCTGACATCCATGTAGACTCCTGGAACACTCAGACAGCCTTCTTGAGCATCACACAAATTGCGCCCAAAATTCTTGATTACCGGATTAATTAAAATCAGAGGGGGATTTTCGGGATTATCCGGTTCGCAGTCGATTACAATTACTTGCTTATTCACCCCTACTTGAGGCGCAGCAAGACCAATGCCATCAGAACTATACATAGTTTGTAGCATTTCCTCGGCCAACTGACGGATGCTTTGGTCTACTTTAGCAACGCGCTTAGCTGGCTGACGCAGAACGCGATCGCCCAGATAATGAATCTCTAAAGGAGGATTTTCTAGCTTTTTCTTTTCAACGACAACTTGGGAATGCATGGGAATAACTCGTAAATAGAGCTAATTTTTCTCAGTGTAGTATTTCTTCATACTAACAGTTTTGAAAGCTAAGGATGTTTCAATCTCTCACTAAACTCGACTACCTCCTACGGGAAACTTTCTTAGGTATCCGACGCGGGGGATGGATGAACTGGGCTGCAATTAGCACCGTCACTGTTTTATTATTTCTGTTTGGCATGAGTTTACAAGCATCCTGGAAACTAGAGGGATTACTCAACCAATTTGGTAGCCAAGTAGAAGTTTCCGTTTATCTCGATCCGGGTGCACAGCGAGAAAAAATCAAACAGGTAGTAGAGAAACTACCAGAAGTGACACAAGTAACAATTATTTCCAAAGAACAAGCCTGGAAAACTTTGCTTGGACAAATGGGAGTTTCTAATATCGCTGGAGCAACTGAACAACTAGAAGATAATCCCTTAGTAGATGAACTGAAAGTCAAGGCAAAAAACGCTAAAGATGTTCCAATTATTGCCCAGAAATTGCGTAAGTTACCAGGGATAGATGAGGTGCAATATCTGGATGAAGTGCTGAAAAGAATGCAACAGCTTAGTCAGGGTTTGAGTTGGGTGAGTCTCACTATTACCACAGTTTTGACACTGACAGCCGTAGCAGTAATTACCACAACAATGCGCTTAATTGTGATGGCTAGACGCAGGGAAATTGAGATTATGCAGCTAGTTGGTGCAACTACAGCTTGGATTTATCTACCATTTATTTTGCAAGGAATTGCGTTTGGTGTCGTTGGTGCGGCGATCGCCTGGATTTTGATTAGCACTGTTGGGCAATTTCTCGCCAATTTACTGGTAAATGCGCCTGATTTCATCAAGTTTATTACTGTTGGATCACAACCCAATTTTATACAAATATTCCTATTACCCTTGTCTCTCCTAAGTCTTGGTGCTTCAGTAGGTTTAATAGGGAGTTTATTTGCAGTACATAAATTTGCCTCACGCACTCGTTGAGGATTGTCATTTGTCAAAAGCATTCATTGCCATTGGGTTCCACTAAAATCCTAATTGGGCCAAAACCATACATCGCCAACAGTTAATTAACTAATGCACTAATCATGCCATCACAATGGGAATATTTGCTGCAAAATCTAGGAGAATGGCAGGGTTCTTTTACCCACCTCTCACCACAAGGGGAACAACTTAAAGATACCCCCTCTGTAGTCAGTCTGGAAGCACTCAACGATAACCAAACAATTCGTCAAACTATCCACTTCTTCCCTGTTAATCAACCAGTAGAAGAAAAGGTGTTGGAATATAGTTCTCTCAATCGCAGTACTCTATTTTTTGCCAATGGCGCCTTCTCCCAAGGTTCAATGCAGTGGGGGCCATTTTCCGAATTTGGGGCAGAATTAGGCTTAATATCAGGTAATCGGCGTCTGCGACTCGTACAGCTATTCAACAAAAATAGCCAGTTGGAACAACTAACCTTGATTCGGGAACACAAGGCGGGGGAAGATAGCAAAACACTCCCAACACTGACTCTAGAGCAATTGCTGGGAGAATGGCAGGGAGAAGCTGTGACGATGTATCCTGATTGGCGATCGCCAATCACCTATCCCACCCAACTCAAACTATATCGGCAAGAAATTAACCGCATAGAACAACAGCTAACTTTTGGTACTGGGTCAGCAGTTAGAACTATCACATCTTCTGCTATAATTAATGGCCCAATTCTCAACTTTGACCAAGGTAGCTTACCCGTACAAGTGTTGTTCCTCCCGGATGGAGCATCTTCCAACTGTCCTTTGCAGGTTAAACCAGGACACTTTTTTGTTCTAGAGGTAGGTTGGTTACTAGAACCAAATAAGCGTCAACGGCTGATTCGCAGTTACAGCGACAAAGGAGAATGGATTAGTCTTACCTTGGTGAAAGAGGAAAGAGTGAAAGCTGATTCTTGAATATTAGCCGCAAGCCAAGCCTTAGTTGGAAACACTCGTGAGTTCAGCAGTAGCCTCTATAGAAGCGAATTCAGGGGCTAATGCTTCAATGTTGATGTTATCCAACTCAGAAGCCTTTTGAGTATTTTTAGACGACATCAACATCAGTAGCTTGGGCAAAGAGATGCAGACAGCAGCATTAACCAGGGTCAGTAATAGAACTTCAATAAAACTCATATTTTTTTCGCTGTAGCGGTAGTAACTGTTTCTTATACATATTGAGTATGAGGCAAAACCCCGAAATTGACTCACCACAATTGTTTGAATAACTTGTATATCTCATAAGTTATCCTCAAGTTAAGATTTATTAAGAATCAGTAACCCTAATCTTCCCTCTCAAGGGATTGAGGGAGGTGAGGAAGTGTTTTCTCCCCCATCTCCCCCATCTCCCCCATCTCCCCCATCTCCCCCATCTCCCCCATCTCCTATTAGACCTCTTGCATAAATCTTGATATGAGATTTGAAACCGCAGATATAGCTTGCTTGGGCGTTAGCGGTACGCAGATAAACGCAGATAAAACACAGGATAATTGATTTGTTTCTTGAAGGAGAAGAACTTTTGCAATCTTGTCTATTGCTTCACCTGAGCACCATGAAGACGAGGATCATCTTGAGTTGCTGGTGTGGTGGAAACAGGAGCGTCAAAAGCAGATACCTGACCACCGCCTTGGGTATAAGGTAGAGGTAGGGTCGCGATCATCGCGTCAATATTCGCCTCCATGATAGTACGGGGTTGTTCCCCAATCGTCTGGGCGATCGCCTTTCCGTCTTGATCTAAAAACACAAAATGGGGAATACCATCCACCTGATAATTGAGAATTTCTGGTAACCACTTACTGTTATCCACATTCAGCATCACAAAATTCACTGAATTAGCGTATTTCTGCTTAATCTCATCCAAATCCTTAGCCATCGCCTGACAGCTAGTACACCAGTTAGCATAGAACTCCATCAACGTTGGCTTACCATTGCTAAGAGCAACTTCCAACACTGTGGAATTTTCCGCTTGAGAGTCGAGGGAAGTAGCACCAGTCTCAGTTTGCAATCCTAAGAAGAGGAAAACGCCAAGAGCGATCGCCACCAACGCAATCAAAAAATTTCTAATGCGGGTACCGCTAGTAACTTCAGGTTTCTGGGGAGATGTCGATATCGAGTCAGGTAAATTCTCAGCCATGTTAAACCTTGCTTATAATTGCCAACTTTTACTAAAAATACTGTAACAATAACCATGAAAAAAAGGGTAACGCTGACTTTTCCCAAACGTACCGTTCAAATGCCAGTCACTTACAAACTGGCCAAAGATTTTAATGTAGCAGCAAATATTATCCGAGCTCAAGTTGCACCAAATCAAATTGGTACGCTGGTAGTGGAACTTTCGGGAGATATTGATGAATTGGATGCGGCGATTGATTGGATGCGAGCCCAGGATATTAATGTTTCCTTGCTAGGTCGCGAAATTTTGATTGATGAAGATAGTTGTGTTGATTGTGGCTTATGTACTGGAGTTTGTCCCACAGAAGCTTTAACTCTCAATCCTCAAAATTTTAAACTAAATTTTGCGAGATCGCGCTGTATTGTCTGTGAGCAATGTATTCCTACTTGTCCAGTTCAAGCAATTTCTACTAATCTTTAGGAAATTGTAATACCCGCATCAATACCCGCACCCTAAAGGGTGGGGCTACAAAAACGAAGCCCGCCTTCGCGGGCTTGAAATATAGCCCGCGAAGGCGGGCTTTGTTCTGGTAGCCAAAGGCTTACAGCCTTTGGGCGCTAAGCACATCTTCGTAAATTTCTACAATCTTTTTAGCTTTTCTGTCCCATTCAAATTCTTGGACTCTTTCCAGAGACTTTGCTGACATTGTTTGACGCAAATTTTCATCTTCCACCAGAAGTTTGATTTTTTCAGTTAATTCCTGCGTCAAATATTCTCTAGAAATAGGTTCTATCTTAAAACCTGTTTCATCCGTCACATATTCAGCAATCCCACCGTAATTAGCAACTATACAGGGAAGCCCACAAGCCATAGCTTCCAACACCACCGCACCGCCAAATTCTCGAATCGAAGGGAAGCAAAAGATATCTGCCTTTCTGTAATATTCAACAGTATCTTTTTGATTAACCCAGCCAGTAAATTTTACCGTTTCCCCTAAATTAAGTTCCTGCGTCCTTTGTTCTAAATTGCCTTTTTCTTGTCCATCACCAACAATTGTTAGTCGTATTTTCTTTTGAATGCTTGGCTCTAATTTACAAATCGCTTCAATGACCAAATCTGCACATTTATAAGGAACCAATCGCCCAACAAAAAGTAAATCTACCTTGCTGTCATCTTTGATTTTTTCTTGATGGTTCAAAAACTCTTGTGTGACTCCATTTTCGTAGAAAAGCTCGATTTGCTCATCTCTTATGGGCAATGTTTGTTTGAGGTTTTCTAATGTATAGGTAGAACCTGAAAGTATTTTATTTGCTTGTTTGTAAGTTTTCACATACCCTGGTATTAATGCCCTGCCCAATGACCTAAAAAAGCTTAAGTTAGCCTTTTCTTTTTTAGCTGTTTCTTGAAATCCTGATGGGAAGGGAATGCCTCCATTTACCGGGCCTAAAATAAAAGGAGTCTCCTGACAGGCTTCGATTGCCTTCACAGGAAAACGCGGCATGACAGGAGTCATTGAGTGTACAATATCAAACTCTTTGCTGAGTATTCTGTCTTTGAGTTGCTGATAAACGTTGTTGTTAAAGTCCGCATAAACTGGGTAGCTCAAGATAGTAGCTAATTGCCAGTTTTGCTTTCCTCTTAAAGTTAGGCGTTCCAGCCAAGGATAGTATTTTTTTATCCAATCACTTTCACTTATGTAAATAACATCTTGATGCTCTGGTAGCTTTTCAAAAGCGGCTTTATTTCTTTCATGGGTAACGAGGGTTGTCTCAACTAATTTGCTAATTCCTTGGTAAAATCTGTAGCCAACCAACGGTACAGATGCCCAGTCAGGATTGCATTGTTCTACAATTAGTAAAGCCTTCATTTTTTTGCTGCTCATCCTCTTTCTCTCTAATTATTTCTCACTTCAGATTGTTAGCCAAAATAGTCAAAAAAAATGATTATTTTGGCGTGCAATTACAAAATTAATTATTTGGGTTGGTAATTAATTACACCTTGTCCATTCCTTAGCCTCAAGTAAGTTAAGTTGATTTACACCCATTTACTTACTTTTGACTTAATGTATCTCTTGAGACAAATTTTCTTTTTTGAACTTAGCTGAGACTATGGTTAGGTAGATCGCCTGATTTAAATGCGTAGAACACTCATGCTTACTACGTTATTTAGAGCAATCTTATTTGTCAAGGCATCCATTTTAAAGTAAACTTGTCATCAGCCTTTATCCAGATATTATTAGAAGTAACCAACAAGATTATAAGTTCTAAAGCAATAAAAATCTGTCTTAAGGGAGGTGGTTTTTATGGTTGTAGTATTAACGAGTTTGACATTGGACTTTCTAGGCGATTGCGCAAAGCGCAGTGCCGAAGGCAATCGCCCAAAAATAAAGCTAACTTATATGAAAAACAATAATTCTCCCTGTAGATTGTGGAGAGTCAGAGGCAATGGGAGAATTACCCGTTGCTGTAGTAACGGGGTTGAGTCAATACTTTAGGGGTTTGTTGAAGCAAAGAGAGCGGTAAATACACGCCTGTCATCGCACTAATACCAACCAGAACAACCTGGAATTAAGCGTTCATCAACTAACCTAGATAACAACTTAACGTTTGTTTTGGAGAAGGGGACGCACAATTAAAAAGCCAGTACCAAATGCGGTCAACACAATCAGCAAGATGGCTACGACTAACATCCAACCACTGACCTCTGAAACCCCCTCAGACTGACGAGGACGGCGCGAACGAGAGTCTTCCTGTTCAATCACCAATGTCTCCGCGTAAGGGGAGAAATCATGTTCGTGGTGTTCTTGAGGGGGTGGAAATTCTACCACTGGTACGCTTGGCGCTGAACGGGGTGCTGCTAGGGGGACGGGACGGGGTTCTGGCTGCATAACTGGCTTAGCACGAGGCATCTCAACTCGACCGTCTGTACCAAAAGATTCTACAACTTGCTGTAAGCGCTGGGTTGAATGAACGACTTTTTCAACTTCTTGTCGTAGCTGTTGATTTTGTTTGAGTAATTGCTGATTTTGAGACTTGAGGGAGTTTACCTGAGACTGTGCATTTTGCAATTCAGCCGCTAGTTCCCGATAAACTGAAATGGGGACTGAGGGGCTGTATTTGTTGGCCTGTGTTGTCGATGTGTAACGGTCGGTGGAAGGGTTTTGCATGGAAAAATCGCTTCGGAAATTAGTAGTCAAAGGCAAGAATAGTGGAAATATGAAGCTAAACGCAGCAATTTTTTCAGAAATTTGCTATCAATTCAACCGTACTTGCACCCAGCTTCTTTCTTTATGGCAGATTAAGATAACAATAAGGGGAAAAAATGTCCCACTGGCCCAGGCCCCTGACCTATATCTAGGGAGTACTTTAACGCAGTTGTGACATAATCTTTTGCTAATTGCGCCGCCTTTTTCAGGTCTAGGCCTAATGCCAAATTTGCGGCGATCGCACTACTTAGGGTACAACCAGTACCATGAGTATTGCTTGTCACCACCAGCGATGTTGTCAGGGTAGATAGCTTTTCACCATCAAACCAGACATCAACACCACGTAGATCGCCCTTCATCCCTCCTCCTTTAACTAAAACTGCTTTCGCTCCCAGTTGATGAATGCGTTGAGCGCTCTGGAGCATATCATCCAGGGTATGAATCTCCAAACCACTCAAAATCTGTGCCTCATAACAATTAGGCGTGACAATGGTAGCCAATGGAATTAGAACATCCCGTAAACAAGCCACAGCCTGATTATCAATCAGTTGAGCACCAGTACGCGATACCATCACCGGGTCTACGACTAGGTTACTCAAACCTAAAGATTGCACCTCATGCGCTACTGCGTCAATGATTTCCTGGTTAAGTAACATCCCAGTTTTCGTAGCAATTACGCCAATATCGCTAACTACAGCCTGAATTTGGGCAACTACCGCTTCTGGTGGCAAAGCATCAACCCTTGTGACACCTTGAGTATTTTGTGCAGTCACGCAAGTCAAAGCACAAGTACCATGAACACAGTGCATGGCGAAAGTCTTCAAATCTGCCTGAATTCCAGCACCACCGCCACTATCAGAACCAGCGATCGTCATCGCTATCGGTACGCTTGATTTTTTTTGAGCCGTCATACTTAAAAAAAGAAGACCGATGCTAATCGGGAATTGAAGCAGCGTGCAACAGCAAATTTCGGTCTAGAGACTCAGCTTTTAACGATCGCACGGACTCCAAAGACGCGACACCAAGAAAAATATCCTCACCGAAAGAGTCTTGAGGCCTCAGAGGATTTAATCTTCGCTCTCAAATCTTCATGGTCTGGGGAAACGACGCCCTTTGCAGAAATTCAGGAATATCCAATTCCTGTTGTTTAGTTCTGGGATCGACCGTCGGAGGGGCTACAGTCGGGATAGGAGGTGGTGGTGTAGCTGGTCGCCTGTTACGAGGGGCTTCCCTCGCTGATGGCGCAGTCTGAACTTCTCCACTAAATCCAGTAGCAATGACGGTAATTCTAATTTCACCCTGAAGTTTCTCATCAATCACCGCCCCAAAAATGATATTGGCATTGGGATCGACGACTTCATAGACCGTTTCCGCAGCCGCATTAACTTCGTGGAGAGTGAGATCAGTACCACCAGTAATATTGAGGACAACACCTCTGGCACCTTCAATCGAAGACTCCAGCAACGGAGAGGAAATTGCTGCAATTGCCGCTTCTCTAGCCCGCGACTTCCCGGAACCAACACCAATACCCATCAACGCCGAACCAGCATCCGCCATCACAGCACGGACATCGGCAAAATCAACATTAACCAAACCAGGGATAGTAATTATATCAGAAATACCTTGCACACCTTGACGCAGGATATCATCAGCAACTCTAAAAGCTTCTTGGACTGGCGTTTGTTCGGAAATTACCGACAAAAGTTTATTGTTGGGAATGATGATCAGAGTATCGACTCGGCTTTGTAAAGCCGCAATTCCTTCTTCGGCTTGAGAAGTACGGCGACGCCCCTCAAAAGTAAAAGGACGTGTGACAACACCGACAGTTAATGCCCCCATTTCTTTGGCCACTTCTGCCACAATTGGCGCAGCACCTGTACCCGTACCGCCTCCCATACCAGCAGTAATGAATACAAGGTCAGCGTTTTCCAGCGCATGGGCAATTTCTTCGCGGGATTCTTCAGCAGCTTTTTGGCCAATTGCTGGATTACCACCTGCACCAAGTCCTCTGGTCAACTTCTGTCCCATTTGTAAGCGTTTGGGGGCCGAAGCTTGGGCGAGGGCTTGAGCGTCTGTATTGATCGACCAAAATTCTACTCCAGCCACCTCACTGGCGATCATGCGGTTAACTGCATTACCCCCACCTCCGCCAACTCCAATTACTTTGATTTTGGCAACGCTACCTGGCACGATGTTGTCACTCCTGGTTTCTTCCCTAGTTATTCCTCTGGAATCATAGCTTTGGCTGTACTGTAACCCAGAGTTACTGAAGGGATGAGAGTTTTCTACACCCATTGAGAGTTCGGTGTGTCCGGTGATATTAGAGCTTTGATTGGCAAGCCCTTGTTTATTATTAGGCTTCATTGTAATAAGTCAGTGTCGATAAACAACTTTATCAGTTATATGTAGCAATCTGAGTCAACTATAGGTTAAGTCGATAGAAAAACCAACGAACGCTTGCCCTTGAGGGTTTACAGTGTTTAAGAGGTCAATTGTCAAGGTACTTTGGTAATGATGGGGCAGTCAGCTTGAATTTACATTTATAACACTCTTCATTCTTAATCTTAATGAGTACCTGGTTTAGCAGTCTCATTTTCCTTTTTTACTTGAATCGCCGGATACTCTGGATTTTTCAGGTCAATATAGACAATTTGGCTAGACTGTATCCGAGTCGGCAATTCTCGCATCCGATCAAGTACAGCTAATTGCTCCCTAAATTTGGAACTGTAAGGGCCAAAATGCACATTTCCTAACTCAGTTTTCAAAATTAAATTGGCTGGATTTTGCCAATCTATCTCCAAGACTTTGACGGGAGAGTTGCTCACTGCCTGATAAACTTCTGACCAGTAAGGGCGATATTGCTCGTTTGAGCCAATAACTTTAAGTGTGGGCAATTCTAGGTTTTGTGACCTTTGTGTATAGTTACTGGAGGGCAAAAAGACGCCAGTTTCATCCACTAAACCATTAGCTGCCATTTCTTGGTCAGTTTTGCCATTTTCCTGTGCAGCTTCTTGGGCAATTGCCACCGGCTTGCGTTCTTTTACTTGGATCGTCAATCCCGGAGGTACGAGTTGACGCTTGACTGTGGCTTGGGCAATTGGGGCTTGAGACTCTAGGAATTTGGCGAGTTCTTGCGGTTCGACTCGCAATATGGACTGGGGATAAGACAAAGGTAGCAGTGCGCGAATCGCTTCTGGCGAAAGAAAGTAATTGCCCTCAATCACAACTTGCTCTGGCTTACGAATTACCCAATCTGGCAAGGTTAGTGCCCAGACTAAACTGCTTGCCATACCACCAACAAGCAGACTCCGCCAAATTGCCTGAACAGATTTCAGTTGGCGCGATCGCCGCAATTGTTGGCGCCTGGTAGTCAATTCTTCTTGTGAGACTGATGCGATGTTTGTCATCTACTACCGCTCTAGTCCAAAGGATGTAAACTTGTAGTCGCGTCTTTCTGTTCCTTGGGTTCCCAAAGTAGCTCAAACCCCGTCAGTTGTAATAGTTTGGCTTTCACATTGCCAAGGGGGCGCCAAGGACTTCTAGGCGTTGCCATTTCCCAAGTTTTTCTCTTAAGGAGCGATATAGATGCTGTACTCCCCATGCCTCTCTCAAAATTATCAATAAAGCTATTTAAATGAGAATCAACAGTTTTCACTCAATTGTTACCTGGTAAAGCTTTCAGGAGATTTGGCTCGAAGATTGGTTTTCTGAATTAGCGCAAGATATCTTTCCCATTTAACCATTCCTTTCCCTAACAACGACTAGCTATCGGGAAGTCTCTGCCAAATTAAGAGCCAAACCGATGTCGTAGGGGTGTAACCCCCCTAGATCAAGTGCTGGTCAATGCTTTACTCTCTACCCAATGGAGTGACTGCGCAAATCTGGTCAGAATGAAATTGCATCTACTAACATTTTTTAAAGCTTGTAATCCAGCTAAGACTCTGATAGTCGGAAATCCTGAAGACCGTCAATACTATATTGATTTTTCTTCGGTGCGTGGTGGCAGGATTATCGAGGCTTTGGGACGAACTATCACCCGTCTTTCACCGGATGAACCAACCTGTCAGCTATTTACGGGCCATATCGGTTGTGGAAAGTCCACAGAATTGTTTCGACTCAAAGCCCAATTGGAACAGCAACAATTTCATGTTGTCTATTTTGAGTCTAGCAAAGATCTAGACATGGCTGATGTTGATATCAGCGATATTTTACTCAGCATCGCCAAAGCTGTGAGCGAAAGTTTGGAAAGCATTGGTATCCACCTCAAACCTGGCTACTTTGGCAGATTATTTGGCGATATCAAGGACTTTTTGCAAACTCCGATTGAGCTGTCAGCGGAAGCTGAACTTTCTGTCGGAATTGGCAAAATTACCGCCAAAACTAAAGATAGCCCCCAGTTGCGCGACCAACTCAGACAGCATCTAGAACCCCGAACTCAAGGCATTTTGGCTGCAATCAATGAAGAAATTATCGGACGGGGGATTGAGGAACTCAAGCGACGCGGTAAAAAAGGTTTAGTGGTGATTGTTGATAATTTGGATCGGGTCGATCCCAGACCTGTTCCTTCAGGGCGATCGCAGCCTGAGTACCTCTTCATCGACCGTGGCTCACAGTTACGGGATTTGAAGTGCCATGTTGTTTATACCCTACCTTTATCTTTAATGTTCTCCAATGAGTACGAAGCCCTGAAAAATCGCTTGGGTGCGGGGATTGCTCCCAAGGTGTTACCGATGGTGCCGATACAGTCGCGAGATGGTACCCCCTTCCCTAAAGGGATGGCGCTACTGCGACAGTTGGTGTTAGCACGAGCTTTTCCAGAACTAGAGCCTCAAGCCAGACTCAATTTGGTCACAGAGGTTTTTGAAGATGCTGAAACTCTTGACCGGATGTGTCGCGTCAGTGGCGGTCATGTCCGTAATTTGTTAGGGCTACTTTACAACTGCTTACAACATGAAGATCCACCTCTCTCGCGCAGTTGCTTGGAGTCTGTGATTAAGGGTTACCGGGACGATCTGACTCTAGCTGTTGATGATCAGGAATGGGATTTGCTGTCTCAAGTAGTGCAACAGCAGGTTGTTAAAGGTGAAAAAGAATATCAAGTTCTGTTGCGAAGTATGTTTGTTTATGAATACCGGGATGAATTGGGGCGCTGGTTTGGGATCAACCCAGCATTGGCAGAAACTCCTAAATTTCTGTCTTGGAGTGCTAAGTAAAGCAGGGTCAAAAACTACCAGCGGCTCTCTTTGAGCGATCGCGATCACCGAGCCTTGTGAAATTTGTCACCTTCCCTACTATGGGTCATCACTAAGCCTTCAACTCTTCATCACTGACAATCTCCGTAAATTCACTGATCGTGGAATTACTTAGTTTTTTCCATTTGGAATGCCACTTAGGAGCTAAAGTATCTAGTAATACTAGACTAGACTCTAGACTAAGGATGTTTTTCAGGCTGGGTTCATCTACTAGGGGGTATTTTTCAATGAAACGCGACTTTTAGTGCTACATTAAAAGCATTTTTACCGACAAAAGAAAAAAATTGAGGCTGCTTTATAACTTCTACAAGCGATCGCTCAGTTTTTTCAAGAAAGGGGATGCGCCTGCATCGTTTATTTGGATGCTAAGCAAAATCAACAACCTTTAGGCTATCGAGGATTAGACAAAGCTAATCCAAGAAAAGACAAATCTTCGCGCAATCTGTACGGTGAGAACTCTAATAAAACTTACTGCTTGGAGTTCTTCTTTCAAATCCTAAAAATCTTTCTTCTCTTGTCAGAAACACAACATCTGTAGAGCTTGTGCAATGGGCTACATGGTCAGTGTGTAGAGTTTTTCACACTACACATTTCTACTCTTTGCTTGTATTTCAGTAGCTGCAATACTGAAATCTCAGCTAAATGAATAGATCAATCCCGTTTGCCCAACTAGGGACGCGCTCGAACCAAGATTAAACTAGAGCGCTGCTTTAGTTCGGTTCTTATTCCTCTGATCAGAGAAAAATAAACTTAAGTTTTGCAACAGAGCAAAAAATACTCATAAGGATTATTGACAATTGTGTATCACTAATAATCAAAAGTTTGAGGGAATGAGACGCGAAGAGCAACTAGAAGAAGTATCAGTAGCTAATGAGCGATCGCTATCAACGCTATCTCGTGCGATTAATCTTTCTAGTGAGCACTTTGCACTAATTTTGGTGCGCTGCAACTATGAAGTCACAAAAAAGCAAATGTGGCGAAGGCTGCAAGAACTAACCAACACACGGCTGAGTGCGATGGTTCTGCAAGAATCAATCAAAACCCTCCATAACCACATCGCCGCCCTCAATGGCGAACAAACATCAGCCTGGGTCGTATTTGGTCTAGAGTCGGTAACAGCGATTGACCAAGTGCTAATTTCAACTAATCAGGTTAGAGACGAGTTTCGTAAAAGCTTGACTTGCCCTTTAGTGTTGTGGGTGACTGATGAGGTACTGCAAAAGCTGACGCGGTTTGCTCCCGACTTCAAGAGTTGGGCTGCTACCTCAATTAAGTTTGAACTCTCCAGCGAACACTTACTCGCTTTGTGGCATCAAACGGCATATGAACTGTTTACGACTATTTTGGGTAGCGAAGTGGGGGAGTTTCTGTGTAATCAAGCACTCAATCTAGCACCCGGTTGCCGCCGACGCCAGGAACTTGAGGCGGCGTTGCGGGATTTGCACTCGCGATCGCTCAATTTAGAACCAGCGCTAGTAGCAACCTGGCAATTGATTTTGGGGCGAGATGCTTACTGCGATGACCATATTGATGTGGCCATCGAGCAGTATCAGAAAAGTTTAGAGTTTTGGCAGCAGCAAGTGGGAGAGGGAGAGGGCAAGATCAGGGAGATTATCCCAAGTCGTCCAATTGTGCCTCTGGCAGTTATCCCGTCACTGTTAGAGCGAGTTGGGGTAATACTGCATCACATTAGCTTGTGTTACTGTCGGCAAGCACAATTGCAACCAACAGAAAGTCGCCGCAACTGGGAGCAAGCCAGGGTGTCATTAAGCGCCAGCATTGAGATGTTTGCAGCAGCTTTGCGCTCAGACTGGGTTGCTCAGTTAACGATGCAACTGGGGGAAGTACTGCAAAACCTGCAATCTTGGACCGATTTACAGACTCTAGCTCAAAACTCTCTCAATGTACCCCAAATTCAAAACAATCCAGTGCAACTGGCTCAAACTTATGGCTTTTTAGGGGCTGTGGCTGTAGCATTTGGCAATTGGCAGCAGGCAAAAGAATTAGCAAGCACCGCCCTTAGTATAGGCGAGCAGTCCCTGTCGCCCAAGAGAGATCACTTAGGGTGGTATCTTCTGCTGAAGGCGAAAGCTCAGCGACAGTTGGGCAATTCCCTAGGGGCGATCGCTGACTTAGAACAAGCGATCAATCAAGCCATCAACGTCGAAACGCTACTACCTTCCTCTCTACAGCAACAACCGCGACTTTACCTAGATATCCTAGAGGAATTGCGATCGCTCTATCTAGAGAAACGGCAATATTTACGAGCCTTTGAGCTTAAGCTTGAACAACGCTTGATTTCTCAACAGAATGGGTTTTGTACCTTCATCGGTGCTACCCCCTTGCTTACCTCACCCCAAGGTAAAAAAATATCTCCCCTAGAAATTGCAGCCGCTGGGCGTCAACCTGATGTCAATCGCCTGATTGAACGCCTAAGCCGCAACGATCATAAACTTACAGTAATTCATGGTGCTTCCGGCGTCGGTAAAAGTTCGCTGATTAATGGCGGTTTGCTACCAGCCTTAAAAGCAAGAACTATTGGTGCACGAGAAGCTCTGCCTATTGTGCAGAATGTCTACAGTAATTGGGTCGGTGAGTTGGGGAGACTTCTGACTCTTGAGTTGACAAGTTGGCAAATTGGCAAGGTAAATAGTACAAAAGAAGCCTCCCAATCTGACAAACCCTTCTCTTCTCTAGGCAAGAAAAAAGTTTCTGGATTACCAAATTTTCAAGTTAATAACGTTGAAACAATTCTGGAACAATTACGACTTTCTTCTGAGCGTAATCTCTTAACTGTTCTGATTTTTGACCAATTTGAAGAGTTTTTTTTCTTAACCACAGAACGGAAGCAAAGGTGTCAATTTTATGATTTTTTAAACCAGTGTCTAAATCTTCCCTTTGTGAAAATCATTTTGTCGCTGCGAGAAGATCATTTACATTATTTATTGGAGTGCGAACGCTATAGTGATTTTACAGCAATTAACAACAATGTTTTAGATAAACAGCTTCGCTACTACATAGGAGATATTTCACAAAAAGACGCAAGTAATGTTCTTTATACTTTGGCAGCGGGTTCTCAGTTTCAGTTAGAAGACTCTCTGATTGAAGTGCTTGTACAAGACTTATCAAGAAATTCAGGCTCAGTGCGTCTCATTGAACTACAAGTTGTGGGCGCTCAACTGCAAGCAGAAAAAATTACAACTACTGAACAATATTTTGCACTGGGGTTATACCCCGTTACAGCTTTGATAGAGCGCAGTCTTTTAAGTGCGATAGAAGACTGTGGAAAAGAGAATGAAGATATTGCTTGGCAAGTCTTATTCTCCTTAACCGATGACAAAAATACCCGTCCTTTGAAAGCGCAAGATGAGTTAATCAAAGCAGAGTTATTAGAGGAGCATCCTGCGGTCGAATCCAAGGTTGGCAGCTTACAAAAAACTAAAAATTTTTACTTACCACCTTCTCAAGCTCCAGCTACTACCCAAAAAGAAAAACTCAACTTAATTTTAAAAATATTGCTAGGTTCAGGTTTAATATTCCGAGTTTCGGGAGAAACCCCAAGCCGCTATCAACTAATTCACGACTATCTAGTTGAACCGATTAGAAAAAACTACGGACAGCACGCGCAGTTGAAAATTTCTGCCAAACTAGAAAGCAATGAAATTCAACTTTTGCAAATTAGAAAACAGCGATTGCGAGCGCTGGCGGTTGGTGTAGTGATGTCAGTTCTGGCCATTACTGCTGGTATCTTGGGTATGCGTACAGAGGTGCAAAGAAAACTAGCAACAAAACTCTCAATCAATTCCCAGCTCAGTGCTATCAGTGCTTCTTCTGAAGCACTCTTTGTCTCAAATAAAAAGTTTGATGCACTGCTGGAGGGCTTAAGAGCTGCAAGACAACTAAAGAATATAGAAACACTAGCTAATTCTTCACAACGGGTAGAGCCAGATACCCGTTTGCAGGTGCTAACGGCTCTTGAACAAGCTGTTTACAGTGCTTCAGAACGCAATCGCTTAGAGGGTCATAGTGATGTAATTTGGAGTGTTAGTTTTTCACCGGATAATCAGTTAATTGCCTCTGCTAGTCGAGATAAAACTGTGAAAATCTGGCGACCAAATGGCAGTTTAGTTACTACTCTCGATGGTCATGAAGATAGCGTTACCAGCGTAACTTTTAGTCGTGATAGTCAGTTGATTGCTTCTAGTAGCTGGGATGGTACGGTAAGGCTGTGGCGTCGCGATGGCACTCTTGTGAGAACGTTACGTGGTCATGTTGGTCATGTATATGGCGTGAGCTTTAGTGCGAGTGGAGAGAAAATAGCTTCGGTGGGTAACGATCGCACAATTAGAATTTGGACAGTTGACGGTAAGTTAATCGAGACTATTCGCGGTCACAAGGGTTTTGTCCAGTCGGTCAGCTTTAGTCCTGATGGCGAGATAATCGCTTCTGCTAGCGAGGACAAGACAATCAAGTTGTGGACTCCTCAAGGAAAGTTATTACAAACTCTCACAGGTCACGAAGGTAAGGTTAACTGTGTGGTATTCAGTCCTGATGGTCAGTTTATCGCCTCAGCTAGTGACGATCGCACGGTGAAGCTATGGAAGCGCAACGGAGAGTTAATCAAAACTTTTCCGAAGCATAACCGCTGGGTTTTTGGAGTGGCTTTCAGTGCTGATAGTCAGTTCATTGCTTCAGCAAGTGCTGACAATACTGTAAAACTCTGGAACCTCAACGGCACCCTTGTGAAAACTTTTACCGGACACAGCCATAGTGTTACTGCTGTGAGTTTTGGTCTTGCTCCTGTGAAGGGGAAGAGTGCAAATCTCAACTCTCCTCGGCCCGTCCACCCGTCAGAGAGTCACCTCCTGATTGCTTCAGCAAGCTTAGACAAAACTATCAAACTCTGGGAGCTTGACGAGCAACCGATGATGATTTTGCAGCATCAGACTGGTGTTCGGGATGTTACTTTTTCACCAGATAGTCAGTTGATTGCCACAGCGAGCAATGACGGTACTGTGAAAATCTGGAATCGCTCTGGGGAGCTACTCAGGATTTTGAGGGGACATAGCCATCGCGTTTCGAGTATCAGTTTTAGTCCAGATGGTACGATTATCGCCTCTGCGAGTCGGGATGGGGCTGTGAGGCTTTGGAATCTGCGCGGTACTGCGATTGAGGCTTTAAGGTTGGATGGCCAAGGGGTTGTGAATGTCAGCTTTAGTCCTGACTCCCAGCGGCTATTTGGAGCCAGTTGGGATGGAACGGTGAAAGTTTGGAATCGTCAGGGTATTTTGATAAAAACTTTGACAAATCACAAAAAGTCTGTTAATGCAGTTAGTTTGAGCGCCGATGGCCAGAGAATTGCTTCAGCTAGTGATGACAATACAGTGAAACTCTGGAAAGCCGATGGCACTTTGTTAAAAACGCTGCGGGGTCATAGCAATTGGGTTTTGGATGTCAGTTTCTCCCCCGACTCCCAAATGCTAGCCTCGGCGAGTTATGACAACACGATCAAACTCTGGAACCGTGATGGGGAGCTAATTAGAACTCTCAAAGGACATACTGATAGTTTGGCTCACGTTCGTTTTAGTCCTACGGGCAAAGTTTTGGCAACAAGCACCTGGGACAACCGGATACAGCTTTGGCGGCTTGACGACACCTTGATTAAAACCTTGGAAGGTCATCAGGAACGTGTTACCAGCCTCAGTTGGAGCAACGACGGTAAGGCGCTGGCTTCAGCTAGTCAAGATCAGAAGGTAATTGTCTGGAATTTGGATTTGGATGAGCTGTTGGAAAAAAGCTGCAACTGGCTGCAGGACTATTTACAAACTAATCCCAGAGTTCGTCAGAGCGATCGCTTTCTTTGTCAGTCAACAGATAAAGCAAAAAGTTGAACTGGGGATTGGTAATTGGGTAAGGTCGGAATTCTCCCTCATCTCCCTGAAGAGGGCGGGTTTTGTTGAGAGGTTGTTGGTATGTAGTGTCAGGTGATCTTTTAAACCCGCCCCTACATTATTCCCTCAACTCCCTGAAGAGGGCGGGTTTTGTTGAGAGGTTGTTGGTATGTAGTGTCAGGTGATCTTTTAAACCCGCCCCTACATTATTCCTCAACTCCCTGAAGAGGGCGGGTTTTGTTGAGAGGTTGTTGGTATGTAGTGTCAGGTTAACTTCTAAACCAGCCCCTACATTACTCCCTCAACTCCCTGAAGAGGGCGGGTTTTGTTGAGAGGTTGTTGGTATGTAGTGTCAGGTGATCTTTTAAACCCGCCCCTACATTATTCCCTCAACTCCCTGAAGAGGGCGGGTTTTGTTGAGAGGTTGTTGGTATGTAGTGTCAGGTGATCTTTTAAACCCGCCCCTACATTATTCCCTCAACTCCCTGAAGAGGGCGGGTTTTGTTGAGAGGTTGTTGGTATGTAGTGTCAGGTGATCTTTTAAACCCGCCCCTACATTACTCCCTCAACTCCCTGAAGAGGGCGGGTTTTGTTGAGAGGTTGTTGGTATGTAGTGTCAGGTTAACTTCTAAACCCGCCCCTACATTAGTCCTCAACTCCCTGAAGAGGGCGGGTTTTGTTGAGAGGTTGTTGGTATGTAGTGTCAGGTTAACTTCTAAACCCGCCCCTACATTAGTCCTCAACTCCCTGAAGAGGGCGGGTTTTGTTGAGAGGTTGTTGGTATGTAGTGTCAGGTTAACTTCTAAACCCGCCCCTACATTATTCCCTCAACTCCCTGAAGAGGGCGGGTTTTGTTGAGAGGTTGTTGGTATGTAGTGTCAGGTTAACTTCTAAACCCGCCCCTACATTAGTCCTCAACTCCCTGAAGAGGGCGGGTTTTGTTGAGAGGTTGTTGGTATGTAGTGTCAGGTGATCTTCTAAACCCGCCCCTACATTAGTCCCTCATCGTTAGGGCGGGTTTTGTTGAGAGGTTGTTGGTATGTAGTGTCAGGTGATCTTTTAAACCCGCCCCTACATTAGTCCTCAACTCCCTCAATCCTCATTCCCCAGTCCCCTTCATCATTCCATCATGGTTTCTTTAAAGAGATCTGGGCTTAAGCCTCTCCTGGCATAGCTTATGTTAGAGTGGGCGTAACTCATGAAGCAGTATTTCCTCTCCAGCTTGTGAAAGCATTATGGTAATTACAAAACGTGGCATCGTGCTTGGTGCGACAGCATTAGTATTAACAACTGTTGCAGTTACGGGCGCTGGTCTTCATTTATCTAAAAGTCAGGCTTTTTTTAGTGACAGCCCTAAGGAGCTAGTTGATGAAGTCTGGCAAATTATCGATCGCCAATATGTGGATGCTACTTTCAATCAGCAGGATTGGAAGGCAATTCGCAGTGAATATCTGAAACGCTCTTACACCAACAAGGAAGAAGCTTACAAGGCCATCCGGGAAATGCTCAAGAAGCTGGGAGACAATTACACCCGCTTCATGAACCCAGAAGAGTTCAAGAACATGCAGATTGACACCTCTGGGGAATTAACTGGTGTAGGTATTCAGTTGGCCCAAGACGAGAAAACGAAAAAGCTGATGGTGATTGCACCAATTGAGGATACTCCAGCTTTTAAGGCAGGCATCCTTGCCAAGGATATGATTGTCAAAATTGATGGTAAAAGTACCGAAGGCATGGATGTCAACGATGCCGTCAAACTGATTCGAGGTAGAGAAGGAACCTCAATAACACTGACAATTCAGCGTGGTGAAAAGCAATTCGATTATCCGCTCAAACGGGCACGGATTGAAATTCATCCGGTACGCTACAGTGTTCAAGACTCTCCCACTGGCAAGCTTAGCTACATTCGCCTCAACCAATTCAGCGCCAATGCTGCTGAGGAAATGCGCAATGCTCTTAAAGAGTCAGAAAAGCAGCAAGTGAGTGGCTATATCTTAGATCTACGTTCTAACCCTGGTGGCTTACTCTATGCCAGTGTGGAAATTGCTCGGATGTGGCTCAAGGAAGGTGGAATTGTTTCGACGGTTGACCGTCAGGGAGAAACTGACCGCCAGCAAGCTAACAATCGCGCTCTTACTGATAAGCCTCTAGTGGTGCTGGTGGATGGCGGTTCGGCTAGTGCTAGTGAAATCCTTTCGGGAGCATTACAAGATAATAAACGCGCTACTCTGGTAGGAACTCAGACTTTTGGTAAGGGCTTGGTGCAGTCGGTGCGCCCACTAGGAGATGGCTCAGGTCTTGCAGTGACTATTGCTAAGTATCTCACGCCTAATGGTCGGAATATCAATAAGTCGGGAATTTCCCCAGATGTTGTGTTTGAGCTTTCGGATGCGCAGCGCAAGGAATTGCAGCAGGATCGTACTAAGGTTGGCACTACTGCAGATGCTCAATTTGCTAAAGCTGTTGATGTCCTCAAACAGAAAATTGCCGCCAAAAAAGATGGTAATCGGGCAGAACTTCCAGCTAAACGTTAAGTGGTCATTGGTTATTAGTTAAAGGCAAAGGACAACTAACAGCTAAAAACTAACAAGAAGGGCGTAGCATTTGCGTTGTTAGATTGTTGGTAATACCTAAATATATTGGAGCAAATGCTACGCCCCTACACAACTAACAACTGACAACTAAGAAGGGCGGGTTTTTAACATGAGAAACTGGCTCTGGTCAGGCGTTATCACGCTTACCCGCTCCTACACAACTAACAACTAACAACTGACAATTTACGACTTACCAATTCCCCGTCTAAACAGGTTTACACTTAAGGGCGCGTATCAGTCCGACTCGACGCGCGATAGCTTCATTTTTAGAGTCAAATGACCCCCAGCGTTCCACTACGTCTGGGGATTCTTTGTTTTCAGCTTCCTCACTAGGTACAATCTCGCATTGACCTTCGTTACGCTTCACTATGTACCAGCTTTGAGAATCGTTGATTGCCATAATTTCCTAAAAAATTCATCAAAATAATGCTAAATGTAACGTACTTGGTGCTTGCTAGGGTTCGCAATGATAGGATATTACCTTTGATTTCGTATAGTTACTTAACAATTGCCAACTAATTTTAGCGATTCCTCCGAAGAGGATTAACTAGATATCTGAGATAATGAAAAATTGAGTAAAAAATAAATAATCAATGCCTCTTATTCCTAGAATAAAGCATTTGTCAAATTAGTGTAAAACTTTGATAAAGATTAGCAGTATTAGACGAAAAAATATCGGAAGTAAGGCTCAAACAAAGAAATACTAAGGACTTCATTAAGATGCCTTACAATTGCAATATCACTACATATTCCCGTTTTTTTTACGTTTGTTTATTAGAATCAAAAAAAGTCTATTTAAAAGCGTAAGTCTTGGACGGATATAAAAGAAATGAAACCTGAAGGCATCAGTAATAATACAGAAGATTGGGAAAATAATTATTCTAGCGTTAGCTCTGCAGCTCCTGCTACTGAATTTTGTTCGAGATTGAGTTACGAACTCCGCACACCACTTACTTCGATTCGAGGTGCGTTGGGTCTTTTGCGTAGTGGAAAAATTGAACAAAAGTCTGAAAAAGGTCAGCGCCTTCTAGAAATAGCTGTTAAAAACACAGACCGTTTAGTAAATATAACAGCAGTACTTGAACAAGAACGTGATCAGTTCTTCAGCCTCTCTTCAGATCTGCTTTGCGTCGGTGGTTTTGATGGCTATTTCAAGCGACTTAACCCCTCTTGGGAGAAAACTCTTGGCTTCACAACAGCAGAACTATTAGCTAAACCTTACATCGAATTTGTCCATCCAGAAGATCGCTCAGCAACCCTTAATGCCGCACGGAAATTGTGTTACGGTGGCGAATCATTATCCTTGGAAAATCGCTATATCTGTAAAGATGGCTCCTACAAATGGTTGTTGTGGAACGTAGTTCCTTACGCCGAAGAAAAATTAATTTATGCCATCGGACGGGATATTACTGAGCGCAAAGAATCTGAAGCTAAATTGCAGCGCACTCAAGCTTTTCTTAATTCTGTAATTTCTAATCTTCCCGTTGGGGTGTTTATCAAAGAGGCTGAAAAGGTAAATTTCGGTTATCCTCTATCGTTTTTTCTGTTTAACAAAGCAATTGAGGAAATTACTGGCTTAACAAATGACCAGGTGATCGGCAAAAATGACTATGACTTTTTCCCCCAAGAACAAGCGGATTTTTTCATTGCTAAAGATTGGGAAGTATTGGCAAGTAGGCAACTTTTAGACATCCCCGAAGAGCCAATTCAAACTCAGCATCAAGGCTTAAGGATACTACACACTAAGAAGATACCGATTGAGGACGAAGCAGGAAACCCTCGCTATCTTTTGGGTATTTGCGAAGACATAACTGAGCGCAAGCAGACAGAAGAAGCGCTACGCAAGAGTGAGGAGAGATTTCGCTCTTTAGTTTCCAATCTTCCTGGTGCGATATTTCGCTGTTCCTGTGACCGGGATTTGACAATGGAGTTTATCAGCGAGGCGATCGCCGATATTTCTGGTTACCCCGCTTCCGACTTCATCCAAAAGCAAGTCCGCAGTTTTAGCAGCATTGTCCATCCCCAAGATACCATCCGCCTTCAGCAAATCAGCCACGAAGCCGTGGGTTGTCATAGCCCTTATATCGTGGAGTACCGAATTATTCGAGCCGATAACAGCATCAGATGGGTTTATGAAAAAGGTCAAGGTATCTTTGATGACAATGGAGAGGTGATTTGCCTTGATGGCGCAATCTTTGACATCACGGAGCGCAAACAGTCTGAGTGGCGTTTAGGGGTGCAACACGCAACTAACCGCGTCTTGGCTGGTGCCAGTAGCCTTGAGGAGGCGATTCCCCAAATCTTGCAAGCTATCGGTGAAAGTTTAGGGTGGAAAGTAGGAGAATTCTGGCGCTTCGACCAGGAAACAAATGTACTGCGTTGCTCCCAAATGTGGCATGAGGCCTCCTTCCCAATCTCAGAGTTTAATGCAATGGCTTCCCAGATTACTTTTGCACCAGGAAGCGGTCTACCCGGTCGCATTTGGTCTCTTGGTGCTCCTCTGTGGATTGCTGATGTAGTTCAGGATGAGAACTTCCTGAACAGCGCAATCGCTCAAAAGGTGGGTTTACATGGCGCCTTTGGTTTCCCCGCACTCAGTGGTAGCGAAATCCTTGGGGTTTTCACCTTCTTCAGTCAAGATATCCAGCCGATTGATCAAGATTTGCTGACAATGATGACTGCTATTGGTAGCCAGATTGGTCAGTTTATGGAACGCCAAGAAGCAAAAGAAGCTTTGCAGCGCTCGGAGAGTTTATTGAGAAAACAAGCAACTGAATTACAGCAAACTTTGCAAGAGTTGAAACAAACCCAAGCTCGACTGGTGCAAAGCGAAAAAATGTCTGCGCTAGGAAGACTGGTTGCTGGTGTTGCTCACGAAATCAATAATCCTGTCAGCTTTATCCATTGCAATCTGGAACATACTAATCAATATGCCCAAAGTTTAGTGCATTTGTTGCGCCTTTATGCCAAGTACTATCCCAATCCCGCAGCAGAAATTAAAGCTGAGGCTGAAGAAATTGACTTGGATTTTATAGTTGAAGACTTGCCGAAAATCCTGTCTTCGATGCAAACTGGAACTAGCCGCATCCGTGAAATTGTCCTATCTCTGCGCAACTTTTCTCGCCTTGATGAAGCACAAAGAAAGTGGGTAAATATTCATGATGGGCTTGATAATGCTATTTTGATTTTACAAAATCGAGTGACAGTTACCAGCCGTCGTCCGGCTATTAATATTGTTAAAGAATATAGCGATATTTCACTTATAAAATGTTATCCAGGCCCGTTAAATCAAGTGTTTATGAATATTCTTAATAATGCAATTGATGCCATTGAAGATAGGGATTGGGAACTGAATAATTCTTCCTCTCCAAGTCCTACTATTTGCATTCGTACAGAAGTCCTAGATTCGGGGAATCTTGTCATTAGGATTGCTGACAATGGTTGCGGGATAAAAGAGGAGGTTAAAAAACAGATATTTGATCCTTTTTTTACTACAAAATCAGTTGGCAAAGGAACGGGCTTGGGGTTAACTATCAGCTACCAAATAATTGTGGAAAAGCACGGTGGCACCTTGGAGTGTACATCCGAACCAGGTAAGGGTTCAGAGTTTTGGATTCAGATTCCCCCCCAGGATTAATAAGCTGTAGATGGTTAATCAGTGGCGTGTTTTCAAACTTGATTGGCTTCGTTTCTGACCCATGAGATATCCCTAAATTCTCCTTTTTAAGGGAAACTTTGAAGTTCGGTTCCTCCCTTACGTTTTGGAGGGTTAGAGGGGTTCGTCGGGGTTTTAAAATACGCCCTAATGGTGTATTCTGATGACAATTTGCCTAATTGTGACCAAGCCTTGAAATAGGAAGAAATTTTAGAAAAATTTCTTCCTAGAGTTAAGGTTTCCGTAATCCAATATTAAAAGTTCCCCAATTTATATGACAGCTAAGCGAATTCTAGTCATTGATGATGAAGATGATATCCGGGAAGTCGCTCAACTTTGCCTGGAAACGGTGGGTGGCTGGGAAGTAATAACAGCATCCTCTGGTAGCGAAGGTTTAGCTAAGGCTTTAGCTGAACTACCTGACGCTATTATCTTAGATGTGATGATGCCCAAAGATGGATGGGCCAACCACTTATGAAAAGTTAAGGGAAAATACGGCAACCCAGAACATTCCTGTGATTTTTTTAACAGCGAAGGCACAACTTTCGGAACAGCGTAAGTTTGCTGAATTGGGAGCAAAAGGAGTACTTGCTAAACCGTTTGACCCTATGTTATTGGCAAATCAGGTAGCAGAAGTTCTGGGTTGGAGTATTTAATTTTTTGGGAATTGGTAATTGGGAATGGGTAATTGGTAATGGGTAATGGGTAATTGGTAATTGGTAATGGGTAATGGGTAATTGGTAATTGGTAATGGGTAATGGGTAATGGGTAATGGGTAATGGGTAATTGGTAATGGGTAATTGGTAATTGGGAATTGGTAATTGGTAATTGGTAATGTCGAAATTTTCCCTGAAAGAGGGCGGGTTTTGTTGAGAGGTTGTCGGTTTTACCAGTCAGATTATCTTCTAAACCCGCCCCTACATTACTCCAAATCTCCCCAATCTCTCTTACCCATTCCCATTACCATTGGTCATGGTTGCTAAAACGCCTTCAGCAAGCTTACCTGGAACTTCCTGGAGATGGTCGAACTTCCAGTTAAAGAAACCAGTACCCAGAGTCAGCGATCGCAGCTCTATAATAAAATCGTGCATTTCCGCTTGAGGCAGAAAAGCAGATACTGTATCCCAACCTTGCCAATCGGAACGTCCCTCATAGCCGAGAATTTGCCCACGACGACCTGTTACCAGTTGCAGCACTTTTGAGGTAAAATCCTTTGGTGCCGACACCTCAATTGACATAATTGGTTCCAGAAGCGTTGGTTCACAATTCGGCATTCCTTCCGTCATTGCTAATCGGGCTGCTTGCTTAAAAGCTTGTTCGGAACTATCGACAGTGTGGTAAGAACCATTGGTCAAAGTTACCGCAACATCCACCACTGGGAAACCTAAAGGTCCATGTGACAAATATTCCCGCACACCAGTTTCCACACCGGGTATATACTGTTTCGGGACAACACCACCAACAATAGTTTGGGAGAAGTTAAAGCCCTCACCACGGGATAATGGCTTGATATCCAGATAAACATCCCCAAACTGTCCATGTCCGCCACTTTGATGTTTGTAGCGTCCATGAGAAGATACAGGTTTGCGGATGGTTTCTTTGTAGGGAACTCGTGGTAAGTGAGTTACCATCGGGAGGTTATACTTACGGCGCAGTCGGTCTAGTGCTACCTGTAGGTGAATTTCTCCTTGTCCCCACAAGATGATTTCGTGAGTGTCCCCATGTTGTTCCCAAGCGAGAGAAGGGTCTTCTTCCAGAAGCTTGGTTAAGGCACCACTCAGCTTAACTTCATCTTTGCGCTTTTCGGCAACGATCGCCAAAGCATACACTGGTGTAAGTGCCTCAGCTTTTGGTAACTCAGTGCTTGAACCACCATTAGTACTTAGGGTTGTACTTGTGGGAAGGTTTTCTAAGCGTCCGATCGCCACAATTTCACCAGCAGAAGCCTGAGAAAGTGACTGAGTTTGCTGACCCATCAAGCGATACAATCCAGCAGCACGGACACCATTGAGAATTATGCCATCTGTCAGTTGACCTTGCCACACCCGCACCAGGGAAAGTTTTCCACCTTGGGGAGTGTAATAGGTTTTCAGGATTTGTGCTATGGTTTTATCGGCATTCCCTTTAATTTTCCGGCGTTCGGCTGTAGTTTCAGGTGCTGGTGCTTCCCGTAATAAAGCTTCCAGTAGCGGCCTGACACCGTAATCTTGCTCGGCGATGCCGATGAATACAGGTACAATCAAATCCGCCCCCAATTCCATCTTCAGGTCTTGGATAATTTCCTCTTGGGGTGGTTCAATTTCTTCTAGCAGTTCTTCTAGCAGGTGGTCGTCAAAGTTGGCCAAGGTTTCCAGCATTTCGGCCCGTGCTGTATGTTCCTGTTCCCTCAAGGATTCTGGCAACGGTACAGGGTCGGCTGCTGCTCCTGCATGATAATGATAAGCTTGTTCGCTGACTAAATCTATAAATCCAATTAGCTGATCTCCTTTGCCAATTGGGTACTGATGTGGTATAAGTGGGCGCGTCGAAACTGATTTTAAAGCATCAAGGATTTGTCGGAAAGAGTTACCGCAAGGCATCACCATCACAGGTGAGTCGATCCATTTTGTTGATCAAGACGAGGTGCGGTATTTCCCAATCGTCGAGGAACTTGAATAAGGGTGCGAGAGTGAGGACACGCTCTGCTACTGGTTCGCAAACCACGATCGCTGCATCTACACCAATTAAAGCATTGTATGTTTCTTGGGCAAATTCTATGGAACCGGGGCAATCTATAAAGGTAAACCGAGTGTCTTGATATTCGGTACTCGCTACGCTTACCTCAACACTCATTTGGCGATCGCGTGCCTCGGCCACACTATCACCCACAGTGTTACCGTCTTTAATGCTACCTTTGCGAGAAATTGCACCTGTAACGAACAACAAACTTTCTAAGAGAGTGGTTTTACCACTTAAATAGGGACCAACAATTGCCACATTCCGCGTGGCAGAAAGGACTTTGCCGTTCATATTTTCCCTCCTTAATACTAATTATTGAAACAAGGAGATCTATGAAGAAGAAATGAGGGAGGTGGAGAAGGTGAAGGAGGTAGAGAAGGTGAAGGAGGTGGAGAAGTTAGAGAAGCTATTACTTCCTAATCTCCCTAATTTTCCCAATCTTCCTAATCTCCCAATCTCTGTTCACATAAGCGACCGAGCGCCACCTCAACTGTCTTCGTTTCTAGGACTCGCTGAAGTCAATATGTAACTGGGCTCACAGTTATCTGTTTGTGAAATTATCGCCTATTGAGAGCAATTTAAATTAGTTTGCAATCACTTGTAAGGTAAAGCTCATTAAAATTTAAGTTAGATTGTTTATGTTAAAGTAATTCTAATTTTTGTGAAGTTACACAACACCTAACCAAGATTTGTTGCAAAACTCAGCTTAATTTGCCCCAGACAAACTTAACATACTTCATGCTTTATTTGGGGATTGGAGATTGAGGAATGGGTAATATTCTCCCCATCTCCCCAGCTCCCCCATCTCCCCTAACTCCCCCATCTCCCTCATGGATATTTATCCCGTCAATCGCTTAATTGCCAGAGTTGCTGGAAAAGTTTCCCTACGAGGTGTACTCATTATCCCCTTCGTGCTGCAAATTGTCGGGACAGTCGGATTAGTAGGGTATCTATCATTTAAAAGCGGACAAAAAGCAGTAAACGATCTTGGCCATCAGCTAATCAACGAAGTTGGAGATCGCGTCGAACATTACCTCAAGACTTACCTATCAACACCCCAATTAATCAACCGCATCAACGTTGATGCTATTCGCGAAGGAACGATAAATTTACAAGATTTGCCCAAACTGGAACGCCATATGTTTGTGCAACTTTTACAATTTAACTCCGTGACTAGCCTTGTGATTGGCAATGAACGAGGAGACTTTAGAGCGTACAGCAACTCTTTAAGATTGCATCTTTTGAGATCCGATCCATCAAATACCAGTCAAATTTATGACTATACCTTAGATAGTAATGGCAAAATAATCAGTCTGTTCAGAACTTTTCAACAGCCCGATGTACGTCAACGACCCTGGTATCGGGTAGCGCAAGAAGCTAGAAAACCCGTTTGGAGTCCAATTTTTCAGTTGGGTGATCATACAGACTTTGCCATCAATTTCAGTCATCCTATCTACGACCAGACAACCAATAAATTCCTTGGGGTAGTTTCTGTTAATCTCGGCATCTCCAATGTTGGCGAATTTCTCAACACTTTCAAAGTGGGGAATACCGGGGAAGTATTCATCATTGAACGTCCGGGTTTACTGGTAGCAGCTTCAACGAATGAACCCCTCTACATTACTAACAAACAACAGCAGTTGGAGCGCCTTGACATAGCCAACAGTAGTCATACTTTAACTAGGTCTACAGGAGAATTTTTAAGAAAAAAATTGGCGACTTCACGACTATCAAGAACAAACAAAAACTTGAATTCATCAAAGATGGCCAACGTCAATTTGTGCAAGTCATACCATTTAGAGATGAGTTTGGTTTAGATTGGCTGATTAATGAAGCATTAGTGCAGAGTGAGAGCAAACTAAAGCAATTTCTTGAAGCTATGCCAGTTGGCGTGTCAGTTCATGATCTTACTGGACAAATCATCGATTAAGGTGATTAAAGATTATGCTCAACTACCAGAAGTCACCTGTTATGTGAGTCAGTTGAATCAGGTGTTTATGAATCTGCTCAATAATGCCATTGATGCACTAGAAAAACAAGCAGAACCACGTCTGATTACTATCAGTACTTCAATATTTACGAAGGAATCCCCAATTCCCAATTCTCAATTCGCTGTTATTCGTATTGCTGATAATGGTCTTGGTATTAGTAAGGAGGGACAGCAGAAGATTTTCGACCCATTTTTTACCACTAAACCTGTAGGAAGTGGTACTGGTTTGGGGTTAGCTATGGCGCATCAAATTATAGTGGACAAACACAAGGGTCAGTTGCTTGTCAACTCTGAACTCGGTCAAGGTGCTGAGTTTATAATTGAGCTTCCGCTTCGGTAAAGTTGTTGATTAATTGGGGAATGGGTAATATCGAATCCGAATAATTGGAATAATATGTCTTTTTAACGCAGAGAGCGCAGAGAAGAGACGCAGAGGGACGCAGAGGTTTTTGAATAATTCCGATAGGGAAATGAAATAATTGGGAATTGGGAATTGGGAATTGGGTAACTGGTAATATTAATTAGGGTCATCTTTTGGTTGTAAATAGACGCTATGACCTCGAATTTCTACGCCGTGTTCTTGCAGACATTTTTGCCAACCTCGACGGTTACCAATTGTACTGGTTTCGTTCAGTAATGCTAGTTCTTCTTCCTGCTTCGTAAGTTGGGCAAACATCTCATAATGGGGATAGTCGGACGTTACCAAGGTTTCCTTGCGGTGCAAAATTGGGGGATTAGGTGATGAGTCGTAGTTGCGGAAAATGACTTGCAAATCTCGCAAGTCAATGCGCATACTGGTGTGTAAGGCTGGATGAGGGTCTGTGTCGAAGTCAGGATAAAATAAATAAGAGATTTTCGGTACATTGAACGGAAATTTAATCAAAGTAGCTCCATCTAGGCGTCCAATGGTGCGACTAGCACAACCTTCGTAGAGTCGCAGTAGGGGATTGAGCGATTCTAGTGCAGAAACATGAACATACAGGGGCGTCTGGCAAAAGTTTGCCGATGTTGCTATGTTTGCAGCAGTTGGCAATTAGCCGCAAATCTCCCACACTACACAGCATCATGTCAGCAGCAGTACAGGCTTGCTTGTAGTTACCAAAGAGTGCTTTGATATCGTTCTGAACTGCTGTTTCCAGTTTGCTGAATTTGGGGCGACGACTAAATTGCGTTAGGGCAAGGTAAACTAACAAATCATTGCGACGCTTGTCAGAAATTACATCCCATTCTCGTTGATCAGTTGCTTGTAAAATTACTTTAAAAGCACGTTTTAAATTGCCAAATTCTGCTACTATATCAGGTGCGCTTTCCAGTTCTGTGGATACGGGAAGGCGTCCACGTTCTGTGATGAACGCCATTAAGGGAGCGAGGATTTCCTGATAATCCTCATAGCGTTTAACGGGTATACGGACTCTGGGAGTGGTGGTACGAGAACGGAAGCGTGAGGCCCGGAAGCTTTCGGCTTGGGTTTCGTCGCGGAAGATAAAATATATCCCCAAAGCTATGGGAATCGCATCGACACCTAAAACTTGGTCGATATAGGATTTAAGTTCTTCTTGTTCGTAATATTTCTGAAAGGTATTGCGGCTGGTAACTACACCATCACCATAGGCAATTAAATCTTCATTGCGCTGATTAATCAAGACTTGGGCCGAAACAATCAAGACTTGTTGGGTAAGTTCCCAAGCTTTCAGCAAAGATTCCCTACGTTCTGCAGTGTTTTCAATCACGTTAATCACGTAGCCTAGATTAACGATATCGGCTGACGTTAGGGGATTTTCCGGGTGGTAATAAGGGTCCCAACCTTTGCCTGTGTAACCCAAATCAGCAAGGCGATCGATATCGCTACCGTAACCACAACCATAATCAAAAAATGTGGTATCTTTCGTTAGGATGGCGCTTTCTATTGCCAATCTCGTCGGCTTAGAAAGGTCAATGCGAACCATCGCGGCTCTGTGACGCACAATTTCAGTGTCTGGCAGCATGGGATGTAATGATCAATGAAAGAACTTATTTCATCCTTGACTCACCATTAATGGTATAACTGCCACTCCTGGTTAACATCCTCAGTAACAGTTTGTCGCAATTGCCAAGGAAGAATCACTTGGGATTGAGGAATGGTAATTGTACAACTGACAACTGACAACTGACTAAAGAGCGATGGCTGTACCCAAACGAACTAAAAAGCATCCTACCAACACTCAAATCAGCATACCCGCAGACACGGAACTGGTAGGATTAGTATTTGAATTGACACCCCAAGCGGCTGATTACTTGTATGCTCAATACACAATTGGATTACACGCTTGGTTTTTAGATCAGGTGCGTCAAACTAACCCGGAATTGTCTGCATATCTCCATGATGGACAGTCGGAGAAACCTTTTGCAATTTCTAGTTTAGAAGGTTCCTTACAATCTTTCGGTCAAGACTTCAAACTTAATGTTGATACTACTTATCGCTGGTATGTAAATGCATTTTCTCAGCCATTGGTAGAGTGGATTTCTCAATGGCTACAAACTTTGCCAGAAGTGATATCTTTGCGGAATGCACCTTTACAGATTCGCTCCTGTAAAATTGCCCTTGCTCCTACAAATTATAGTGAATTATTCAACATTCCTCGTCCCACACCTGCGACAGTAAGACTAAGTTTCCTCTCCCCTACAAGTTTCCGTCGCAAAGGACATCACTTCCCTTTACCAGTCCCAAATAATATATTTCACAGCTATCTGCGTCGCTGGAATGATTTTTCTGGGATGAACTTTGAACAGGAAAAGTTTCTAGAATGGGTGGAAGATTGCGTATTGATTGCGCGTCACAAACTGGAATCTGTGAAAGTCGTAGCAGGGAAAAAAGGTATGGTAACCGGATTTACTGGTGCGGTTGAGTTTAGTTTGTCTAGTAAGGCTTCCCAACAACCTGAATTTGAAAAGTTATTCTATGCTTTGGGGAGACTAGCCCCTTACTGTGGAACAGGACACAAAACAACTTTTGGCTTAGGACAAACACGCTTAGGCTGGTTATTAGAAGAAGCATTTAGTGTATCGTCAATGCAGAATATGTTAGCAGAGCGAATTGCCCAATTGACAGAAGAATTTATCTCCCAAAGAAAACGCATTGGTGGAACTCGCGCTACTGAAATTGCCGAAACTTGGGCGACTATCTTAGCACGACGAGAATTGGGAGAATCTTTGCAGGCGATCGCCTCTGACCTGGAAATGCCATATCAGACAGTCAAGACTTATGCTAAGTTAGCACGGCGGGCTTTGACTCCAGCAGAAAATACTTAAAAACACTCTGCGTAACTCTGCGCTTCCCTCTGTGTTCTCTGCGTTAAAAAACATCGTAAACTACTTTCATCAATCTTATCTGTCAGTGTTCAGAGTCAAGTTACTGAAAGGTTATCAGTGAGACAATTTTTTTAGGCGATCGGTGAGACAATCACATCTCGGAGAACTCTCAAAAGTGCCACTGTTTTTGGTAGTTTAGTTTATTTGCAATAGCCATAGAGAACATATGAGTACGACCAGGATATTCAACAGTTCTAACTTTTTTCAGCCCACGGATGGGGAGCCTATTCGTTCAGTTGTTACAGAATCTAAGGATGCCGTCGTTGTAGCCTGGTATATCAAGCCAGGACAGACAATCCTCCCACACATCCATCCTGACGGACAAGATACTTGGACTATTTTGACTGGGAGAGGAGAATATTATTTGGATCAAGCAGGTACTACGAAGCCGATCACTGCAGGGGATGTTGTAGTTGCTTATACCGGATGTGTGCATGGAGTATTCAACAATGGTGATCAGCCATTGGTTTTCATCTCAGTGGTATCACCAGGTGATGCGGGGTATCAACTTGTCTCGTTAGAAGATTCTTTGGTCTCCCAGTGCGATCGCTGAGCTTGTAGGGTGCGTTAGCCAAAGCGTAACGCACCTTCTCAAGTTTTAGTGCGATCACACATATCGTCAGAAGCGATCGCTGAGAGTTCAAGGAAGACAACGAGCGCTCTTTTGAGACTCCTCCCAAAGCTTCAGCAAAAAGAACTCAACCCCATGACTCAGAGAAGTCACAAAAACGCCCTCAGTACCATCAACATTAGAAGTCATCCAAGTTCCCTGTAGATTAACTTCCAGATACTCAGCATCGCAGACAGACAAAGATATCCCATCATCTACCTCGCGATACTTTTCCAGATGACGCAATTGTGGTAAATCGGCTGGAAGCAGAAACGAAGCACTGCTACTTTCGACACAGAGCGCCGTACCAGCTCTTAGTGCTAGAATCACTCTTGCCGTGACCCAATCCTCAAGGGGTTGAGCCAGACGTTCCAGGTAGAAGCCAGTTTCGGTGTATGTGAGTTTCAGCATTAGCTATCGTCTCCTGCTACTCCAGATTTACTTGGACATCGCGCCAAAACTGTTCTGCAAAGGTAACAGCAGGATGGATTGGCGCTTTCGGCTTGGTGCGTAGAATTAGTCCCGCTTGCTGGGGAGTGCGATCGCCTTTTCGGCTATTACAGCGTTCGCAGGCTATAACTACGTTATCCCAAGTATGTTTTCCGCCTTTGGAGCGGGGAACTACGTGATCAAGTGTTAACTGTTTAGTGTGACCGCAGTACTGACAAGCGTACTTATCCCTTCGCAAGACTTCTCTTCTATTTACTGGAGGAACCCTCCAAACCCGCTCAGCATCAGTAATCGTCAAACGAATATGTTCGGGAACCAGGAGTACCAAACTAGGCGAATGAACCTTGTAGCCTTTGCTGTTATAGCAATCTAGTGGTTCAGCTTTCCCTGTTACCAGCAATACGATCGCTCGCTTGATGTTTACCCGACTGACTGGTAAGTAGTTCTTGGAGAACACCACCACAGATTGTTTTAACACTTCAGTTGCGCTCATCACGGTTTGACTCCTCATAAACAAACCCCCGCTTCTTTAATTTAAGAGCGGGGGTTGAAATAAACTTTTAAGGTTTTTTCGTCCTATGTTGGTACGGCGTTTTTTCGCCGATACCTCCCGCTGCGTTTATTTAGTTGTCGTGGATCGATCGCCAGTAAATTACCAGCATCTTTCTTAAAATTATTTCCAATTTTGGCTGTGCGTTCTTCTTCTATTGAGCCATATCTACTCTCACACAAAAAATCCACCGACATTCCCCCTAGTTGCCAACCTCGGAGGTAGGCAGTGTCAGGGTTTGGGGTGGAGTGGAATATATGAAGGCTCACAGAAGGCTTATTTGCTGAAGATGGATTTTAAAGGTGACTTTTAAATACTACACTGGTATTACAAATACGTCCACATATTTGAGGGAAAAAAAAATGATGCTACGTACACTCGCTAGAACTGCCACTACCGACATGGAAGTTACCAGCATCCGCCTTGAAAGAGATTTGAAGGAAAAACTCAAAGATCTCTCTGGAAATCAAGGATATCAAGCTCTGATTCGAGATGTACTCTGGAACTACGTACAGCAGAAATGCGGTGACTATCGACCCGAAATTGACCCGTCTGATATTCGAGCTAGCATTGAAGCAACAGCTCAACAAGAAGAACGCTGCGTACTCACAGGCAAGTTTATTCGACCACAGGAGAGAATGTTATTAGGCTTGACCGCAAACGGAGATATGGTTCCCCTCAGTGTAGAAAGTTTATCAAAGTTTGATAGCCATCATGGCTAGGTATTGATAGTTCACACACCCCTTAGTTCTTGCGGTGGGTTACGCTGTCGCTAACCCACCCTACCATTTTTTAGGGCTTGGCACTATTCCACTTTTAGTTAGTTTCTGATCAATTTCCCTCAGTAATCTAAAATCCTCCTCAGACAGCGACTGATTGTCACTTTCTTTTAAGCCCTCACCTACAAATGGCTGCTTCTCCAGGAAAGCGAACGCTTCCCGAAACTGACGCGGGAGAGCTTCAATTGGCGAGTCAAAATGACAGGGAACAATTCGCTGAAAATCCCAGCTTGCCACTTTGTCAGCCCATTCTAGAGTTTCACTCGGCGCTCGGTTGAGAATCAAGGTTTGCAGAATTGGTGCGACAAACAAACGTCCACCCCCTCGCAGTACGTCAAACGACTGCTGCCATTCCTGCTTCCATTTAAAGGGAAACCAACCAAAATAAGCCTTTTTAGAGCGAATCGGTGCTTTCATGGCATCACGAAGCGATCGCCCCATTTCCACCACCTCCAGTGCACTCGGTTGGAAGTAAAATGCAAACAAGGAAATACGCTGCCATCCCTTGCGGCGACTTGACTCACTATCCTCGACAACATCAAATACATCGTCCTTTGCATGAAAAAGCAAGGGGTATGGATCAAGTTGGACAATCGCCGATGGTTCTTCAGGTATGGAAAGCACCGAATCTGTCACAAGCAATGTGTGCGATCGCCTATGAAAAAACGCCACTTCCTCAAACCTTCCCGGCCCAAGTTCAATCGGGCCGAGTATTGCATAATCAAAATCCGCAGCAAAGGGAGCTTTCGTACTGTCGGACGGGAGAATATGAGTGCGTTTTGCGGGAAAGCCAAGCCAGCTTAAGGGGAGATTCACTGGAAAACTCCACTGATTTGGGGCTACAAAGACTTGCGAAGTAGGAAAACGTCTAGCGAAGGGGCCAACGAATACTTTGTGTTCTAGACCAGAGATAGTAGGTAAGATGATGTACTTAACATCGCCGTGAACAGCCACCAATTCCTTGACGAGCCTGATACATTCTAGCGTTGGTGCGACTGGTGCATAGATCAGCAGTCCCCCTGCTTCCAGCTTGATAACAGTCATGCGAATTGGTACAACTACGTAAAGAATGCCTTGAAGCTGGTCAAAAGTCCAGACGGTATCCTTCACCACTTCTTGACGCAGTGTTCGCCGCACTCCATAAGGGTAAAGTGGCACAGTGGGCCAGAAAGTCCATGAAAAGTCCCCAGGACTGATACTTTGTTGCTCCTGTGTCATCACTACCCTAAACTCCAGTTTCGCATCTCATACCATTTCCGCTTGCATTGGAATTACGTGACATCTTGCCTAAAAAAACTCTGCGTACCTCGGCGTTACACTCTGCGCCCTCTGCGTTAAAAAAAAGATATTATTCCGATGCAAACTGATTTGATATCATACCAAATTGTGCATTCTAGCGTAAGAGGAAATAATTACCATTACCCATTACACAAATTTGGTATAAGTTCCTGAATCTAGAGTTAGGTTTCGTCCCACCGGAAAATCTGGTTCTCGCTATCTACTCCCCAGACAGTAACATCAGTACCTACTGATACCTGGCTTAAGTTTCCTTCAATTTGCTGCCAACTACTACCATCCCAAAAATTAATATTGTCATCGCTATCAACTCCCCAAATTGTATCGCTACTCCCCACCGAAACTTGTTTTAGCGATCCAGGGATATTTGTCCAAGTGTTACCATCCCAACTGAAAATTTCATTATCGCTATTTACTCCCCAGACAGTCCCATCAGCACCTACTGAAATATTGCTCAGAGAACCGCCGATTTTTTGCCAGTCAGTACCATCCCAGTTAAAGATATTTTCTTCGTTATCAATTCCCCAAATTGTATCGGCACTACCCACCGCAATTTGCGTAAGCTTTCCAGGAAGTTGCGTCCAAACCGTCTCACCCAGTTTGAAGATATCGTTGTCGCTATTAACTCCGCAGACAGTACCATCAGCACCTACAGAAACATTAACCAGACTCCCATATTTTTGCTGCCAACCAGTACCATCCCAGAAGTAGATATAGTTTCCACTATTAACTCCCCAAATGTGTTGGGCACTACCCACGGAGATTTGCTTAAGCCTACCATCAAGAATTGTCCACATCAGCTAATTCCTCCTTTTCCTCTCACTAGGTTAAAACACTTTTCTCTTTTGAGAGCGTATAAAAAAGCGATCGCTCCCCAGAGAAAGAGAAAAGCGATCGCTTAATGATGTAAAGTAGGCTTTTAGATGTCCTGTTCGCTCAATTCGCGAGTCATGTGGTCAAAAGGCTGATCAATAAATGCAGTATTTGTCACACCAGCTTCAGACACCATACTTTTAACAATGTCTTTCATCATCTGAACACCGCGAACAGTTGAGCCAATGGGCACTCCCAAAGAATTGTAAGTTTCCCGAAGGCCTTGCAAAACCCGCTCATCCAGCACATTCATATCACCTGCAATCAGCGCATAGCTAGCATAGCGTAGGTAATAGTCCATATCTCGCAGACAAGCCGCATAGCGACGAGTCGTATAGGCATTTCCACCTGGTCTAATTAATTCTGGCAATTCATCAAACAACTGTGACCCGGCTTGCTTGACAATTGACGCAGCATTTGCATTAATTACAGTCGCTGCTGTCACCCGTGCGGTGCCAGTGTCAAAGTAAGACTTGAGTGAATCGATCGCATTACGATCTAGGTAACGGCCTGTGCCGTCATAATTCCTAATCAGGGTTGTCACTGCATCCCGCATTAAATTCTTCTCCCAACAACATCTGCATATATTTATTTAAAGGACTTACGCATCCTTTACAGCATTTTAGATTGTTCAGCACCCACTTACCCTTCAGCATCCACCTTTATTCAAGAGGGTTGGGGAAAGTGGTAGCGTAAGTCCTGGATGTGGCGTACTCCTTGACTATAGGCAAAAGCCTATAGCGAGGGATTCTCTACCAAGCAACACTTGGATTCTCAGGTTACGCCTGATGGAGCAATTGAAGAGTGAAGCGACGCCTAACTCCACGCTTTGCAATTGTACCGGACTTGGCGACTCATCACGCACCCCAGTAATGCTGAAAGGCTGATTGCATAAGCGTTGAGTGTTGGGCTGCTTTACATAACTTTAACAATAAAGCCTAGTAGACCCCAAGAAATCCTAAACTGATGAAAAGTCTGATGATACATACAATTAATCCCACGGCTTCAAGCACGTGGGATTATCAATTTTTAGCATGAGTAATGATACTTTATTACTTACTTAGAAATGGTTGCCAAGGGAGCGCGAGACTGTCTGGCTGGAGGCTTAGCTGAACCACGTCTGGGTCTTGTTAACCAACCGCTACCCAGGACTGGCATTGGTAGCAAGTTCAATTCATGTGCATAGTGTGGCTTCGGATCATTCGCTAACCAGATCGAAGGAACCATCATTGGGTCGTATTCCAAAATGACATCCACGACACCAGGATTCGCTTTGAGTTCCACCCGCTGTCCGGGGCGGTATTTGAGTGCTTCTTCTTGGTCAAATTCATCAGCACTGAAATGAGACGCCATAATTGCCCTGTCCTAAAAGTAGCTTCTGATACAAATTTAAGGCTTTATTAAAGAGTTGGGTTGAATCTTGTACTTTTTGTTACAATTTTCATTTTTCTTCCAAACACCCAGAAGTAGTCAAGGATATTCTGTAATCTAGGATACAAAACCTTGGCAAACCTATCTCTAGGATGATTCAGGTGCCGCGCTACTTAAAATTGTTGAGAGTCAGGTTTAGACTTTTTTAGAGATTAAGGACTCAATCCCATGTTCCAAACCCCGCAAGAATTCCTGAATTACGTCAAAGAGAAAAATATCCAGATTATCGACCTGAAATTCATCGATACACCTGGAATTTGGCAGCATCTCTCGTTGTTCCACAACCAAATTGACGAAACTAGCTTCACAGACGGCGTACCTTTCGATGGCTCTAGTATTCGGGGTTGGAAAGCCATTAACGAATCAGACATGACGATGGTGCTCGATCCAACAACAGCTTGGATCGACCCCTTTATGGAAGAACCGACCTTAAGCGTAGTTTGTAGCATTACAGAACCTCGGACAGGTGAACCTTACAACCGTTGTCCCCGCAACATTGCTCAAAAAGCAGTAGACTACCTAATTTCTACTGGCCTTGGCGATACAGTATTTGTTGGTCCAGAAGCTGAATTCTTCATCTTTGATGATGTTCGCTTTGACCAAAACCAACACGAAGGCTACTACCACGTAGACTCAGTGGAAGGTCGTTGGAATTCTGGGAGAAAAGAAGAAGGTGGTAACCTCGGTTACAAACCACGCTACAAAGAAGGATACTTCCCTGTAGCACCAACCGACACTTCCCAAGATATGCGGACAGAAATGCTGCTGACAATGGCGAAGTGTGGTGTACCCATTGAAAAACATCACCATGAAGTAGCAACCGGCGGTCAGTGCGAACTCGGCTTCCGTTTTGCTAAATTAGTCGAAGCTGCTGACTATTTGATGACCTATAAGTATGTCATCAAGAACGTTGCTAAGAAATATGGCAAAACCGTTACTTTCATGCCAAAACCGGTATTTAGCGATAACGGTTCTGGGATGCACACCCACCAATCCATTTGGAAAGATGGAAAGCCATTATTTGCCGGCGATAAGTACGCAGGCTTAAGCCAAATGGCGTTACATTACATCGGTGGCTTGTTGAAGCATGCACCAGCACTTTTGGCACTCACCAACCCAACAACCAACTCTTACAAGCGTTTGGTTCCCGGATTTGAAGCACCTGTGAACTTGGCCTACTCCCAAGGTAACCGTTCCGCTTCCATCCGTATTCCTCTGTCTGGAAGCAATCCCAAAGCGAAGCGATTGGAGTTCCGTTGTCCTGATGCTACTGCTAACCCCTACCTGGCATTTGCAGCTATGCTGTGTGCAGGTATAGATGGTATCAAGAACCAAATTGACCCAGGTGAACCCCTGGATGTGGATATCTATGACCTCACTCCAGAAGAGTTGAGCAAGATTCCTTCTACACCTAGTTCCTTGGAAGCAGCATTGGAAGCTTTGGAGAATGACCACGCTTTCTTGACTGAACCTGGGGTGTTCACGGAAGATTTCATCAAGACTTGGATTACCTACAAGATTGACAACGAAGTTAACCCGATGCGTCTGCGTCCACATCCTTACGAGTTTGCTCTCTACTACGATTGCTAATCTCGATGATTAGGTAGAAAATATAGTCTTAGCCATCCCTAGGGGTGGCTTTTTTGCGTTCAAACATCTAACTTAGGATAGGCTGACCGCCTGTCTTTGGTAGTTTTTTTTAACGCAGAGGGCGCAGAGGTTCACGCAGAGGGGGCACAGAGGTTTTGCTGCTGGGTAGTAGCAAGTCTGTATTTTGGGGAGGAATTGTGCCTCATTTATTCGTTACAATTATTCACAATGCTGAGGCAAGATTAAAATAAGCCAAACAATTTCTATGTCTGACCCCTTAACTAAGCTGACATATAACACATTTGTGCAAAGCAAAAGTTACTTTGCTCTGGCACACAAGACTCTTAGTTCACAGTTGCTGAAACTTATTTCTCCTCCCACTAATGAGTTGAAAAGCAAGCCAATTGAGCCTAAGATTTTACTAGAGATTCAGAGCAGGCTCAATCAGATAATTGAAACTGATTGGCTGGATGCAGAGAAAGGAGTTTATCCTTCATCCCTGCTATTTGATAACCCTTGGGAAGACTTCTTCCGCTACTATCCCGAAGTTTGGCTAGATATGCCACAAATTTGGGAACGATCTAAACAGAAGAAACATCAAGTTTTTTCCCCAGAGATTCAGAAAGAAGGCTATCCCAGCTACTACCTGCAAAATTTCCATCACCAAACTGACGGCTATTTAAGCGATATGTCAGCAAATTTGTATGACTTGCAGGTAGAACTTCTGTTCAATGGTTCTGCTGATGCAATGCGTCGGCGAATACTTGCTCCTCTCAAGCAAGGGGTGAAAGCATTTGATGGGGTTCTAGCAAGTCAAATTCGGGTTTTAGATGTCGCTTGCGGCACCGGTCGTACCCTAAGATCAATTCGGGGAACATTACCTCAAGCATCTCTATATGGGATTGATTTGTCACCAGCTTACCTGCGTAAAGCCAATCAGTTACTATCAGAAATTCCTGGAGAATTGCCACAACTTTTGCAAGCGAATGCCGAAGATTTACCTTACCGGGATAACTACTTCCATGCAATTAGTTGTGTTTTCCTCTTCCATGAATTACCGGCTGAAGCGCGTCAGAAAATCATTGAGCAATGCTTCCGAGTGGTTCAACCGGGTGGAGTTTTTGTGATTTGTGACTCAATTCAGGCAATTGATTCTCCTGAAATGATGCCAGTTATGGAAAGCTTCCCAGCAATGTTCCATGAACCATACTACAGACACTTTACTACCGATGATTTGGTAGAACGTCTGGAGACAGCAGGCTTCCGAAATATTACGACAGAAAACCATTTCATGAGCAAGTACTGGGTTGCATATAAGCCTCAAGAAAATTAATCAGACTTAGGGCCTGCTTTCATAGTCTTAGCCCCGTAATGTCAATTACTTAAAAGTTTGCTACGGATGATGACTCAGTGATGCCGTGACGCAGTGACGGGTCGAGGGTGTCATCCTCTTCTGTAATCTGCCAACACAAATCAACAAAAATGTAGTAGGGTAGGCAATGCCTATCCTACTACATTTTTCCTTGACCCTTTTAGGGGGATGGACGATGGGGAGACCTGACCTGAGAATATTACCCATTACCCATTACCCATTACCCATTACCCATTACCCATTACCCTAAATTGATATGATATTTCTTGAACTCGTACTGCAAAACTTTGGTCCATATAGTGGGCGTCAGGTACTAAATCTCCGTCCAGACACTAATGATAATCCTCGTCCAATTCTGCTATTTGGCGGAATGAATGGCGGGGGTAAAACCACCTTGATGGATGCAATTCGTCTCGCACTTTACGGACACCGTGCTCAATGTTCCAGCCGTAACAACTTAGGTTATAGCGAATTTCTCACTCAATCAGTAAACCGCCACACAAAACTAGGTGAAGAAACCTGCGTAGAACTGGCATTTGAACATATCATGAACAATATGCCAGTCGAATTGCGCATTAAACGTAGTTGGACAAAAAATCCTAAAACTGGCAGAGATACCCTAGGAATATTAATAGATGATTGGCCAGATGCTGCCCTAGTTAATACCTGGGATGAGCGCATTGAAGACTTGCTACCCTTGGGAATCTCAAATTTATTTCTTTTTGATGGCGAACAAGTCAAAGAACTTGCAGAACTCGAAGCACCACCACCCCTGGTTGTCGAAGCAATTCGCTCACTATTAGGGCTAGAACTTGCCGAAAGACTAGCAGTAGATTTAGATATTTTAGTCAACCGCAAACGCAAAACTATTGCCGATGCTCAGCAACTGACAAATTTAGAAGCTATTGAACAAAAACTCAAGTATCAGCAAGAAGAATACGAAATCGCAAAAATTGAGTTATCAGAGCGGCAAAATCATCTCAAACAAGCCCAAGATAAACAGCGCGAATCATCGGAAAAATTCATTTCAGAAGGAGGCAAAATTGCCGGAGAACGTAGCCAATTAGAGGGTCAGATAAATCACTACAATACCCAGGCAGAATCTCTACGTGATAGCCTGATTGAATTAGCTGCTGGTAGCTTACCTCTAGCCTTGATTCAACCGCTACTTGCAGAAGCACAATTTCAAGGAGAAAAAGAAGCAAAATCTCAACAAGCTAAAATCGCCCTAGATGTATTAAAAGAGCGAGATCAACGCCTTTTGAGTTGCCTTGATGAGCTGACATTGCCAATCAAAAAACTTGACAAAATTAAAGACTTCCTAGAAAAAGAAAATTATGTACTTGAACAACAAGCAGGAGAGAAGGAAGAATCCTGGTTAGCAGCAGACACCGAAACACTAAATAAGCTAAATAATCTTCTCAATCATTACCAACCTGCGCAGCTAAAATTAGCACAAGAACAACTCAATAAACTGAAAAACCTAGAAGAAGAAATTACCTCAACCGAGAGACAATTAGCATCAGCAGCCTCACCAGAAGCATATGCACAATTAGAAGAAACAGTCAGACAAGCGCAAGCTGAACTCGCCCAAGCCAAAGCCGCTTATGAAGCACAGAAACGCCAGTGCGATGAAATAGCAGCAGTAATTGAAAAGACAAAGAAATATTTAGCATACTATGGTGAGCAAAATATCGACTTAAACAACGATGAACATATCATCAATGTTTCAGCAAAAGTACAAGCCACACTGCAACTATTTCGCGAGAAATTAACACTGAGAAAACTCAATCAATTAGAGTCAGTTGTTACGGAATGTTTTCTTTATCTCTTGCACAAATCTGACTTGGTGCATCGAGTAGCAATTGATACTTATACATTTAGTTTATCTCTGTACGACCTTCACTCTAAACCCGTACCCAAACATAGACTCTCTGCAGGAGAGAAACAACTACTAGCGATCGCCTTTTTATGGGGACTCGCCCGCGTATCAGGACGCAACTTACCAGTAGCGATTGATACACCATTAGGGCGTTTAGATTCTTCTCACAGAAGTAACTTAGTTGAAAGGTATTTTCCCGCAGCAAGTCATCAAGTAATACTGCTTTCTACAGATACAGAGATTGGTAAAGATGAGGTGGAAAAGTTAAGGGAAGCAGATGCGATCGCGCGGGAGTATTTGCTTAAGTACAATTCAGGTGAACGACAAACAGTAGTGGAATCTGGATATTTCTGGTAGTGTGTTTTAAGTATTGGGGAATGAGGTTATTCCAATTTCCTCAATCTTTGCTACCAATACTTTCCTTGCTCCCTTTTGTTATAAAATCACGGACATAATTAATTACTCATGGAACCCCCAATCGAACGCTTCAAACTATCTCAAACAGCCAAAGAACAACTAACAAAACTAAAACGTTACACAAAAATAGACCAATGGAACATCCTCTGTCGCTGGGCTTTTTGTCGTTCCTTGGCTGAACCAAGCATCCCCTCACCAGTACCAATTCCCGCAGATAGCAACGTTGAATTGACATGGCGAGTTTTTGGCGGAGAAATGTCGGAAATTTTAGTACTGGCCCTCAAACAACGCTGCTATAACGACGGATTAAGTCTCGACAAAGAAACCTTAGTCACTCAATTTCGCCTCCATCTGCATCGCGGTATTGGCTACTTAGCTGGCGATCCAAATATTAAAAAAATTGAGGATTTAATTACTGTTGCAACTAATCAATGATTACTATTTTTAGTTACAGCGGTTACGGCTGTTATGAGGTACAGTCAGACCTAACCCCCAACCTCCTCGTATGAGCTCCGGTTCCCTTCGAGGGAATGGGGCTAATGTCAAAGCCTCTCTCCTTACAGGAGAGAGGTTTGGAGAGAGGTAAATGTACTGCATTACAGAGGAAACCGCTGTAAATTGATTTCTGAGAGCGTTTCCTCCGCACTGAAGACGCGATTTCTCCCAGCTAACTTGGCTTGATAAAGCGCTGCATCAGCGGACTGGTACAAAGATTGTAGCTCAGCACCATCTCCAGGATACTCAGCAACACCTGCACTAAAGGTGACTCGCAGCAAACTGCGATCGGGTGTGGTAAACTTTTGTTGATACAGGGCTTTCAGTACCTTAAGTATCCTCTGTACTCCCTCACTTCGGGTCATACCGTACATACCAACAACAAATTCTTCTCCACCCCAACGCGCTACTACATCCTCACTCTTGAACGATTGCATTAACAGTTGTCCCATCTGACGCAATACTGCATCGCCAGTAGCATGTCCGTAGCGATCGTTAACCTGCTTGAAGTGGTCTAAGTCGAGGATAGCGAGGCACAGAGGTTGCTGGTATCGCTGGCTCAAGCGGAGGAATTTTTCTAAATCTTGGGTAGATTTTTGACGATTAGCAACCCTTGTCAGAGGATCAGTTTCCGCTAGAGAGCGCAGCAATTTAATCCTCTCCAGACGATTGATGATGCGGGTAACCAGTTCTGGCCCAACAATGGGCTTACTCACAAAATCATCTGCACCGGCAGCAAACACTTGATTGACAATCTCAGTATCTGTATGAGCTGTTAAAAATAGTATGGGTAATCCACCCCAAAGGGAATCGTTACGGACTACCTGACACAGTTCAATTCCACTGATCTGAGGCATATTGATATCCAGGATAAGCAGATCCGGCGAGGCTGCTTCTAGGGTTTCCCAGAACCGTCGCGGCTCGTCGAGAGTGGTTACAATCAAACCCCAAGGCTCAAGCAAACCGCGCAAGGTAGTTAGAATATGTGGATCGTCGTCCACTACCATTACCTTAGCAACAGTAGTGTCTACTCGTTGAAGTACGTGGGTAACTGCTTCTAGCACTTGGGCTGGAGGTACTGGCTTCTGCAAAAACGTCCGTCCACCTAACCGGGCTACTTCTAGGCGATCGCTCAAACCATCTTTGGCTGTAAATACTAATACTGGTACTGCTGGCTGTAGTTTGCTAGCTTCAGCTAAAAGACTCAAACCTTCTTCAGTTTTGTTGGAAAACCCGAGGTCAAGCAGCATGATATTAGGGCGGACGCGAGTTAGTGTATCCATTGCTGTAGATAGGTTGGTCGCGATTTTTGTTCGTAGTCCATAGCTAGCAGCTTCGGTAACTAACTGTTCAGCTAAGAGGCGATCGCTATCCACCACCAATAACAGGGGGCGTTCTTCTTCCATCGCCAGTAGGGGTGCAAGTCCTTGGGCCCCTGCAGTAGTGCGCTCGATTTCTTGGCGTAGGGATAACACCAATTCACCAAGTAACAAAGCTTCCTGCTGACTCAAAGACTTACCAGTTTTCAAAATACCTTCGATTTTCCGAGCGACGCGGGAACCTTCAGCAAAGCCAAAAGTACCCAATGAACCAGCCAAGATATGCGCTTCCTGTTCAGCTTGCTGTCTTAGTTGAGTCCCTAATGCGTTTTGTGACAAAGCAGCCAAGGATTGCTCAAGCACCGCTACTTGCTCGCTCACCCGTTCTTTATATCGCTCCCAAACCCCGGCTACAGCAATGATGGTTTTTGCCTGACACACATGGACAGTATCAGTAGAGGGAGGGTTGGAGTCTGCCCCTACTGGTGCAGTTTTTGCTTCTAGTGGTTTCAGGCGATAACCGATCCCATAAACCGTTTCGATCAGCTCGGGAATCGCTCCTACTGCTTTAAATTTTTGGCGCAAACCTTTGATGTGAGTCCTCACCGCATCTTCTTGTGGTGTTTCCTCAAATGCCCAAAGGTGTTCTAAAATTACACCACAACTAAAGACACGGCGATTGTTTCGCAGCATCAGCTCGAGAAGAGCATACTCCTTTGGAGTCAACTGCAAAGGCTGTGTATTGTAGGTTACTTCATGAGTAGTAGGGTCAAGTTTGAGACTTCCCCATTCCAGTATAGGCAAACACAGGGAATCGCCTCGACGCAGCAAAGCGCGAACGCGAGCGATCAATTCCTCAGCATCAAAGGGTTTGGCAAGATAATCATCTGCACCAGCATCTAATCCCATCGCCTTTTCATGACTGCTGTCCAAACCAGTCAACAGTAAAATCGGCATCTTATAGCCCGAACCTCGCAGCCGTCGGCAAAGGGTAATACCATCAAGCTTGGGTAACATCACATCTAGGAGAATCAAGTCATAGGGAAAAGTTTCTACTAGATCCCAACCCGCTTGACCATCTTTTGCCACTTCAACAGCATAGTGTTCGTGGGCCAGGACGGTTGTCAGTGCTGTGGCAATAAATTCGTCATCTTCTACGATTAGAATCCTCATGATGGATGCTTCCCTCAAGTATTGCTAGTTGACTGGAGGAGTAATTGGCATCAAGACTAATCATTACTAATCCTACTCCAGACTTATTGACATTTTACCCACTTTATTTTCCTACAATCGTTTGAAGATGGGGGAGTAGGAACTTGATCATCGTTAACTTTAATCAAAATTTTCCCTTTCCTCACAAGTTCCTCACAACTTGAAACTAACTTTCAAGTAGATCTAGCTTTTTCACTGCGAGCTAGCACTGGCCAAAAATTTATAGTTAAGAATCATTAAAAAACTCAAAAAAATATTGCAGTTACCTTAAAGTCGCCAGAAGGCTCCCTCTATAACTGCAATACGTCCATTCCCAATATGAGCATTACCCTAGAGGCTGAAAGTCACCTTCTCTTGTTGCTCATCTGGCTGAGTGCGTAAGTCCTAAATTTTTCCTTGAGAATAGACCTCTTGCAAAAGTTAAATTAACCCCCCTCAATCCCCCCGATGCGGGGGGAAGAAATCTGGCTCCCTCTCCGTTTCGGGGAGGGTTGGGGAGGGGTTTCTCGGATTTATGTAAGAGGTCTAATATCTGTTAGATATTTATGCTTTGAGGAATCTTTGAAGGAAGCAAATACTCATAAGCTATCATCCTGTCACTATTTTGATTGCGCTCCCGAATTGTCTGCTCAATATTTTTTAGTTCCTTGTGGAATTCCTCCAAAGCTGCTTGTATTCGTGGAGTAGATTGAAAAACCGAGTCGTCGTAATGGCCTAGCTGTGTGTAGTATACCGAGCCAAGTAAATACACCATATTGAGCTGGTCTTTAGCTCTTTCTAGGGACGGTAGTCCGGTCATGAAGTTCTCTGGCTCTTGGGAATTTGTCGGTGCTGGGGTATAACGGGCTAAAGGAAATGCAGGTGCGTAGGTCATCAAACCACGTTGTGGAAAGTTCACAGCAGCGTGTTGAGCACTAGCAGTAAAAATAATTGTTGAGACAGCCTCAACTAGGTAATCTAGGGTTTTAATTGTTCCTTGGAAATCTTCACCAAAATTTTGGAGACGACCTCCTGTCACAGAAACCAATTCAGAAGCCCACTGCTGTAAATCCCTATCATTTAGAACTGAGGAATCTGTGCTGTAGTAGGAGTTTAAAAACTCCTTAACCCACTTATGAATAGCATTCCAAATCAGCATCCCATCATCTCTGTAAGGATAAATAGGTAACTGACTAGCATCATTAACACCACGACTTTCTAAAGTCTTAGGAAATGCAACTGAATTAAAGTTAGATAAGTAATCCTGCGCTCCTTGAATAGCCAGTGCTTGGTCAGAGTCAATATTACTAGCTAGCAGCTTGTCTACAGAACCCTTTGGTGCTACTAAAGATGTACGAGCGCCATAATTGATAAATACAGTACCCTGAAGGTGAGGTTTCAGTAGTTTTCTCAAATTGTGATCTTTAGGCAAGTGATTAGTTGCGACCACAAAAGGCTCAATAAATAAGTGAGTATGGCCTAGATGACTAACCAATTCGTGATAGTTGCTATCTGCCATTTGCACGATGTTTTTAGCAGTCATCCAGGTTCCTTCCTCTAGGGGTGTAAATAGAGCCTCCTGACAATAAATTGCTACTGGTATCAAAGATCGAGACGAACTATTAACTGGGGGTACTGCAAATAATGCTACTGGAGCATTAATATATTTTTGTTCTGAAGGAAAGTTCCCATTGACCATCTTAGCTAACGACGTATAGTCTGCTACATAAAGCCGGCTTTCTTGCAGCGCCGCTTCTAGAGAATCAGCAGTTCCTGTAATTTTAGACGTAATTTGTTGGTATTGTTCGCTAGTAATTGGCAAACGTGGATCTGCTGTCTTGATTTGCGTGAGCATAACTGGATTTGGGCCAGCTACCTGCATATAAGCAAAAACTAGGTCTTGTTGGAATTTAGTAGAAATTTCCGGTTTGATGATCAATCGAAATAGGCTGTCATAATCCTCCAAGCTAAGAGAAGAATTTCTGACAGTTACAGAACTAAAGTCAATATTTGCCGAATCTTCAGATGCCTCTAAATCTTGCTGTTCAGCTACCTCTAATAATTTAGCGTTATATCTAATTATTTCCTTTAGATTTGCTGTTGTGATGTCTTCGCTTGATTGTAAATCAAAGGCAACATCTTCTGGATAGTCATTTAACAATTGAGAGAACGGATCGTTAAGTTCTTGACGAGAATCCTTCAGTTGAAGTTGCTGATCAATTTGTAGATGCTCATGAACTTCTTTTAAGGTTGAAGCCAGATCAAAAGCAATATTATTTAATTCTTCTGGACTTTCTTGCTCGCTTATTTCCTTGTCAATTATTTCTAAAGAATCCAGTTTGTTAGCTAAAAAAGAGCTATCGCTTTCTGGACTATCTATACTAAATGAGATATTGCTACTGGTAGTTTTAGAAATGTTGTTTAGATTAGAAACACTTATGGTTTTTAATACTAAGAGTAACCACTGGCGGCTGGGAATTTCATCTTTAGGCAGCCTAGGCAAATTTGTTAAGGGAATATTAGGCACATCTGTCATAGACAAAGGCTTTAGATAATTGTGGTTATATTTATAATGATCACCTTGAGTCAAAACAAACTTATCGACAATCTGGTAGAGCAAGACAAGCATGCTTTTGGTATTAAACATTTTCCTTGACCAATTTTTAGGGACAGTTAAGCTTTGAAAAGAATCAATTTTGAACAAGCACCAAGGCAATTATCTAGATGTAATTATCTAGATAGTGAAAACTTGAATATTTTTCTGTCTCACAACAAACTACCTTGAATGTTTACTTTATATCCTAGTATGAGCAAGGCAGACAAGCTGGTTTTGACAAATCTTAATGGTTATTAAATAAATAAAAAACAGTACTTCAGTGTTTATTGTCATTGACAAAAAAACCTAAGTATAATACTTGTGATACGACGTAAGACTAAAAAAGAGATGTTTTTCTTTATTGACAAGACACTTTTTTTTTGTCATTCTAATCATCAATAACTACAAGATCACAAAAAATAGATTATGCCATCTGAAAAAGTTCTAGGAACTTCTTTGGAGTACTATTTAATTTCTTTTGATAAGAAAGGCAACGAATGTCGTCCAAATAAAGAGGGAGGATTGATCAGCGAAGAAGTATTGGCTGTCTTATCCAAAGAGCCAATTACAGATGTATTCTTCATGAGTCACGGATGGCAAGGTGACGTTCCCGCTGCCAAAAGCCAATACCAAAAATGGCTTGCAGCGATGGCAAACAATCAAGCTGACATTCAAAAAATGCGGCTGCTAAGACCAGGATTTAATCCCTTACTGATGGGGTTGCATTGGCCTAGTAAACCCTGGGGAAATGAAGACTTTAATGCTCCTGCATCTTTTGACACAGTAGAGGATTCAGAATTAAACAACTTAATTGAAGAGTATGCTGATCAAGTCTCACACACGGAAGCTACCAGAGAAGCACTAAGAACAGTTTTTAGCGCTGGGATTGACTATGAAACTCCACCTGAAAGTTTACCACCAGAGCTTCTTGAAGCCTATCAAGTATTGATTAAAGAAGCATCCGATAGCAGTGAAAGTGAGGATACTAAAGATTGGAGCGAAAACGAACCGTTAGATTTAGATCCAGAAAGCATATATCAAGACAGCCTGACAGAAGAAACTGGGGATGTTAGCTTTGGGATTGGGGATAGCATAGCCTCGACATTGGATAAATTTTTGGACTTACCAAGACTGTTATCTTTCTGGAAAATGAAAGACCTTGCTCGTCAAATAGGTCAAACTAGCGGGTTTAACTTGTTGAACAAACTCCAACAAGTAGCAGGTGAGAATGTGCGTTTTCACCGGCTGGGGCATAGCTTTGGTACTATCTTTGTATCGGCAACTATTGCGGGTACAAAAAACAATAATAACTTAGTTCGTCCTGTTAATTCCCTGGCATTAATTCAGGGAGCTGTATCACTGTGGTCTTACTGTTCAAAGGTTCCGTACAGAAACAATCTTGTGGGTTACTTTCACCCCATCATTGCTGAAGGTAAAGTTGCAGGGCCGATTATTACTACCCAATCTGTTGAAGATAATGCTGTCAAAAATGCCTATCCTATGGCAGGAAAAATGGGATTAGGAATGGGGCAAGATATAGACTTTGACCCTAATAGCGTAAGTTATCCCGGTGTAGGTGGCATTGGTGTCTATGGAATTCAAGGGGAAGGTTTAGATATAACCAATATAGATATGCATCCCCTGGAAGAATCCTACGATTTTCAACCAAATAAAATCTATAACTTAGAAAGCAGTAAGTATATTACTGTGCCTAAGCCGGATCTTTTCGTAGGCGCTCACATGGCCATTGACAAACCGGAAGTAGCTCATGCTGTGTGGTCAGCAGCCTTAGTTAGTTAAGCAATTAGCAAAATAAATAGGGAACCAAGAAGATGGACATAGAAGAGTTATATTTCAATGGCATTGATGGGGCTTCAGGAAATTATTTGCTACCTCCTTTAACACCTGAACAACTTGCCAAAATTGCTCAAGGTGAAGAGTTCGACCCGACAGATCTGAGCGAACTCAAAAAAAAGGATATGCATGTCAAAGGTCTAGAACCTGACTTTGCACCGATAGAGGGAGTAGATCCAAAAAACTTAGCAGAAACAGGTTGGGGTGTTATCTTTGCCTATAATGTCGATCCAGCAATCAAAGAAGCACTGAAAGAATTGTTAGAGCATCGGCAAAAGCAAGCGACGAAAAATCATGAGCATTACTATCAGGAATATTCGGGTCCAAAAGGTTATCGTCCAGGTGAATCGAAAAATTCATTTTTGTCACGTCATGGAGTTGGCCCAGGCCCTGCTGACCCAGACAAAATGCCTTATTATTTGCTGATTGTTGGTGATCCGCAAACAATTCCTTATCGCTTTGAGTATCAACTTACTGTGCAATATGCGGTGGGTCGAATTTACTTTGATACCCTAGAAGAGTATGCCCAATATGCTCGTAGTGTGGTGCTCGCTGAAACTGAAGGCTTTTGTTTACCTCGCCGCGCTAGCTTTTTTGGCGTGCAAACTAGCGGTGACCAAGCTACACAACTCAGTGCTAAACACTTGATTCAGCCTTTAGCTGAATGGATGGTTGATGACCAAAAAGATAACAATTGGACAGTAGAAACCATACTTGCACAGGAAGCCACAAAAGCAAGATTAGGTAAATTGTTAGGGGGTGAGGAAACACCAGCGCTGCTATTCACTGGTAGTCATGGTATGGGCTTTCCCAATGGGGATGAACGACAATTACGCCACCAAGGTGCACTACTCTGTCAAGACTGGCCAGGCCCAATGCAGTGGCGTGGTAAGCCGATACCTGAAGACTTTTATTTTTCTGCGGATGATGTGGGGGAGGATGCTCGTCTGTTAGGGTTAATTGCTATTCACTTTGCTTGTTATGGTGCTGGTACACCCCAATTTGATGAATTCGCTCACCAAAAAGGGTCAAATGAAAGGTTAGCCATTGCTCCAAATGCTTTTATTGCTCCTTTACCTCGGCGGTTACTAAGCCATCCAAAAGGCGGCGCTTTGGCTGTAATTGGTCACGTCGAACGAGCTTGGGGTTGCTCTTTTGTGTGGGAGAAAACTGGTAAGCAGTTGGCGGTATTTCAGAGCACTCTCAAGCGACTTTTAGAAGGTCATCCTGTAGGGTCTGCGGTTGAATATTTCAATGAACGGTATGCAGAATTGTCTTCTGATTTGAGTACTGAATTGGAAGAAATCAAGTATGGTGCTACTGCTAATCCCATCAGTTTGTCGAGTATGTGGACAGCAAACAACGACGCTCGCAGTTATACCATTGTTGGAGATCCAGCAGTACGATTGGTTGTGGGTGAGCTTCAAGGGATAAATTCTGAACGCCAAACTATAGAAGTAGTGCATTTAACTGCTGCACCGACAACATCAGATACTTCTGCTCAGACTGTGGATGCTTCTACAATCAAGCAAGCACAGACCAATTTAAACCAAACATTAGAACAGTTGCTCCCAACTGTTGATCAAGCTTCTGTTGACCGGAAAGAAAAACTTGAGGCGACAATTTCAGCAGTGATGAGTCTGTTGGAGGCTTTGAAGAAACTGAATTAATTGCATCTAACTAATGAACACCTTTGAGATTACCATCCAGCGCAAATTAGGTAATAACTGGCCCATCGTCATAGAATATACCCGATCGGGTATTCTTCTGCCGCTGCGCTCGGAAGGTACTCTCAAACTAAATCAAGAAGATTTTGGGCACTTAATCAGTCTCCAGCTACAGCCACAAAATTACGGTACAGTTTTAGGCAAAGCCCTATTTCAAGATGAAATACGTGATGCTTTTATTGCAGCAATACGCGAAAGCCAAGAAAGCCTCCGAGTATTACTATTCATCGAAGCCGTAGACAAAGAACTCAGAATTTTACGTTGGGAAAGGCTATGTGTCCCAATAGATAATAGTTGGTCTTTGTTAGCTCTTAACCAAAGAGTACCTTTTTCTCTCTACATTCCCGCCACAACAGACAGACGCTTTCCTCCCATTGGAAGACGTGACTTGCGAGCTTTAATCTTAGTAGCTAGTCCGTCAGATTCTAAAAAGTATAACTTAGCAGAATTTGATGTAGAAGCTACAGTTAAAAGTGTTAAATCAGCCTTGGGAGAAATTCCCACAGATGTCTTAGCCACCGTTGAGAGTGCAATTGGTTTACCCACCCTTGACGAACTGATCAAACATCTAAATGACCGGACAAAACAATACACCATATTGCACTTTGTCAGCCACGGTAGAATGAACAAGGATAGTGAAACCGTTCTCTACTGGTCAAAAGCAGACAATACTGTAGAGGTGGTGACGGCGACACGCTTGCTGGAGCAATTAAGTCTATTACGCGGCGCTAGGGGACTACCGCATTTCACTTTCCTCTCAACTTGTGAAAGTGCTAGTCCAGAAGCAGAAGCTGGTTTGGGGGGATTTGGACAGCGATTGGTGCGGGATTTAGGTATGCCGGCTGTAGTAGCGATGACTGAGAAAGTCACAATCAAAACAGCCCAAGCTTTAGCTGAAAATTTTTACCGCAAACTCCAAGAGTCAGGAGAAGTAGACTCCGCACTACAGGAAGCATCAGCCACTCTCGCAGAACGTCAAGATATCACAGTTCCCGCTCTATTCAGCCGTTTGGGTGGGCGTCTTTTATTCAGCGACCAACTCGACCGCGACCTGACCAACGCTGAAATCACTTATGGTCTGGATCGCCTGCAAAAGTTATTACAAGAGCGATCGCCATTACTGCTACCAAAGCTAAAACTGCAAGCACAGAAGTTAGCCCATACGCTGGAGGCCGATACTACAGCCTTGAGCCAGCAAGCTAATAATGAGCGATCGCAAGCTTTAGAAGAAGTCAATAATCTCTGCCAAGAAGTCCTTGACCTCAGTTTCAACAGCTTAGCTTTGGGTAAACAACCACCGATTTACGACTCCCGTTGTCCTTTTCTGGGTTTGTATCCCTTTCGAGTCGAAAACCACGAGTTTTTTTTTGGACGCGAAGCATTAATTGCACAACTAGAACAGCAACTAACAAAACACAAATTCTTAGCCATATTCGGAGCTTCCGGTAGTGGCAAATCATCAGTGGTATTAGCGGGGCTGATTCCATTTCTACAGAAAAAACAGTCGGATTTGGTAATGGTCTATTTGACTCCTAGCAGTAACCCCATTCAACAACTAGAAGTCATTCTCCCACAACTGCAAAATCAAACTTCAATCATCGTTATCGACCAGTTTGAGGAACTTTTCACCCTCTGTACTGATCAATCTTTGCGACTTGAATTTATACAAAAATTTTTGATTCTTGTCAAAGAACAGTTAGTAGTAATTACCATGCGGGCAGATTTTTGGGGTGAGTGTGCCTCTTACCCAGAACTCAAGGAATTAATGCAGTCCAGACAAGAATTAATTGGACCAATGGACAGCACAGAACTGCGGAAGGCCATGGAACTGCAGGCAATTCAGGTAGGGCTGCGTTTTGAAGCAAGTTTGAGTAACTCAATTCTGGATGATGTCCAAGGTGAACCTGGGGCTATGCCATTGCTACAACACGCACTGTTGGAATTGTGGAAGCGGCGACATGGCAAGTGGTTGCGTTCTGATGAATATGAAGCCATCGGTGGTGTGACAAGGGCGATCGCCCAAACGGCCGATGATTTTTACAACAAATTGTCAGAGGAACAACAAGAACAAATCAAGAATATTTTCGTGCGATTAACCAGACTAGATGAAACAACAAAACCGGGAGAGAAACGCCGCGACACCCGACGACGAGTTTGGCTAGAGGAACTGATACCTTTAGATAGCAACCAAGAAATGACTAAAAATCTGCTCAAGCGGTTGGCTGGTGAAGGTGCCCGATTAGTCGTCACCAGTGTGGATTCAGCGACCAATCGAGAAGAGGTGGAGGTTGCCCATGAAGCCTTAATTCGTTACTGGCCAAGGTTGTTGAATTGGTTGGACGAAAACCGCACTCTGCTGGAGCAACGGGAAACTATCCGTAAGGCAGCTTTAGAGTGGGAAGAACAGCAAAAAGAAGAAAACTATTTGGAGCATCGAGGCGAGCGATTAGAAAAGGCTCAAGTACTCTTGAAACAAGCCAACTTTTTAAACCAGTTAGAGGCTAACTATGTAAAAGCTTGTGTTGAATTGAGGGAGCGCCTGCAACAAGAAAAAGCAATTGTGAGGCGTCGTGAAGTCAGGAAAAATTGGGCAATCGCTAGCGGAATCGTCGTTACCGTTGTTACCACTAGCTTGGGGGTAATAGCTTGGACTAAAGGGTATGAAGCAGAAATAAATAAAGCCGATTCCTTAAGTAAAAATGCTTTATTACTCTCTAAACAAAATCAATCTTTAAAAGCTCTTGTCGAAGGAATTAAGGCAGCTAAAATCATAAAATCAAAAAAACAATGGGCTGTTATCGACACCCTTATCACTGGAACAAACGTCACACATAATGAGGGAACTATCATCCAGTCTCAGATCATAGCAGCTTTGCATAAAGCTCTTAATGGAGCACAAGATCGGAATCGTTTAATCGGGCATAAGTCTTCGGTACGATATCTCGAATTCATCGGAGATAAATCATCCAATGATACAACTATTATTACACGTAGTAACGATCAAACTTTCAAACTATGGAACTTAAAAACGGGTCAGGAAGTAAAAAGACACCCCCTCGATCATCCAGAAGAGTTTACAAAGCTAGCTTTAAGCAACGATGGCAAAAATTTGGTGTCTGTGGCTCAAGATCAAACCGTCAAACTATGGAACTCAAAAGCGGATAAACTAGGGAAAAAATTACCCATCAAGCATCAGGAAAAAGTTAACAGTATAGATTTTAGCCCCAATGGGAAAACTTTGGCTTCTGCGAGTGAAGACAAAACCGTCAAGCTTTGGGATTTAGAAGGTAAACTCCTACAAACTTTCCCGCATCAGGAAGCAGTTAAATCGATAGATTTCAGCCCTGATGGGAAAACTCTGCTATCAATGAGTGCAGACAAAAACTTCAAACCAACCTTCAAACTTTGGAATTTAAAGGGCAAGCTTCTGAAAACCTATGAATCAGATGTTACCCAGGTGCAGTTTAGCCCTGATCCTAAATTTCTGGTATCGGTTAGTGAAGACAACAAAAACTTCAAGCTTTGGGATTTAAAGGGTAAGCTTCTGCAAAGCTATGAATCTGATGTTACCGATGTGCATTTTAGCCCTGGTGGTAAACTTCTGCTATCGGAGTCTTGGGTTAGTCAAGACAATAACTTCAAAAAAACCTTCAAACTTTGGAATTTAGAGGGCCAATTTTTGAAAACCTATGAATCAGATATTACCGAGGTGGTTTTTAGCCCAGATGATCAACTTGTGGTATCGGTTAATGAAGACAAAAAAACCTTCAAACTTTGGAATTCAAAAGACAAGTCTCAGCATACCTATAAATCAGATGTTACCAAGGTGATTTTTAGCCCCGATAGCAGCACCCTCGCATCTGCTAATACAGACAATACCGTCAGGCCTCTGGGATTTAAAAGGCAATACACTGGAAACCTTCAAAGGACATCAGGCTGATATTACAAATATAGCTTTCAGTCCCGACGGCAGCACCCTGGCCTCTGCGAGTAAAGATAATAGCGTAATCCTTTGGAATGTAGGAGGCAAACTCTTGCAAACTTTTACAGGACATGAAGCAGCAGTTACCAGTGTAGTTTTTAGTCCCGACGGCAATACCCTAGCCTCTGCTAGTAAAGACAATACTGTTAAAGTATGGAATTTAGACGGCACGCTCCGCCAACTTTTCAAAGAGCATAAGTATGCAGTTACCAGTGTGGTATTTGCACCGCAAGATGATGCAAACCAACCTAACAACAAGCTGGTTTCTGCAAGTGAAGATTCTCTTCAATTTTGGGATTTAAACGGCAAAACACCGCCAACTTTTAAGGAACATCAGCCAGGAGTGACAAGTATAGCCTTTGCTGGGCAACACAATGGAAAGGCAAATAAACCCAACTGTAATATTTTCGCCACTGCAAGTAAAGACAATACTGTGCAACTTTGGGATTTAAAAGGCAATAAACAGCAAACCTTGAGAGGTCATAAATATGCAGTTAACAGTGTGGTATTTGCTCCGCAAGATGATACGAAGAAACCTGACTGTAAAAATCTAATCCTAGCCTCTGGGAGCGAAGACAAAATTGTTAAACTCTGGGATTTAACAGGTAATGTTTTGCGAAACTTCTCTGGACATCAGGCTGCGGTAACAAGTGTCGCCTTTAGTCCTGATGGCAAGACTCTAGCTTCTGGGAGCGAAGATAATACTATTAAACTATGGGATTTAAACAGCAAAAAATCGCAAACCTTCAAAGGCCATCGTGCTGCAGTAACAAGTATTGCCTTCAGTCCCGATGGCAAAACTTTAGCATCTGCTAGTAAAGACAATACTGTTCAACTGTGGGATTTAAACGGCAATAAACTGCAAATCTTCAAAGGCCATCAGGCTGCGGTAACAAGTATTACTTTCAGTCCCGATGGCAAAACTTTGGCATCTGCTAGTGACGACAAAACTTTTAAAATCTGGGCTTTCAAGAAACTTCACACCCTCACAGAGCATAAGGATACTGTCAATAAGGTAGTTTTCAGCCCCGATGGTCAAACTCTAGCATCTGCTAGTGACGATGAAACTGTCAAACTCTGGGATGTAAAGGGCAACCTCCTACGCAACCTAGGAGACTATATTGGTAATGTCAAGTGGGTAGTCTTCAGCCCTGATGGCAAAACTCTAGCATCTGCTAGTGACTTCGGTTCTGTTAGACTCCGGGATTTAAAGGGCCAACTTCTGAAAACTATCAATAGTTACCAAGAAGTTACCAGTTTGGTTTTCAGTCCGGATGGCAAAACTCTGGCTTCTGCTAGTAAAAATGATAAAGATCATACCGTTCAACTCTGGAATTTAGAGGAAAAAGAACCAAAACCACGCGATGTCATCAAGCATGACAAAGCATTTACCAGTCTGGTTTTCAGCCCGGACGGCAAAACTCTGGCTTCTGCTAGTAAAGACAATACTGTAAAACTCTGGAATTTAAAGGGTGAGAAAGTATCTACTTTCCAAAAACATGAAGCAGCAGTCACTACTGTGGTTTTTAGTCCCGACGGCAAAACTCTAGCATCTGGGAGTCAAGATAGTAACGTCATTCTCTGGGATTTAGATGGTAAACCCTTACACAAACTTCCAGGGAATATCAATTCTGACGGTAAAACATTGAACCCTAATGTTGACACAGAACAGGATGCGATAACTAGCGTTGTCTTTAGCCCCGATGGCAAAACTTTGGCTTCTGCGAGTGAAGACAAGACTATCAAACTCTGGAGTTTAGATGGCAAGTTTCTAAAAACTTTAATAGGACATAAGGCTGTGGTAACTAGCGTCATCTTTAGCCCTAACGGTAAAACTTTGGCCTCTGCGAGCGAAGACAATACTATCAAAATTTGGAATTTAAGTAGTAAAGAAGCAATAACCCTTATAGGACATGAGGCTCTAGTGAAAAGTATAGCCTTCAGCCCTGACGGCTACACCTTAGCATCTGCTAGTGCAGACAATAAAGTGATGCTGTGGGATTTAAATGGTTTAGAGATGAATGCAATTCTAGATGATTTGATGGTCAGTGCTTGTGATTGGGCGCGAGACTATATCAAATATAGTCAGGAGGTCGAAAAGAGTGATAAGAACCTTTGCGACCGTATTGGCACTACCAATTAATCAACAGTATTGCTGTTTATTGACTGACCATTAAAGCATCAGCACCGCCATCTTCTGGAACTGAATCCTCAAAGATTGCTCCGACGCGCTTCAAGTTCAGCTTTGTCTCTTCAGAAAGTCCTAAATTATCTTTAAATCGAGCATTTTTAAGTTTCGCACGACTTAGGTCAGCACCACTCAAATCAGCACCGCTTAAGTTAGTATTTCTGAGGTCAGCATTTCTCAAATTAGTACTGCGTAGAACAGCATCAATCAGACGAGTATTGCTTAAGTTAGCACAGCTCAAATCAGCATTGCTTAAATTAGTAGCACTCAAATTCGCACTGCTGAGATTAGCACTACGTAAATCAGCACCGCTCAAGTTCGCATCACTCAGGTCAGCACCACCCAAGTTTGCACTATTCAAATTAGCACTATTTAAGTTAGCACCGCTCAATTTTGCACCATTGAGTCCAGCACGAGCTAAGTTACCAAAAAATAGTTTAGCTTTGATTAGATTTGCATCAATCAGATTAGCACTACTCAGATTTGCACGGCGTAACTTAGCACCATGCAAATTAGTCCCGCTAAGCATGGCATTGTTGAGATTAGCAGCCATTAAGTCAGCCTCGCTGAGATTAGCATTGCTCAGATTAGCGCTACTCAAATTAGCATTGCTCAGATTAGCATTGCTCAGGTTAACATTATTCAACTGAGCACCGTAGAGATTAACGCTACTCAGGTCAGTACCTTGTAGATCAGTACCAATCAAGTTTGCACCTTCGAGGTTGAGATCGCCTTTCAGTTGAGAAAAAACTCGATAAGCATCTAGATCGGCAAAAACCTGAGCCTCGGCCGCATCACCTTTGATATTTACTAAATTGTATCTAACATCTTCTGCATAAATATTCAAGACTATGTTAAAAACCTCCAAAAAATTTATCACCACTACACATTCTGATTCGGGATATTTTTCGTAGTACTGAATCAAGTTAGCAATACAAAATTCCAAATGAGCGCGAACATTTGGGCAAATCAAAATAATTTTAATCAGTAGCATTGCTAAAGCCAGTGTCTCGCCGTGAGAAATTAAGGCAATAAACAGGGAAGATGGTTGACGCTGGTCTTCAGTGGTTAAATAGTCAATTACTTGATTGCAAGTCCTGAGAATCAGATCGTTATTTAAGGTTTCTGTATGATAGTTCTGATAAACAGACTTAATTTTTTTTTCCAAAGTTTGACTTATATTTGTTAACAAGGATTCGTTTTCTAAGCCAAGAGAATAAATCAAATATCTGTGGAGACTTTCCTTAAAGATTTTATAGCTAACTTTTTGATTTTGGTTGGTAAAAATATTAGCCAAATTGGCATAACTAAACAAACCACGTCTTGCCACAATCTTCTTGATGAGATGCAGTGCTTCATCACCCAAGCGGGTAGGGTTTTTTAATACCATTGCCTTGCCGACGACAGACTGAGAGTGAGCTGTGTACATAGCCAGCTCAAACTTGAACTGCTGTTTTAGTTGTCTTGATAGTTCTCTTGCAGCTTCTCGTTGTTCTTGTGAGTTTGTAGTATTAAGATACTGAGGAGCTAATAAATAAGAAGTATAGCGATGACTCCAATCACTTTTTTCCTCAGTTTGGTAGACTGAAGAAAATAGTTTTATCTCTTGGTAGTCTTTGCTGTTAATAAAATTTTCTAGCCAGTGCCTGATCCGCCTTAATGGTAGAGATAAGGTATAACTCTTCCTTGGGGAATCTCCAAACAATTGAATTAATTGATGAATGTGTTTATGCTGCCGAGATACACACCAGTTGTTGAGCAGAATATAGCAAGTTCTCTTTAATGTTTTTCTATATTCGTCTTCCTGCTTGGAAAAAATTAGGCTGTATAAAGCTTGAGTGGCTTCGGACTTATAAATATTAACTGGATCGATAAATACATATTTAAATTCTAGTAAAACTTCTTCGGGAGACTTTTGAACAACCATCTTCAAAAAGAAGTGATAGATGGTTTCTTGAGCATTATGAATATTTCGTCTTGACTCGTTTGACTCGATAAAAGCCTCAGTTTGATGCTCGTCCGGTAAAAAATCCTTATTCATTAGAGTACTCAGGCATAACAACAAAAAGCAAATGCAGCCTGGTTCAAGCTATTTAGATTTTACCTTGATAAATTTTGACAAGAATATAAATAAGTACAAAAACTTAAGTAAGTGGCAGAAATAACAATTTTGCGGTACGACAGCTTAACAGAACTTATCCATCCTTGTACCTCAAGTGTGAGAGTGGTGATGCTTGCGCTCTCGTTTGACTAACTGCCATTTTACCAAGTATCTTCAATCACTCAGCATGAAACACGAAAAGTGACATCTCCTACACCCATTTGTCAGGTACGAAACATGGGTGAATGTTGGGCTATAGCCATTCTCGATTGGATGCGGTACATGGGTAGGGACACACGGCCGTGTGCCCCTACAAGGAATGCGTATCACACACAATTGAGAACCGCTATATAACTAGGTACAATAGCTCATATTATTGACCTATGCATCCCAATTAACTGAGATTAAGCTCCAAAAAACTCTGCGTTTCTGGAGCGCAATAGTCTGCGTACTCTGCGTTAAAAAAAATATATGATTTCGATGCTAACGGATTTTATCTCACTTCGTCGCCGGAAGCATCACCAGAGTAGGTGCATCTATGGTGAAAAGAAATTGAAAATTTACCCCAATCCCTAACTAAAACTCAAATTAATTACTTGAGTGGCGTTTTTGGTGCCAATTCCAGGCATGAGTTAGGATATCTTTAAGTTCAGGATATTGAGGATGCCAGCCCAAAACTTTTTTGGCTTTTTCGGCACTACCTACTAAAATAGGTGGGTCGCCTGGACGGCGATCGCCTTCGATAACATTGATAGTTTTTCCTGTCACCAGTTTTGCTGTCTCAATCACTTCTCGAACTGAGAAACCGTTGGCATTACCTAAGTTAAAAATGTCACTTTCGCCGACTTTGAGCAGTTGCTTTAATCCCAATACATGAGCTTGGGCTAAATCGACAACATGAATATAGTCTCGAATACAAGTACCATCGGGAGTAGGATAATCGATTCCCAAAATAGAAACAGATTCTCGCTTACCCATTGCAGTTTGCAGCACTAAGGGAATAATATGAGTTTCAGGTGTATGATCTTCTCCCAGCTTGGAATCTGGATCTGCACCTGCGGCATTGAAGTAACGGAAACAGACGGATTTTAACCCGTAAGCCTGGTCAAAATCAGCTAGAATCTTTTCCACCATCAACTTACTTCTTCCATAGGGATTTATGGGATTTTGGGGCATATCTTCAGTAACGGGAACTGATTCAGGTATGCCGTAGGTTGCGCAGGTGGAAGAAAAGACAATATTTTTGACAGATGCTGCTAGCATTGCTGACAAAAGTGTCAGCGTTCCCGCAACATTATTGCGGTAATATTTCGCTGGTTCTGTGATTGATTCACCCACATAAGCATAAGCAGCAAAGTGCATAACAGCAGTTATTGAATGAGCCGTAAATACTTCATCCAATAAACTGCGATCGCTAATATCACCGATAATTAGCTTGGCTTTTAAGACATTTTCTACGATGTCGCGATGTCCGTACACCAAGTTGTCAAGGACAATTACTTCGTAGCCTGAATTTTGCAATGCTTGAACAGCGTGGGAGCCAATATATCCCGCGCCGCCTGTTACCAGAATAGTTGGGTTAGTTTGAGCCATGATTGTTGATTTTTTGCTTTTTTCGTGAATTTTAGTAAGCTTACTAAACTCCAACAGGCTCTGAAATACAGAAACCCTGGACTTTAATCAACTTGTAGTTAGAGTGTGTAATTTGGTAGGTGACTATTTGCGGAATAATCCAAATGTCAAGGACGAGGCTAGACGAGTTGGCAATTTTAGGGTGTAGTAATAATGCCATTATACAGGTGGCGATCTCTGGAATTTCGGTTGAGTTTATTCCCTAAAGAAAATTTTTTTATACTTAAATTTTTCGATTGGTAGAACATGATAAGTACTGGTTAATTTATTCTTTGATAGGTTCTAGTGAGTAACCATCCAGCGACACTCCCTGACTTTTTAAACCCTGTTGCTTGTGATACAGGATTATCGACTCACCGCTAAACCAGTCCAAAGCCGTGCGAACCCAAAACCAACCATTCTCAGGCGATGGCTCCAATGCCACTTCTGTAAGCTTACCGTTGCTGGTCGCTAGCAGATAATGAGTTGGCTGAAACATCCCCCTCTCCTGCTTGAGGTTAAAGTCAGTCTTCCTGTTCTTCTTAGGGGCGCATGACAGACAGTATTTAGGCAGTTTGCCTGGGTAGCAGTCTCGCGTCGTCATCTGTCCACACTTGGCGCAGATTAAGGTTACTGGACGGGTGTAGATGGTTCTGGCGTGGGCGCGGACAATAAAAGTCTGGGAGGGCATTATTGGCGGCGTTCTCTCTAAATTGCATCAATGATTAACTATTAGCATTAACTAAATACTACTTTGCTCACAAGTTCCTCAACTTCTTTCCTTATAACGATAACTGCGGGACGAGCTACAGGTCCCAATTCCCAATTCCCAATTCCCAATTCCCAATTCCCAAATCCCAATTCCCAATACATAATTACCATGATCAAGCTCTATCACACATCCATCTCTGCTAACTCACGTCGGGTCTGGATTGCACTACTAGAAAAAGAGATTGAGTTTGAACTTGTTTCTCTCAACTTAGATGGTGACCAATTCCAACCAGAATTTCTAGCAATTAGCCCTTTTCATCACATTCCAGTATTAGTAGATGACGGCTTTAACATAATCGAATCCTTAGCAATTCTCGACTACCTAGAAGCCAAATACCCCACACCTACTATGTTGCCTACCAATCCCCACGATTTAGCGATTGTGAGGATGGTGGAAATGGTAACTGTGAATGAACTTTTGCCTGCAATGAACCCACTAATTCGTCAGATGTTCGACTTCCCTGGAAGCGATCCGCAGAAGGTGGAGAAAGCGATTGGGCAATTAACAACTATTTTTACCTATTTTGAGAGTCTACTAGGCGATCGCCCCTACTTTGGTAGCCAGAACCTAACTCTAGCCGATATAGTCGCCGGAACTGTCGTACCCTGGGGTCCGGCGATGGGTGTACCTCTAGATAACTATCCAAAACTAAAAGCTTGGTGTGAACAATTGATGGAGCGTTCTGCATGGCAAACAACCCAGCCAAGTCAGGAAGAAATAGAAGCATTCAAGTCTCGAATGCAAACTTTAATGGCAGCACAATCTGACCATTATTGAGGATAGTTTTTACATAAAAACAGTATTAATTGGCCCAGTTTGTCGCCTTCATGTAAACAGTATATAGCCCATTTACAGATGTTGTAAATCGATTTTGGATTTACGATAGCGTAGCGGACGCAGCGTGAGCGAGTATTTTGGATTTTGGATTTCCCCACAAATAAATTTGGGGGCTTGAAATAAGGAATAAATTTGTTTTTTTTCCACAAATAAATTTGGGGGAACCTGCGACCAATTCTTACACAATCCAAAATCCAAAATCCAAAATCCAAAATTTATTCGGTCATGGCATCAACATCAGCCTTACTGGGTCTAACTGAACATAACAAGGTAAAGATTGCTCTTTAAAACTAAAACTTTTGAGCAACAATTTTACGTTGAACTTGCTGCAAAATTACCAACTTTGTGAAAACTTTTTATCAATATTTGCCATTAAGTTATCTGATTTTTTCAATAAATTATGTTGATCGATGCAAAAAAACGCTGCCTTGTTATATATTCTTCCAATAAATTCAAAACCTATCTTTTTTTTGTCGATTTTGCTATGATTTGGAGCATAATTTGATTTTTTGTGTGAGGAATGACGGTGAATAAATATTATTTAATCGGAGTCAATAAAATAGGCTTATTAGGCTTAATTGCCGCCTCTACACTACTGGGAGCAACGCCCGCAACTGCAGAGGTTACAGATGCATCAACACAGAAGCTACCTGAAAACTTAGAAACAAGCAAGGAAGCTGTTGTAGACCCAAAAACGGCCCAGAAAAGTCTGAGTGAAGTATCACCTGCTTTAGTTCCACAACTTAGCATTAGCAACACCCAAAAATTAGACACTACTAGCCACGGGATAGATGCGCTTCACGAAAGATTTAGCAACCTTTCCCTTTCCCAGCAGAGTAGCGTTCAATCCACTGACAAACAGCCGATTGCGCAAAGCATAGAACCAGCTAAAGTTGATAACACATACCCAATCGGACAAATTAACCAAATCTCCCAACTAGAGCAGATTCAGCCATCAGACCCGATGGAACAAGTTACCAACGTAACCCAACTAAGGGATGTTCAACCATCGGACTGGGCCTATGAAGCTTTGCGAAGTCTTGTAGAACGTTACGGCTGCATTGCAGGGTATCCTGACCGTAGCTACCGGGGGAACCGAGCCATGAGTCGCTATGAATTTGCTGCTGGTTTGAATGCTTGTTTACAGCAAATTGAGAAAGTCATTGCTACCAGAGTTTCTGGATTTGCAACCAAACAAGATTTAGCCACCATACAGCGATTGGTTGAGGATTTTCGCCCGGAACTAACAAAACTGGGTACAAGATTAAACACCCTGGAAAGCCGCACCGCTTTACTGGAAGACCGTCAATTCTCGACCACAACTAAATTGAGTGGTCAGGTAATTATGTCAGCAGTAGGTGCCACTGGCGGCGCTCCTAACGGCAAAGACGCTAATATCATCCTGGTAGACCGGGTGCGGCTCAACTTACAAACCAGCTTTACAGGCAAAGACACCTTAATTACAGGCTTGCAAGCTTATAATTTTGGCGGTAGCGTCTTTGGTGCTGGTAGCACCCAAGCAACTTTGTTCCCAGGGTCAACACTAACTTCAGGGATGAGCAAACTGAGTTTTGAACCGCAATTTCCTGGGTTTGACCCCAAGAATTTGTCAAATGTGGGAGCAAACAGCTTAAACATTTACAAGCTACTCTACATCTTCCCCGTAGCTAAGAAAGTCACGTTGTTTGTTGGACCGGCGGTTGAAGTTTCCGATGCATTTCCTGCAGTTACTCCTTTTGCAAATGAAGGACAAGACGCAATTTCCCGCTTTGCTGGTTATAACCCTGTAGTGCGCGTATCCGGTGGCACTTCTGGAACAGGTTTGGCCTCTGCAGGTGGTTTTATTTGGAGTATTTCCGACAAGCTAGACCTGAGAGCTTTGTATGCTAGTGTCAATGCCAATATTCCAGGTAATGCAGCGGATGTTCTACCAGGAGTTTCGGGTACACCGTTGGGCTCTGGTTTGTTTGGTGGTAGTTCAGTTATCGCAGCGCAACTGACTGTTAAGCCAACTAAAGCGATCGACATTGCTTTGAATTACGCCAACAGCTACCACCAAATCAACATTCTAGGAATTGGTTCAGCAAAATCTGACGCTAATGCTCTCGGAGGTGTGGGACTGGGAATTCCCGTGAAGCTGAACTCCCTTGGTGCAACTGCAACTTGGCGCGTGACACCAAATATAGCTTTGAGTGGCTATGGTTCCTACATTTTTGTTAAGGATTCTTCCAGTAGTTTGAATGCTTCCTCGGACTTTACCAGTTGGATGGTTGGTCTACATTTCAATGACCTACTCAAGCAAGGAAACGCAGCAGGAATTATCTTTGGACAACCGCTTTTCCGCACAGCAGCGAGTGGGGCCGCTAGTGTGAAGGATAATCCTGCTATCCAGAGAGGAACTCCCTATCATTTGGAGGCTTATTATCGCTTTAAGGTTACGGACAATATCAGTATTACTCCTGGTGCTTTTGTTCTCTTCAATCCTGAAGGAGACAAGAGAAATGAAACTACAACCGTAGGTGTAATTCGTACTACTTTCACTTTCTGATGTTGACTGATATCGAATCCGTTGGCATCGAAATTAATCAAAAACCTCTGCGTCCCTCTGCGTTTTCCTCTGCGCTCTCTGCGTTAAAAAAACATATATTCCAATGCAAACGGATTCGATATTACTCCTCTCTTGGAAAGAGAAGGGATTCTTAAAAGATTTGAGGAGACGGAGACATGGGGAAAGAACTGTCTTTTTTCTCTGTACATTCAGTAGCCAGCCAATCCAATAAAACCTGATTTACTAATTCTGGACATTCATCGTGGGGACAGTGACCAGCATCATCTATTTCAACCAACTTGATATTAGGATTAAGTGCCGCAAATTGAGCCGCTAACATCGGGGGAATCATCCGATCTTCACGACCCCACATCAACAGCAGAGGAATATCTAAAGTAGGTAAAATAGTTTTGACACGGGGGCCAAATTCAGAAGAAGTCATCGCCTTAAACAAAGCGCTAAAAGTAGCCGCCGCACCTCGGTCTTGTGAGGGTAAAGCAAGAATTTCCAGCAATTCAGCACTAACAGCCGCAGGATTAGCATAAGCACGTCCTGCCCACTTTTGCAATACGGTCGGACGACGTACCACATAAAAAAGGCTTTTCAGAACCACTGGTGAAGCCACCAGACTTTTAATACTTGCAACCACAGGTCGCAGCCAGCCAGGAATCATCTCCTCTTCCAGGGAAAAATCCGGCAGATTAATCATAGCAATCCCCTGTACCATCTCTGGATGGGCCGCCGCTGCTGCTAGACAAACCAACGAACCAATAGAGTTCCCCACCAAAACCATCGGCTTACGGATGAAGGTTTGCCAAAACTCGTATACTTGAGCCACCCAGAGGTCAATCTTGTAGTCAACAGCAGCCTTACGGGAAGCCCCAAACCCCAACATATCCAGAGCGTAAACCGTGTGATGCTCGCCGATAACTTCCAGATTGTGACGCCAATGACCAATTGAGGCTCCAAAGCCATGTAACAGCATTACTGGCGTTGTCGGCTCTTGATTTGTTTGTGGTGCGCGAAAATAAGTATAGCGGGTCTGCCAGCCTCGCCATACCCAATCCCGTTGACTACCAACCCGTTGCTGCCAGTGCACAGATGTTGTCACAAAAAGCCTCAACTTTAGAAACGTTTACAAACTCTCTTCTATTTTAAGAATTGTCCGAGTCCTGTGTGTCTTGGTATGACTCTCTCACAGCCATTGTAGTTCCAATCTAGCCACAGTCATAGTTGGAAGATACATTAACAAGATATCCAGAAACTAATAAGACTAAGTAAAATGGCCAGTGTACACTAAGCCTACTTGCAATCAACCCACCATTTTACAAACTAATCAAACGCCTGTGATTGATAAAAGACGCCAACGCGATCTCCCCCAAATTAACGAAAGAATCCGCTTTCCCAAAATTCGAGTCATCGATACCGATGGTGCACAGTTGGGGATAATCACGCCTCAAGAAGCTTTGCGCATCGCTGAGGAAAAAGAGTTGGATCTCGTCTTGGTTAGTGACAAGGCAGATCCGCCTGTGTGTCGCATCATGGACTACGGCAAATATAAATTTGAACTAGAAAAGAAAGTTCGCGAACAGAAAAAGAAAACACGCACAGCCGATGTCAAAGAAGTGAAGATGCGCTACAAAATTGAAGACCATGACTACCAAGTGCGGGTCAATCAAGCGGTGCGCTTTCTGAAAGATGGTGATAAAGTCAAAGCGACAATCACCTTCCGAGGGCGAGAAATCCAACACAGTGACTTAGCTGAGGATTTACTCAAGCGTATGGCAACGGACTTGGAAGAGGTAGCTGAGGTGCAGCAAGCGCCGAAGCGAGAAGGACGCAACATGATGATGTTGCTCTCTCCCAAGAAATAAAAATCAGTCATTAGTCAATAGTTATTAGTCAGGAATTAAGGTACTAATGACTATTGACTGCTGCGACGCCTGTCCTACCTAATGACAGGCGTTTCCGCTTTTCCAAGGATGCGCTGACTAAGGAATAGAAACCGCATGAAACTGCTTCCTCGCGCTCAAAGTCAGGGGAACTGGCTACGGAAAATTTTACAGTGGGTAAATCTGCGCCCGGAAGAAGCTGAACGAACATTGCTGATGTTCGCCTTCTACACCGCTACCTCAATTGGCTGGCTTTGGTTTGAAACCAGTGCAGTAGCACTATTTTTAGACAAATACACCGCCAAAACCTTACCTTGGATTTACATCGCTAGTGCGCTGATGTGTTCCGGGTTAGGAGTGGTGTATTCCTGGATGCAAAAAACTTTGCCGATGCGCAGCGTCTTGTTTGCGATCGCCTTACTTGCAGCTTTACCACCGTTACTACTCCGTTTTAGCTTGGGAGTCAATTACTTCGACGGGCTGATTGCTTTAGTTACTGTGTTTTTGTTACGACTGTGGACAGATGGTATTGAAGTACTCAACGACCTCAACTCTCAGGTAGCGGCTAATCAACTATTCAACATCCGAGAAATTAAACGCACTTATCCCCTAATTTCCAGCGGACTATTAGTAGCCGAAATAATCGCAGGTTTCTCCTTACCTTTGTTATTGCGAGTCGTCGGACTCAATAACATCATTGTGCTCGCTTCTTTCGCCATGCTGGTAGGAGCCGGAATATTATTTTATCTAAGCGAACGCTACAGCCAAGCATTTCCCGACTTACCAACCTCCCGACAGTGGGAAGGCGCCGATTCTGAATTTGCCGTTCGTCGCACCACAGGAACCCTACAACGTTACATCATCCCTTTATTTGCCTTTTTTATCCTAGGAGAAGTGCTCTATCTCCTAGTAGAATTCCAATATCTCAGTCAACTAGAAGAAAAGCTAGATAGCTCATCGATTGCAGGTTTCCTTGGCTTATTCAGCGGTATTGTCGGGGTATTTGAACTAACTAGCCAATTGTTCATTTCCAGCCGTGCAATTGATAAATTGGGCGTTTTTGTCGCCGCCATGTTGTTACCGGCTTCTTTAGTAATTTTAGGCTTACTCACACTGACAGGCTTTCTCAACTTTTTCTTGGGATTTAGTGGTGGCGCTTTACCAGAATGGATTACAGGGCTTTTTGTCGGACTGATCTTAATCAGGTTCATTGACGAGATCTTTCGCTATACCCTAATCGCTGGTATTAAACCCGTACTCTTCCAACCCCTACCTGAAAAAATTCGCAATTCCCTACAAACTTCCGTACAAGCAATAGCTGAACCAGTGACAGTTGGTTTCACAGGTGCTGCTATCTTGCTAACAATTGAATTGACCCATTGGGCATTTCCAGGACAGACTGAAGAAACTTTGCTGCACTGGCAAAGTCGCATATTTATCTTTGCAATCGTGATTTTTTCCGGTATCTGGCTTTTGGCTGGTTGGTTACTGCGTTCCAGCTATGTCAGCTTGTTGGTGAAAAGTGCAGAACAAGGACGTTTGGGTTTTGCTGATGTAGACTTGCGGGCCTTCAAACGAGCAGTAGTAGAAGCACTGGAACAACCAGGAACTGAAGCTGATAAACGCTCTTGCATCCAACTTTTATACCAGATTGAGCCAGAATCTGTTGGTGAAGTACTCGGCCCCTTGTTACCTCGGTTATCGCCAGCTTTGCAGATTCAGAGTCTGGAAGCAATGTTGGAATATCCCAGCCTTACTTATCTCAAAGATGTGCAATTACTGATCGAACAAACACCACCCCCAGAAGTCCTAGCTTTAGCCTTGCGCTATGTTTGGTTAACTCAGCCAGAAATGGATATTCAAACCATTAAACCTTATCTACATTCTGGTGTTGACCCAACAGTAAGATCCACAGCCGCAGCGATAATTTTACGCCGAGGAACAGCCGCAGAGAAGGTAGAAGCAACCAACGCTCTCAGACGTATGCTTACCTCAAAACGGGAACGAGAACGGGTAATGGCTACGCGAGCACTAGGAGAAGCTGAGTATTTGCAAGCGTTGAGACTTTATGTTCCCAATCTTTTGCAGGATGAATCTTTGCGGGTACGTTGTGCTTTGTTGGATGTGATTGCTGCAACACACTTGGAGGAGTATTATTCCTCTTTGGTACGGGGACTTTATTACAAATCTACCCGCGAAGCTGCTCGTATGGCTTTGGTACGTCTGGGAGATGAAGCGATCGCTCTGCTGATGGAATTGGCGGAAGATGTCCATAAACCAGATTTGGTGAGACTACAAGCTTGGATGGCTTTGGGTGAAATTGGTACGAAAGAAGCCCTTAATCAGCTTGTGGAACAGTTGCTGACCAGTTGGGGGACGACACGACGCAATATTCTGCGTATTTTGTTGAAGATACCAGATGAATTGGGGATTGAAGAGGTATTAGAACGTCTTGGCCGTAGTGGTGTAGAAACTTTAATTGAGCAAGAATTACTGTTTTTGGGTCAGATTTATGCAGCACTTCTCGATTTGAGTGCTGAAAGAATTTCTGGACTAGAGGCCGATTTGCTAAGGCGATCGCTACAAGACACACAAACTGATGTACTGGAACGCTGTTTTTTGCTGATGAAGTTCCTGTATCCCTCTACTGCAATTCAAGCAGCAGCCTTTAATCTGGATTCCGAGTCGCGTTCAAATATTGCTCTAGGGTTGGAAATATTGGACAATACTCTCGATATTCCTCAAAAACAAGAGTTTATGGGAATTTTAGACCGACGTACCACTGCAGAAAAACTTGGTTGTTTGGTGGATCTGGTGCCATATCAACCGATGAGTCCCAGCGATCGCCTACGCAGGTTGATCTCATTGCGACATTTTCTGCCAGACTGGCTTTTAGCCTGTTGTTTTCATTTGGCAAGGACAGCGCCATGCAGTCTGACACCAGAAGCAACCCTAGTGTGTCTCCGTCATCCTACGGGTTTTGTCCGAGAAGCCGTTTTTGCTTATCTCAAAGCAGCCTCTCCCCGTTCTTGTATCGAATTGTTGCCGATACTTAAGAATGATGCAGACCGTTTAGTTGCTTCCCAAGCTCAGCAGATGATAGAAGAGTTAGGCAGTGTGGGTTAATCTTTCACCGCTTCTCTCCTGAAGCCTGCGAGGTACGGTAAACTAAAAGCTTCCTAAACTCACAAAGAGCGAATAGCTAGCAGCTAACGGCTAACTGATGTTAACCAGCGTTGAGCGTCTATTATTTGTCAGGGCTGTCCCGATTTTCCAAGAATTGCGGGACGATTTTCTGGTAAGGCTAGCTTCAGTCATGGATGAGCTATCTTTCCCTACCAACCACACCATTGTCACTCAAGGACAAGAAGGGCGATCGCTTTATATTGTCGTCTCTGGTTTAGTACGAGTTCATATTGGCGATCGGGATTTAGCACAACTCAAACAGGGCGCAACTTTTGGCGAAATGTCCTTGTTTGATGCTGAACCTCGTTCAGCTTCAGTCACAACTCTGGAAACCTGTGAATGTCTGGTATTGACACAGTTACAGCTTTATGATGCGATTGATGAGACTCCAGGTATTGCTATTAATATTATTCGTCTACTTTCCCGTCGCATCCGAGAACTAAATAATAAATTAAATTCTTATGAGATAAAAACTCCTGCACCAGATTTTAGTAGAGCGGGAAGCAATTTACCTGGCTAAATTTTGCGATGAACGGACTGTAGTTAAAAATTAATGCCGGATGAATCTCTTGTCGAGCCATTTTTAGCCCAACTATGTGAAGGATACACCGAGACAGAAGTTGCTGAGATAGAGCAGTACATAGTTGAATGGGATGCCTCTACCTATATCAGCGTAGCTCAGAGCATTTTAGACCATGCTTCAAGAAAAGAATTCGACCCATTGAGATATCTACGAAAAGCCCACAACTTCAAAAAGAAAGGAGCAATACGAGTCCCAAAAACTGGATATCGTCGGGATGGTTCAGTAGTCTACCGGAAAGGAAATGAATATATAATTGTACGACCAGACAGATTGGGCGTTGAAAAAATAGTAACTTATGGAGTTAATGATGACTGAAGCAACGCACTTAACTCAAAATCCTGAAGTTAAAAGAAACTATATCAATCATCTTTTAAAGCAGTTAAATGTCGATTATCAAAACACTAAACAAGAACGAAAAGAAATTACTTCTCTATCTCCAGCTTCTGAGGAAGAATTTACGCTCTTAGAGGAAATCGAACTGCTAACTTCAGATATCCGAGGCTATGCCTAGCCAACTTCAAGCACGAGGTTGGATTGAAAATCAACAAGAGGCAATGGAGCGTTTGCAAACGATGCGAGTCTTTGATATTCCCGCGATCGCTCAATTTTACTTCACAACCGATGCAGACTACCTATACATGAAAGCTTATATTCAGATGCTGGATTATTTGCGCTTGCTGGTTCTTGAATATCTGCGCTCCTACCAAAACTTATAGCAAAGTGCCCAGTGCTGTTAGCGTAGCGGGGTGTTAGCCCGTGCCCAGTAAAAACACTGTAGTAATATGGCTTTGAGTACTCAGCATTGTCCTAACCTTTGTGACGACTGCTATAGAATCGCGTGCTTTGTCTTCGTACATTCCGTTTGCTGTGTTGCTCGATGCGGAGCGAGAGTTGTTGCTGAATGTGTTAAACATAGTAGTAGTTAAAATCTTTATAAAAGGTTTGCAGCAAGTGACTACAGATAAACAATTACAAAGCAATCAATACATAGAGAATAATGATTTTCTAGATAAATTGATTAATAGTATTGCTCACCAATTGAATGATGAGTCAGGATATGAGTATGATAATGTTGATTTAGCTTTCAAGAGAAAGACTTTAGCTAAAATACTAGCTCAAGCTATACGGGAAACCACAGCATTAATGGAAGCAGGTTTTGACATTACCGATCCATCCGTAGTTACACCTTTAGGTTGGACAGCAAATAAATATCCAGAAATTGCGGGACAATGCAATCAAGCCCTAACAAAAATAGCAGAATTACAAGGACAAAAACCTGAATGGCAAAACACAGAAATACTATACTCAGATGATTGGTAACAACAGTAAAATTTCAAAATTACATGAACTGGAATAAATTCCTCAAGGAAGGAGACGAGGCTGTAGCAAAAGTTTATAGAGGTCTACTTAAAAGAGGAATCAATGCAGGACAATCAATTTTAACCCAATTCAATACTGACGAAGATATACCCGTATACGATAGTTCAGGTAAAAAAATATTTTGGATTTCTGTAAAGAGCGTAGGAAACAAAATCGTAGATCCTAAAAACCCTCCAGGTAATTTTCAAGGATACTTGTGTGGTGAAGTAGAAAGTAAACAGTGGGTTAATCCACCATCAGTAATTATTTGGCTTTGTAATAGTACTAACGTGAGTTGGGGAGCAATAACACCGAAGCGTTTAAGCACTAAATGGCATATTTTTCCAGATAGATATGGAAAAGTAAGAGATGAGAGAAAAAGCCGTTTGACAGGTCAAGATGAATATATGTATCCATCCTGGCGCGTACCGATTGATTGCATTATTACTAAAGATGAAGTTATTGCTTACATTCAAAGCTTGTGTGCTGAGTTATGATGTGAGTAGATGATGACTGAAGCAACGCGCATAACTCAAAATCCTGAAGCTACAAGAAACTATATCAATCATCTTTTAAAGCAGTTAACTGTCGATTATCAAAACACTGCCGAAGGCAATCGCACTTACCCCTACCCAGCCGCAAGAGGTGCAATCTTCTCTGGTAGTAGCCCAATAGACACCTGACAAAATAGGATCAAGAGCAATTGACACTTCACTAGGCCCAATGACTCCTCAACTAATGGTTCAACCCTCAACTCTAATGTCCTCTGGCATTAGAATGAGCGAATTCGGTAACATTTACCTCTTCAGGTTCACCTCGGAGCTACAATCTCGCTTTGAAGAACTTTTAGAGAAGAAAAAAGCTGATATACTCACTCCTGAAGAAGAAGCTGAATACGCGGGAATATCAGAATTAGAGCGGATTTTTACCTTAATTAACGCTCAACTTGCAGCCAAAAGTAAATGGTGCCCAACGCAACTCGAAGACTTGTACGACAACGAGCCAGATATCTCTGTGAATACTGTCACTCCCCCGAATACCTGAGTCCAGACCGTTTCACCATTGACCACATCAGGCCCCAGTCTCTGGGAGGGTCAGACGAACCGGATAACCTGCCTTAGCTTGTCATCGCTGTAACGAGCGTCACTATAACTTTACATCGGGAATTGACCCCCAAACTCAAAAAGAAATTCCCCTATTTAACCCCCGTCAACAAAAGTGGTCTGACCATTTTATCTGGACAAAAGACGGTACGAAAATTTTAGGCACAACCCCTACAGGTAGAGCGACTTGCTATCGCTTTGACATCAATGATGAACGTCGCGATGAGCCTTCTATTCAAATTGCTCGTCGTTTTTGGGTAGCAGCAGGTTGGCATCCACCTCAGTCTGATCCGGGTCAAGAATAAGAGGCAATTCCTACCTCCACAGTTGTCTAATTTTCACCAGCCAAAATTGTTTGCAGTCCCCGCACTAATCTTTCTACACCCTCTGTAGCTGTATCTTTTTGTAAGGCACCGTAAGCAACCCGCAAATAACACCCATCCTCCATACCAAATGTAGTACCGGGCATCACTGCTACTCGATGTTCCTTAATCAATTGTTCTACTAAATCAAAAGCATTCAGCTTAGTATCAACCTTCAGGAAAAAATAGAAAGCACCATCCGCAGCAGCAATTGTACATAAACCTTCTAGCCGCTGCAAGGCATTCAGCATCAACTGTCGCACCACAGCGATCGCCCCAATATGTTCCTTACAATACTCAAATCCCACCTGCAAAGCCCCTAAAGCCGCATATTGGGAGATGACTGGCGGACAAATCAAAATCGTATCCTGAACCTTCTTAACCGAGTCCAAAAGGTGTTCTGGAATCACCATATACCCAATCCGCCAACTGGCAAAACCATAGGCTTTGGAGAGGCTAAAAAGTGAAATTGTGTGTTCGCTACTTTCAGGGAAACTTCCTGGCGAAACGTGCTTCACTCCGTTATAGGTAAAGTATTCATAGGCTTCATCACTGATGTGATAAATCCCGCGAGCACGACAAATTTGATTAACTTCAAGTAACGTCTCTTTTGAATACACAACCCCTGTAGGATTATTAGGAGAAATTGTCACAACCGCTCGCGTTTTGTCGGTAATTGCTTGGGCGATCGCTTGAGGTTGTAGCTGATAATTACTATTGGTTGCGACTAAAACCGGGCGACAACTAGCCATCATAATCGCCATTTCATGGTTGAAATAATAAGGCGTCTGGATGATAATTTCATCGCCAGGATTAGTAATAGCAAGAATGGCATTCATAAACCCCATATTGCTACCGGCTGTGACAACTATAGAGTTTTTTTGCTTAATTTCTATACCGTTATCTGCTTGCAGTTTTGTCTCAATTGCCGCCAAGAGTGGTGCAATTCCCTGTACAAGTTTGTATTTGTGATTCTCTGGATCAGCAAGAAACTCAGGCAAAAGCGCGATCGCCTTTGGTGGTGGGTCATAGTAAACAACACCCTGTCCCAAAGAAATCGTTCCAGGATTGCTGCGAATTAATTCCCCAATGATCGGAATCAGCGGTGACTGCACCGCTTGCATACGAGACGATAGGGTTAACATTCGTTGTTTAATTACTTGGCGTCGCTTTACCCAAAACGTACTCTTTCATGCTTTGAAATGTTTCGCCTAATTCTTGGCGGTTAACAGCACCGATGACATAGCGGTAAGTGAACCAAGTTGAGTAAACTAATCCAATTAGCCTAAAGGTTGGCGCTAATAAGGGCAAATCATTAATAGCACCCAACACAGTCAACAGCAGTTTGAAAGCAATCAAGGCTACCACCATCAAAACAACAGTCACGAAAAGTTGCTTGTAAGCCTCGAAAAAGTAGGTGAAGGAACGGGGTAACTCGTCCACAAGCTTAGATGTGCGATACCCGAACAGTAGGACTTGCTCTCCAAAAGATTGTGTAGAGGTTGCTTCTCTTTGGATCATAGTTGTTTGCTGCTGGGTTTCCCCTGTATTACTTGTATATTCGGTGGTTACAATTTCAGGTTCCATATTGATTCTCAAAAATAACAGCTTGCAAGTATTTTAGCCGCAATATCTTGACTGTGACAGGGTACTAGAGAGGTTTTGTTGGGCTTGACAATCCTTGATGCCTTGCGAAAAGCTATCAAGGGAGCCTTCTGCCGACATTCAGGTAAAATCAATTTCATGATCTATCCTTCCCCGCGTCCAAAAATCCCTGAATCTACCTGGAAGCGTCCCATCGGACTTGGTTGGGACAAACCCTACACCGTCCGCTACTCAAGTAATCTAGATGATGGCCCTTGGCACGGAATGCCTCTTGGTGGTTTTGGTGCGGGTTGTATCGGTCGTTCTTCGCGGGGAGACTTCAATTTATGGCATCTTGATGGGGGAGAACATACTTTCAAAAGCCTCCCAGCTTGTCAATTTAGTATATTTGAGCAAGCAGAAAATTCGCCAGCGCAAGCTTACGCTTTGTGTACCCAACCTCCGGAAGATGGAACCCTCAGCAGTTGGCAATGGTATCCTTCTGGAGGAAATGAACCAGGTTCTTCCCCCTCTTCCACCCCCAATACAGGGACTTACCACGCACTTTATCCCCGTAGCTGGTTTGTCTATGAAAATGTCTTTCAAACAGAATTGACTTGTGAACAATTTTCCCCTGTCTGGGCGCAATGTTACCAAGAATCTAGTTACCCAGTAGCGGTTTTTGAGTGGACGGCACACAACCCCACTGACAAACCGATTACTCTTAGCATTATGCTCACCTGGCAAAATATGGTGGGTTGGTTTACTAATGCGATTAAGAATCCAGAAGTACAGGTACGGGATGATGGAAGTCCTGTTTATGAGTACCAACCCCGTTGGGGAGATAGCACTGGTAGCTTGAATCAGTGGATTGTTGATAATTTCCGTGTCGGTTGTTTGCTAGACCGGGTTCGTCTACATGACGAAATTCAGGAGGGTGAAGGACAGTTGTGTTTGGCGACTGTGACGAATCCCAGTATGGAAGTGTTCTATCACAATCGCTGGAATCCTGCTGGAAATGGTGCCCAAGTTTGGAAAACTTTCGCTACTGATGGTAGTTTGGCAGATGTTCAAGATGAAACACCAGCGGCACCGGGAGAACAAATTGCAGCGGCGATCGCCCTTCGTTTTACTATTCGTCCAGGTAAAACCCGCAAAATTCCTTTTATCCTGGCTTGGGATTTCCCTGTAACTGAATTTTCCCCAGGAATCAATTATTTCCGACGCTATACAGATTTTTTCGGACGCACAGGTAACAATGCTTGGTCAATTGTCAGAACTGCTCTTAAACACAGCGAACTTTGGCAAGAAAAAATTCAGTCTTGGCAAAATCCTCTCCTCAATCGCCAGGATTTGCCCAATTGGTTCAAAATGGCGCTGTTTAATGAACTATACTTGCTGGCTGATGGCGGTACAATCTGGAGTGCGGCTGACGATCGCGATCCGATCGGTCAGTTTGGCGTTTTGGAATGCTTAGATTACCGTTGGTACGAAAGCTTAGATGTCCGGCTTTATGGTTCTTTTGCTCTCTTGATGCTTTGGCCAAGGCTAGATAAAGCTGTGTTGGAAGCATTTGCACGTGCTATTCCTACGAGTGATGATACCAGTCGCATTATTGGTTACAACCAAGCCAAGGCTATCCGTAAAATAGCAGATGCAACGCCTCACGACCTCGGTGCACCGAATGAGTATCCCTGGGAGAAGACGAATTACACCAGTTACCAGGATTGTAACCAGTGGAAGGATTTACCTTGTGATTTTGTTTTGCAGGTATATCGGGATTTTGTGCTGACTGGTAGTAATGATCTTGAATTTTTGTGGGAATGTTGGCCTGCAATTGTCAAAACGCTGGCTTATTTAAAGACTTTTGACAAGGACGGTGACTCAATTCCCGAAAATTCTGGGGCACCGGATCAGACTTTTGATGATTGGCAGCTTAAAGGTGTTAGTGCCTATTGTGGCGGTTTATGGTTGGCTGCGCTAGAAGCGGCGATCGCTATTGGTGAAATTCTCTCTTCTCAATCTCCACCAACATTCCCATTAGTAAAAGCACCCTTACCAGAGTCCATCCAAACAACGATTGAACTGTATCGCCAATGGTTAGAACAAGGCTTACCAATTTATCAAGAAAAACTCTGGAACGGTAAATATTATCGGCTGGATAGTGAGAGTAATTCAGATATTGTCATGACAGACCAGTTGTGTGGTCAGTTTTATGCCAAGTTACTGAATTTGCCTGATATTGTACCAGAAGAATGCGTTCGGTCAGCTCTGGCAACTGTGTACGATTCCTGCTTTTTAAAGTTTCACGATGGTCAGTTAGGGGCCGCAAATGGAGTTAGACTGGATGGAACACCGGCAAATCCTGATGCTACTCATCCGCTAGAAGTCTGGACTGGTATAAATTTTGGTGTCGCAGCTTTTCTTCTCCAATTGGGTATGAAGGAGCAAGCTTTTGAATTAACAGAGGCAGTAGTAGGGAAAGTTTATGAAAATGGACTACAATTCCGAACACCGGAAGCGATCACGGCGGTGGGGACTTTCCGCGCTAGTCACTACCTACGAGCAATGGCGATTTGGGCTGTTTATCTGCTGATTAGTGATTAATTATACGGGTTAGTCGTTGTCTTGTGATGGTTTTTTGGCTAAAGCCGCACCATTGTAAGCTACTGACCATTCGCCATTTACACTAAAACACAGATCAAATCCCAACTCATAGGCTTTGATCGCATAGTAGCGATAGCCAATCATTAAGGCATTGCGTAAGGCTTCGCTAAAGCATTCAATTCTGAAAGTACGGTATTGTAACAAGATTCCCAAGCTATTTTTGACTTTGTAGGTTTCTAGTACGAGTTCGCAGGGCTTGAGTGCTTCCTTATGTAAGTTGTCTAAGGATTCGAGCCATAAGCTAATTACTCGCTTATCTAGTTGAGCAGTCAGAGTCTCATTAATCATGCTTGAACAAACTTCCTGAAACGATTTGTCATCCCTCTCTAGGATGATATTACAAAAAAATCCGCTTTGTGTCATTACGTTAAGCCTCTGCTACTTAGCAAAACTTGTCGTAAACGATAGCAATTAAGTTACCTGGGATTTGTAAAGAATTGTTAAGAAGATTAAAATAATGCAGTTTAAGTTACTTAAAAGGTTGTAGCTGTAGGTAAGGATTGGTAATGGGTAATGAGTAATGGTTAATAGCTAAAAATTCTGCCTTTTTCCTAATTCTGACCATTAAATTGGAGAGAAGGCATAATTAGCTCCTTCTGGCTTTCTAGCGTCTGGGTGCAACAGCTAGTAAGCTAGGAGGAAAAGCCACCAGAAATGCTGCGCATCCTCCTGCTCGAAGACAACCTGCTAGATGCAGAACTTATCCAGGTGAATTTAACCGATGGAGGGATTGACTGCGAGTTGGTGCGAGTAGAGACAAGCGCCGACTTCGTGAGAGCCTTAGAAAAATCCTGCTTTGGCGTGATTCTCTCAGATTACTCACGTCCTGGCGTCGATGGAATTTCAGCCTTAAAAATAGCACAAAAAACTTGTCCGGAAGTGCCGTTTATCTTCGTATCGGCGTCTCAAGGTGAAGAATTGGCGATCGAAGCCCTAAAAAGCGGTGCCACAGACTATGTACTCAAGCAACGTCTTTGGCGACTTGTACCATCAATCAAGCGTGCTTTGCGGGAAGCTTTGGAGCGTGTTGAGCGCAAACTGGCCTCCTCGGAACTGCGAAAACTGGCCTCAGAGTTGGAAAGACGAGTGGAAGAACGAACTACTCAGTTAGCAAAAGCCAATGCATCTTTAACACAACAAATCGCGGAACGTCAAAGGGTGGAGGAATCTCTCAGACAAAGTGAATCTACCCTACGAAGCTACTTTGAATTACCTCTGATCGGTATTGCCATTACCTCACCAGAAAAGGAGTGGATCGAAGTTAATGACAAGTTGTGCGAGATCTTTGGGTATGACAAGCATGAATTGAAGCAAATGACTTGGGCCGAGTTAACTTACTCGGAAGATTTGGAGACTGACTTAGAGCAGTTCAACCAAATTTTAGCCGGAACTAGCGATGGCTATTCACTAGACAAGCGGTTCATTCGCAAAAACGGTCTAGTGATTTATGCTAGCATCTCGGTTCGCTGCGTTCGTAGGATTGATGGGTCGGTTAATTACTTAGTAGCTGTAATTCAAGATATTACCGATCGCAAACTGGCTTTATCAGCACTGCGTCTTTCTGATGAAGTCTTGAAGCAAATGCCAGATGCTGTCTTGCTGACTGATTTGCAGGGAAATATCCAAAAATGGATGGGAAAGGCTGAACAGATTTTTGGCTACACGGCTAATGAAGCGATCGGCCAGCCAGCTAATTTCATTCATAGAGCGGACATAAAAGCAATAGCCAGTGCCAGAATTATCAAAAAAATTCAGGAAACCGGGACATTTTGCGGAGAAATTATCTGCGTTAAGAAAGATGGATCAGAAGTCCCCATCGAGACAACGGCTAAAACAGTTTACGATCGCCAAGGCAACCCTGTATGTTTCCTGGGTATCCATCGAGATATCAGCGATCGCAAGCGAGCTGAAAAAGAGAGAGCGCAGCTATTTGGTGAGCAGGTGGCTCGCGTTGAGGCTGAGGCCCAAGCACTAAAATCTGCATTTTTAGCCCAAGCAAGTACAGTCTTGGCTTCCTCCCTCGACTATGAAACCATGCTTTCTGGTGTGGTGGAGCTGGCCGTACCCTATATTGCTGACTGGTGTGCTGTAGATCTTGTCGGTGAAGACCAAGAAATTCGTCGGGTGGCGATCGCCCATTTAGATCCAGCAAAAGTAGAATTGGGATGGGAGCTAGCTCAGCGCTATCCAGAAAATCTTCATAGCTCTACGAGTTTAGTGCGTGTTTTGCATAGTGGTAAGTCGATGCTGGTCACCGAGATTACTGAGTCTGACGTAATCGCCTTCGCTCAAGACAGAGAGCATTTGCGAATCATCCCAGAGCTAGGCTTAAATTCCTGCATAATTGTGCCTCTGCTTGCTCGTGGGCGGATCTTGGGGGCAATTACCTTGGTTACAGCCGAGTCGGGGCGTCGCTATACTAAATCGACGCTGACTCTTGTGGAAGATTTAGCTCAGCGTGCGGCCTTAGCTGTTGATAACGCGAGGCTCTACCGCAAAGCTACGGAAGCGCAACAAATTGCGGAACGGACTGCAGAACGCAACGCCAGTTTGCAAGCGATTACTGCGGCTTTGGGTGAAGCGCTTACGAGCGCACAAGTAGCTGAGGTTGTTGTCAATCAAGGATTGGCTGTTTTAGACGCAGATGCTGGCTTTATTGTGTTGTTTTTGCACGACAAAAAAACGCTAGAGTTAGTCAGTGCTTGCGGCTATCCCCAGGAAGTTTTAGATAAGTGGAGTAGTTTCCCCCTCACGAGTTCTACACCAATTACAGATGCAGTCAGGACGAAAAAGCCTATCCTGCTGGAATCGCTGGAGTCCCGGACCCAACTCTACCCAAACCTCGTCACCAACTACGCTAATAGCAAGCATAAGGCCTGGGCTGCCATTCCACTAATTGTGGAGGGACGCACCTTGGGAGCGATGGGATTGAGCTTTGTTAACCCACGTTCCTTTAGCTTGGAAGAAAGCGCTTTCATGCAAGCTCTTGCGCAGCAGTGCGCCCAGGCTATTGAACGTGCTGCAGCTCAAGCGGCCGAACGACAAGCAAGATCTGACGCAGAAGCGGCTAACCGCACTAAGGATGAATTTCTGGCAACCCTCTCTCACGAGTTACGCACGCCTCTGAATGCGATGATGGGATGGTCGCAGTTGCTGCTAACTCGTAAGTTTGATCAAGAAAAGACGCTTCGTGCTGTTGAGACTATCAACCGCAATACCAAGTCTCTGGCAACGCTGATAGACGATATACTTGATGTCTCACGCATTATTACGGGCAAACTCCACATCCAGCCCCGTGCCTGTGAACTAATTTCAGTTATTGAAGCAGCTATTGAGGTGGTACGCCCAGCGGCTCTGGCCAAGACTATTCAACTTGAGTGCTTTCTCGATTCTTCATTACCACGAATTTGGGGCGATGTCAATCGTTTGCAGCAGGTAATTTGGAATTTGCTATCTAACGCGCTCAAGTTTACGCCTAACGGTGGCCGAGTGGAAGTGAGACTGGAGACTGGGGAGGTGGAGATGCGGGGACGGGGAGACGGGGAGACGGGGAGACGAAGGGAAGACCAATCCTCGTTACCCAGTGCCCCATCTCGTTACGTTCAAATTCAAGTAAGCGATACTGGTAAGGGGATTGCTCCCGAATTTTTGCCCCACGTGTTTGAGCGCTTTCGCCAAGAAAATAGCAGCACTACCAGGTCATATGGCGGACTAGGATTAGGTCTGGCTATTGTCCGCCATTTGGTAGAACTTCACGGTGGTACTATCCAAGTTTCCAGTCCGGGTGAGGGAATGGGGGCGACTTTTACAGTGCAATTGCCCATCTGGACTGGACAGCCTGAATCTACCTCTGGGTCGTCGGTTGAGTCAACAATTGTCAGTACAGTTTTGCAAGAAGAGTATGGCCTTGCGCTGTACGGCTTGCGGATACTAATTGTTGATGATGAAGCCGATGCGAGAGATTTGCTCGTTACTATACTTACAGAAAGTGGAGCACAAGTGACAGCCGCTGCTTCAGGTTACGAAGCATTACACTTGCTTTCACATTCGAGGGTAGATGTTTTGGTGAGTGATATTGGTATGCCTAATATGGATGGCTATGCTTTCATTCGTCAAGTACGGAAACTAAAAGCAGAGCGAGGAGAATGTATTAAAGCACTCGCTCTGACAGCTTATGCTAGGGACTTAGACCGCAATTTAGCTCTAGAGGCTGGTTTTCAGCTTCATTTAGCTAAGCCTTTTGAGCCAAATGATTTGGTTAGTATGGTGGCAAAACTTGCGGGTAATGGATAATTGGTTGTTGGTTGTACAGCCCTTTGGGCATGAAAACTGTTGTTTGTTGAATAACACATTATTTGCCGGAATAATTATGTTACTAAGTTATTAATTTTAACCAACAGCAATGAATAACTATCGCGTTGTTTCAGAACTGACTGAATCGCAAATTTATGAGTTAACTGACTTGTATCAAAATGAAGTTTGGAGCAAAAATCGCACCAAGCAAGATGTCACTAAAATGCTGGAAGCTTCGGATATATACATCCTGAAAACTGGTAGAGGCGATTTTCGTGGGAGTTAGGGAGCCGTCCCTGCGATCGCCCGTGGCCCGATCACAGGGACGGCTCGAAAATTTAGAATTCTGATTGGGGTTTTCCCTGAATTACTGAGCGCCAACTGCCAGTCTAACCAAAACAAAAATAATCAGTACGACGGTGCTATAAAACAAAACATTAAAGCAGAATGCTTTTATGTCTGGAAATAGGAAGTCTTGAATGTCAATTCTACCCCAAGCAGAAATAGGGGAAGAACCGACTTGAGATGGGTCGTCGTGTACAAATGGGAATGGAAAGCCTGCTGTTTGTTGACCCGGTTTGCAAGTATTTAAGGCGCAGGGTTCCTCCAAGCAGAAACGATTACAAGTCCTTGGCTGCAAATAAAACAGCGACACAAGTGTCAGACAGATTCCAGTCATTAATATTGCAATTAGCACCTTTTGTGGTAGTAAATTTCGCATCTGTCTATCCCTAAACCCCTAACACACTTCAGAAGCGATTCTATATATTATCGGATTTGTAGATGATAATGAGCATTTAATCGGTTTTGTTCGTATCTTCACAGATTTTGTTTACCGAGCCGTAATTTTTGATGTCATTATCAAACAAACTCACAGAAACCAAGGTCTAGGGAAACTGTTATTAGACTCAGTTATTAATCATCCTCAATTGCAATCAGTGGAATATTTGGGCTTGTTCTGTTTACCGGAAATGGTGCCTTTTTACCAGCGCTGGGGTTTTACCACTGGAATAGCCGGACTTCAGTTGATGCTCCGCCCTCACTATAATGTACAGCCATTTAACTATGACTAAAGTCATGGTTGGATTGGTGACTTTTTACTCATGTGGTTCTTGAGTGGGAATTCTTATGATGAGGGCATCGAAAGCAAAAAAACTCACAACCAAGCCACAATGAAAATTAAACTGATGCCGCTGTTAGCTGGAGTAATTTCTCTGTCCGTTGTCGCTACTCCTTTTCTAGTCAAAGCTCAAGCTAACGGTTCTAATCAGCCTGTACCTACACAATCCAACAAAGATCATCATGGTAGAAAATGGGACAAGCTAAATCTGAGTGACACTCAAAAAGCAGACCTGAAAAAAATTCATGTCGAGACTCGTACTCAGATGCAAGCTGTTCTGACTACAGAGCAACAAGCGCAGCTTAAAACCTTGATGGAAGCTCGTAAACAGGAACATAGTCAAAGACAAAACCAAGGACAAAAGCCTGAAGCTGGTCAAGCTCGTCAGGGTCACGGAAAAAATAATCTTTGGGCTTCGCTGAATCTGACTGATGCTCAGAAAGCTAAAATCAAGTCAATTAAAGAGGCTCAAAAATCCCGTATGCAAGCTGTCTTTACTCCCCAACAGAAGCAGCAAATGCAGCAAATGCGCCAAGAATGGCAGCAAAAGCACCAAAAACAGGGCTAACCTCTCCCCTAACCCCTCTCCTACCAGGAGAGGGGAATCATACTCCCCCTTCCAGCTAAAAAAGTTCTTCCTTTTCCCCCTCCTCCTAGGAGGGGGTAGGGGGAGGTGGGAAGGGGGTTGGGGGGTTAGGTAATATTCCCTAAGCCTTAAACTTTTCGGTAATCCGCTTCATCGCTTCTTCCACATTCTCCCGACTATTAAAAGCGGAAATGCGGAAGTATCCTTCACCTGCAGCACCAAAGCCTGAACCTGGTGTTCCCACGACGTTTGTCGTATTCAGCAATTTGTCGAAGAAATCCCAACTAGACAAACCGTTGGGCGTTTTCACCCACACATATGGCGCATTCTCTCCACCATAAACTGACAATCCTGCTGCTGTCAGTTGTTCACGAATAATCTTGGCGTTTTCCATGTAGAAGTTGACAAGCGCCTTGATTTGTGCTTTCCCTTCCTCGGAATAGACAGCCTCAGCTCCTCGTTGCACAATGTAGGAAACGCCATTGAATTTGGTGGATTGACGACGATTCCACAGCTTCCAAAGTTCGACATCGGAACCGTCTTTAGCTTTGGCTGTCAGGGTTTTGGGTACGACTGTCAGAGCACAGCGAGTACCGGTAAAGCCTGCATTTTTGGAGAAAGAACGAAACTCGATCGCACAATCCCGCGCTCCTTCAATCTCGTAGATAGAATGAGGGATGTCAGGATCGGTGATGAAGGCTTCGTAAGCTGCATCAAAGAAGATGATGGAATTATTAGCTTTAGCATAGTCTACCCACGCCTTCAGGTACTCCTTAGTGGCGATCGCACCTGTGGGGTTATTGGGGAAGCAAAGGTAAATTAAATCAACTTTCTGTTGAGGAAGAGCTGCAGTAAAGTTGTTTTCGGCTGTGATTGGTAAATACACCAAGCCATCAAATTCCCCCTGTGAGTTAGCTTCTCCAGTGTTCCCCGCCATGACGTTGGTGTCCACATAGACGGGATATACTGGGTCGGTGACAGCGATCGCATTGTCGTTACCGAAGATTTCTAGAATATTGCCAGTGTCGCACTTGGAACCATCGGAGATAAAGATTTCACTAGGGTCAATTGCGCATCCCCGCGCTTGGAAGTCGTGGGTAGCGATTTTTTCTCGTAACCAGAGGTAACCTTGTTCTGGCCCGTAACCGTGGAAGCTAGAGCGATCGCCCATGTCTTCTACAGCTTTAATCATCGCGGTACGACAAGCTTCTGGTAGTGGTTCGGTAACATCACCAATACCCAAGCGAATCAATTTTGCATCAGGATTTGCTTGTCCGAAAGCGTTTACTCGTCTGGCAATTTCAGGAAAAAGGTAGCCAGCTTTAAGTTTGAGATAGTTGTCGTTAATGGTTGCCATGTGGTCGCTTTACAGGTGCCGTAGAATAGCTTACTACCCAGACGTTGTACCAACCGCATCAACCATTATAATGAGATTGATGTAGGGGAGAAGCATTCGGACGACGGGTTTTGCTACTCAACATATTCAATTGGATTACCTAGAAACGGTAGGTTTCCAAGATGTTGATTGTTGGTACAAGAATTTCAGTTTTGCGGTGTTTGGTGGACACCGATTAATCTAGATTAGATTTGGGACTCTAAGACTGCAAAAATGCTATTTATTTCAAAGTTATCGCATCTCGAATCGCTTCAGCAGTTGCAGGTGCTAATAAAATACCATTGCGATAGTGACCTGTAGCTAACAAGATATTGTTGTAACCAGGCAATTTATCAATTATCGGTGCTGAACGTCCTTCGGGACGGGGACGCTTGCCCGACCAAGTACGAATAATCTTGGCTTCTGCTAAAGTAGGGCAAAAGGCGATCGCCTTTTGTCTCACTTTCTCCAGCAACGCTGATTCTGCTACTACTTCACCCAGATCATCAGGAAATTCAACCGTCGCACCTATCCAGTATTCTCCCTTTCCTACAGGGACGATATGCACATCATCGCCTGTAATCACAGGCTGAAATTCAGGATTCCCCAAAGGTGATTCTAGCTGCAAATGTAAGGCTTGTCCTAAGACTGGTTTAATATCAATTGGTTGCTGTAAGGAAGTAGTTAAGTGTGTTGAACCTAAGCCGGATGCTATGACTAACCAATCAACATCTAATTGTTCAATATTTGTATGAATTTGGCGACAACTGCGCAGAAAAAATTCATCAGTAGTTGTTGATTGAAATCCCTCCACAGCCCCACCAAATTTAAAAGTAACACCGTTACGTTTAGCTGCTGCAACTAAAGCTTGAGTTAAGGAAATTGGGTCAACTTGTCTGTCTTGGGGAGAATATATTGCACCGACAATTTTCTCGTTTTGCAGTTGAGGACAGTGGGATTGAAGTTGAGAATTATCCCAAATTTCCAAGGAAAATCCTTGAGTTCTACGAGTTTCTACCAGCGTTTCCCAAGAAGTTAAGTCTTCAAGAGCAAAAGAAAGCATAACGATACCTTGGCGATTATAGGGAATTTTCAGTCCAGTATATGCTTCTAATTCCGGAATCAGCGTGTCATAGCGCTGCATACTCTGGTAGCGTAACTTCCAGCCCCTACCCTTCACCTTCTTACTAATCGCACCCATTAAGACACCTAGTGCGGCACCAGTCGCCTCTTGTGCTGGGGTTTTGCGGTCAAGGACAGTGATTTTGAGGCCACTGACTAGACTAAGTTCATAGGCGATCGCGGCCCCAATAATACCGCACCCAATAATTGCAACGTGGCTCATTTGTAGGTAAGCAGGTAGGTGAAAATCAACACAATATGGGAAGATCGGGTTTTGAAGATAAGAGAATGTTTCGTATCAAGTTTTTTGGGAAGAAGGGCGGGTTTTGAAGTTAAGATACTGGTTAGTATCAAGGATTATCCCTAAACCCGCCCCTACAAATTTATCGGTTTTTGTGGAAGATCGGGGTTTTGATGATAAGAGAATGTTTCGCATCAAGCCTTATCCCTAAACCCGGCCCTACAAATTAGCTTTGTTTGGGAACTGCTTGCAAAAACTGATCTAAGTCTTTCAAGGCTTCACGATAGTTTTCCACCGCAACTGGATAGTTACCTTTGGTAGCAGCTACATCAAGTTTCTCGAAGCTGTCGAACAAATCTTTTGCTACTTCCTTGACTGCTTTTTGATCTTTGGGAAGCAATTGACGAGTCAGATAGCTGACTTTTTGCCGCAATTCACCCAAGGGGCCGTGAATATAAGTACCAACATCTGTCCAATTTTTCTTGAAAATCTTATCTTGTAGGGTTGGCATTTTATCGCGCAAATCTGCAAGTGTAGAAGCAGTTCTCTGAATTTGCTCAAGTTGTTGAGCGCTGTATGTAGGTGGCTTTGCTACTTGTGGGCTACTGCAACTTACCAAAAACGTAGTTACCATTGCCAGAACCAAAGCCAGAATAGATCGATAACTCTTGATCACCATATGTTTCCTCGCTAACTCATCAGAAAAAAATACTGACTTTTATTGAGAAATATACCTTAAAACGGCCCTTAATGGCTTGAAAACAGCAGATATACACTTACTTAAGTCAGATGAATTTGAGAATTATCTGCGTTAATCCGCGTACATCTGCGGTTGAAAAACTGAGCTTTTTCAAGCACCTATCATAAAGCTAGGCGTCGCAGAAAAGGGAGAAGAGCATCACTTAATTTTCCTGACCAATGCTCTTGAGGGTAATGTCCTGCATCTTCTAGTTTAACAATTTCTACATTCTTGAGAGTATCGGCAAACTGCTGTGCTTGGGAAAAGGAAAGCCAAGGATCTTTCATTCCCCAAAAAATTAGGGTTGGCTGTGCCCAGTTAGCGTATCCTGATGAAATCTCCGCCATTGACTCCTTCATCTGGATATTCCTAACTGTCGCCATGAGACTTCGCCCAACATCAGAACTTTTGAGGAATGGTTTACGATAAATATCCAAATACTTGTCTTCAATCCGATAACGACAACCTCCCTCCAGAGTGCGGTCAACCAAAAGCGGGTCTTGTGTCAACATATCCCCAAGGAAAGGCAATCCCCACTGCTGCATTTGCCAAGGTAATTTAGCATCAGATGACACTGGTGTGTTGAGAATTGCTAAGCGGTCAATTTGTTCTGGGTGACGCAAAGCGTACTGTAGTCCAACAGAAGCGAGAAATCCCTGAACAACCAAGTGAAATCGCTCGATTTCCAATTGTTTGATAAAATCTGTCAAAGCCTGAATAAAAGCATCGGGTGCATAGGCAAAGTCTCGTGGGTTGGGTTTTGCCGACAAGCCAGAACCAATCCAATCAGGTGCGATCGCCCGAAATCCTTGTTTGGCTAAATCTGGCATAAGTTCACCCCAGCAATAACTCTGGGAAGGTATACCATGAAGTAGCAACACTGGCAGATTATCACTTTCGTTGATGGGCGTCACTTCTCGATAGAACCATTCCAGCGACCCTACTTTTATTAATTGTTCATTGATAACCACTTTTTTTTCCTGCATCGTTTATCGTGGTTTGAGCTTACCGCCCACTGGGATGCAAGAGCAAGCGAGAAAGTAAGAATTAAGAAAGAGTTCTCAATTCAAAACTGCATCTATAATGCAATGAAATCCTTACCCGCTAACCTATAGGAGCGCTCTTGAGTGAACGCAGCCGAACAAGCAAAAAGCTTAGAAGTCACAAGTAAGATTGCTGCAGTGGTAAATCTTTTCAAGTCAGAGTTTCCCGATGTCAAAGCAGACTTAAAACCCTGGAAGAATGATCCTGATACCAGAGACTTAATCGATCCAGATTCTATTGACATCGGCTTTCATTTACCTGGCTGGAGTAGAAAATTCCAGAGTAGAAGTATCTTAGTTCAGATTCGTTTCTACGAAGATCCCTTAACAACCATTCGGCGAGTTATTGGCATTCAAATCGAAGGATTTGACCATCGTGGCAAACCTTGGCGACTTTCAACAGTGGAAAATTGGCAATTTGTCGGGGAATCTCATCCAACACTTGAGGTGAGGGAAAAGCTGAAGTATTTTTGCCGACAAGTCTTTGAATTATTTAACAAATAACTATTAAATTAAATTTCGTAATGGGCTGGTTCTTCCCCTCTCAGCATCATATAAGATAGGCTAGAAACAATTTATATCAAATCTCAAAAATGTCTTTCACTGCTACTGTAATTTCTACAAAAGAATGGGGCGCCGTCCCCCCCAAAGAGTGGCCAGAACAAACTCGACCACAATACGTGATCATTCACCATACTGCCACACCTAATCCCCCCAATGATATTTCCTATGGAACTTCTGCGGGAGCAAAAGAATTTGCGAGAAGTATTCAATCAGCCCACATGGATGGCTTTGGTTGGGCTGATTCTGGACAAAATTTCTTAAACACAACTGGCGGATTTTTACTTGAAGGGAGACAAGGTACTTTAGACGCAATTAAACAGGGACTTTGTGTGCGTTCAGCACACGCTGGTACTCCCAAAGGAAACGAATCACCAGGTATTGAAAATGAAGGCACTTTTACCACCTATCAGATGAAAACCCAGCAATGGAATAGTCTAGTTGATTTGTGCGTTTCTCTTTGCTCTTCCTGTAAAATTGACCCAGATAATATTAAAGGACATCGAGACTTTATTGAGACACAATGCCCCGGTGATTGGCTATATAGTCAATTACCTCGATTGCGTAGCGAAGTACGTCAACGTCTCGATACTTCTATAGGAGATTATCTCAAAGAAGGAGCTTCCGGTCCGAAAGTAACACAACTACAACAACTCCTCAAAGCCAAAGGTTTTAACCCCGGTCCGATTGACGGAACTTTTGGTTCTGGTACCGTAAAAGCAGTGATTTCTTTTCAGAAGTATGAGGGACTAACTCCTGATGGTTTGGTTGGCCCAACAACTTGGAAAGCACTCAATAGTAGTCCTCCTGTGAACAAAACAGCACCTGCTGGTGTTAGCTTAATTGAAACTTACAAATTTTATCGCGGCTTACCTCATCAAGATCAAGCGATTGAGTGGTTACAAGGAAAAGTCCCTGGGCAAGTTTTGGATGAGTTTTCCCAAAAGTGGCGCAATCAGCCTTCAGAAGCGTTTCTACCCCTCAAAGAAGGCTCTTCTGGCCCAGAAGTGAAACAGTTACAGGAACGCTTACAAAAGCAAGGATTTTATAAAGGTAAAATTGACGGTTCATTTGGTTCTGGAACGAAAGCTGCTGTGATTGCTTTTCAGCAAGCTAAAGGTATTGTTGCAGATGGAATTGTCGGTGCAAAAACTTGGACTACTGTTAATCTTAGCTAATTGCTTGGGATTGGGTAATGGGAGGGTAACTGGAACAAAAACTATCCCTTGTTTTCCTTGTACTCTCAATTACCAATTCCCAATTATCAATGACTAATTACCAAAAAATCTGCACAATCAAGTAATTACTTGCATTTGTGTAGTGATATATTTGGCAGAGATACTTTTTGGTAACTTGCCAATATTACACCATGCCTCTAAATTCAGGCACTGTTGAACTTTCTGTAATTATTCCTCTTTACAACGAGGAACTAAATATTGATTGTTTGTTTGAGCGATTAACCTTAGTGCTTAATCGCCTCAACATGAAATATGAAATTATTTGTGTAAATGATGGCAGTAAAGACAACACAATTGAGCGCTTGATTGACTATCACTATAAAAATCCTGTTATTAAAATCGTCAACTTGTCTCGTAATTTTGGGAAAGAAATCGCCCTAAGTGCTGGTCTTGATTATGCAAACGGTGCTGCTGTCGTACCCATTGATGCCGATTTACAAGACCCACCCGAACTAATAGCAGAGATGGTAGAAAAGTGGCGCGAAGGCTATGATGTTGTCTATGCAACTCGTCGTTCTCGTAACGAAGAAACTTGGCTAAAACGCTTCACAGCAAATGCTTTTTACCGCACTCTCAATCGTATTAGCCTTGTCCCAATTCCCCACGATACAGGAGACTTTCGTTTACTAGACCGTCGTGTTGTTGATGCGCTCAAAAAAATGCCGGAACGCAATCGCTTCATGAAAGGTTTGTTCTCCTGGGTAGGCTTCAAACAAACTTCAATTTATTTCGACCGTCCCTCACGTTATCAGGGAGAAAGTACCTGGAATTACTGGAGACTTTGGAACTTTGCTCTTGATGGAATTACCTCCTTTAGCTTCATCCCCTTAAAAGTTTGGAGTTACCTAGGCGTCTTAGTCGCCATCCCCTCCTTCTTCTATGCTAGCTTCTTAGTCCTCCGTACATTAATCTTCGGAATAGACCTTCCTGGATACGCCTCAATTATGGTAGCAATACTCTTCCTCGGAGGAGTACAACTTGTTAGCTTAGGTGTCATTGGTGAATACCTCGGACGAGTCTACGAAGAAGTAAAAAGACGCCCACTTTACCTAGTTCGAGACGCTTACGGCTTCGATTCAACTAACACCCTTAATCACAAGATTTCCACCTCAATTGAAAATAACAAAGATTACCGAAACTAAACCAACCAAAACCCAACTCCCACCAAAAACTAACATAAAAACCTCTGCGTTCTCTGCGTTTTCCCTCCGCGTTCCTCTGCGTTAAAAACCAAACTCTACAACTCAACCCATAATCAAACCAACCAAAACCCAACTCCCACCAAAAACTAACATAAAAACCTCTGCGTTCCTCTGCGTTTTCCCTCCGCGTTCCTCTGCGTTAAAAAACTCTCCCTCCCTCACAACCCATAATCATAACGACTATGATTAAAGAAACACTCACTAGCCACATTGGCTAATTCAACCATGGCCCACCTCAACCAACGCCGCACTGAAAACATCAGCGGAGACTTTTACGTAGACAATACCTGTATAGACTGCGATACCTGTCGCTGGATGGCACCTGAAGTATTTCATCGTGCAGGTGAACAGTCAGGAGTGTATCATCAACCTGCGTCAGAAGCAGAACGATTCCGTGCACTTCAGGCATTATTATCCTGTCCCACAGCTTCCATTGGTACAGTAGAGAAGCCTCATGACATCAAACAGGTACAGCAAACTTTCCCTATCCAAGTAGAGGAAAATGTCTATTTTTGCGGCTATCAATCCGAGGATTCTTACGCTGCTTCTAGCTACTTCATTCAACACCCAGAAGGCAATATTTTAGTAGATTCTCCCCGGTTTACGCCTCCCTTAGTTAAGCGCTTGGAGGAAATGGGAGGAATTCGCTATATGTATCTGACGCATCGGGATGATGTAGCGGATCATCAAAAGTATGCAGAACATTTTGGTTGTAAGCGCATCCTCCACAGGGATGATATTACTAGCGGTACTCGTGAAGTGGAAATTCAGCTAACTGAAACCCAGCCATATCAATTAGCAACTGAGACGTTAATTATTCCAGTTCCAGGACACAGCAAAGGTCATACAGTTTTGCTGTACAAAAACAAATTTTTGTTTACTGGAGATCATCTTGCCTGGTCAGATCGTTTACAACAATTGTATGCCTTCCGTGCCTACTCTTGGTATTCCTGGTCAGAACAAGTGAAATCGATGCATAAACTCGCTGATTATGCCTTCGAGTGGGTTTTACCTGGACATGGAAGGCGTTACCATGCTGATGCTAAGACAATGAAAGCTCAAATGCAGAAGTGTCTGGCTTGGATGGAATCAGATTCAAGAGTTCCTAGTTTGTAGGGATTGAGATTGAGATCCCCCTAAATCCCCCTTGAATTCGGGAGACGTTGAGTTGATTGTACGGGGGATATAGCGTAGGGTGCGTTATTAACGTACCCTATACTTAGCAAGTTTGTCAGACAGTTGTTAAATTTAATCACAGAAAATCTCCTGATTTAGCTGAAATAAACCGCAAGCATAAAGTATTGATAACAAACATTAAATAGCTTGTTGAAAAAGAAAATTGCTTTCTCCTGTGCCGTATGATTAACTTCATGAAAATCTCTGCAATAACTGGAGGAGACTCCTATGGTTGGTTACGCAGTAATGGGAAGGAACTTAACAGTAAATCCAGGGGATATTATTGCTAAAGAACCTCAAACAATTGAACAAAAAGCGAAGCAGGTAGCTGTGGATGTACCCGATATTACGGGTGACCATATCAAAGTTCCTACTTATTTTATTGTGAATTATCCTGATGGTGAAACCCAGGCTTTTCACCATGTCAGGGATGCGAAGAAAATTTCCGATGCGATTCGGCAAATGCAGTTTGAAGAAGAAGATGGGACGCCAAATACAGGAGAAGTTGAGCATTGGTTAAATTGGCCTGGTTTAATCATTATGGGTGGTTTTTTCTTGCTGACTGCTTTGATGCTTGTGGGTATTTTTTAGGACATTTATCCCGCACCCTGTTCGCGTAGCGTTCCCGTAGGGTAGGGTGGGGGCCAGAGGAACAAAGCCTGCCTTCGCAGGCTAATGTAGGCTAATGTAGGGTGGGCAATTATTTGCCTACCTTGTTTTTTTTATCAATGCTTAGAATTGGGGACAAATTTTCAATATCTCCCGCACCCTCAAGGGTGGGGCTACACGAACGAAGCCTGCCTGCGCAGGCTAAAGAAGCTTAGATTAGAATAGGGGCAATTCTTCAGTAATTATCTCTCAGCAGTAATTATGATTGACCCTGTAACTGTCATTAATGCGATTATTGGTACTGCTCGTTCTATGGCGATCGCCCAACTGGTTAAACAAGCTAAGCGTGAAGAAACTGTTATCAAGATTTTAACGAAATTAGGGCTGGAAGAGAAACATCCTAATCCTGATTTTGAGACGGTTTATGCTTATGCTTTGGTTAAGTATGGCGTCGATAAAGTTTCTGAGAATGGTGTAGAGACGACGGAGGCAATTTTGCAGCTTTTTCGGGAAGAAGAGATTAAGGAAGCTTTCGAGAAGTCCTTTTACACCAACGATGATTCTATTCTTGCTGAAGCAGTAAAAAAACAGACTATTTGGGAGTCTTCTGATTGGAATACCTTGGGGGATACGTTACTGAAATTGAACGTAGACTTCCGTAAGGTGTTGGCGGATTTTAGCGCAGTTTTTATCGATGTGGTCAAACTTAGTCAGAATCCTGGGGAGAGGATGAGTGAACAAAAGATTGATGGTTTAGGGGGAAAGTTAGACAAAGTTATCGATATTCTTTCTAAACGTTCTGATGTTGTAAATACTCCGTATCCACAAGCATTTCAAGCATTGATTCAGAGAAAGATTGAGAAGTTTTGCGGACGTAAGTTTGTCTTTCAACGTTTTGCACAATTCCTGGAAAACCATCCCAAAGGTTACTTCACAGTGTTGGGAGATGCGGGGATGGGGAAAAGTGCGATCGCTGCTAAGTATGTCTATGACAATCACCCGATCTGCTACTTTAATGTCCTTGTCGAGAGGAACAACACACCGGAAATGTTCCTGGAAAGTATTCGGGGACAATTGATCAATCGTTATCGGTTGGAGAATGCAGAAAAGGCTTGTTTAGCGGATTTATTGGCGAAAGTAGCGCAAAAACTTGGCGATGGTGAACGTTTGGTTTTGGTAGTTGATGCGCTGGATGAGGTGGAACAAGTCACGGGACCAGAAAATATTTTGTATTTACCTAAGACGCTTCCCGATGGTGTCTATTTCCTGCTTACTAGACGACCTTATGAACCTGGTAAAAAGCGTTTGTATACTGAGGGTGTGTCGATGGAAGAGTTAGATTTAAAGAAGACGGAAAATCAGCAACTGAGTCGTGAGGATGTGAAAGAGTATATTCACTTGTTCCTCAATCACGATAGAGAATATCAGGATGCGTTACATAAGTGGATTGGTGAGCGCAATTACACTACTGACTACTTTGTGGAACAGGTAGCAGACAAGAGTCAAAATAATTTCATGTACCTGAGTTATGTGCTTCCAGCTATTGCGAAGGGAGACTATCAGGACTTGGGATTAAAGGATTTACCGGAAGGTCTTCAGCAATATTACCAAAACCATTGGGTTCGTATGAAAATGGAGACTCAACGACAAGAAATTATGGTGATTGTCCTGTTTATTTTTGTGTCGATTGGTACACCGATTTCTTGTGAGATGATTGCTGGTATGGCCGGAAAGGATGAATATGATGTGAAAGTGGTTTTGGATGAGTGGACGGAGTATTTGAATCCCCAGGAAATTGAGGGAGACAGTTGTTACACGATTTATCATGCTAGTTTCCGGGATTTTCTGAAGGAAAAAGCAGCTTTGTCTGGAAAACGGAAGCTGTTTAAGGAGGTTAATATACAGATTGCGGAGTATTGGGAGAAGTGGGAAAGTGAGACGGGAGAAAATGATTAATAAACCAAAGGTAAAAAAGTCTCACGAAAGAGAAGCTTATCTGGCTAGTTATCCTTCTAGTCTGGTGAATTCAGGAAAGTTAGCCAAGTATTATGAGTTAATGGCTAAGTTTAAGTTTTTGGCGGATAAGCTGGATTTGTTGGGAATTCAGACGCTGATTAATGATTACGATTTGGTTGATGATGCAGAGGTATTAACTAACCCAGAATACAACCAGGAAAAAGTAAAAGCACTGAAATTGATTCAAGGTGCGTTACGCTTGTCGTCGCATATTTTAGCGAAGGATAAGACCCAACTTGCGGGACAATTGTTAGGGAGAATGCAGTACTTTCAAGTGCCAGAAATCGAAGCAATGCTATCACAAGCAAAGCAGTGGAAAGCTAAACCTTGGTTACGTCCTTTGACATCTAGCTTAACTCCCCCTGGTGGACGCTTGCTACGCACTCTTTCTGGTCATAATTCCTCGGTTACAGCAGTCGCGATCACACCCAATGGTCAGCAGGTGATTTCTGGTTCATATGACAACACCCTGAAAGTCTGGAATTTAGCAACAGGGGAAGAACAATTTACCCTTACTGGTCATAATTCTGCGGTTACAGCAGTTGCAATTACACCCAATGGTCAGCAGATTATTTCTGGTTCACGGGACAACACCCTGAAAGTCTGGAATTTAGCAACAGGGGAAGAACAATTTACCCTTACTGGTCATAATTCTGAGGTTACAGCAGTCGCGATCACACCCAATGGTCAGCAGGTGATTTCTGGTTCATGGGACAACACCCTGAAAGTCTGGAATTTAGCAACAGGGGAAGAACAATTTACCCTTACTGGTCATAATTCCAGGGTTACAGCAGTCGCGATCACACCCAATGGTCAGCAAATTATTTCTGGTTCAAGAGACGAAACTCTGAAAGTCTGGAATTTAACCACAGGGGAAGAACAATTTACCCTGACTGGTCATAATGACTCGGTTACATCAGTCGCAATTACACCCAATGGTCAGCAGATTATTTCTGGTTCAGATGACAACACTCTCAAAGTCTGGAATTTAGCAACAGGGGAAGAACAATTTACCCTGAAGGGTCATAATTACTCGGTTAAAGCAGTCGCAATTACACCCAATGGTCAGCAGATTATTTCTGGTTCAGATGACAACACTCTCAAAGTCTGGAATTTAGCAACAGGGGAAGAACAATTTACCCTGACTGGTCATAATGACTCGGTTACATCAGTCGCAATTACACCCAATGGTCAGCAGATTATTTCTGGTTCAGATGACAACACTCTCAAAGTCTGGAATTTAGCAACAGGGGAAGAACAATTTACCCTGAAGGGTCATAATTACTCGGTTAAAGCAGTCGCGATTACACCCAATGGTCAGCAGATTATTTCTGGTTCAGATGACAACACTCTCAAAGTCTGGAATTTAGCAACAGGGGAAGAACAATTTACCCTGAAGGGTCATAATTACTCGGTTAAAGCAGTCGCGATTACACCCAATGGTCAGCAGATTATTTCTGGTTCAGATGACAACACTCTGAAAGTTTGGAATTTAGCAACAGGGGAAGAAAAATTTACCCTGACTGGTCATAATTCCAGGGTTACAGCAGTCGCGATTACACCCAATGGTCAGCAGATTATTTCTGGTTCAGATGACAAAACTCTGAAAGTCTGGAATTTAGCAACAGGGGAAGAACAATTTACCCTGAAGGGTCATAATGACTGGGTTAAAGCAGTCGCGATTACACCCAATGGTCAGCAAGTTATTTCTGGTTCAGATGACAAAACTCTGAAAGTCTGGAATTTAGCAACAGGGAAAGAACAATTTACCCTGAAGGGTCATAATTCCAGGGTTACAGCAGTCGCGATTACACCCAATGGTCAGCACGTTATTTCTGCTTCATGGGACAAAACTCTCAAAGTCTGGAATTTAGCAACAGGGAAAGAACAATTTACCCTGACTGGTCATAATGACTGGGTTAAAGCAGTCGCGATTACACCCAATGGTCAGCAGATTATTTCTGGTTCAGATGACAACACTCTCAAAGTCTGGAACTTAGCAACAGGGGAAGAAATTGCTACTTTCACTGGAGATAGTGGCTTACGCTGCTGTGCTGTTGCGCCGGATGGGGTGACAATTGTAGCGGGGGATTCTTCAGGAATGGTGCATTTTTTGCGATTGGAGGAGTTATCAATTAATTAGTGCTGAGTCAGGACTTTTGAACCTACAGTCCTAATACCTCATTAACCGTAATATTGATTTCAGGAAACGCCTGTATCGATAAAGTTTGTCCTCTGCTAAACTGCTGAATATTCCGATAACCATCGCTTGTAGCTTCCCGATACACTTCCACAGATTGCTCATTGATATCCACCAACCAAACTTCAAGAATATTGTCCTTAGCATAGAGAGGAACTTTCACTTCCCGGTCATATTTAATCGTTGCATCTGCTACTTCGATTAGCAAAAAAATATCTGAGGGTTGAGGATGTGCTGACTCATAAAAATCATCACGAGGTTTTAGTAATACTACATCTGGCTGCGGTTCTGAATTATCATTCAATTGAATGGGATTTTGTGTATCAACTAAAGCTTCTCCACTTAATCGCTGAGAAAATAAATTATCTAACCGTCTCACACAAGCAGCGTGTCTTCTTCCAATTGCGGCCATTTCAATAATCTCCCCTGCTATCAGTTCCACCCGGTCATTTTCAGTGAAAATACCAGACTCAAGCATTTTGTGGTATTGCTCAACAGTGAATTTCCGTCTTAGTAATTGTACAGACATAGCCACCTCCAATGTTTCCTAATATTTCCATTATTCCTCAATTTTCTGTTGTTCATACTATTATTGCCGTGGATGGATACAGATTTAGATACCTCCAACCTCCCGAAACTTTGGGAATATGAATTCAACACCTAAACCTACAACTACAACTAATACCAGAAGACTTCCGCCAGAATTTCAGGAAATCATTGCTTCAAAAAGCCAGAACTTTGTCGGACGTGAGTTTGTCTTTGCTGCGATTACCAACTTTTTGGGTCGCCATACTCATGGCTATTTCACAATTGTTGGTGCACCAGGAACCGGCAAAAGTGCGATTCTGTCCAAGTATGTGCAAACAAACCCTAACCTTATCTATTACAACATCCAAATTGAGGGAAAAAATCGTGCTGAGGAATTTCTCAAAATTATTTGTACTCAGCTAATCAATTCTTACCCCCAACTAGAGACACAAGGTATTGTAACTCTCCCCGATAACTTTGCCCAAGGTAGTTGGTTTCTCTCCTTCCTACTCCAGAAAATTAGCGAAAAACTAGAGCAAAATCAACGCTTAATTATTGCTATCGATGCTTTAGATGCAATTGACCGCAACAGCCAAATCCTCGGCTCAAATTTGTTTTATCTCCCTAGATATATCCCCCCAAAAGTATATTTTATCCTCACTCGTCGTCCTTTCTTGAAGGAAAAGTCTGGTTTGTTAATTGAGACTCCGTTTCAGCTTCTGAATTTGGAGGATTTTGCAGAAGAAAATAGCAAGGATTTACTTTTGTATATTCAGGAATACCTAACCCCCCCAACCTCCGGACTTCGTCCCGCTTCGCTATCACTAAAGCTCCGGCTTCCCTACAAGGGAAGGGGGGAGTCTGAGTTAGATCTTTCTTGTCAGGGAAAGGGAGAATCTGAGTCAGATCTTTCCTCTGAGAACTGTGGTGAATCTTACTCCCCTCTCCTTGTAGGAGAGGGGTTGGGGGAGAGGTCAATCCAACAATTAGTAGCTGAAAGTGAAAACAATTTCATGTACCTGAGTGAGAGGTTAAAGGCGATCGCTCCAGGTGTCGATGGCGAAACTAGGCAATTTGAGCATCTTCCTCCAAGTTTAGAAGCATATTATCAAAGTCATTGGCAAAAGATGAGCGATCGGGGTTTGTCTGTTGTTGAATTGGGAGTTTTGCGTAGTCTTGTTTCTCCTGGTCAGGGGGGGAGATCCATAGAAGCAATTGCAGAAATTATTGATGAGGATGAATATGAAGTAGAGGAAGTATTGTCAAATTGGATTGAGTTTTTACAGCAGCAACAAATCGGAGATGAAATTTATTACAGCTTCTATCATTCCAGTTTCTGCGATTGGTTGGGGAGAAAAATAAGTTGAGAAGAATTTTTTTAACGCAGAGAACGCAGAGTTTTACGCAGAGGGACGCAGAGGTTTTTGAGTAATTGCGATGCCAAAGTAAATGATATGATATCAAATCTCATCACAGATATTTGGTGGGTTACGGCTGCGCCTAATCCACCCTACAATCCTAATACCTCATTAACCGTAATATTGATTTCAGGAAACGCCTGTATCGATAAGGTTTGACCGCTGCTAAACTGCTGAATATTCCGATAACCATCGCTTGTAGGTTCCCGATACACTTCCACAGATTGCTCGTTGATATCCACCAACCAAACTTCAATAATGTTGTCTTTAGCGTAGAGAGGAATTTTCACTTCCCTGTCATAGTTGATAGTCGTATCTGCTACTTCGATCAGCAAAAAAATATCTGAGGGTTGAGGATGTCCTGACTCATAAAAATCATCACGAGGTTGTAGTAATACAACATCTGGCTGCGGTTCTGAATTATCGTTCAACTTAATGGGATTCTGCACCCAAATAATTACTGTATCTGCTAAAGTTAGCATGAACAGCCTAATAAGACGAGCAACACAAGCCGCGTGTCTTGTTCCAATTGGCGACATTTCAACAATCTCTCCTGCTATCAGTTCTACTCGGTCATTTTCAGTGAGGATACCAGACTCAAGCATTTTGTGGTATTGCTCAACTGTGAATTTCCGCCTTAGTAATTGTACAGACATGGCCACCTCCAATGTTTCCTACTATTTCAATTATTCCTCATTTCAATCCGTAGCGTGTGTTAACGAAGTGTAACGCACCATTTGAAAGCGGTGCTTTATATCGAATTCGTTTGCATTGGAATAATATGTTTTTTTAACGCAGAGAACGCAGAGAGGGACGCAGAGGGACGCAGAGGTTTTTGAATAATTCTGCTACAAACGGTAATGAGATTACGGCACAAAAAGTTGTTTCATAGAGAAAACTCGTCCAGAAAAGTGCCTAACGTACCCTACTAAAATAGGGAATGTCAGCTAGCAATGAGTTGAGAAGGACTAATACGCCACAATTGTTCTAGCCCCGATGCGGGAATTGTCAGATACAAAACATCGCCAGGATTCAGACAATAATCTAACAAATCCCAACCATGAATTGTTTGAGATTTTGTTTCTAAATACAACGGTACAAAATCAGCATCCATCGCTACTTCTTGCACACAGCGTCCATAAAATGGATGTCCAGGTGTAATCAACGTTGCTAAGGCCACCCACAGCGTATCACCAGTCATTCCATTCCCTAATATTCTCCCTCCTAATGCGGCTGCTGCAAATGCAGGTGTCGCTAATTCTACCGGACACAATACGGCTTCAAATTCAAATACTTGTTGTACCATCCGCGAAAAATCTGGGTCTTGATTGCGTACAACTACTGGTAAATTGGGAGAAAGCCCCTTGGAACTTAGGGCAATTTCTAAATTTCCTGTATCATCACTCGTAACTGCTAAAAGTGCTTCCGCTCGTTGAACATTTGCTGCTGTGAGTGTTGTGGAAAAACTAGCATCTCCCTGAATTACTGGAATTCCCCAGGAACGAACAATACTCAGAAAACGGTTGTTGAAGTCGCGTTCAATTACTACTACTTCATGTCCATGAGCATGCAGTTGACTGACAATCTGAACCCCTATCCCGCCTAAACCACAGATAATATAATGATTCCGCACGGGAACTCTAGCAGCATCCCAAAATTGTTTGAATCTAGTTCCTAATACAAAATCGTTGAGCAAAGCGTAGCAAATACCAACTACACCCGCTCCCACAAACATCATTACTACTGTAAAAATTTTAATGCTATCCGGTGCGTGTTCTGCTACTTGTTCTTGACCACCAGCACCTGTAATCATCCCAACAGAAAAATAGAGCGCATCGACAAAAGATGTTTTGACATTGACCAAAACATAGGTGAATGTAGAAATCAAAATCATCACTAGCAGGACGAGATTTACTGCGATTACCGATTGTGCGTGATGCTGAAATTGTCTTAAGCTAGTGAGGACTTTTAGCAGTTTTCGTAGCCAAGATTTACGCGGACTGCGGGTATTTGGTTGTGTACCGATAATTAGGCGATCGCCTATTTGCAAAGTCCTTCCCTGTAAAACTGCGGATATTAAATCTACCTGTCCTTTGACTGGGAGATAGTAAATCAACATACGCGATCGCTCATCCCACAATTCACTTAATGGGCGCCCCAACCAAGGATGATTTTTAGTGATTACTTCTTCGTAGATCGGCCAAGTTTGGTTAAATAATTGTAGTTGTCCGATTGCTTTACTTCCCAGTCCAGCAAAGGCAAATACTGGTGCAGCCAAAGCCGCAACGCTCATGGTAACGTGGTCAGGAAGAGTCTTATCTAGGCGATCGCCTAAACTTGTATTAAACAAACGGTTAATTATGCGAATCCGAGGATTGAGGACTCGCGCTTGTGTGAGGATTGCTAAATTTAATGCGTCGTCGTGATTGGAAAGTACTAAAGTTTGGGCTTCTTCAATTCCAGCGCGTAACAAGGTAGAAGCTGATCGTAAATCTCCAATTACGATATCATTGCTTTGATCAGGAAGCGAGTGGTCATTGATACCAACAACAGCGGCTCCCTGCTGTCTGAGTAATCCCAAAATTTTATATCCAGTGCGACCTAAGCCACACACTATGATTCGGGGTTTCATGAATTACCTTTTTTAACAGACAGATTGCTGTTTTTTTGGACTATAAACCCCTATTTTCATCTAAGCTAGCTGGGAGTACTGTAGCTGAAGACACCACTGCTATAGCCATTCTCGATTGGATGCGGTACATGGGTAGGGGCACACGGCCGTGTGCCCCTACAAGGAATGCGTATCACATTTCAGAAACTGCCCACCCTACACTAGACTGTTGGACTCAAACCGGACGAGTCGCACTCAGAATTGTCACAGGATTGAGGGGAGTAAATCTGGTTAGCTTAGCTACTGGTACGGAACGCGATAAGTGTACTTGTAGCAATCTATACTCCCATCCGTAAGTATTGAACCAGCCCAATGCTGTATTGAGATGTTCCAAGGTTGCTAGTGCTAACACAACAACGCCATTGCTTACCAAACGTGCGTAACAGCTATCCAAAATTACGTTTAAATTGCCGCCACTACCGCCAATAAAGATACGGTTTGGGGCTGGAAGTTGATTCAAAATCTCCGGTGCAAAACCATGTATCGATGTAACATTTTTTACTTTCAGGCGTCTACAGTTTTGTTCGATGAGACTGTTACCGATTGAAGTTTTCTCGATCGCATAAACCTGAGACGTACTGCACAAACGAGCAATTTCAATCGAAACTGAACCAGTCCCTGCACCAATATCCCAAACTATTTGGCCTGGTTGCAATGCTAATTCTCCCAAAACCAGAATCCTGACTTCTCGCTTTGTCATCAAACCAGGGCGATCGCTAAAACTGACAAATGTCTCGTCAGATAATCCCAACAAGGGTAGAGAAGCAACATTCAACACTTCCTCACTCAAGCGAGACTGACGCACCAAAACAACGACATTTAGCGGCGCACAATTCCTGTTCAATAAATTATCTATGGACAAGCATTCCACTTGTTCATCCATACCTCCCAAATTTTCACAAACCCAAAACTGGTAATAGCTGGATTTGTCTAAAGCCTTCAAGAGATGGGCGATCGCACTTGGCGTATTTTTCCCATCGGTCAACACCGCAATCTTAGCCACACCTTGCTGTATTGCTTGCGTCAGTTGCTCCAAGGAACGTCCGTGAGCGCTAATAACCTGAGCATCCTGCCACGGTACTTTAATTTTACTGAAAGCCAGTTGAACCGCACTCAGATGGGGATGAAAGGTAAGTTGTTCGTGGGGTAGTTCCTCCAGTAACAACCGTCCCAAACCAAAGAATAACGGATCGCCGCTGACTAATACCACAACAAGGGTATTTTTGTCAAGATTTTGGAGTTGTCGGCGAATTTGCAAAATTGCTTGAGAAAAATTTCCCAGTACAAGGCGTTTTGCGGGATGGTTTGGGAAATAGCCGAGATGGCGATCGCTCCCTACTAAGAAAGTAGCCTTTTCTACCAGATTGCGTACCGTCTGTGTCAGTCCCACGGCGCCATCTAAGCCAATTCCAACAATCTGTACTGGAGTCATGTCATTGGTCATTCGTCATTGGACAAAGGACAAATGACCACTGACCACTGACAAGAAGGGCGAAGCATTTGCGTTGTAATCTTATCGATAATAGCCAAATACTTGGGCGCAAATGCTGACGCTCGAAGACTCGCTACCGCTTCGCTAACTCCCCTACACCACTGACAACTGACCACTGACAACTGACAACTGACAAAGGACAACTGACCACTGACCACTAACATCCTTCATCCTCCCAAGCTAAAACAAGAAGAGCATTAAGGATAGCAGCGGCCACGGGTGAACCTCCCTTGCGGCCTTCCACACGAATCTGAGGGACTTGTGTTTTTGATAAAGCAGCTTTTGACTCCAGAACCGAGATAAAACCGACAGGTGCACCAATCACCAAAGTCGGTTGAATCGGAGAAGATTTTAGGCGATCGCACAAAGCCAGTAAAGCAGTGGGAGCATTACCAATGACAAAAATAGCATCAGGGAATTCCTCAAAGCATTCAATTAAGCCTGCTTCTGTACGAGTCTTGCCCTGTGGTGCTGATGATACCTTAGTTACCGCAGCGATCAGCGGATTAGCAAAAGTATTTTCCACCATGTTAACTACCCCCTGTTTCACCATACCGACATCTGTAATAATCGGTTTCCGAGCTTGGAGAGCCTTGATACCAGAAGCGATCGCCTTCTGACTAAACTGTATCAACTGGGCAAATTCAAAGTCAGCAGTACTGTGAATTATGCGTCGCACGATCGCGTATTGTTCTGGTGTAAAGTCATGTTCACCGATTTCTCGGTCAATGACAGCAAAACTCTGCTCCATAATCGGATGCATAGGGAGGTTCATATATACCCTTAAAACTCTAAGATCGGCCAATCAGGCTGGCGATAATAGCGCATCATATCGTCAAACTTCCGCAATTCCACCCGTTGAGTACAAAGAGGAATTCCTTCCTCAGTTAACGCTCCCTGACTGATGTCAGATACGGTGGTCATGAGGCGATCGCGATCTAGATCCGGGGGAATTTCGCCAAAATATCCCAGAGTCACATGAGCAGTAAAGTGATATTGCTGTTCAATGCCCAAAGCAATTAGAGCAGAATTTTGATAAATAGCTCGGCGCAATTGTAACAGCCGGTTGTAGGTGTCTTCATCCTTGGGCGCCAAACAGACAGCGATCGCACGGGGTCTGATCGTCAACCCTAAAAGCTGAAAACAAAGCATACTACCGCTGCTCAATGACTGCTGATATAGTTGAAAGCTAGTAGTGATGCGTTCTTTGAGTTGCTCCTCAAAATCAGGATTTTCAAGTTCCGCAGCGCGGTAAGTACTATCCCAAATCAAGTCAGCCAAAGTTAAATGAAAACTATCGGGAGGCACTGGTATAAATAAACCAGGGTCTAGTTTTTTGGAAAGTTGTGTTTGTATCTCCTGTAAATTCTTGTAAAAAGCCGAATTTTCCGACTCTTCTCCCCAAGGTGGTGTAGTCACCGTATAGCCAGGAAAAGATACTGCCTCTATACTGCCATCTGACAGAGGCTGAAACTTGGGTGACTGCTGAATGTGCTGCAACTGGGATTGATGAGTTGCTGGTAAAGTCAGTCTAGCCACCCGATTTAAATAAGTTTGAAAAGTTTCGTCCAATCTTGATCCCCTCGTACTGCTGCGTGTTCCTTATGACAATTTACCTCTACTGGGGCGAAGATGACTTTTCCCTGACAAAAGCTGTCAACGATCTACGTAAATCGGTACTTGACCCCAGTTGGGCTAGTTTCAACTATGACAAAATTTCCCCAGACCAACCCGACGCTGTAATTAACGCACTGAATCAGGCTATGACTCCTCCTTTTGGTACTGGTGGTCGTTTAGTCTGGTTAGTCAATACCAGCATATTTCAGCAATGCTCAGAAGCAATGCTGACAGAACTAGAGCGTACTCTACCAGCAATTTCTGGTGAGTGTATTTTGTTACTAACTACTCCCAATCGACCCGATGGCCGTCTCAAATCCACCAAGCTATTACAAAAACATGGACACATTCGCGAATTTGCTCTCATTCCTCCTTGGAAAACTGAAGAATTGGTACAACGGGTAAAATCTCACGCTCAAGAAATTGGCGTTAAACTTACAGTGAATGCTGCTGAACTTTTAGCGCAGTCAGTGGGTAACGATACCAGGATGTTAGTTAACGAACTGGAAAAATTGCAACTTTATGCAGGTAATTCGCGATTCCCCTTAGACGAAAACGCCATTGCTAAGCTAGTAACATCAAATACCCAAAATAGCTTACAACTGGCTTCCGCACTTCTCAAGAGAGATGCAGCCAAAGCATTAGAGCTAGTCGCTGACTTGATTAATAAAAACGAACCAGCCTTGAGGATTGTCGCCACCTTAATTGGGCAGTTTCGCACCTGGTTATGGGTGAAATTAATGGTCAGCGAGGGAGAGAGCGACCCCAAGGCGATCGCCACTGCTGCTGAGGTGACTAATCCCAAACGAATTTATTTTCTCACCAAAGATGTACAGTCACTTTCCTTGAAGCAATTGACCTCAACCCTGCGGTTACTGCTAGAGTTAGAATTTAGCCTAAAAAGAGGAGCAGACCCGCTTTCTACCCTACAAACCAAGGTAATTGAACTCTGCCAAATTTCCAGGAATTAGTAATTGAGGATGGGGGATTAAATATGAGTCAAGAATTAAAAATAACCGGACATTTTTTTATGATTAATTTTTAATTGTCCCAATCCCATAGATACACAGCAGCGGAAAATTTCTATCCCAGTCACCTTTCTTTGGGGAACTTTTCCCCCTTAAAATAGTTCAGAACATACTAGCCCTTAGTGGTGTTAGTTAATTGTTTTTTTGGTCGTGCGCGATCATTATGATGACTTCCTACTGTTCTCGTCCATCTTTACATCGCCTTTTGTCCCAATCCCTGATTGTTGGGGCACTTTCTGCTATTGGATTGCTTTCTGGATTCACCCCAGGAATCTCTAAAGACTTCCAAAGTCTCGATGTCAGTGCTTCAGTATACGCTCAAGGGGCAACTCTTTCTACAGACGACATCAAAAGCTACGCCAAGGCCGTCTGGGCAATAGAGCAACTGCGTCTATCTGCCTATAATGAGATTAAAAAAATCATCGGCTCTAGCGATATCCCTGAAATTGTTTGCAATCGTCCTGCTAGTATTAGGGCGTTACCCGCACAGGCCCAGGGAATTGCTCGAAATTATTGCAATCAGTCTTCCGCAATTGTGGCAAATTATTTCCCTACGGGAAGAAATTCCAGATTCAACCAAATTACCAATCTCATGCAAACAGATGGAGATGTACGTTCCCAGATTCAAAAGGAATTGCTTAATCTCCAACAGTGACTTTCTCCTACACCGAATCAGTGATTACGGTGTAGGCTTCTCAACCGTGCTACGCACCGCTGCGCTAACGCGATTGAGATTTCCTGGTTATTGCCCTTTCGGCTATTTCACCACTTACCTAGAGATGAATCTAGGAAATTGAATTTTTGCAGCAAGAGCATCCAAAATCAGACTTTTATGATGCAACGCTTTGACAGAAAAGGCAAGAAAGGGAACAATCGGCTTTAAAATCGAAAGATAAAAGAACGCTTTCAGAATTTTGCCATTGCCTGCGTCATCTGCATTTATGTCTAACTTCTTCTCCCTGTTTTGCCAAACTTCCTCAACGCGCTCCCTGGCATTTTTGCAAATGCTCAGGGTTTTTTCCATCCTAGGCTGTTTGTCTGGAATTACAGTGATTTTGGCTGGATGTTCTTCTAATGAAGTCTCTGATACTCCTAGCCCTATCCCCACACTGTCAGCAGTCAGTTCCCAGGAAGTAAAAAATTACGCCACAGCTATTTTGTCAATCGAACAAAATCGTCAAACAGCTTACAACGATATTCAGAAACTGAATAATGATGAGAAGGTTCCTGAGATTAATTGCACTAAACCAGACACGATGAAAGACCTGCGCCAAAGTATCCAAGATATTGCTGTGAATTACTGTCATAAATCCAAAAAAATTATCGAAGACTCACAGCTTGACAATGGGACAATTTAATGCAATTACAGTCAGCGCCCAAGGCAATCCAGAATTAAAAAAACGTATTCAAAATGAATTGACTCGCATCCAAAAATAAAGTATTGAGCTAATTTATTTCCAATGCTCACTTTCACCCAACGCTTGAGTGAGGTAGATGTCGATATTACAGTTAGTTTGACACTCTCCCTCACAGCTTTTGAACGTACCCGCACACGTCATCGCTTTGAAACTCCTGATGGACAAAGCTTGTATCTGCGCTTACCCAGAGGAACTGTGCTCCATGATGGAGATTTACTGCAATCTGAAGATAACGTTGTGCTCAGGATTGCGGCTAAACCGGAACCGGTTCTGACTGTTACTTCCCAGACAAATTTAGATTTGCTGCGAGCATCTTATCATTTAGGAAATCGTCACGTACCTTTAGAAGTTACTACTACTTATTTACGCTTATCTCCCGATCCAGTTTTGCAAACAATGCTGGAACAATTGGGACTGAAAGTAACAGAGGAAGTCGTACCTTTTCAACCAGAAAATGGCGCTTATGGACATAATCACTAGCGCTTATATCCGCCAGGGAATCAATTCCCACAGCTTAAGCTTAAGTCCATTAAAATGGACTAAAATCCTTAACCTCTGTGTTCCTCTGCGTCCCCTCTCTGCGCTCTCTGCGTTAAAAAACATATTATTCCAATACAAACAGATTTAGGCAAAGTGCAAATCGGATATCTGGACAGCGTGAATTTTCTGCAACAATTATCATAAATCTAACTCTTGATAGATGTATCGCGATGATTTGCTGCCTAAATTCCGATTGTCATAATCCACCCTGTTCTGATGACACAAAGTTTTGCCCTAACTGTGGAACCCAACTTGTAGAATTGCGGCGCTATCGTCCGATTAAGCAATTGGGTAGCGGTGGATTTGGCAAAACCTATTTAGCCGAAGATATTGAAAGGTTTAATCAGCCATGTGTGATTAAGCAATTTGCACCGCAAAGTCAGGGAACAAGTGCACTTGAAATGGCGAGTCGGCTATTTGAAGAAGAAGCAAGACGACTGCAACATTTGGGGGAACATTCACAAATTCCCACGCTGTTGGCATATTTTAAGCAAGATAATCGCTTGTATCTGGTGCAGCAGTATATCAAAGGTGCGAATTTATTAGATGAAGTAGAATTCCTGGGAGTATTTAGTGAGCAAAAAATTCAGGAATTGTTGCTGGATTTATTAAACATCCTCAAGTCGGTTCATCAGGAAAAAGTTATTCACCGGGATATTAAACCAGAGAATATAATTCGCCGAAAAAGTGATAAAAAGTTTGTGTTAATTGATTTTGGTGCGTCTAAGCAGTTAAGTGGGACAATTCTTAGTAAACAGGGAACAAGTATCGGTTCATTTGGGTATGTGCCGATGGAACAAATGGATAGTGGAGAAGCGTATCCTGCAAGTGATTTATACAGTTTGGGTGCGACTTGTTTTCATTTGTTGAGTGGGGTTAATCCTTGGGATTTGTGGAAGAGACAAGGTTACGGTTGGGTTAAGAATTGGCGGCAGCATTTGGGGAAATCTGTAAGTCAGGAATTAGGTTGTGTTTTGGATAAGTTGCTGCAAGAAGATTATCGGCAAAGATATCAGTCAGCAGAGGAGGTTTTGCAAGATTTGAATCGTCAATCATCGCCGCCATCTGCTTCAGTAAGACCGCTACAATCTTATCAATATCAACCACCACAACAGAAGGCGAATCAAAATCCTTTGCTGCTGACTTTAAGCGGGCATCCAGACAGCGTTAATTCCATCGCAATTAGTCCCGATGGAGAGACTTTGGTGAGTGGGAGTTACGACGAAACTATCATGATTTGGCATCTGAAAACGGGTGCTTTGAAAACTACCCTTACTGGTCATTCTCATTGGGTTAATTGCGTCGCCATCAGCTCAGATGGAGAAACTTTGGTGAGTGGAAGTTGGGACAAAACTATCAAGATTTGGCATCTGAAAACAGGTAAATTGAAAACTACTCTTACTGGTCATTCTAGCGAGGTTTATTGCGTTGCCATCAGCCCAGATGGGCAGACTTTAGTCAGTGGAAGTTGGGGCAAAACTATCATGATTTGGCATCGGAAAACAGGTGAATTAAAAACTACCCTTACTGGTCATTCTAGCGAGGTTTATTGCGTTGCCATCAGCCCGGATGGAGAGACTTTAGTGAGTGGGAGTTATGACAAAACTATCAAGATTTGGCATCTGAAAACAGGTAAATTGAAAACTACTCTTACTGGGCATTCGGGCTATGTTAATTCCGTCACAATTAGCCCGGATGGAGAGACTTTGGTGAGTGGGAGTTGGGACAAAACAATCAAGATTTGGCATCTGAAAACGGGTAAATTGAAAACTACCCTTACTGGGCATTCAGAGTCGGTTAATTCCGTCGCAATTAGCCCGGATGGAGAGACTTTGGTGAGTGGGAGTAGCGATAGTACTATCAAGATTTGGCATCTGAAAACAGGTGAATTGAAAACTACTCTTACTGGTCATTCAGGCTATGTTAATTCCGTCGCAATTAGCCCGGATGGAGAGACTTTGGTGAGTGGGAATGACGACAAAACTATCAAGATTTGGCGGATGCATACATAGTTTTGATTTCCTTGAAGTTGAGATGATAAATTTTGAAAATGGCAGATTTTGCCTTCAGATTTTCTACCAAAATTGTTTTTGAAACCTGCAACATTTTCATCTATCGCCCACATCCGCCAGGGAATCAATTCCCCCTCTTATAGCTAAAGTTCACTGTTCGCGTAGCGTTCCCGCAGGGTAGTGGACTACAATTCTTTTACTTAATGTTTGACACTAATCATGTTCTTGTTCCCCCTTGATAAGGGGGTTTTGGGAGGTCTAAAGTGTAGCGAATTAAAAGTGATATCGAATCAGAATAATTGAAATAATATGTTTTTTAACGCAGAGAGCGCAGAGAGGGGACGCAGAGAAACGCAGAGATTTTTGAATCATTCTAATAGGGAAATGATATGAAATGATATTAGTCCTCTTTAGAGGACTTAAGCTATTAGTCAGGGAATTGATTCCCTGGCGTATGATGCGACCGATGCAAAATGTTAATCAAGATGGACGAAACTCTCTTAAACCTATTACAACTAGCTAGTCCAACTCTACCAGTTGGCGCATATAGCTATTCCGATGGACTAGAAACATTAGTCGCTCACGGAACAATTCACCAAAAAGAAAACTTGTACAATTGGCTAGAACAAGAACTACGCTATGGCGCAATTAAATTAGAAACTGCTGTCATGATACGCGCTTATCGTAGCGTCGCCAACAGTAATTTAGAGGCTTTGAATTACTGGAATGCTTGGCTAAGTGCGACAAAGGAAACTACAGAATTGCGTGCCCAAAGTTGGCAAATGGGTAACTCTCTGCTGCGCTTACTCCTGGATTTGCAGCAAGAACCACAGATGCAGGAAATAGCCTCTGCTGTGGGTTATCCTTGTAATTATGCGATCGCCTTTGGCATTGGCGCTGCTTGTTGGCAAATTGAGGCAAAATCCGCTCTCTTAGGCTATTTACACAGTTGGGCTTCAAGTATCATCGGTGCAGGTGTTAAACTAATTCCCCTAGGTCAAACAGTCGGTCAACAGTTACTATTTTCACTGAACACCAAAATCAATGATGCTACCCAAGAAATTTTATCCTTAGAGGACGATGATTTAAGTAGTTGCGGCTGGGGATTAACGCTTGCAAGTATGTCTCACGAAACTCAATATACGCGATTATTTCGTAGTTAGTCATTGGTTATACAGCCCTACGGGCATGAAAACTGTCATTTGTCATATCATGTTCTTTAGCATCGTTTTTGTATAATTTAACCGCAGATAGCGAAGCGTTAGCGAGTCTTGCCTGCGGCACGCTACGCGAACGAGCGTCTGCACGCAGATAAACGCAGATGTACGTTGGGATATTTGTTTACAGTGTCGATATTCTCGAACATGATATCATTTGTTTTTTGTCCACTGATAACTAACTCCTGGCCAACAACAAACAACCAATAACCAATAACCAATAACCATAACCAATGACAACTTTTCGTGTTGGAATTGCTGGGCCTGTAGGTTCGGGGAAAACAGCTTTATTAGATGCTTTGTGTAAATCGTTGCGAACATCCCATCAAATTGCGGTTGTCACCAATGACATTTACACTCAGGAAGATGCACAGTTTTTGGTACGTTCTCAGGCTTTAGAGAGCGATCGCATTCTTGGTGTTGAAACCGGTGGTTGTCCCCATACTGCCATTCGTGAGGATGCTTCCATAAATTTAGCAGCGATCGAACAGTTAGAGCAGCGATTTCGGAATTTAGATTTAGTTTTCTTAGAAAGTGGTGGCGATAATCTAGCAGCAACTTTTAGCCCTGAACTTGTTGATTTAACTATATATGTAATTGACGTAGCTGCTGGGGACAAAATTCCCCGCAAAGGGGGACCAGGAATTACTAAGTCAGACTTGTTGGTAATCAACAAAATCGATCTTGCACCCTTCGTAGGGGCTGATTTAGGCATTATGGAACGGGACGCAAAAAAAATGCGAGGGGAAAAACCCTTTGTGTTTACGAATTTGAAGACTCAGGAAGGTCTGCAAGCTGTGATTGACTTTGTTAAACTGCATTTGGGTTGACCCAAAAAGTCTCAAAATTATTGCATTTATTTTCTCTCATTAAAGTAAATTCTCCCTCAGCAATTAGTACGGATTACTTATGACGAAGATGGGCTGAGACTCTTTGTTAGAGAGGAATTAAGTCATTTGAGTCTCGTTGTTTTAGTCATAACTAGAGCAACATCAATGGTAAGTATTATGTTTTTTCGTGAAGTTCAGTAAAATGGCAATTGACTTTTATAAAGTAATCATAAATAATGAAAAACAAATATAGACAAATCATAAACACTTAGCCCACACAAATGAGCTGATAATGCTTCCATGAGACAAAGCGCGTAATGACTTTGCTCAAAATCATCGGGTTAAAAATAGGAAATTAGGAAGGAAACCAATGAGTAGCAATTCCCAAAATTTAGTAAAAGATAAGACTGCTTTAGACGCATCCAAAGTAGCCAGTGTTTTGCTAGAAAAAGTAACCGAGATCTGCTTAGTGAAAGAAGAAGTGGTGGAATGGGAAAAGCAGAAGCGTGAGTGGATGGTTGAGAATAACGAAACAGGAAACTTTATTTAGGTCATCAATCTCCTGGAAAGAAGAACGCCGTCAGAGATAAAATCTCTAGTACGGCGTTCTAAGTAAATATTAATTAGCCATGCTCCTTTGAGCAATATCGCTGTGTTTGATGTCATCCCACATCAAGAAAATTAGCGATATGCGAATTGAGAATTTAATCTCACAGTCAAGTCTTGGTCAGGATAAACGACACGGAGATTAGCCTGTTTCTTATTACCCAATAATAAGCCGCCGAGTGCACCTAAACCAGCACCTCCAAGGAGTTCTTCAGTAGCGATCGCGCGATCGCCAGTGATAGCAGAAATTACAGCAGCGGCAGCTCCTCCAATCGCGGCACCTTTTATAATCGAATTAGCGCTAGTTCCCTGCTTAACTTCTTCCATTCTCGTCACCACATAGGAAGTACCATTGATCGGGAATGGTTTTGACTGCTTCTCTTGACGACGCATATAAACAGTCAATTCTTTAGCAACAAACTGGGTACCTCCAGATACAGGTCGCAATTCACCAATAATCTCACTACCCTCTGGAATAACAGTTTTGCCATCACTACCAGTGATGTTTCTTGCAACTGTTAGAGTTAGAGGTACTGTTTCATCTGGCGTGAGAACAACTTTATCCTTTTTGTACTTAACAGGGATAGTAGTCCCCGAAGGAAGTACCAAACTGGTTCGTTGTTCTACTTGTTCTCTTTGGGGAAAGCGAGACTGAGCAAAAGCCGGCGTAGTCGTTACAATTGGAACAACACCAATGCTAGTAATTGTCAGCGCAAGCATTGCAGCAGTTCCTGATTTTAAGGGATTTAGGTAGACCATATAAACTTCTCCCTGAATGATAGATACCTAAGTCATTAATTGCATAGACTTCAAGCAAAGAAAAATGTTCCCTCCAGCAGAATTAGCTAAAATAAAAAGTAACGCTGGGCCATAGGTAAAATTGTTGCTGGTTCGCAGATTAACAATTCACCATCCGCTCTTACTTCATAAGTTTCTGAATCTACATCTATCTGAGGTAATGCATCGTTGAGTTTCATATCCAGTTTAGAAAGTTGTCGCGTCCCCGACACAGCAACCGCTGGTTTTTTTAAGCCTATTTGATGAGGAATATCATGTTCTAATGCTGCTCTTGAAACAAAGGTAAGACTTGTTGCGGCGATCGCCCCTCCAAAACTACCAAACATCGGACGCATATGCACCGGTTGGGGTGTAGGAATACTAGCATTAGCATCGCCCATTTGCGACCAAGCAATCATTCCTCCCTTAATTACCATCTCCGGTTTCACCCCAAAAAATGCAGGGCGCCACAGACACAAATCGGCTAATTTCCCTTCTTCTACAGAACCAACATATTCAGCGATTCCGTGAGTAATTGCAGGATTAATTGTGTACTTGGCAATATACCGCTTAGCCCGGAAATTGTCATGTTCAGTAATGCTGTTTGTCGGATGAGAATCTTCCTGATTTGAGGATAAAAATCCTCGTTGTACCTTCATTTTATGCGCCGTTTGCCAAGTACGAATAATCACCTCACCCACACGTCCCATAGCTTGTGAATCTGAGGAAATCATGCTGAATGCACCCAAATCATGCAGGATATCTTCAGCAGCAATTGTTTCTCTACGAATCCTCGATTCAGCAAACGCTACATCTTCCGGAATTCCCCGATCTAAGTGATGACAAACCATCAACATATCGAGATGTTCTTCTAGGGTATTAATGGTGTAAGGACGTGTCGGATTGGTGGAAGAAGGTAAGACGTTAGATTCACCGCATACTTTGATGATATCTGGAGCATGACCACCACCTGCACCTTCGGTATGGTAAGTGTGAATCACGCGATTTTTGAAAGCTGCAATCGTATCTTCCACAAAACCGGCTTCGTTGAGAGTGTCGGTATGAATTGCTACTTGTATGTCATACTGATCAGCAACAGTTAAACAGGTATCAATTGTTGCCGGTGTAGTTCCCCAATCTTCATGCAACTTTAAACCCATTGCCCCAGCATTGACTTGTTCTATCAGTCCTTGAGGCTGACTGCTGTTACCTTTTCCTAGGAAACCGAGATTTATGGGGAAAGCTTCTGCAGCTTGTAGCATTCGGTAAATATTCCAGGGGCCAGGGGTGCAGGTTGTAGCATTTGTACCTGTAGCTGGACCCGTACCACCACCGATCATCGTAGTGATACCAGAGGCGATCGCTGTTTCTATCTGTTGGGGACAAATAAAATGAATGTGGGTATCAATTCCCCCAGCGGTGAGAATCATCCCTTCAGAAGCAACAACCTCGGTTCCAGGGCCGATGATGATGTCTACGTTGTCCTGGATGTAAGGATTGCCGGCTTTACCAATCTTGAAAATTTTGCCGTCTTTTATCCCAATATCAGCTTTGACCACACCCCACCAATCCAAAATGAGGGCATTGGTGATTACCATATCAACAGCACCATCTGCGTTGGAGATGGGGGATTGTCCCATTCCGTCACGAATTACCTTACCACCGCCAAATTTTACTTCGTCACCGTAGGTGGTGTAGTCGCGTTCGACTTCGATGAAGAGTTCAGTATCAGCAAGACGAATGCGATCGCCTACTGTAGGCCCATAAGTTTCAGCATAAGCGCGACGATCCATCCTGTAACTCATAAATGCTCCTCACAATACTCACCACCTCAACAATAAATTCTCCCTTAATTTGTTGATAAAAAAAGTGTCTCTTATCTGTCTGATGTTAGAATCGTGCAAATTTCGGGTGATTTATCACAAAAAGCATGAAACTTAAACTTTTAATAACCGCAGCACTCTTTAGCGCCATCAATTTGCTTACTCCTGCTTCAGTCTTCTCCCAACCTAATCGACGTACAGGTAGTTATGCTCCAGGATTTTGGCAACCAGAAGGAAACATTGACCCTAACCTTCCCGTACAATTTAACCTTATGAATGAAAGTGGCATCCCTCTAAAGTATGGTCTTAATGTGGGAGGAAAAGGGGACGCAGAACGTCTTTTACCTCCAGGAAGTAACAGTGATATTTTAGTGCGAATCAGTAATCGTACCGCTGATATTGCCAGTATTAATATTTATCCGGTGAGTGGGGAAGCGTTGTTAACTTTTGACTATCAAGTTATTGATAATTCTGTCACTGTTCGCATCCAATCAGGCCCAGGAAAAAGGAATGGAGACAGAGCGGTATATTTAGATGAAGAGGGACGGGTTTACTCTTTCTAAATTGTTTAGTTAATTGATAACTTTTAGGCGGCTTGTAAGTAAAAATAACTAAGACAAGCCGCATTATATTTAATCTGAAAGCAAGCCATTAATTTTAGCATTGAAGCCATAAACCTGACGGCTACCTGTGAAGGGTACTAATATTACTGAACGTTCATCTCCTGGTTCAAATCTTACTGCTGTTCCTGCGGGAATATCCAAACGCATTCCTTTAGCTTGTTCTCTGTCAAAGAGAAGAGCTTCATTTACTTCATAGAAATGAAAATGAGAGCCTACTTGAATGGGGCGATCGCCTGAATTTGCTACTTGTAGTTGTACAGTGGTACGTCCTGCATTTAGTTCAATTTCGCCTGGTTGTACCTGCATTTCTCCGGGAATCATACTCATCTCCTTATCTACTGCTTTCGGTTAGTTAAAAGTTTACCTTGAATATTTATTCACACAATCTTTAAACTTTAATGTCTGGTTTGTCTATTTTGCCAGTGAATAACTATATAGTAAGCATTGAATTGTTGAATAATGAGTACCAGAATAACTGTCCGTCATTTAGCTGTAATTAAGAATTTTTTGAACACTAAAAAAAATTATGACGAACCTGATGTTAAACAAACTTTTGAGGAGATTAACTTACTTGTGGCGCAACAAATTAAAATTGTCAGTGGATGCATTAAAGTTTTGGAAAATATTAGGGATGAGGAAGAAGCCAAAAAAGGTCAAGAGAAAATTAACTCAGTCATCGAAAAATTACAGCAATTAATCTAAGGTAGAAGATGACGGTTAACGAATTGGTTCGTGAACTGTGACTAACTTTGTACCATCGGGAAAAGTCGCTTCTACTTGAACTTCTAGCACCATTTCTGGTACACCTTCCATCACTTCATCTCGTGTTAGAATAGTTGTTCCATAACTCATTAATTCTGCTACGGATCTTCCCTCTCTTGCACCTTCCAAAATTGCAGCAGAGATATAAGCAACAGCTTCTGGGTAGTTGAGTTTTAATCCTTTGTTCTTGCGCCGTTCTGCTAGTAATGCGGCTGTGAAAATTAGTAATTTGTCTTTTTCTTGCGGTGATAGTTGCATCTTTCGCTTTGGGATTTTGGACTTGTAAAGCCCCCCTTACCCAGGGGGGTTGGGGGGTCTAATTAGACTTTTGAAAGCCACCCTTAATAAGGGGGGTTGGGGGGGTAATTCTGGTCAGTCACCACCAAACCATAAACTAGAATAGTTCAAATTTGCCACACTCTTGGCTTGATGACGGAACGCCCTAAGAAGGATAGGCGTAGTAACTGCCAAACATCCATAAACCAGTTTCTCACTTCTAAGCTAGAATTACCACGATATCGACACAATATTCCAGACATTAGCTGGGTAACTCCTGCTTCTCCTTGGCGTTCTTTGCAACTCCAAAGTAATCTGGCTTGTTCAATAATTTCAGGTGACACTGTTTGTCCGATCCAAGCGAGACTTGCTACTACTGGTTGGCCAGCTAAACCATGAGGACTGTGGAAGGTTTCTTCTCCTCCTGGTAACCATTGTCTATCTATCCACAAAGGTTGTCCTTGTCGCCAAACTTCCGTATGCGATCGCCATTGTCCTTGTAGGAATTTCTCTCCTCTCGCAGTACGACCAAATCGCGTAATTTCCCAACCTAACCAAGTCGCATCTGCTGCTAATTCTACCCGCAAATCTTGTCTATAATTTGCATCGTTAAATACAATTGTTTCCTGGGGGAACCATTCTAAATAAGCACCTGAATCTACTTTGATTTGAATAGTTTGTCTGGCTTGTTGTCCATTACTGCGATATATTTTATTGGCAGCAGCAGTGGTAATTAAGCTGTGAGTGTTGGCTTGGAGGTGGATGTTTTGGGAAAGGCGATCGCCTCCTACTATTCCTCCTGCTGTATGCAACACTATGCTATGGCAAATGTTTGGCCCTTCTGGATAAAATGCTCGTTGTACTTTTAAGGGTGCTTGTACTTGGGTATGGGTTAATTTAGTCGCTCCATTGAGATGGGAATATACCAGATTTAGGCTACCATGCCAAGGTGCGATTGTTTCTGTTGTTGCTGATTTCACTTTTGGTTCCCGACGACAGTTGGTCGCGGCTACACGAACAAAGCCTGCCTTCGCAGGCTAATATATATGTGCTTGTAGCCCCAGACTTTAGTCTGCGGGCTACTCTCAATTTTTGCAATAGGTTTATCTAACGCACCATATCTCCGTTGAGCGATTTTTTTGAGTAATTTTTTTGGTTTTATGGGTTCAAAATCTGACCCCCTCGCAAATGTCCTCTAGACATCAGGCTGGGTAATGGTTTTAAATAGAGGAGTTGCTTTTCTTCGTCTAAGCGGAATTAATGGAAACTGCAACCAAGGAAAAAGGCGATCGCATAACCAAACGCGATCGCCCTTTTTTTTATCCCTCATTTAGCAACAAAAAAAGATATTTGTAGGGGCGGGTTTAGGGACTAAAACTTGATACTACACCAAAAATATCTAATCAAAACCAGCCCTGAACTCCTAAATAAAAAGAGGGCGGGTTTGAATAAAAAGGGTAGGTTTTCCTAGATAATTAATTTCATAAACCAGCCCTGAACTCCTAAATAAAAAGAGGGCGGGTTTGAATAAAAAGGGTAGGTTTTCCTAGATAATTAATTTCATAAACCAGCCCTGAACTCCTAAATAAAAAGAGGGCGGGTTTGAATAAAAAGGGTAGGTTTTCCTAGATAATTAATTTCATAAACCAGCCCCTACAACAATTTTGTTTGGGACAAAATATCAAATTAAACTAACAACCTAACATCAAGACAACTGACGGAATTCCTCCCCCAACTCCCTATCCGTTAAATCTGAAGATATTTTACACCCAAGCCCCCATCGGAGATTGATTAAGGTGTGAATATCAATCATTGCCTAGCTAGAATTACATAGTCATCTAATTTATAGTTTGATTCGTACTTCAAACCAAAATGCTGTTTGATTAACCGACTCATATACAACTGTCTTGGTAAATTTTCTTCAGCAAATTTAGCAAAGTCGCGAGCTGAATAAGGTATTCTTGAATCTGTGGATGTTAAGTACTTATACCAAACCAAATCTAAGCCCAGTTCAGCAACAAATTCTTTAATTAACCTTTTCTCTTGTTCTTGGTCTTCACTTTGACGAGCATTGTATATTTGACGTAATTTTTTATCTTGGATAATCAGTAGTACGTAGCCTAGAGGTTTTAAACTATTGGCGAATATCTGTTTGTATGTCTCACAAGATTGCATCTTGCTTTCAGTTTCATAAAAGAAGCAGTGAGAAATTACTATAAAATCAAAAAAGCCTTGAGGAAGCTTATTTGACTTCTCATTGCAATTAAAAATATCAGCCGTGTCAAAGCGAAAGTAAGCATTTGTTGCTGTTTTCTGAGACTCTATGTAGCGTCGCCAAAATTGTAGTCCACGATATTGAAATGCTGCTTGTTTTTCCAGAGAGTAGTAGGAAATGTGCATTGGAGGTTGAGGGAAAAATCCGCTACTACTCCGTAGTAATAATGCTAAACCATAAGCAACTGTTCCTGGCCCAGCCGCAATGTCAAGAATGTTCAGCTTTCTTGGTAGTAAATTTTGCTTGTAGATGAGAAACCAAGCTAAATAAGAACAATACACATTTTCTATAAAATACCTCATGAAGTAAGCATGAGGAGTCAGATTAAATTTATAGCTAGGGTCTTCTCCACGCTTTAAACTGTTAATATCTTCAACTGCATCTCGTAACTTTGAGGAAAGTACACCCGGAGAGTATTTACTAAATTCTTCTTGTAAGTATTCAACTAAACTCGCTTCCAAGTCGTTAAATATCCGCTCGTCTATTCCTGTACATTGCAGTTTGTTTTCATCATGTTCAATTAGCTTAAAACTCTTGGATACAAAATCAATGAACTTGTCATCAGGCTTTAAGAAAGAATTGTCATCTCGTGTAGCTTCTAGTTTTTGTTCTAATTCTGCTACCTTCTGAGAAGCTTGTTGAAGTTTTTCCCTTAAATTTACAGTCTCTCTCTTATACTGAAGCGAATCGCGTTCAAACTGTAGCTTATCTCTAAATAATTTTTCTAAGAAAGATAGCTTTGCAGAAGAACTTTGTATCTGTTGCAAAAACTGTTCAGCAAGGCGATGTTTACCCTTTCTAAGGGCTGAATTGAACTGGCGACTTCGCCACCAATTCGCAATTGGGTTACTCATAGCCGAAGCCTTCTTTACCTTCTTTTATCTCTACACCAGGAAGCAAAGAAACCAATTTTTCCTTAAATTTGAGATAATTTTCTCGTTCCCTATCATACCACCAAGCGTACTTTTCTTTGATTACCAAAGCGTCTTGACGAGTTGAAGCGACCAGGGAACGATTATTACTAGCGTGAAATTCCTGAATTACGACTCGATCTACAAATTTTAGTTGTTTAATAAACTCTATCTGCTGTTCAGCTAAAGTTGGCAATAAGGGTGTAATAGTAATAGAAAGTTTGGGTAAATAACCTTGATCAGGCTTGATTATTTGTTTAATTTTTTTGATAGCATTGAGTCTGGCGGTGATGCTGGGAGAATTGGGCTCAAAGTCTTTTCTGACTGATTCACTCCCAGTCGGAATGCTCATGTTAATCCGCAAGTGTTTAAATCTTTGCAGGATTTCAATGTCTTTGGTAATAAGTGGACTACGAGTTTGAATTACCAGGATTGGGGTGTATTCCACCATCACTTCTAATAATTGCCTAGTCAGCCGATATTTTGATTCAATCGGTTGGTAAGGATCGGTAACGCTACTCATGTAAATGCTGGGAGATTTATCGGGATTTTTCCTGTACCAGCTAGCTAGTTCTTTCTCTAAAATTTCAGCAGCATTTTCTTTGACAATTACCCAGTTTCCCCAATCGTCACGCATTTGGGAATTAGGGCTAAAAGCAGTAGCATAACAGTAACTGCATCCGTACTGACAACCGCGATAAGGATTGAGTGTAAAATCGTAACTGCTAATAAATCCACTGGCTTTTGTCAGCAGGGATTTAGCATTTTGTGCATAAACATTGACACCCTCAACTTTTTCCTTGACTCGGTATGTGGGTTCCCCTAAGCAATACCCTTCATATTTAAGCTTTGCCATTATCGAATTTACCTCTCATGGGTAACGCAGATACACCCGCGTTTATCTTTACACCTATAGGGTTAAGGTAGCACCCTGGAATGTTGCAAAATTCTTCTGAATTAATCGATGAAAACTTTGTTATTAGCAGTTATCCAAGGTGCAGTTTTGCTCAATACATATACCAAACCTTCTGGCGATAAAAGGCTCATCTGTGCAATGATGTAATCTGCAAGATGGCTGCTTTCAGACACGACAATCAAACCCGATTCTTGATCTAATAAGCTCTCAATGAGTGCTGCTTTTTCCTCTGTAGATAATTTTTTAGCTGCTTGCAAAACTGCTTCGATGCTGTTATATTCAGGATTTTCCTCAACTACTTCTCTGTTATACATTTTCTTAAACAATGAAATAACTGCTGGGATTATAAGTGTTATTACTGATGATATGTAACCGTATATTTACTGAAAGAGAAGATTTTTCCAGCGATTCTGTAAATTAAGGGTTGTTGCGGGTTGGTTACTGGGTTTTGGGAAACATTTCACAAAGAAAATTGACAGTTTAATTTTAGTGGTAAAAAAAATGCAGGCGTCTCGCCTGCACTACTTTTTAAGCTATATGCTTAATAAGGTTGAATGGAGAGTGAATCTACTTTTGTAGTACCTTCGGGTGGCGCAAAGCTGAATGTATCAGCTTCTAGGGTTGGGTTTTCAATTCGGCGAATAATTTTTTCCTTTAGGGCTATATCCATTCCTTGGGATTTGCCTAAGATTTGAATCTGTTCCAGCTTAACAGTTTCCGGTTCTACAAGAGCGTTGAATGTCAATCCTTCTTTCTGCTGCGTGAATTCATAGAAATGATATGTTTTACTGTCAATATTACGCACACCACCCTTTAATGCTAGGTTTCGAGAACTTAGCATTTCTTCCAAAACGTCAGCCAGATTTTTGCCTCCAAGTACTGTAGTTATTCCTTTAAAACTTGGTGCAATTTTTAAATACAAAGCTGAGGACATACCGATGATAAAGTCGTCGTTGGATTTTTCAAAGGCTTCGTAATTTTTGACAGCATATTGCTTTAAATCAGAACGATAAATCCAGACTTGCTCGCCATCGGAAACAACGATATACTTTTTAGCAACAGATCCATTTTGCTGCGCAAAAGTAATTTCCGAACGGAACTGTTTAGGAGATTTTACAGTTGTTTTCACTTGCATAGAGGAGGAGAAAGTAACGCCAGCGGAACTACCGCTTAGTTGCAGTTCTGACTCGGTTTGATAGGTGTCGCTTGTGAAAAAGTTGGCAACAGTTTTGGCTAAAATTTTGTAGTCTGGTTTATTACTTAGTTCGCTGTTGGTGTTACTAGGAGTGGTGTTGTTAAGAGAAGGTTCGGGTTTTGTCGGGGTGGTCTGGGAGGGTTGAGCACAGACGATAGGAGACAGTCCACTTAAGATGGTGGCTAGTCCTAGGATAGCGATCGCTTTAGAAATTAAGTTCATTAGAAAAGTGTCTTACTTACTTCCTTTATAGTCTGTCGGTAAGAGGTTAAGTAAGAGGATGGGTGCGTCCTATTTTTACAAAAATATCCCCAATATCTCAAATATCCCACACCCTGAAGGATGGGGCTACCCAAACGAAGCCTGCCTTCGCAGGCTTCGTTTTTGTAGCCGCGACTTCAGTCGTTAGGCATTATTATATGCATCAAACAGCCAAGAATCTTTGAATTACTTCGTTGCTAAGTTCGCTTGTTGCTCCAGATGCTACGATACCACCTTTTTGCATTGCGTAGTATTTATCTGCTTGTCGGACAAAATGCAGATGTTGTTCAACAAGCAGTACAGAAATACCTGTAGAAGCAATGATACGACGGACAGCGGCTTCAATTTCTAGGATGATCGAAGGTTGAATACCTTCGGTGGGTTCGTCTAAGACAAGTAAGCGAGGTTTCCCCATCAAAGCACGGGCGATCGCCAATTGTTGTTGTTGTCCACCACTCAAGTCACCACCCATCCGAGATAACATGGTTTTTAAGACAGGAAACAGGGTAAAAATTTCCTCTGGAATTTCTTCTTTTCCTGTTCTACCTTTGCTTTGCGCTTCTAATCCCAGTAACAAATTTTCTTTGACTGTCAAACGTGGGATAATTTCCCGTCCTTGGGGAACGTAACCAATCCCTAACTTTGCTCGTTGATCGGGAGATTTACTTGTGATTGATTCCCCAGCTAAAGTTATTTTCCCAGTCTGAGGTTTGAGTAACCCCATGATTGTTTTCAGTAGTGTAGTTTTACCCACTCCATTACGTCCAATTAGGCAAACCATTTGCCCTTCTAGTACATTTAAATCAACATCTCGGAGAATGTGGCTTTCACCGTAGTAGACATTTAAATTAGAAATTTGCAGCATAGTGTTTTTTTAACGCAGAGGACGCTGAGGTTTTACGCAGAGGACGCAGAGTTTAAGAACAATATTACTCTCAAAATGATGGATTTTTCTCATTTTCTGCGTTTTACTTGGCGTACTCTGCGTTAAAAATATATCTAGTTTCGTTTTTTAATGGGTTTCTAGTGGTTGTCCCAGATACACTTCAATCACGCGAGGGTCATTTTGCACTTCTTCAATATTACCCTCACACAGTACTGAACCTTCGTGCAATACTGTTACTTTCCTGGCAATCTGTCGCACAAATTCCATGTCATGTTCAATTACTAGGATGGAGTGACTTTCTGCTAGTGCTAAAAGTAAGTTTCCCACGTTTTCTGTTTCTTCGTCTGTCAAACCTGCTACTGGTTCATCCACTAACAATAAGTCTGGAGATTGAGCGACTAACATCCCAATTTCCAAGCGTTGTTTTTCTCCATGAGATAGCAATGCTGATTTTAACTCTGCTTTGGCGGATAAACCTATGGTTTCCAGCAACCCTGCAATTGTCTTCATCTCAGAGGATGGAGGACTACCAAACAGGGTGGAAAAGACATTTTTCTGGCGACTACAAGCAATTTCTAGGTTTTCCCTTGGTGTTAGGTTCAGGTAGACGCGAGGTGTCTGGAATTTGCGTCCAATTCCCCGAAGTGCTATCTGATGTTCCGACAATCTGCGTAGATTTCGTCCTTTAAATAAGACTCGTCCTTTGGTTGGTTTGACTTTACCTGTGATCACATCCAAAAAGGTTGTTTTGCCGGCACCGTTCGGGCCAATTACTACTCGCAATTCTCCAACATCCATGCTGAAGTTGAGGTTGTTGATGGCTTTAAAGCCGTCAAAACTAACTGTTACGTCTTGAGTTTCTAAGATTTTTTCAGTCATGCTATGTTTCCCCCTTCTGTCTAGTCCTTAGCCCCTAAATTTTCTCGTTCTCGCTGTACTTCTGGGTCTTCTTCTAAGCTGGGGTAAGTAATGACTTGTCTGCGTATCCCGAAGAGCGATCGCACTCGTTCAATCACTTGAGAACGCAACCAGCCTACAAATCCATCAGGTAAGACTGTGACTACTATTAAAAATAGTGCTCCCTGGAAAAATAGCCAAATTTCCGGGAATTTTTCACTCAACAAACTTTTGGCAAAATTCACGACTAGCGTTCCTAGGATTGCTCCCAATAAAGTAGCGCGACCTCCTACTGCTACCCAAATTACCATTTCAATGGAAAAGGCAATATCCATTGCTTTTGGTGAGATGATTCCTGTTTGTAGGGTAAATAATGCTCCTGCCTAGACCAGCTAAACCGGCAGAAATTGCAAAGACTAATACTTTAAATCCTGTGGGATTGTATCCTGTAAAGCGCACTCGACTTTCATCATCGCGAATTGCTATTAACAGGTTGCCAAAGCGTCCCCCGGTAAGCCAACGAGAGAGAGCATAAGCTGCTATTAAAAATATTATGGTGATGGTGTAGAATACAAACTGTGTTAGCGGTGAGTTTACTGTTGCCCCTAGGAGAGTTTTGTAGTTAGTCAGTCCGTTGGTGCCGTTGAAGAGTTTTTGCTGACCGTTGAAGAAGTTGAAAAAGACGATTGTTGCTGCTTGGGTGAGGATGGAAAAGTAAACTCCTCGGATGCGGTTACGGAATACTAAATATCCTAATATTGCCCCAAGTAAGCTGGGAATTAAGATAACTGCAATTGCGGAGAAACCGAAGGAACTAAATGGTTGCCAAAACCAGGGTATTTCGGTAACGCCATAGAGGTTCATGAATTCTGGGAGAGTTCCAGGTGTTAGCGGTGCTAATTGTAGATGCATCGCTATGGCGTATCCTCCAAGGGCGAAGAAGACGCCATGACCAAGACTTAATAGCCCAGTGTATCCCCAAATTAGGTCAATACCGAGAGCGGCGATCGCTAATGCTAAAAATCTCCCTAAGAGGTTGAGGTAAAAACTAGGGAGAAGCAAGGGAATTAGGAAGATAAGCACCAACATCAAGAGGATAATGATACCAATCTCAATTAGCAGTAACCGACGGTGCTGAAGCCGTCGTTCAATATTGGGTATTTCTCTTACTGAATCAGTTGTCATATTAGTTAGGCTTTAAGTTCAAGAGTTAAGATTAAACCCTAGTATCAATTAAATCTTAAAAACTCAATCTTTCCTCCTTGTAAATTTTACTTTTTTCTGGTTTAATTCTTTTGGTCAGAATAAAAGATCGCTGCCGAAATTAGTAATCATTTAAAATCTTCCCCAGAAGAGGGTGGGTTTTGTGGAAAGGTTGTCTGTTATCCCGTCAGTTTGTCTTATAAACCCCTTCCCAGAAGAGGGTGGGTTTTGTGGAAAGGTTGTCTGTTATCCCGTCAGTTTGTCTTCTAAACCCCTTCCCAGAAGAGGGTGGGTTTTGTGGAAAGGTTGTCTGTTATCCCGTCAGGTTGTCTTCTAAACCCCTTCCCAGAAGAGGGTGGGTTTTGTGGAAAGGTTGTCTGTTATCCCGTCAGGTTGTCTTCTAAACCCCTTCCCAGAAGAGGGTGGGTTTTGTGGAAAGGTTGTCTGTTATCCCGTCAGGTTGTCTTCTAAACCCCTTCCCAGAAGAGGGTGGGTTTTGTGGAAAGGTTGTCTGTTATCCCGTCAGTTTGTCTTCTAAACCCACCCCTACATTCCTCCATCTCCCTGTTAAACTAGGCATCAACAGAGCGGCCTTTCTGGGGGAAAATTCCACCAGGTCGCACTTGTAGAAAGGCAATAATTAGAGCAAATACCATTACTTTAGCCATGCTTGTGCTGGCAAAAAAGGTGAAGAAATCTGCAAGGGGTTTCACTTGTACGAAGAGTAAAGCGAGGGTTCCTGAACCGAGGAGGTAGTTGACTGTACCGATGGCGATCGCCGCAACAATACTACCAACTAACTTACCGACTCCGCCTACTACTACTACCATGAAGGTATCAACAACATAGTTTTGCCCGGTATTCGGTCCGACAGAACCTAATAAGCTAATCGCACAACCAGCGACCCCAGCTAAGCCAGAACCGAGCGCAAAGGTGATAGCATCTACTTTTTGTGTAGGAATCCCCAAGCAAGCGCTCATGCTACGATTTTGTGTGACGGCACGAATCCGCAAACCCCAAGGAGAACGCTGCAAGAATTGGTAAATCCCAACAACACAAAGTATGGTGAGGATGATGATGAATATTCTTGCGTATGGCAATTGGAAGCCTGCAAATGGTAAGCCACCTCGCAGCCATTTGGGTGCTGTTACGTCTACATTTTGAGCGCCAAACCAAGGTTTAGTTACTGTTAGTTTGAATGCTTGACTTAAGACGCTTCCTGTGATGTATGAAATGCCCAGTGATAGGGGTAAGATCACGGCTAACACCCAACCGCGAATTCTGTCAAAATTTGCCTGACGAGATAGAAAGGAAAGCGCACCGAAAAATAGTAGACAAAACAGCGCTAATCCAATTATTAATACCCAGTTTACGCTGCGCACAAACTGTTGCAAAATTAGGCTTACTCCCCAAGTTGCTAGTAGTGTCTCTAAGGGACGCCCATAGAGATATCTAATTACTCCTCTTTCGAGAATTAATCCCACACCAGCAGTGAAGATGAATGCTAAAGGTAGAGCAAAAAAGATATATATTTCAAACAATGGCCCCAACGGTTTGAAAACATTTTGGACAACAAAAGTTGTGTAGGCTCCCAGCATCATTAATTCGCCGTGAGCCATGTTAATCACGCCCATTAGTCCAAAGACAATGGCTAATCCCAATGCTGCTATTAATAAAACAGCGCCGATGCTAATACCGTTAAATAAACCATTCAATAATGCATCGGAGAATCCTGTTGACATCTATTTCCTTCCTTGAGCCAAAATACCCGATGACTGATGTAACTTGTCAACAAACATAGCCCGAAGTATGAAGGATGAAGTTATCTAGCGGTTTTCAATTGAGTGCAATACATGAAAGAGTTAATAAACCGCAGATAAGCCTGTATTTAATCTGTAGAAAAACTGCTGTAATGCTCAATGCAGTGATTGACAATCCGGCAACATATCATTCATCCTTCATCCTTTCAGAACTTCTTAAATCTTGTACTTTCCACCCTTTTTAGCATCAGACCAGTCACAACCCAAACCCTTAGTTTCAGCGACAAATTGATTCCAAGGAATTGGAGTAACGGCTTTGTCAGTGGAATAAACAATCTTAAATTGTCCATCGGTCGTGACTTCACCAATCCGCACAAACTTGGCGATGTGATGATTGCTCTCCATCGTTACTTTACCCCCTGGAGCCTCCAAAGTCTGACCTACAGCCGCTTTGCGCACAGGTTCTAAATCTGTTGTCTTGGCTTTTTCAACTGATTGTTTCCAGAGATAAACTGCAATATAAGCAGCTTCCATTGGGTCATTTGTAACTCGATCTGCACCGTATTTTTTCTTGAAAGCTTCGACAAATTTCTTGTTGGCTGCGGAATCAACAGTCATGAAGTAGTTCCAAGCAGCATAGTGACCTTTGAGATATTCTGGGCCAATTGCTTTCACTTCTTCTTCTGCAATACTGACAGACATTGAGGGATATTTGTCTGGCCCCAAACCGGCACCTTGCAATTGTTTAAAAAAGGCAACGTTGCTATCACCATTTAGGGTGTTGTAAATTACGCCACCGTTGGGCAAGGTTGATTTAATTTTACTGATAATTGCTGTTACTTCAGTGTTGCCTAGTGGTAAGTAATCTTCCCCGGCAACTTTACCGCCTTTCGCTGCTAATTGTGCTTTGATGATTGTGTTAGCTGTGCGGGGGAAAACGTAATCTGAGCCAACTAAGAAGAAGTCTTTACCCTTATTTTTCAGCAGCCAATCAACAGATGGTTCAATTTGTTGGTTCGGTGCAGCGCCAGTGTAAAAAATGTTCTGAGAACACTCCTGACCTTCATACTGCACTGGATACCAGAGCATATGTTTTTTCTCTTCAAAAACAGGTAAAACTGCTTTACGGCTGGCAGAAGTCCAACAGCCGAAGATCGTTACAACCTTGTCTTGATCAATCAGTTTTTTTGCTTTCTCTGCAAAAGTTGGCCAATCTGAGTTGCCATCTTCAACTACTGCTTCAATCTTCTTACCTAGTACTCCACCAGCAGCATTGATTTCTTCAATTGCCAGTTGTTCGGCATCAACTACACTCTTTTCGCTAATCGCCATCGTACCGCTCAAAGAGTGCAGAATTCCAACTTTAATGGTGTCGCCGCTACTTTTTGTTACAGAGGCCGCTGGGGAAGTTCCTGGAGTCGGACTTCCTGCTGTAGTTGTGGTTTGACTCCCACCACAAGCTTTCAAAAGAAGGCTTGTTCCCAATGTTGCAGAGCCGTAAACTATAAATTTCCGTCGTCCAATTCGCCTTGTCATGGCTTTTGATATCCCTCTTTTAATTCAGCCTGTTGATATAGAGACACGCATTCAATTTGTGATATTAGAGCGAGGATATCAGGTTAAGTGTTACTTACGATACAAAAACTTGAACTGGTAATGGGTAATGGGGAAAAAGGTAATGGGGAAAAAGGTAATGGGTAATGGGGAAAAAGGTAATGGGTAATGGGTAATGATCCATCTCCCCACCTCCCCCGTCTCCCCCGTCTCCCCGTCTCCCCATCTCCCCACTTCCCCTAATACAAGTTAGTCGTAGTTGCGCCAGACTCCTACAAGTACACCCTGCACCTGTACACTGGTCGCTAGCACCTCAATGGGGAGGTACTTGGGATTGGCAGGTTTGAGCGTGATTTGCTCACCTTTGCGGTAAAAGCGTTTCAAGGTCGTGCCCTGGCCTTCCACTCGTGCTGCGACAATTAGACCATTTTTTAGTTGCTCTGGGTCAGGGACTGGTCGCATAATTACAAAATCGCCTTCGGCAATCATGTCTTCGATCATGCTGTCTCCTATTACCCGCAGGGCAAAGTTACCATGTTGGTGGCAAAAGGGAAACAAATCTAGATGTTCGACGACTTCGGTAAAGGGTTCCACAAGGCCACCCGCGGCGATCGCCCCTAATACTGGTACTCCCGCAGGAGAATGCGCTAGTATCCTAATTGTTCTTGCTTTTCCTTCTATCCAGTCGATGTATCCTTTGGCACGCAAATGTTCCAAACGACTCTGAATTGGTGCTGGCGATCGCAAATTCATTGCTCGCATCATTTGCCGGATTGAAGGCGCGTGCTGCGAGGTGCGAATATATTCTATCAGCCAGTCATAAAGTTGTTGTTGGGCTTCAGTGAGAGTTTCCATAACATTCCCTTCCAGGGGTCAAAAAAGAGTTTTGTTGTTCTAGAGACTGGTTTATCTACAAGTGGGCAAATCCTTCCGAAATCTAGATAAAGCCGCCCGTACAGATTTGTAGGAGCTGGTTCTCAGCTAAGATATATGATCTCAACTCGCGCCTACTTTCAGGTATTGCTTGTTAGTATTCCTAGAACATTCGTACTACTAAAACCCCTCATTTGTCCAGTAGGGGAAGGGGAAAATTAGTCATTGGTCATTGGTCATTGGTCATTAGTCATTGGTCATTGGTTATTGGTTATTGGTTATTGGTTATTGGTTATTGGTTATTGGTAGTTAGTTGTCCAATTACCCATTACCTATTACCCATTCCCCAGTCTCCTCAACAAGCACCTAAAAGACTGGCTAGTAAAGCTTTTTGTGCGTGTAGTCGGTTTTCTGCTTGATCCCAAATACGCGATCGCGCTCCTTCCATTACTTGATCGGTAATTTCTTCTTCCCGATGCGCCGGTAAACAGTGCAAGACTATCACTTCTGGGTCAGCATAGGTTAACAATTGTTCGTTCACCTGGTAAGGTTGAAACACAGGAATTCTGGCATCTGCTTGGGCTTCCTGACCCATACTCGCCCAAACATCAGTGTAAAGCACTTGACTGTCCTTGGTGGCTACAACTGGGTCATCTGTAAGCATGACTTCTGTTTTTCCCCCAGCAATCTTCCTTGCCTGCTCTACAATAGCCATATCTGGTTGATAATCTGTAGGTGTAGCAATTCTGACATTCATTCCTACTAAGGCGCATCCCAACATTAGTGAATGAGCGACATTATTGCCATCTCCCAGATAAGTCAAAGTCGCACCCTTGAGAGAGCCAAAGCACTCCCTAACGGTCAATAAATCTGCTAAAACCTGACAAGGATGCTCCAAGTCAGTTAGGGCATTAATGACAGGAATCTGCGCATATTGGGCAAAAGTTTCCAACTGCTTCTGCTCAAAGGTACGTACTGCTAATATATCTAAATACCGATCCAATACTCGCGCTGTATCTACCACTGGTTCCCCTCTACCAACCTGGGTAACATCAGGATTGAGGTCAATTACCTGACCGCCTAGTTGATACATCGCCACTGAAAAACTTACCCGCGTTCGTGTAGAAGCCTTATAGAACAACAGCCCTAACACTTTGTTACACTGCAGGTACGTTTTCCCTGCTTTCAATTGAGCGGCAATTTCCAACAGTTCCTGAATTTCATCGGTACTGAGCTCTGCTAAACTCAGCAAATCTCGTCCTTTTAATGCCCCCATCTTCTTCCCTCACTGATTAACTTTATTTGCTCTTTACCAAAAATTTGGGTTTCAGGCCCCCGTCCTTCTAGGACGGCTTTGATACTGTGGTAAGATGCTTTTGTGGTCAGGGTAATCAACCACGTTAAAAACCCAGTACTCCTAAGAGTATCGCACCTTGAAAACTAAACATAGGCTGTTCTGTTGGGAAAAGCACCAATAGGTAAAATGTTTATGCAACAAGTACCAGAAAACCAAAATTTCAAGGTAAAAACTGTACGGTAGGGCATACCGAAACAGATCTCTGAAATGGGATGAAAGCTTGGGGAGAGAACCATCTCTGGCATAGTTTGGGTAACTAGATTATGGTAAGTGGACTTGATGAACCAAGAATCCTCGTGCCTTCAGGCCGAGGAGTGTCAAAATAAGCTCTGTCTTAAGAACCTATCAGATTTTTAGGAAATTGGCTTAGCTTTTTTCTGGTGATTTTAGCAGTAAAAAAATACTTAGATATTTTAAGACAAAATTTGAATTTTGAGAGAAACTCTAACTCTGTTTTACAAAAAAAATATGAAACAATGTAAGTAGCTGAAAATCAATTTAATTTCTTTTGAAAAAAGATAAGCTTACAAAAGAGTTACAGTAGGGGAAAGGGTATGATTTGAAAATCAGCCTAAATTAGGCGTAAATGTTGCTAATTGTTGGTTGTTAGTGAGGAGAGGAGCGGCCGACAGGATGAACAGTAATTCAGAAATACATCAGTTTGATTTCAAAATCAGGACTCGCGAGAACTTGAACAGGGAAGCGCTTAAGATGGGTAAGTTAGGGAGCGTATGTGATGGGACAAATGTATCTAACTTTCCTCAAACCCCCACACGGTCACCCCAAATCATCCCTTCCCCCCCTCTCTTGCAAAACTTCAGTCTGAGGAAGCTACCGGCTGGCTTAGGAATTGCTCTTGTAAATTTGGGATTGTTGCTTACCCCAGTGGTGATTCCATGTCCAGCTCAAGCAGCACAACAGCTTTACATTTCTTATGGACCTTTAGAGGTTTCTCTGCCAGTCGCTTCTCTGGAATTGTATGCCAAAGAAGGCAAAATTGACCAAGAATTAGCATTTTATACTAAATACCTCAACCCGACACAACTCGAACAATTGCGGCAAATTTTGCTGACTCGGATCGATGTAACACCAGTGGCGATCGCCCAATTTCTCTATTCTTCTCAAGGAGAAATTATCCTGGAACGTATCGGTCAAATAATCGTGACCAAAGCTCGCCAACCGGGCTTCTATGCCATTAGAGCGGCGCTAATTAAATCGGCGGCTCATCCAGAAGGTTTGACACTTTTGAACGTGCTGCGGGAGTTTCCTACCTACGGGATTAGAATTAACTCGGAACGCGGTTTCCAGATTATTGAAGATTTATCGAAGCTGGTACGACAAACTGGAGTCGCGATCGCTGCTGTGGAAAAACAGGCGATCGCTGAAGCGTCAACTCAAGCGACCGCTAGACCATCAACCAGGTTTACTCTACGACCAGACTTGCGCCAACCTGGACCGATAAACTATTCCAAACAATCGATTACCATCAATGACGTTCGTCGTCTGCGATCGCTTGCCGTTGACGTTTACTTACCTACCAATCCCAGTGGGGTGTTAGCACCAATTATTGTCATTTCTCACGGACTTGGTTCCGATCGCGAGACTTTTGCCTATTTAGCTAGTCATCTCGCTTCTTATGGCTTTGCTGTAGCTGTTCCAGAACATCCAGGAAGTAACGCAGAACAATTACAAGCTGTAATCAAAGGTCTGGCTAATGAAGTAACTGCTCCCACTGAGTTAACAGATAGACCTCTGGATATCCAGTTTTTGCTAGATGAATTGGGGCGTACTTTTGCAGGGAGAATGAATCTTAAACAGGTGGGGGTTATCGGTCAGTCTTTTGGTGGTTACACTGCTTTAACACTAGCAGGAGCAAAGATGAATTTCCAGCAATTACAAAAAGATTGTGGCCCTACTAATAATTCCTTGAATTTGTCGCTACTACTTCAGTGTCGTGCTGCAGAATTGCCAAACCTGCCCTATGATTTCCAGGATAAACGTATCAAAGCTGCAATCGCAATTAATCCAGTGACTAGCAGCATCTTTGGAGAATCACAAATCAGCAAAATTCAAATACCGTTAATGTTAGTTTCTAGTAGTGATGATACTGTAGCTCCAGCTTTACCGGAACAAATTCAACCTTTCACTTGGCTCACAAATCCCAATAAATATCTAATTTTACTGAAAGGAGGAACGCATTTTTCCACCCTAGCACAATCATCAACTGGGATACCTATACCTCCTTCCGCAATTGGCCCTTACCCAGATGTTGCTCAAGAATATATGAAGGCTTTAAGCGTGGCTTTTTTAAAAACTTATGTCGCCAATGATCCAGAATACAAGGTTTACCTGAACTCTTCCTACGCTCAATTTATCAATAAAGATACTCTCTCTTTGAGACTGGTGCAGTCTCTGACACAAAATCAGCTTAAGCAGAGTTCCACACCAGCGCCAAAACCATCGCCTTCTCCCTCTCCATCTCCACCTCCATCTACCTTACCAATTTCCTTCCCTAAACCTTAGTAGCTGCTGAATCTGGGCGGGTTTTGAATGAAATTGTTTCGTTTTGTAGCAGGCATTTTCCCTAAACCCGCCCCTACAAATTATGGTTTTCAAGCTGAATCTGGGCGGGTTTTGAATGAAATTATTTCGTTTTGTAGCAGGCATTTTCCCTAAACCCGCCCCTACAAATTATGGTTTTCAAGCTGAATCTGGGCGGGTTTTGAAATAGACCATTTCGTTTTATAGCAGGGCATTTCCCTAAACCCGCCCCTACAAATTATGGTTTTAAATATGTTTGAAATCTGCAATTAAACGTTTTGTAATTAGAGCAAAGCACCAATAAATTATTGGTCTCAAGTCAATCCAAAATCCAAAATCCAAAATCGAGTATGCAAGGTTTTTTGAATTTAAACAAGTCAACTGGCTTTACTTCTCACGACTGCGTTGCTAAAGTACGGCGTCTCCTGCGAATGAAGCGGGTGGGACATGGAGGAACTTTAGACCCTACAGCTACTGGTGTTTTGCCGATCGCCTTGGGTAAAGCAACGCGACTTTTGCAGTATATGCAGCAGGATAAGGCATATCAAGCGACGATTCGCCTAGGAATGAGGACGACTACGGATGATTTGGAAGGGGAAGTAATTGCTTGTCAGTCGCCAGAGGGATTGACGCAAGACAAAATCTTGTCCTCGCTCCGTTTGTTTGAGGGAAAGATTGAGCAAGTACCGCCAATTTACAGCGCGATTCAGGTACAGGGGAAACGCTTGTACGATTTAGCTAGAGCGGGTGTTGCGGCTGAAGTTCCAGTACGGAAGGTAGAAGTATATCAAATTGAGGTATTGGCTTGGCGTCCAGGGGAGTTTCCGGAAGTTGAGGTGGCGATCGCCTGTGGTTCTGGTACGTATATTCGGGCGATCGCGCGAGATTTGGGAGTGTCTCTGAATACGGGTGGTGTCTTAGCTTCCCTGACTCGTACTCAAAGCTGTGGTTTCAAGCTGGAAAATAGTCTAACTTTGGAGGAATTGGAAAGTCAGCTAGATGCGGGGACGTTCCAGCCGGTTCCAGCAATAGCAGCTTTGATGCATTTGCAAGCAGTTACGTTACTACCAGAAATTGCTTACCGTTGGTGTATGGGACAGCGTATTGCTTGGAATGATACTGCTGTTAATTTACCGAAAAAAGCTCTGCGAATTCACCACGAAAATGGTGATTTTTTGGGTATTGGTGAGGTGATTAATTATGAAGATGGGTTGGTACTTGCTCCACAAATGGTTTTTGCACCTGCTGAAGGGAAGCTTATTTAGGCTTACAACTATCTGAACCGGAATCTCCTCTAGCTGATGTCATCGCGCCTAAAATAGTGGTTATTTTTATACATCGCTTCGAGGAGTTATTAACTGCACCACCGCTACCGGGGACAGCTAGACTGACAATCAAAGGGTTGTTATCAATAGTTGGAGAAACCAAAGCTCCTGTATAGTCAAAGGTAATCTTCTTAGTGTCCGCTTTATCCCCAGTATCGATCAAACTACCACCAGCTTTGTTTTCACCTTCCAGGTTCGTCTGTAGGACAACTTGCTTTGGTTTCATTCCTAATTCACTACCCAAACTTTTCCAGCCATTCTCACCTATGCTATCGGCATTAATCGCCGTAGGGTTATTATTGGCAGGATCAGGTATGGTGGTAGGGTAAACAGCTATTTCTGGAGCTTTACCTGAACGAGTCCTAAAGCTGACGCTGTAGCTAACTTTTTTGCTTTTAGCTTCGCTCTGCGCTTGTTGGAGCTCTGAATAGATCAAATCTTTAGCAGCATTCACCCGACGCTGATCCATGAAGGTAAACCAACTGGGTGCGGCGATCGCTGCTAAGATACCGAGTATCAAAATTACGACCAGTAGTTCAATTAAGGTAAATCCTGCCTCACTTTTTGAGTGATTTTGGTTAACTCCTGCTTTTTTTTGCTCAGGACTTACGCAAATTTTCTTTTGAACCACCATGCGTAGGGGCGCAAGGCCTTGCGCCCCTACCATATGTGGCGTCTGTGCGTAAGTCTTGTGCTCAAGGTGTTGTGTAATTTTCCACCATAAAATTGGGTTTTGCATCATCCCCTCCGGTTTGATTTCTGCCTATGCTAGTTTTTGAAAAAAAGTGAAAATCTTATTGGTTACTTGAACCATCCTTAAGGAAGCCGCGTCCCTGCACAAGTATATTGGCTTTAGGGAAATAAGCAGACGCGCTTTTCTCATATGTAGAGGGGCTATTCCTCGGTCTCATGCGAGCTAGAGCATTTCCTCTGATAAAAACTTGTGCTGTGGTTTTCTCGCTGTCCACACAAGCGTAGAAGCTGGTTTGTGAAGCAGCTCCTGCAGCTACAGGGGGAACTTGTCGGTGTGGATAAGGAGCTTCTGGAGCCTCTGTTCCATTCGGCCACATACCAGGGTGAGGATCTGGGGGACAAATTTCTGCGGCTAGTCCTCCTGCCGGTGGTATGGTTTGGTCAATATAATCAATCAGTACTTGAGGTGAATTGTTGTTTATACTACCAACACGACGAGCGCTAGCCTCCTCCTGATTGGGCCATGCATTCATTTTTTGTTCCAAGGTAGCATTGGCTAGGTTTGCCGCTCTTGGGCTAAGATTAAATACTTCAAAACCGTTGTTTCTTATTATGATTGGATCAGCTCTGTCTGGGTTATTTTGATCTTTCAATTGGTCTTTAAATTCATACCTAGCAATGCGAGCAGTACAAGACCAAGCAGGGTCAGTACAGCCAGGGTCTTGGATCAAGTAGTAGGAAACGAGCGAGTAAACAAAGCCATCATCACAGTTAGTTCCCGGACCGTTTGGCTTGCATTCACCGGCGTTTCTATCTTTAATAGGGAGAGCATCTTCTAAAAAATTGCGCTTCCAAAAAACTAGGACAGGAGTGCCACCAGTAACATTAGTTGGCAGATCGGGGCGAATTTCGTTTAGTCCAAATCCATCATAGATAAAGATTGCTTGATCTAAATCTCTGGAAATGTAATTTAGTGCTGACTGAACTTCTTGTTCTGATGCGGTTTTGGCTTGTTCTTTGCGGTCTGTCTCCATGAGGTTAATCATGAACCCTAGCAAAGGTAACAGAACCAAAGCCGATATAATAATTCCTACTAGCAGTTCTATCAGGGTAAAACCGCCAGATTTAGGACTTTTTGTAGGTAGCTTTAACTGATACTTTAGAAGTAATTTAAGTAGTTTTTTCATGATCTAGTTTGCCCCTTTGCTGACAAACGTTTAGTTATTAAGATCTAAGTAATTCAAGGATTCCAAGCAAACAGAGTGCTTCTAGGGACTTGGCGAGGGATTGGGACAACCCACCCCACCTAAGCGAGCGCACAAATTCGTATACAATGTGTCTTTACCATTAATTTCGGTTGTCGTTTCCACCAACGGTGCTTGTTCTCCTTTTAGTCCCGTTCCCCCAGTGAAAGTAACGTCTTTTACACCCGCAAGTAATGTTCTCCCACCAGAAAAGCTATCTGCTCTGTAAACCCGTACTCCCAAAAGAAAGCCATTTTTCTTAATAGTTTTTTCAAGAGCATCTGAGTTAAGGGCTGCGTCTTCTGCGGTTTTTTGTGCGGGGCTTTGGCTACGGAATGACTGAACGATTAAATCTCGCGGACTTTTATTGCTACAGCCACCTCCATCCAGGTCAACACAGTACAAGGTAGAAGTTGGACTGTTGCAATAAGGGTAGTATGTACTACTCTCTACACAGTTTGAAGCGTCTACTTCGCTAGAACTAGGGGTGGGAGTTTTGGCAAAGTCCTCTCTTTTGGGATCGAAGGTATTCTTGCCGCCAACAACAGTAACCTCATCCATCTTAACTGCGACGATCGCAGAAGCAGGGATTTTCCCTGCACGCACGCCATCGACGTAGGTTTTGGCTGCTTGGGTTCCTTGTTCTACCCGACGCGCTTGTAGTCTGGTTGCTATTGACAGCACAATCACAGGTGCGACTGCGCTTAGTAAGATAGCGACAATCATAATCGCCAACAAACACTCAATCAGCGTGAAACCAGGCTGGGTTGACTTCTTTGAAAGCTGATTTTTGCTACCCAAGCGCAACTGAAGTAACTGCAATTGCTTGAGTCTTCCTATACTCTCTTTTGCCCCCTTTGTCAAGCCCTTATGGTTGGATTTTTTTCTCCCCTCTTGAGCCCCCCGGACTTCGGGGGGTTGGGGGGTTCTTCCCCGAATCTCCTCTTGAGCCCCCCGGACTTCGGGGGGTTGGGGGGTTCTTCCCAGATTCTCCTCTTGAGCCCCCCGGACTTCGGGGGGTTGGGGGGTTCTTCCCCGAATCTCCTCTTGAGCCCCCCGGACTTCGGGGGGTTGGGGGGTTCTTCCCCGAATCTCCCAACCCCCCCAAACATCGGGGGGATGGGGCAATCGCTGCATAATTCCTAACTTTTCTTGATGTTTGAGCATGGATGATTCACCGACTACGAACGGTTTCTTAAACTTGCGATCATTGGTATGAGCCGATGTCTGGACAAGATTTGGGGCGCTCCTGTATTGTGCCTACTGCGGGAGTATTGAATGGCGATGTGGGATCTTTTGGATCTGCCTTCTGTACTGCACAAAGTAAAGGTTTCACCCACTCATCATCTTTACCAACTTCCCTGTAGTACTCGTTAGGAGAACCTGCGGAAGGTGTTGCAAAGTTTTTGGAGAACAAGTCAGGACTTTGAGACAGCAGACCGACATCATAACCCCAAGCCCGGCTTGGTGGCATATAGAATGGCGCAAGACCCTTATCGGCACCACCTCGGTATCGATAGTCACTGCCGGTTTCGATCGTATAATCGGGAGCAGCTGTGTCAAAGAACAGGGATGTGTCTCTTTTTGGGTCGTCTATTGGCTGGAAGGGTGCTGTTGCAAAACTACTCCGTCTGAACTGGATCAAACTGCCGTTAATTTTATTTGGTTGATTTGTCCAAAGTTCCATGAAACGTGGGAAGTTCTGCAAGCCACCTCCACTTTCAGCACCGGTTGTAAGTGGTCTTGATGGAGAATCACCCATTACTAGAACCGCGTTGACGTTTGTCTCTGTTGCAGCTGGTAGCCAAGTCTTCTGCAGATCCTCGCTGCCAAATGCAGTCGCTGCATCGCCTGGTTTTCCTGTAGGTGAGTGCAGTTGCAATACCGGTACTAACAGCGGTTCGTCTGTGCTTGTCATCGCTGTCATAGTTCCAGGGAAAGGATCACTACCAGTAGCCAGTCCACTAAATCCGAGGAAACGTACTCCCTCCAGTTTGGGATCACCAGTTATTGTGAGCTTACCTCCTCCCAAGAAGTTACCAGCCAGTGTAGTTGTATTTGGGGTAGCTGGGCCTGGATTGATTCTCACGCGGTTGGCAACCCAGAAGATATTGTTTGGAGAAACTCCCTTTAGCACCAGCTTGACTCCAAAATCTGTCGTCTTACCAAAAGTGAGTGGTTGAAAACCTGTTGTTTTTCGGAAAACAAAGATTGGGTCTGACTGGTTACCGCGATCGAGAGTAATGGTTAATTCTCCAGCGGTTCCAAGCTTTCCATCAGTAGGTAGATCGTAGACATTAACCTTGGCGGTTGCCGTTAGAGAAGGTGTACCGGCTGCACCGGCTGCAGGGAAAGCAGGTGCGGCTACCGATTTCCCACCGCTCCACGTTTTATTGACAGCTACGAGATTTTCCCCGTCTATGGTCGCATCTGTCAGATTTACCAGAGCAGTCCTTGCTGCAGTAATTGCTGACTGTGTTGCGGGTGGACAGGTACCTCCTGTTATCGGTCCTGTAAGTTGCTTACCTGCGACACCACCCATACACACCGTAAAGTCTGAAGGGTCATCTTCGGTGATACCGTTCAGCAGATTTAGGGGTTGAGCTGCAGGAGCTATAGTTTTGGCATATGGGAATTCTGGGGTACCTGGTAGGAATAGCTGCTTTTCGTGAACGGTTTGCCCAACAACCGGGGGAACTTCTTTTTCCTCGAAATAGTACAGTTTATTGTTGTTGTTGTAACTTGGATTAGCTGAGGTGGGATTGCTGTTGTTGATAGTTGTCCAGAACCAAAGGGCATTTGGTGCTGTGCTTGCCGTCAAAGGAGAAGTACCATATTCAGCCCCATCAACTCTATTGGCAGTGTTGATTCCTAGGGGGATGGCATTGCAATCAGTTGGCCCAGTACAAGTGTCTGGCATTTTAATTGCGCCAAATTCATTCCGTTTGAAGGCAACACGCCGAACATATCCCTTAAAATTTCCTACAGGTTCGTTTGCTGTTGTACCTGCATTAGTGTTACGTGGCAGATTGGGATTTCCAGCATTGGGAGCCTGTGGTAGTGCTTTTCCTATAAACTCTTTGGCTGTACCTTGGTTGCTTGCCATTCCTGGACTAAATTTCCAATCTCCAGGGGCACATTCTGAAACCGGCAGTTTCGTGCAAGTTTCCATCAAATACTCCGGAAACTCCGCCCGACGTTGGATTGGCGTTACATCATTCATGACGTAGGAGCTGTTTTTTGGCTTTCCAGTCCCAGTATCCAACCACGGAGCTGTTGTTGCAAAACTGTTCCACCAGAAACCATTTTTGAGACGTGATTCTACAGCCCAGTTACCTGCATTGTTGTTGAGGTCGTAGTCTCCGTCAGCGCGTAAGCCATCCTCGAAAACTTTAGACTGAATGCTTATAGCATCTGAGATAATTCTTGCTGCTCGCCATTGATCTCCTGAACCTTCACAACCGCTCCCCTTTTCACGACAAGCAAATTTTTTATTGCGATCGACACGAGTACGGTCATAAAAATTGTTGTAGTCGGGAAGCAAGGGAGTGTTGAACTCTTCCATTTGCTGACCACCAGTTCCTCCAGGCGCTAAGTGGAGATTAAAGTCACCTTTAATGTAAACAGGCAAATCTGAGGCCAGAATGAAACCTTTTTCTTCTTTTCTGAAGGTATCAACCCTAGCTAAATTTTGACCCTTGACCAGACGGATACCATTTGGGTGACGAGTCGGGTCTAGCTTAAAGTCTGTAGCTGATGAATTGCCCTTCGGGTCGCTGATGTCGGCTAGTGCATCATCGCGAGTGGCGTAGATAATGCCACTATTGGGGATGAGATATTCTGTGCCTTGGTAAGCTCTATTAATGCCTGTAGCTCTGCTTAAATCAATCTCGGTAACGCGAATTTCCAGAGGTTGACGCTGCTCCATTGGTAAGTCGTAGCGAGCTTCTTTTAAATCTCCCAATTCTGCGAGTTCAGCGATTTCTAGTTTTTTGGGAGCGGCTAGGTCTGTGAGTAAAGTCTTGGCATCAAATGTTTGGCCATCTTTCACGTATGCTTTTTCAGACTTATGCAGCGCTTTCACTTGTCTTGAATCCAGGAATGCTGCTTCTTTGATCGCACCATCAGGAATAGGGGAGCCAGCTGGTGCTGCGCTACCATCCAAGATATTCAAGGCGCAATTTGCAGCATCAAGGGCTGCAATTTCCGAGAGGGTAAGAGAAAGACCGTCCTTGAGGCTGTCTAGAGCTTCCTTCAGGGGTTCGTTAACAAGTCGCCCATCTGGAAAAATCATTCTCGCCTGTCTTTGCAGTCTGGGAGTTACGGATCTTTGTCCAATTAAAGGAGCGGGATTGTAGTTTATGCCATTGTTAGATATGAGGTTGTCATTCTTTGCTGTAAATGAGCCGGCGTTGTTGTAGTAACTGCTGATGCAGGCAATTGGTGCTCGCTCTGCGTTATTTGGGTCGCTTGCATAGTGATAAACCACCGTGGCTTTCATTTGCAAGTCGCCTTTCATTCCTTCGCCTGGTGAGCGCTCATTGTCTCGGTTCGTGTCACTATTTTGTTGAATACCTGCAGGTGGAATCCACTGATAGGACGGCATCGTTTCGGGCCAGACAACAGTCAACTGCCTTGCTAAAATACCCTGTGGTAGTGTTACGCCCTTATTTTTCAGTTGTTCTACTGTTGGTGGAGTCGGTAAAAATGACCTCACATCGCCCCTACCTGCAGTTGTGTCTTCAGCCAAACGCTTTCCGGTACCTCCCCCTGTGGGACCTCTACCATCAACGTAAATACCTGCTCCCGTAATCACCCTTAAGCCACCCAACAGTTCTGGGTTCTGCGAGTTTTCTTCCTTAGCCGTTCCCGTAAAAGCTGCGGCGCCTTCCCAGTAGCCATCGCGAGAGGTATCGTCTACTTCTGTTACTGGTTTAACCCGGCTGCGGCGTTCGCGTTCGCCTCCATCATTCCAGTTGACACCGCGTACTGGTTGTGCTTCTTCTGGCTTAGCAAAGTCTTTTTCATCTGTCCCAGTTCCCGTTTTCAACCACTGATAGGGTAAGCCATTGCCAACTAGGATGCGATCGCCTAGGAGTTTTTCTACTGTATCGTTGTTACCTGTGGGCTTATTTGCATCCAATTTCATCAAGGAGCCATTGATATTTAGTGGCACTTTGGTGATGCTGTCGTCTAAAAGCATCCAGTCCTTCGGAGCTGCAATTGTTCCACCACCACTAAATACAAAATTCGGGTCTCTTGGTCTGTCTGACAGAGTTCCGGTGGCTGTTAGGGTATCAGCTATAGGTACTTCCGCGTTAGTTACTTTCCGAATCCGGGCTTCAAAGTACTTTTTTATTAAGTTTTCTAGAACCGATCTTGAGTCTTTACAATCAGGGTCGCATTTTTCAACTTTCTTGTTAAACGCCTCAATTACTTCTGTTTTGGGGAATCGACCTCCCATGCTCCCGACGCTTGCTTTCGTCGGCATTTTCCTGGCTTGAGGTGTCGTTTGATTATGGAGATTCATCGCGCCTTTTACTAACAAGTTCAGACGCAGATCGTAAGCTTCATTATTCGATGCTGCTAAAGCAGGCGTAGTTTTTGTTGTTACGTTCGAGCTGTCAATATATTCCGTTGTATCGGGCTTCTGTTTTGGCTTAAACAAATCTACCTGCACCAAGGTGTTGCCTCTGTTGGAGGTTTCATCTAGAGCGCCGGCTATTACATTACCACCTACAAGTATCTTGGAGTTTTCTGCATTGTACTGACAGGAACCGGGGCTACTGACCTGATAAAAATGAATGGTGTCTGCATCACTACCGGCGACTAATAAGTTGCCGTTTGTATGAACTCGACCATTCACATTAAACTTAGCGGGGTCGATAATTTCTAAGTCATTTCTATACCAAACAGCATTATTATCCAGAGCAATTCTCGCTTGGTCTTGCTGCATTTCTAAGCCAGAGAAGCCTTTATTACTACCTAGTTTGGCTTCAAACTGAGCAGGTGGTACTAAACCTGCTGTGGTTGTGATGGGAACTGTCGCTACATAGGTAAAGAAAGATTTTTTCAGTTGTCCGTTAGATTGTACAGTCCAACCTTCTGTTCCTCCCGCATTTCCTGCAGAACCACATCCTTGTAAATCTCCCTCATCTTGGGGTAAGCTTCTTGCTTCTATTGGCCCTCTTTTTCTGGGGTTTTTATTATTACTAGCGTCTGGAGTTGGAGGGTTACGGAAGTAAATGCCATATAGGGTATAGCTATCAAACCTGCCGTTATTATCTGTATCAACGGGGAACTTCCAAGCCGTTTGTAGCCTTTCTTCGTCTTGAATACCACCCTGTCCGTTAAAATCACTAACAAGCTTCACCTGAGTTTCATCGCCAAAGGTATATTTTGGCCCCTCAAAAACTTCAGCGATGCTTGTGTCGTCCGGAGTGTTTCCTTTTAGTCCAGTTTCTTCAGTAGAAAATAAATACTTTAACTTGGCCCTAGCGCGCTCAAGTGATGGTGTTGCTGCAGCATAGGTGGCTTGATCCACCCGCATATTACTAGCATTTTTCGGTCGATTAAATGACCTAAACAAAATTGCTGTGGTTAGCAAGATCACCACTAGCATTACCATGACAATTGTTGGCAACACAAAACCAGCTTGGTTCTGGCCAGTTCGGCGCTTGAGGACAAACAAAGTCCGCAAAAACCAGTTAATCAGTGCTTTCGTGAGATACTGAAAAAACCGCCAAACCTGTTTGACGAGACGCCGGATAATATTACTTGGCTGCTTACGAGTAGACATGGTAGCTAACTGTCAAACCTTGTTGAGTTTTACTGAGATTTGAGAGCAATTCCCCTGATTTAAAGGGGGTGGCGATCGCTTATCCAGCGGTTTTACACCTTACTGGTACTCAAGGCAACTTACAGACACGCCCTGGGTAAGCTAACTATCTTAATACTACCCACTTGACATTAAAAACTTATCACCGCTCCCAGAAAATTAAAAACCTCCCTTCTGTGGTTGGGAGGTGGGAAATAATGTAGGGGCGGGTTTAGAAGATAACCTGACAGTATAATAGACAACCTCTCAACAAAACCCGCCCTCTTCAGGAAGGCATAGGAAATAATGTAGGGGCGGGTTTAAAAGATAAACTGACAGTACAATAGACAACCTCTCAACAAAACCCGCCCTCTTCAGGGGAAGACATGGGAGAATTCCGACCTTACCCAGTCCCCAATCCCCAGTAAATTAGAAGCGATTGAGATCAAGCCCCATTGCTTTAGCCATAGCTTGCAGACCATTCTTCTCTATGGTTTTGATGGCCTTAGTAGAAAGTTGTAACTTCACCCAACGATTACCTTGTGGCCACCAAACCCGTTTCCACTGCAAATTGACTTCTTGCAGTTTCTTGGTACGACGGTGTGAGTGAGAAACAGCATAGGCGTTATTTGCTTTTTTGCCGGTCAGTTGACAAATACGTGACATAGTAAGTTTCCTTCTTTGTAGTCCGCAATCAATGATATATGCTGGGACATAGGTATTGGGGGCTTGAGACAAGGAAAATACAAATCTTGCACGATGAGAGCAAAACTAAGCATCATCCGCCTGTACAGAGATTTTAGTCCACTTCAGTGGACTTGAGCTATAAGCCAGGGAATTGATTCCCTGGCTGGCTATGCGGCTTATCGAGAAGTCTGTACAAAACCCGCCCTGGATCGATGCTTAACGTTCAGTCAAACGTGTCAGCACCTGATTCGATCGCTCTACAAATGACTTCATCCCTTCAGCATCAAAACCTTTCTGCGCCATCAACGCTAAATCATATACGTGCTGACAAATCAGGTTAGCCAAATCCCCAGAAGGCGAACTTCCATCGGGCTGCATTATACTACCTTGGCTGATTTCTGTCAAGTTCTGAATCAACGGATGTGCAGTATTTACCACTAAAATATGTTCATCTGGGAACTGAGCGGCTTGCTGCTGCATCAATGCTGTCATTTCCCGGATACGCCGCATCGCTTCTGGCAAGAGTACCATAGCAGGTGGAGTCCCTTGGGGGTCATCAGATTTTAGCGCTTCGGTGCGAATAGTAACTGTAGGCTTGTTGAGAGCATTTTGGAACAGTTCTTTAATCAGTTCACTCTTAGTTTTGTTAGTTTTCGGGTCAACAATTTCTGCTGCTTTATCCTGTTCGAGCAGAGTATTATCTAAGTCTGAATCCACTCGCGAGAATCTGACATTAGAATACTCACGTTCCAGGAAACTGATGAAGTGAGTATCGATGAACGAGTCCATAAACAGAACTTCCAAACCTTGCTTTTTGTTCAGTTCTACATAGGTTGCTTGTGAAGCTTCATCGTTGCAATATAACACGCGATTTTCCTGGCGTTCTTTGTTGCGCTCCAGGTATTCTTTCAGAGTAGTGTATTGGGAATTGGGTTTTTGGTTTGGCTCACTTGTTGAAGCTGAGGTCACATCTTGCCAAGCATCTCCCTCTTGGGATTGTACCTCAACACTTGGCGTTTCAGCTTGGCTTGGTTGGGCAGCTTGGTAAGTAGTGCGATAGATAATGATATCTTCGACTTGTTTATTAAATTTCTCATCGTTGAGAGAACCAAATTTAACGAAAGTTCCTACATCTTGCCAACAACGGATGTATTCATCGCGCTGTTCATTGTAGAGGGATTTTAGGCGATCGCCTACTTTTTTAGCAATGAAATCAGCAATTCTTTTTACAGTGCGGTCATTTGTCAAAGCGCTACGAGAGACATTGAGGGGAATATCTGGACTATCAATTACACCCCGCAATGGCATCAGGAACCTAGGAATAACTTCTTCGCAGTGGTCGCTGACAAATACCTGATTACAGAATAGCTTGATATTCCCTTTTGTGACATCTACATCAGGCATTAATTTGGGAAAATAGAGAATGCCATTGAGTAGGAAAGGATAGTCTGTATTCAGATGTACCCAAAGTAGCGGTTCTTCTTGGAAAGGATAAAGGTAGCGATAAAATTCTAGATAATCTTCTTTTGTCAGATTTTGCGGAGATTCTTTCCAGAGTGCTTTGTGCTGGTTAACTTCCTCACCATCCAACTTGATTGGTACTGGTAGGAAATCGCAGTAAGCTTTCACTAACTGCTTAATCCGCAAAGCTTCTACGTATTCCTGTTCTTCTTCTTGGAGAGTAAGAGTTACAGTAGTTCCGCGAGTGGTACGCGCTGATTCTTCTAGTTGGAAAGCAGGAGAACCATCGCAAGACCAGTGTACTGCGGAAGCGCCGGCTTTGTAGGAAAGGGTATCAATTTCTACTTTACTTGCCACCATGAAGGAAGAGTAGAAACCCAAGCCAAAGTGACCGATAATTTGTTGATCGGCATCTTTTTGGTATTTCTGGATAAATTCTTCAGCGCTGGAGAAAGCGACTTGGTTAATATATTTTTTCACCTCATCGGCTGTCATACCAATACCGTTATCGGAGATCGAGAGACTCTTTTTCTCCTTATCAATGGCAATTTGAATTTCTGGGGCTTCTATTTCTGTGTCAACTTCTCCAGCATAGGATACCATCTTTAGTTTTTGGATAGCATCTACGGCGTTGGATATCAATTCCCGCAAGAAGATTTCGTGGTCAGTGTAGAGGGACTTCTTGATAATGGGAAAGATATTTTCAGTATGAATAGTAATGTTGCCCTGTTCTAAAATCGTCATAACTGTAACTCAAGTATAGTGAGAGAGTCTACAAGACTGATTTTGTGCGATCGCCTCCTCTACCTGGTATGGTATTACCCTACCAAAAGCGTTTCGGATATCCCTACTTCTGTTTAGGGAGTGGGGGAAAGTGTGAAGTATGAAGTGTGAAGTATGTAGAGACGTACAGTGACAAACCAACCTCTATAGTGAAAAAGACCTGTGCTTCAATTTTCATCTTACCCCTACGGGGAACACTGCGCGAACATCCTTCATCCTTTACTCACCCTTGTCAGAGTTGAGCGAAGTTTTTGCAAATGCGATCGCAGTTTTTGTGGAAAACTTTTTTTCAAATTAGCGCGATATTCTTCCAACCAAGCTTGACGCTGGTTAGAAGCAATACACTTTTCTAAGGCGTTCACCCACCCTTCAGTAATTCCCCGTGCTTTCGCTGTTTCTAGTATAGGTTCAAGTTCTATTAGTTGAGCTTTTTTCAGTCCCCTTATTTCCGAAATTTGACGTTCTGTTACATCTTCTGCAAAACAGGGAGGTAAACCAACTCCCATGACTCGGAAATTGAGAATTGTACGGATACACTTCTCACAGCGTCCGCAGTTTTTGTCAGATTGGGAATTTTGCCAACATACTCTCAAGTTTGTACAAGCTTGCTCCCAATTGGCAATTTCTTCAACTTTCTGTAAACGAGTAAATGCTGAACCATCGCAGATAATTTGAAAAGTGTTACTGGAGAGTAAGGAATCGGTGATGGGGTTGGAACCATAGGGTAGATTTAGGCTATGATATGGATCAGAACTGCCAATTAAACCAGTATTGTAGCCTCCTTGTAACAACATCAAGCAAGAGGCGATCGCCGTACCAAAAGCATCTTCCCAATCTTGTGGAAGTTCCCTAAAATTAGTTGCTATGGGTATGAGTTCCACATCCAAGCTTGTCAGCATTTCCCTTGATTTGTGGAAAGCACGGTTAAATATTTCCTGCTGTGTTAAGGGAATATCAAACCCGTGAATTATTAAACCTGCTTGTATGTTACGCTGCCATCTACTACAACGTTTCATACGGTGACGCCACATAGTAAAGGAAGCGTCAACTCCACCAGAAAAAGCAGCAATGGCTTGATCTGAGTCTATTTTATCTTGTTCTCGTTCAACGTCTGCGGTGATTTCAATTTGCTGATAAAGTTGAGGTCTCCAGCAATGCCAAGCGGCTTGAAACTCTGCTAGATTTTGTAACAGTGATGGAGAAACTTCTCCATGTACTATTAAATCTGTGCCTTGTTGCATTGCTAAGAAAATGGTAGCGACTACGAAAGGGTCACAACTGTTAGTAAGGAGGGATGTGTATTGGGATGGTAGACGATACCATAAGTGAGATTTAGTTTGATTTGGTTGTTCAATGGTTACACTTACGGTTATGAAACCATTAATTTCTGATGCTTCTTCTTGCCAGATGTGGATTGGTGGCATTATATTGAGTTTTGTTGGTGGTTGGCAAAATACTTGTTTTTTTTAACGCAGAGAACGCGGAGAGAAGACGCTCCAGGTAGCGGAGGTTTGCTGTTTAGATATGGTGTTTTGAATTGAGTTTGGTGGGTTGGCAAAATACTTGTTTTTTAACGCAGAGAGCGCGGAGAGAAGACGCTCCAGGTAGCGGAGGTTTGCTGTTTAGATATGGTGTTTTGAATTGAGTTTGGTGGGTTGGCAAAATACTTGTTTTTTAACGCAGAGAACGCGGAGAGAAGACGCTCCAGGTAGCGGAGGTTTGCTGTTTAGATATGGTGTTTTGACCAGAGTAGGAATCCTAGCAAAGTTTTAATGCTGGATGCTTCGGTGATTGAGTCTTTTTGGAAATGCATGGGTAGGTTAGGAGGGGGAACAAGTTGATTAAATACGTCTTCGTTAAAAAGATGTTTTATTAATTCTCGCTGTGGTTCTGCTTGTTGTCGGATAGTTTGCCAACCACTATTATTGATATCTTGGACGCGATAGTAGTAACGTTGTTCTAGTCCTTGTTTATGTTGCCACTTCCTCCACTTGCGTTGTATCTTGAAAAGATAGGCTAGTCGTCGTCTGGCAAAGTTAGGTTGGAGTGGTTCAACGTTGTAATCGTTGCGGTCGAGAGGTAGTTGTGCAAGTTGGGGAAATCGTGTACAAAGTAATTTAATTTGTGCGAGACGTTTACTGACAGTTTCAATTGGCATAGAAGCGGTGGTTGTCAATAGTTGCCAATCGAGATATGGTTGAACTGGCCACGCTCCAAAGCTGAGTTGCCATGCTACACATCCTGAATTAAACCGCTGACGGTGGTAAAGGTCAAACCACCAAGTTCTTCCTATTTCTGTATCAGAGTAGCTGTTGTAAAGTGTTTTGAGAGAGGTGAGAGTATCTTGAACTAGGTCACCAAAGATTTCCTTACGCAGTAGTCTTTCCAGTAATTGAGGTGAGAACCCCCAAGCATTAATCACGCGGTTATAAAGAAGATCGAAGGAAATGTTCTGACCTGGAGATGAATAATCCCAGGAACCTCCTATCAATCTATCGATGGATTGACCTGTGATTACTCTCGGAGCTAAATTCCTAAGATTAGTGTAAGTTAGCCAATCCATAAACCAATGAAAGCCATTGGCTAAATGCTCCCATTTAATAATTTTGTCAGCGTAAGCAGGATAATCTTCAAAGGGCAAATCTTGGGTATGATGTTCTAAGTTCAGGGTACGCGCTACAGAGACTGCGCACTGCATTTCTATATCGCTGCGAACTCCCTGAGTAAGGGTTATTGGGTAAATACCTCTTCTGTGAAGAAAGCCAGCAAGCATCCGAGAATCTAATCCCCCGGAAAGCATTAGACTGTATTGTTGTTGGTTTGGTGTGTGACGAATTAGAGTTTGTTCTAGTGTTTGCTCTAAGATGTCTAGTTGTTCGGAAAAACGAAGATTAGTGTAAGGTTCTGGGTTATAAGCGGGAATTGAATATTGGCTTATTTCCCTAGGAGAAGATTCGGCTTGCCAAGTTAGCAGGTAACCTCCCCTAAGTCTGATTACATCCTGCCATAAAGTTTGTCCGTTTAAAAGTCCATTGGTGAGAAGAATTCCGACTAATCCAGCAGGATTGAATTTCTGTTGAAACAGTGGGTGATATTTAAATAGTTCGGGACTAGAAGCAACTAATGCTACTTCACCATGAGTGTAATAATAGACGGGGAAGACACCTACGATATCTGCACCTACGGTTAACCCTAAATGTGGATGATAGCTGAAAGCTGCATAGAAGCCATCAAAAATTGGAGATTGTGAGTTAAGGTTTTGCCAATATTCTCTTAAACTAATCGCGTCTAGTCTAGTTGCTTCTCCTTGAAAAATCGCTTCTCCCCAAATAACGGATACTCCATTTTCGTCTGCGATCCAACTGATCGGAGCGCTTTGGTGAGCGGCCCAAATAGCATGGCAGTTTCCTATAGTACAGGAATTGGTGATTAAGTCTTCGACTGGTGGGAGTAATGGTGTGATAATTTGGATGAAACGCGATCGCCTATCGGGATCTGGATCGACAACAGCTAGAAAGTTGGCCATATTGGGTTTGCTTGATTTGGTTTTATATCTAGTTTCTACCAAAGATAGTAGTTATTTATTAAATAACCCTTAAAAAAAGAAGAAACGCTTTTTCTTCTTTTGAGCTATTGGCAGCTTATCACTATTAATAATGTAATCAAACTGCTTCAGGACATTTTGCGGATCTATAAATTGATTAATTTGATTTTCGTGAAACCAGGGCTGTTTTAAGTAAGTTATGTACAACTCGTCATTTTTGTCAATTTCTATAATTCTCTCTATCAGCTCATCTTCATTTTCAAAGTCATGATAATTTAAGAAGCTTTGGGGATTGAAATCTTGATGTACAAGTTTATTGCCCCAATATATGGGAAGACTATTGACTAGCATGGGCTCGTAAATTTTCTCGGTCGTATATCCTGGATAAGAGGCATTCTCAAAAGCGATGGTGAATTTATACGGTTTGATAAACTCCAATTTATCATTTACAGGATAGCCGATATTATTTAGCACTCTGCCACCAGAATCTACTTTTTTGTACTTGGAGAGCTTTTCAAAAAAATTGACTCTTTGTTTTGCATAGCCATTGGAATAGATAAAGTTACAAAATTTGGTTTTTTCTTGTAAGATTTGCTCGTAATCAATATTGTCTGGCTTGATTAAAGGATGGAGTTCATAGACTTCATCAGGAACGATTCCATAATAAGGTAGTCGGTAATGATGCGGATTATTGATATAATCAAACGTAAAGGCATAATCGCATTCGTTGAAATTAGGCCTAACATTTTCTGAAGTATAGAAAATTCTGATGCATTTATATTTTTTATACTCCTGAGCCTGACTTTTTCGGGAATCTCGACTCCAAGGTAATCTTCCTTGATTGTCGTAACAGGAGTAGATGACAAAATCAGGCTCGTCGGAAATTTCAATATTGTAATATGGCTCCAGTAACCGAATAAAGTAACTATCCTTTTTATCATTTGATTCTCCGTAATCTGCAAAGTCAATCTTAAGATGCTTCTTCATATTGGATAATCAGCTATAGGTTATCTCGACAGCGAGTTATATTGTTGTTTGTTGATTATTAGTCAATTTGTGGTTTTTGCCAGAGCGTTTCTTAACTACATTTAACAACGCTTGCGCTAGTTGATTAGGTAGTAGCACAGCAATCGCAATTTTCAAGAACACTATCAATATAACTCTGACTCGCAGAAGCATATAAGGCTCATTTATGATAGTTTGCCAAAGAAACCGTAGTGCTGTTAAACCTTTCTGACGTTCTGGATTCCCCTCAACAGCTTTAAATGTCAGGTACTTGTAACGACTAGCAAGCACTTCTCTTTTCAGGTACTGTAAAGATTCGGGAGCATCAACAAATGCTCGCTCAATAATTTGTAAACTCCCCTCCTCCATCTTCCATATATTAAAGGATGCCGATTGGGGAGATATTCGATATAAAATTTGTGAGGATGTCACAGTTACAAACTCATAACGAGCTGCTAAACGTAACCACATATCCCAATCCTCTCCATAAGCTAATGACTCATCGAAACCACCGACTTCATGGAGAGCTTGTCTACGAATTAACGGATTTGAGCCACTTTCGATAAAATCTCTGACCAACAATTGCTTGTAAGCGTTTCCATTGACAGTAATGTGTCCCCCAGGACGTAAAAACTTACCAGACTCATCAATCCAATCAGTCCAACTATAAGCGACACCTGCTTGTGGATTTTCTTGTAGTGCTTTAAGCTGAGACTCTAGCTTATCTGGCGTCCATAAGTCGTCAGCATCCAAGAATGAAATAAACTCACCCTTAGCTTGAGTTATTCCTCGGTTACGACTTGCAGATACTCCTGAATTTGGGTAAGTAAATACTTTTAAGCGGGAGTCTTGGATATTGTTGACAATCTCTAAGGTTGAGTCTTGAGAACCGTCATCAATCACTATTAACTCCCAGTCGGTGAGAGTTTGCTTAAAGACTGATTCAATTGTCTTGCTAATTGTCTTTTCCCCATTGTAAACGGGGATAATCACGGAGACTAGGGACATGGTATTTTCTTTCTTTCATTCAGACGGGATTAAACTTGATGTATCCCAACAAGGTGATGGTATTGGATAGGGGTTGGAACTGATTGAGTACTTCCTCAGCAAGTTTGGGGGGAAGTAAAATTATCGCTGTAATTTTAAACAAGACTTTCCAGATAACTTTAGCTTGTAGTAGGGATGGGTCGTATGCGATCGCATTCCAGAGAAACCTAGTCGCTGCTAACCCTTTCTTGCGTTCGGGAATACCATCCAATGCTTTAAATGTCAGATACTTGTAACGGTTCCCAATGCTATCTCTCTTCAGGTACTGTAGTGATTGAGGAGCACTAGCAAAGGCTTTTTCAATTATTTTCAAACTTGCTGCTTCCATACCCCAAACATTGAATGACATGGAGTTAGAAGTAACTCGATATAAAACTTGGGGAGATGGTACAGCAACAAACTGATAACGCTCGGCCAAGCGTAACCACATATCCCAATCTTCAACAGCGGTGAGGGTTTCATCAAAGCCTCCAACTTCCTGGAAAGCTTGCATTTTAATTAAACAATTAGAACCATTTGCGACAAAATCATTTAATAACAGTTTTGCTAAAACCTCCCCTTGCTGAGTATTGTGACTACCTTTACCTAGTAATTGACTCGACTCATCAATCCAATCTGTCCAACTATAAGCTACAGCAGCTTTCGGATTTTCTTGTAATGCTTTCAACTGAGACTCTAACTTGTCTGATGTCCAGAGGTCATCAGCGTCTATAAAGGAAATATACTCGCTCTTAGCTAGGGAAATTCCTCGGTTACGACTCGCTGCTAAACCAGCATTGGGATAAGTATAGACTTTTAAACGTTCGTCTTTAATCTGGGATACAACTTCTAAGGTGGAGTCGGTTGAACCATCGTTGATCACAAGTAATTCTAAGTCGGATAAGCTTTGGTTGAAGACGGATTGAATTGTCTCTCGAATTGTTTTCTCGCCGTTGTAAACTGGAATGACTACGGTGATTAATGGCATATGGGTTTAGTTCACTATTTTCCTTTATAGCTGATGTTGATTTTTTAACGCAGAGGACGCAGGTTTTATAGCTTATGTTGATTTTTTAACGCAGAGGACGCTGAGGTTTGCGCAGAGAACGCTGAGTGTTTACTGTAAGTGCTTGCTACTATATATATATCCATGTGCGTTCATCTTTCTTTTATGGCTTAGGTTGGTTTTTTAACGCAGAGGACGCAGAGGTTTACGCTGAGAACGCTGAGTTTTTACTGTAAGTGATCGCTACTATATATATATCCATCTGTCTTCATCTGCGTTCATCTGCGTTTATCTGCGGTTCCTTTTCTCACCTCCCGTCACTTCACACTATCTCCCAACAATTCTTGAACTACCCCAGGAATTTGAGCAGCATCTTCGATAAACTGACAAAAGGGTATTTCCTCAGTCCAAGTCTGATAAAACGCCTGATTTTTATGGTGAGCGTTTGGTAAAAATATGTGAGGAATTCCTAAAAGCAGACAGAGTATATGTCCATGTAAGCGGTTGGTAATAACTAAGCGCGATCGCTTCAACTGAAACATCCCACTATGCATGAGACTCCAAGAGTTATGATGCAGGGTAGGATGATAAAGCTTGTTGAATTTATCGGTATAAGTAGGAGAGTTTTCCCATCTATATCTGGATATCCTTTCTAAGGGATGAGATAATCCTCTTTGCCAACCTTCTCTGACTAGCTTAACTATCCCAGGAATTCGCCAATACCACTGATCAAAGTTTCTATACTTCCCGCGATACAGCCATTTGTAGGAAACCCAGTCTTGTACAACGACATCTGTAAGTTTAATCTCGTTTGTCGCAAAGTTTTGGTTTAATTCACTATCTTCGCGACAGTGATACAGGATGGTGTGCTTTGGCTTTAAACTAAAGGATAGCTCTGGCATATTCACCATTTGAAATGCCATGTCTGGTGTCTTAATCACCTGACAGTTACTGAAATATTTCAGCGCTAACTCATAACTGTAGTTGTCGCGGATAAATAGTGTCAGGTTGGGATGGGAGTTGAAAATGTCTGCGGCTTTGAGTAGGTTATCTTGCTTCTCAAAATAAATACTCTGCGGTAAAATGAAAATCGGACGGTCTTTGTATTTGGAAATTATCTGCTCACGAAAGTTCTGATGCTTAGGCCAAAGGTCACCAAAGTTTCCTCCTCCCTGGAACAGTATCGGTGCTTTCCCAATTTGCTGTTCCATCACGGAGTCAGAGAAATCCTCGATACTCGCAGCATAGTTGATTTTGGTTTTGAGGACATCGGTGAGATAAAATATTGTGCCTAGCCAGATTAAATGATCGCCGATGTTGAGATAACTCGGATAATCTAGTAAGGCACATTGTTCAAATGAACCTAAACTTTTCAGGCTTTTGTGTAAAATCCCTTTTATTTGTTCGGGGTTAGAAACACCTGTCATATTTAGTTGGGTAATGGGTAATGGTCAGTTGTCCTTTGTCAGTTGTCCAATAGACCTCTTGCAAAAGTTAACATCCGTCGATAAATCCCTCAATTTATCTGTCTTTTATCTGCGTTTATCTGCGTTTATCTGCGGTTCATTATCTCCAATTAGAATTTATGCAAGAGGTCTAATGACTAATGACCAATCACCATTCACCATTCACCATTCAAGATGTAATCGGAGAAACTACTACAACTGTATCTTTGACTTTTTTGGTGAAGGTAAGGGCTTTCTCCGAACAATCGATGATAATTGTGTCACCCTCCACAAACACATTTTCCAGGAGTTTATTCGCTAACGCATTCTCCACCTCTCGCTGAATCGCACGTTTCAGTGGACGAGCACCATATACCGGATCGTAACCCGCATCCGCTAAATGCTTAACCGCACCTTCAGTTATTTCTAGCTTAATCTTCTGGTCAGAAAGCAAACGCTCAATCCGTTGAAGCTGGATACTAACAATTTGTCCCAATTCATCGCGGTTGAGAGTATGGAAGATGATAATATCATCGACGCGGTTCACGAATTCTGGACGGAAATGCTTACGCAAAGCATTGGTTACTCGCTTCTGCATTTCCTCATACTGAGAATCATCTCCAGCAACATTAAGTATATGCTCACTACCAATATTGCTGGTCATGACAATGATTGTATTGCGGAAATCTACCGTTCTCCCTTGGGAGTCTGTAATTCGTCCGTCGTCAAGTACTTGCAACAAAATGTTGAAGACATCCGGATGCGCTTTTTCCACCTCATCCAGTAGTACCACTGAATAAGGATGCCTACGCACTGCTTCTGAAAGTTGTCCCCCTTCTTCATAACCTACATATCCAGGAGGAGCACCAACCAACCGTGAGACGGAATGTTTCTCCATGTACTCGGACATATCTAGCCTGACTAAAGCATCATCGCTGTCAAAGAGAAACTGAGCAAGTGTTCTCGCAAGTTCCGTTTTCCCCACACCAGTAGGACCCATAAACAAGAAGGAACCAATGGGTCGTCCGGGGTCTTTCATACCCGCTCTTGCGCGTCGAATCGCGGCCGCAACTGCAGCTACAGCTTCTAGTTGTCCAATCACTCGTTGGTGCAAGTGTCCTTCTAACTGTAACAACTTTTGGCGTTCAGATTCCAATAGTCGTTGTAATGGGATACCTGTCCACTTAGCGACAATTTCTGCAATATCTGCTTCCGTAACTTGTTCCCGTAACAAAGCAGAACCACGAGCTTGAATTTCCAGAAGTTGTCCTTCCTTGGCTTCACGAGCGTGTTGTAAGTTTTCCAACAGTCCGTACTTTAATTGAGCTGCTTTATTGAGGTCGTAAGCTCGTTCGGCTTGTTCTATTTGTAACCTGATTTGATCTTCTTCTTTCTTCAGATTGTTGATATCTTCTAATAATTGCTTTTCTCCTTGCCACTGACCATCCAGTTGCTCATGCTTCTCTTCTAAATTGGAGATTTCTTGCTCAATCCGCTCCAAACGTTCTCGCGATGAACGGTAAGCACTGGTAATAGTAGGAGCACCATCACGTATATTTTCCGCTTCCAGTGACAATTTTTCCATTTTTAATTGCATCAACCTGCGATCGATCGCCTCCAATTCCACAGGTTTGGAAGTTATCTCCATTTTCAGCTTGGCCGCTGCTTCGTCTACTAAGTCAATGGCTTTGTCTGGAAGAAATCGGTCACTAATATATCTGTCCGAAAGTGTCGCAGCAGCAACTAAAGCTGAGTCAGTAATGGTAACGTTATGGTGAACCGCGTAACGTTCCTTTAGTCCCCGCAAAATTGAAATAGTATTTTCGACACTTGGTTGATTGACCAAAACTTGTTGAAAACGTCGTTCCAAGGCTGCGTCTTTTTCAATATGCTTACGGTACTCGTCCAAAGTTGTCGCACCAATACACCGGAGTTCCCCACGCGCTAACATTGGTTTGAGCAAGTTTCCCGCATCCATTGCTCCTTGTGTCGCACCCGCACCTACGACGGTGTGTAATTCGTCGATAAATAGAACAATTTGACCGTCAGAATGGGTAACTTCCCGCAGTACAGCTCTCAATCTGTCTTCAAATTCTCCCCGATATTTCGCACCCGCAATCAAGCTTCCCATGTCTAGGGAAATTAGCTGACGGTTTTTCAAAGATTCGGGAACGTCTCCGTTAACAATACGTTGAGCGAGTCCTTCGGCGATCGCTGTTTTTCCGACTCCTGGCTCTCCAATCAAGACTGGGTTATTTTTAGAACGGCGCGATAGTACCTGAATCACCCGGCGAATTTCTTCATCCCGTCCGATTACTGGGTCAAGTTTACCGGCTTTTGCTTGTTCTGTTAAGTCTCGTCCGTACTTTTCCAAAGCGTCGTAACGTGCTTCAGGACTTTGATCGGTGACTTTCTGGGAACCGCGAATTGATTTAATCGCTGCTTCTAGCTTTGGGGTATCGAGGTTAAAGGATTTGAATAAGCGACGACCAACGCGATCGTCTTCGGCTAAACCGATGAGTAAGTGCTCAACAGCGATGTACTCGTCTTGTAAAGCTACTTTGGCAGCCTCAGCGTTATCTAACATCACATCCAGCCCCCGCCCCAGGTACAATTGGTCAACGATTTGTACTTTGGGTTGACGAGTGGCGAAGGCTTCTAGTTGTTTCTTGAAGGGTGGAATATCAACGGTGACGCGAGCGAGAATCTGAGTCGCAAGTCCCTCTTGTTCAAGGAGCGCGATCGCGATATGCTCCACCTCTAGCTGTTGATTTTTGAAGCGACGAGCAACGTCTTGGGATTTAACGATCGCGTCCCAAGCTTTATCTGTAAATTTGCTAGGGTCAGTGGGCTGCATTTACAAAGACTAATAAGAAATTTAACTAACTCTCTTTTAGTCTAAACCTGCCTTGCCCTCTCTGTCTGATCCAAATACGATCTACTCAAGGCTACGGATCTTTGCTGGTGATTGCCTACTGCTTTACTCCCAGTTAATCGCTCTCATCCAACTCTGACGTATACGTTACGCCGAATTTCATGCTCCTTTGCTTGCTAAAAAGCAGCAAAAAGATGAAATTAATCAGGAGTTTTAGGCTATAGCCTTGATTATCAAGACGTTCAGGAATTACGCAGTAGTAGGGTGCGTTAGATAACGCACTCTACAAATACAGTTCCTGCGTAAGTCTTGATTTCGTTAATTCATCTCCTGACGCTAAATACGGGGAATTTCACGTTGTTTTCCGATTTTCCGGAATCGCAAACAAGAGATGTGAAGAAAGATTAGAAAACTCAAATAGAAAGTCTCTTGGTATTCTCTTGATGGAAGATAAAGTAGCGATTTTTGTATTCACTTCCTCTGACGTTGATGAACTCTTAATGAATTATCAAACAGATCTAGTAGAACTGTTGAAACGGAGGGGAATTGATGTCCAGCGAATGAGCATACCAAACCCAGTACAATTAGAAGAATTAGGCGAGAAGTCACCATCAAAACTGGTCATAGGAGTCTCAGCAGCAGCGTTGCTGAGTGTTAGTCTTGGGCCGATAGTAGCAGAAGTGATGCAAGATTTATCTCCTGATGTAACTGTACGTGAACAAATTTGCGAGCCTGTTATTGATTCTCATGGCAATGTTGTACGAGATAATGCTGGTCAACCTGTTTATAAGTGGACTTATAAAGAGGAATACTTGCGAAATAATTCTGTACCTGACAAATCAAAAGAGCAAGTCACTTTAAAAATTCCAATCGGAATCTCGATTACCACTAAAAAATCTGCGGAAAATCGAGCTTCTAATAAGCCATAGTCAAAATTCATAATCCTTTATTAGTTTGTAGTTTAATCTTAGCTGGAGTAAGACTGCAAACTAAATTTCATGACTTTGTATTTCACAAAATAGTTTTCTTGCTTATGTCTTGTTGCTGATTCAAACTGACACTTCTACAAATGTATGTCTCAACGTATAGCCTTTATAATGTCATCTAATGGGCCGGAAAATTCTGAGCCGCTTCAGTACGCAAATAATGATGCACAGAGAATTGCTTAAATTCTAAGTCAAGAAGAATATGGTTTTAAAATATCCGAAGTACCAGAGCATCAAAACTTGAGACCTCATCTGATCTTAGACCACTTGTCCACAGTAATTTCAGATTGTACAGAACAAGACTACTTCATATTCTATTTTTCAGGTCACGGGAATGCTAGATATGGACAGCTTCATCTTATTTTAGATGAAACAGATTTTAAAGATAAAAATAGTTATCACAGTACAGCTCTTGCTATTGCAGATGTTTTAAATAAGATTCGCCACTGTGCAGCAAAAAATATACTAATTATTTTAGACTGTTGTGAGGGTGGAGCAATTGATTATGGATATAAGAGTATTGACCCCAATGAAAACTCCAAGTTTGAAGAAATTATTGATAACTCAGAATCCTATCACATTCTTCTGGCAAGCGATAGGCTGGAAAAAACTCGTGAAGTTCCAATTCAAGTACCAAAAAGCTCAGAACCCTTAAATGGTGGTTTTTTAACTCTTAAACTCTATGTAGCACTTACTGATAAGCCAAGCGAAGTAGTCAATGATGAAGGATATATATCTATTGATAAAATTACTACATGGCTTAAAAAAGAGACAGAAGAATATAATAAAAAAAACCAAGATTTAAAACCTATGCCTACACCATTTATTACAGGCTCTAAGGTAAAAGGTAACTTTTTCCGGTTTAACCAAATAACTAACTCTTTAAATTACAAAAATGCTCAGCCTACATTACAACAATTGCTGAAAGAAGCTCAACTGGAAATTTCTCAGCTTAAGTTAGAGTTGAAAGATTCTCAAGATGCAAGACAGAGAGAGCAGATTGAATTACAAAAATTACAGTCACAATTAAACTCTAAAGATGAAATAATAGCTATTTACAAGGAGTACAATAGCCAACTTAAGGAGCAAAATAACCAACTTAATGAAAGACTAGCTGTTGCTCAGGAGCATACAAGTAACTTGATCAATCATCTTTTTTCTATGCCTCAAGGGTATAAAGAAGTTAGAGATATGTCGCTACCTACTCAACCTAATTTTACTTATAACATTAGGGCAGAAGGTAGTGATATTTTTATAAATAATTACGGTGAACTCACTGCAACTCAGCACAATGCAAATCAGCACAATTACGCTCCTGCAAAAAACTTAGCTGAAGCTGCTAAGGAAATTCAAGACTTTCTTAAACAGCTAGAAAAAACTAATCCTACTGATACTGAAAAACAACAAGTTGACTACATAAACACTGCTACATCCTCAGAACCTAAAGAAAGGATTGTTAAACTTTTCAAAGAAGCTGATCAACAAGAATTAACAGAAGCCATAAATCCTACAATTTTCAACATCGCCCTAAAGATCGCAGCGTTGATAATGTGGAAGCAAGATACAAACGAAAATCAACTTGAAAAACTCTGCGAACCTCTGCGTACTCTGCGTTAAAAAAATAGATAATTGAGATACCAACAGATTAGATATCAGCAATAACCGTAAGGTGGGCAGTCCCTTTGAGAACTTGATAACCTTATTATTACCTTAGCGGGTACTGCCCACCCTACATTAAAAGCTAAACCAACGCAGCAGCAGCTTTCAATTCAAAAATCTTCTCAATCACCTCTTCGACAACTTTATCAGGAGTCGAAGCTCCAGAAGTGATACCCACGACAATTTTTCCAGCAGGAAGCCAATTTTCAGCTATCTCCAAATCCCGCTGTAAAGGCTTATGTTCTAGCTGATTTACCTCACCAATTCGCTCAGCACAATCAATGTGATAGGAAGGGATTCCCCGATCAATAGAAATTTGTTGTAACTGAGTGGTATTGGAGGAATTAAAGCCACCAATTACTACCATCAAGTCCAACTTTTCTTCTACTAAGCCCAACATGGCATCTTGACGCTCTTGGGTAGCATCGCAAATGGTATTAAAGCTGAGAAAGTGATTATTTAACTCTGCTGGGCCATACTTTTTCAGCATGGTATGTTCAAATAGCTTCCCAATCTGCTCTGTTTCGCTCTTGAGCATGGTAGTTTGGTTAGCAATACCAATTTGCTCCAAATCTTGATCTGGGTCAAATCCTGCTGAATAAGCACGGCTAAACTTGGCCAGGAATTCCTCACGATTTCCACCGTTGAGAATGTAGTCAGCGACGTATTGCGCTTCTTTCATATTTAGTACTACTAAATATTTTCCTGCAAAGGAACTGGTTGCTACTGTTTCTTCGTGCTTGTATTTGCCGTGAATAATCGAAGTGTAATCTCTTTTCTTGTGCTTCTCGACGGTATTCCAAACTTTAGAAACCCAAGGACAAGTTGTATCCACAATTTTGCAGTTTTTGTCATTAAGTAACTGCATTTCCTGCACACTAGCACCAAATGCAGGTAAAATTACGACATCACCAGCACCAACAACAGAAAAATCTTTGTTAGTTTGCTCAACTGGAATGAACTCTACTTGCATATCCTGCAAACGCTGATTTACAGAAGGGTTGTGTATGATTTCATTAGTCATCCAAATGCGCTCAGAGGGGAAGTGTTGGCGAGTTTCATAAGCCATCGCTACAGCACGTTCCACACCCCAACAAAAGCCAAATGACTCAGCAAGGCGGATTGTCACATTTCCCCGCTGCAGTTGATAGTTATTTTGACGAATTTCTTGAATCAGGTTGCTTTGATATTCCGATTCTAGTTGAGTGGCTACTTCGGCTTCGTGTCCAAAGCCCTTACGATGGTAGTTTTCTGAACTGTGGAGCGATCGCTTAAAGGCTTTTGTATCCATTGGGAATTTCCTAGGAACTGTATTTCTGTTACTATTCCCCTCGATCATAAATTGCAAAAGACACCAAAGCTTGAATAGTTGAGAGGTTACCTGGATTTATCAGCGGAGGAAGGCCTGTGAAGTTTGGGGAAGCGATAAAATGTGTCCCCATCAGCATCAACTTCTGGAATGGCTGAAAATACTTGTACTTGTTGTTCAAGGTACTGTTTTGCTTGTTGCGCTTCCACTCTAGAAGTTGCTGTTAGCTGAATGAGGGAGATGCAACTATTTTGCTGTTCTAATATTTTGTAAAAAGCATCCTCTAACTGCTGTCGATTGTAGGCATCTTGTAGCTGTTGTTGAGGGTTTTTAGTTCCTCTACGCAGTAATAAGATACCTAAAATAGCGAGGGTGGCGATCAAAAGAATGTCAATAATTGGCATAATTAGAATTTAAGATTTTAAACCGCAGATAAACGCAGATAAAAACAGATAATATCTAGTGCTTTGGCATCGTTAATGGTTAATGGTTAATGGGTAATGTTTTGGGATTACAACTAATTACAAATTAACGGAAGAGTGAAAATACCGATGTAGCTGGACATAATATAAAATAGGATTTTTGTTTACAGAGATTTTTAGCTGTAGGGGAGAAGCATTTGCTCCCGAATTTATCGGTCAAATCAGGGTTTTTATACGCAAATGCTTCTCCCTTATCGGATTGATGCAAGAGGTCTATTGATACACCTAATTCTTGTCTTTAACTGCCATAGGCGACTTGTGGTTCAACTAAATTTTCTGCTCCTTTAACAACTTTAGCTGATAAAATTGAGTCACCAGCCCTGAGTTTTTCTAGTACATCTTTTCCATCAACTAAATAGCCAAAGACAGCATAACGTCCATCTAAGAGATTGCGACCGGCTGGGGTTAGTTCTGGTTCAAACAAGAAGAAGAAAAACTGAGAAGAACCACCATTAGCGTCTTCTCCTGGACGTGCCATTGCTAGGGCGCCATAAGCAGAGAAGGGAAGTACTGGTTCTGAGCGGTAAAGCCCAGCATCTTCTAGAGTAATGCCGTAAATCGGCTCTTTATCACCTCTGACCAGTACTTCTAAGGGAACGGCGCGGTATTTACCAGTTTTTGGGTCAATAAAACCTTCCTCTGGCCCTGGAGGATCGCCTACTTGCAGTACGTAGGATTCTTCAGAACGGGTGAACTTTAAATTGTCATAGAAACCCCGTTGTACCAAATCTACAAAGTTTCCAGCAGTTACAGGAGCACTGTAGCCATCAACAACTAGAGTTAAGCTGCCTTTATCAGTAGTCATTTCTACTGTGGCACGGCCTTTGAGTTGAGGCAAATTGCTATACTCAGCAGGAACCTCAAAGGGAAAGTCTTTTAACATCAACTCTTCGAGTTCCCCTACTTTGTCGAGGAGTTGGCCCCGTTCCTTCCAGGTATTTTCCTTATCCTTAGCTTCAACCGCTTCTCTAATTTTGGCAATATCAGCGGTCATTTGGGCAATTAAAGCTTCTGCTTGGGGTTTTTTCTCCTCTGGGATGTCGGACAGAATTTTATCAGCGCGATCGCTTAAAATTACAGCGGCTTTGGTAATATCTCTGCTAATCGGATTCCAACGCTTACCCCGTAGTTGGTTAGAGATATCTTCCAAACTGGTTTGCAAATCTCGAACCGATTGGTTATCAATTGGTAGCGCATATCGCAACAAAGCTTTACCATCAGTGATAGCATTACCCACAGGTAATAAGGCATTGGCGCGGGGGGCTGCGGGTTTGTTATTACCAGAATCCCACCAAGCTGCACTAAGACCGAGTGAGAGGGTGACCAAAAGCACTGCGTATAGGCTGGTCTTTGTCAAGCGTTTCCACCAATCGAGCCAAGAAATTTTTGAAGGTCGCATAAACAATATTACTGAAGGCTTCACACCTGTACAGTTGAGGCTGATCTACAGCATGAAAGAACTTGATTTTTCATTTTTCATCTTCCCATGATTTGAGGGGGTGTTGGTTGCAGGTTCAGAGGTTAAGGGTTGTCTGAATCGCAGTTAACTTTCAAAGAGCAAAAGTTTCAATTTATGGATGACCTCAAGAGCGGTAAAATAAATTGCCGATTGTTATGCCCTTTGCAACAATTTCATGATTTCTAGTAACGATTTTCGCACCGGTGTCACGATTGAGATAGACGGAAATGTATGGCGGGTGGTGGAGTTTCTCCATGTTAAGCCAGGAAAAGGTTCAGCCTTTGTGCGTACAAAACTGAAAAACGCCCAGAACGGGAGTGTAATCGAGAAAACCTTCCGTGCTGGTGAAATGCTACCCCAGGCTAACCTGGAGAAGCGTACCATGCAGCATACCTATAAAGAAGGTGACCAGTTTGTGTTCATGGATATGGAAACCTATGAAGAAAGCAGTCTTTCTTCTACACAGATCGGCGAGCGCGTCAAGTATCTGAGTGAAGGGATGGAAGTTAACGTGGTCACTTGGGGAACTCAGGTTCTGGATGTTGAACTACCAAACTCTGTAGTCTTAGAAGTGATTCAAGCTGATCCAGGTGTCAAAGGTGATACCGCAACTGGTGGTTCAAAACCAGCCATAGTCTCAACGGGTGCACAGGTGATGGTTCCTCTGTTTATTTCCGTAGGAGAACGGATTAAAATCGACACCCGTAACGATACCTACTTGGGTCGTGAATAAACTCTATTGATCCTTACCATAAAGCATTGGGTGGAGTGTGGAGTGTGGAGTGTTATGGTTTGTTTTAAGGCAAAACTCAGGGAGATGTCAGGGCACATTACCCCCCTACCCAACTCAAAACTCTCACGTCTCTCTCATGCGTCCCAGCATCCCTATCCCCTGATTAGTCGTGCAATTAGACTTTAACGAACTCCGCGAACTGTTAGCCGCGATCGCTCAAACCGACATTGCGGAATTGACCTTAAAAAGCAGTGATTTTGAACTGACGGTACGTAAAGGCATTGCTGCAATGCCTAGTATTGACCCAAACTTGGGTAATATCAGTCCCGTCACGGCTCCAGGGTTGATCGCAGCACCCACACCCGTTTCTGCAATACCTGTAGCACCCGCGAGTGTACCAGAGACATCAGTCAGAGAAGCGTCCACAGCTTCCTTAGCAGCACCCCCACCCAAGGTGGACGATAAATGGCTAGAAATTAAATCGCCAATGGTAGGGACGTTTTACCGCTCACCCGCTCCTGATGAAGCATCTTATGTGGAAATGGGCGATCGCATCCGTACCGGCCAAACTGTCTGTATCATCGAAGCCATGAAACTGATGAATGAAATTGAGGCTGAGGTATCTGGACAAGTGATGGAAATTTTGGTAAGCAATGGCGAACCAGTTGAGTATGGTCAGACTTTGATGCGAATAAATCCAGGGTAATGATTACTTTAGGGTCATCAATAGAGTAATCATTGCTGGTAAAATTTGGGGATCATTTAGTTCTGGTTATTCCCATGCCAATATCTAACCATGTCCCAAGAGAAGTAGTACAGCAAGTTTCTGAGTATTTCAGCATCTTGAGCGAGCCGATGCGTTTGCGAATCTTAAATTTGCTACGCGAAGAAGAGAAATGCGTACAAGAGTTGGTAGAGGCCACTGATACCAGTCAAGCTAATGTCTCCAAACACTTAAAAGTGATGCTACAAGCTGGTATCCTTAGCCGTCGCTCGGAAGGAACTTCTGCTTACTACAAGGTAGAAGATCAGTTAATCTTTGAATTGTGCAATCTGGTATGCGATCGCCTAGCGACACGTATTGAGGAACAAGCTCGCCATTTTCGAGACTTCAGCTTAGCTAGCAAAGAATAAACCTGATTGATTGTTATCTTAATAACTCTACATTCTAAAGTTTTTCTTGAAGTTTTCGCGAGTCAGCGGCTGCTCAACCTCTACCCCCTCACCTCCCAGAAACTCAAGCGGTTTACCCTCAACAGAAATCCATACTTTAGCCGCTGGATCTAAACTGCTTGCAGTATATAAAATTTGCGCCAAACGACCTGTCATTGAGGCACTACCACCACCAGTGGTAAATTGTTTCGACAAATCTACATGAACGCCATCGGCTTCCAAAGAGACTTTCCGTAGCTTAGTACCTTGAGGAATCGTGGTGGCGAAAGCTTTGTTAGTCGGCCCATCTAATAAGCTTTTTATCCCACCTTCTAAAATTTCACTCTTGTTGTCCCCTGCTTTTAAAATTACCGTACTGGGAACTACTTCAATTCTATTATTAACATTATTGAGCCAATAAACTTGTGTTTTTTGTTCAGTGGAACGCTGTGCAGGATTGAGGGGAGTAGGGGCTGTTGGTGTGGGATTTTGTGTGATAGAGTTGTTGGAATTCCAAGCCAACCAAGCTGCACCACCCCCCAAACCTAAGAGTGCAGCAGAAAGACCGGCAACTAAACCTAGAGGAATACGACGAGCTTTTTGTTGGTCTTGCATAGGAGAAACTCTCCGTGAAATTCAGTAAGGTTTTACTTAAAAATTGTTAGAAAATCAACCGCAGATGCACGCAGATAAACGCAGATGTTTGTAATGATTGAAAGGATATTTAAAGATGATATTGTTTACGTTTGAATCTTTTTTTGATGAGTCAAGTAATTGCTAATTATCGCTAATCCATTACCCATTACCCATTACCCATTACCCATTACCTCTTCCCTGATGCATCTGTTCTGACAAATGCGGCTATTTCTAATTCACGATTGTTTGTGTTTAATTGTAAGATTCGTGCGGTGATTCCTCTCTCTTCCAAAGAACGGAGATTGAAACCGTTACTTATACCTCCAGAGAATGCTGCAATTAATGCCGATGAGAGCGGTTTCCCATTCAAGGAAATTACAGGCTCAATTAACTGGAAACTTCGTCCAGCGGTAATGCCAAGTCCTGACTCCACCATGATAGCTAAAGGCTCGGCATCTTTTTCTCGCATTTCCACCTGAAAACGAAAGCGTTTGTTACCTAAAAACTCTATCTTTGGGTTGAGGAATTGATAACGTTCCGGTGCACCACCAAAAGCACGACTCCCAAACACTGACATACGAGACGTTACCGCTGGTGACTGTAAAATCTTGTTGAGGTCTGCTTCTGTTAAAACCACACGTACTGCAGCTTGTAAGGGTTGTCTGAGCGCTTCCCTGGCTGAGTTTTGTCCACTTTGTCTCAGACGCTGTAAATCTAGGTTAATCGGATCGGTTTCTACTTCCAGTGCACCAATCCGCACATCCGGAGTCAACCATAACCCTCGGCCAGCAATTCTCACTTTCTCCACTTTACCTTGCACAAGCTGGTAACTGGGAGCATTATCAATGCGAACTTGCAATTGCTCTACTTTACTTAATCGAGAACGCACAGCATTAGCAACAATTTTGTCAGTGACTATACCTACTGGGGAAAGAACAGCTAATAAAGCAGAGAGGAGGATTGTTACAAGTTCCATTTTTGATATTGGGGATTGGGGATTGGGGATTAGGGTTTGGGGACTGGGTATTGGGTATTGGGAATTATATCGAATCCTTTTGCATTGGAATAATATGTTTGTTAACGCAGAGAGCGCAGAGAGAGGGGACGCAGAGAAACGCAGAGGTTTTTGAATAATTCCGATACAAGCGGACATGATATTACCCATTACCCATTACCCATTACCCATTACCTATTACCCATTATTTTACTGCTTCAGCAATCCACTGTTTGATAGTAGATGCAACTTCTTCAAGAGGGATTTCCTGAGCCTTTTTGGTTGCTCTTTCTACAACTTCCACTTTGCCATCTTTTAGCGATCGACCAGTAACAATCCGGTAAGGAATCCCAATCAAATCAGCATCTTTAAACTTCACCCCAGCACGTTCATTGCGATCATCAAAGAGGGTTTCTATACCAGATTGATTTAGTTGGGTATAAAGTTGTTCGGCCGCTTCCATTTGCTGTGTGTCTCCCACATTAGGAACACAGATAATTGCATGATAAGGGGCGATCGCCACAGGCCAAATAATCCCATCTTTGTCATAAGACTGTTCGACTGCAGCTTGGGCCAATCTTGACACTCCCACACCATAACAACCCATATACAGGGGAACTTCTTCTCCTGACTCATTGGTGTAAGTTGCTCCCATAGCTTTAGAGTATTTTGTCCCTAACTGGAAAATATGTCCAGCTTCGATACCCCGTGCGCTTTGGAGAGTTTGTGTAGAGTCATGAATAGCGCGATCGCCTAACGATGCTTTCCTGACATCCACCACTTTTTCTGGTAACTTGAATTGCTCACCCCAATTAGCACCAACTAAGTGAAAACCTGATTCATTCGCACCAGTAACAAAGTTTTTCAGCTCAACAGCAGTCTGATCCACTAACCTTAAAAACTTAGGAGCGATCTCTTTAGCTGACTGGATGTAATCATCTGCAATATCAGGAGCAATGTAACCTAAAGGTAAGGACTTAGCGGCCCATTTTTGCTGTGCATTTTCATCGGGAACAGTAATTGATAAAACCGTCTTAGCTTTATATTGCTCAGCAACCTTAGTCAACTCATTAAATAACTTCACCTCGTTGACATCCTGATCACCACGGATGCTTACCAATACCAGAACAGTCATCCCATTGTCATAGACTACCTGATACAGAACATTTTTTACCACATTTGTGGGAGAACATTTCAGTAATTTACAGACAGTTTCTATGGTTGGAGTGTTAGGAGTTTCGCGTTTTTCATAGCTAGTAAAAGGCGAAGCTTCTACATCTGGAGGTAAAGAAACAGCCTTTTCCAAATTGGCAGAATAGTTACCATCTTCGGTGTATAAAACCTCATCTTCACCCGCAGCCGCAAGAATCATAAATTCTTGTGAACCAGAACCACCAATTGCGCCTGAATCTGCATCAACTGCTCTAAAAGCCAAGCCACAGCGACGTAACATATTGCTGTAAGCGTGATGCATATCTTGGTAAGTTTGCTTGAGACTTTCCTCATCAGCATGGAAAGAATAGCCATCTTTCATGATGAATTCGCGGCCGCGCATTAAGCCAAATCTGGGGCGAATTTCATCGCGGAATTTGGTTTGAATTTGGTATAAGTGTAGAGGTAGCTGTCGATAGGAGCGAATCATCTCCTTAGCAACAGTAGTGATTACCTCTTCGTGGGTTGGCCCTAATCCTAATTCTCGCTCTTGTCGGTCTACGAGAGCGAACATAATACCTTCAGCTTTAGTGTAAGTATCCCAGCGTCCCGACTCTCGCCACAAGTCAGCAGGTTGCAATTGAGGTAACAAACACTCTTGAGCACCAGTTGCGTCCATTTCCTCGCGTACAATCTGGGAGACTTTTTTGAGTACTCGCCACATCAGGGGAAGATAAGCATAAATCCCGCTACCAATGCGACGGATGTAGCCTGCGCGGAGTAATAATTTATGACTAGGAATCTCTGCTTCTGCTGGATCTTCCCGCAGTGTTACAAAGAGCATTTTAGACAGTCGCATTGCTTGTTTACCTTTCTAGACGGACGATTATCTTCATCAGTTTAAAACATCAAGCCAATGTTTTTTAGTTAATTCTTAAATCAGGCGCGAGACATTTTCCAGTATTTATCCCATCTTGTCCCAGAACCCGGATAACCTGTTCTGGTGAAGACAAAACCTGAATTTTCAAAACTGTTTGGATAGTTATTGATAATGTTGGGGTCGAGTTCAAGACAATCTGCTAAGTCTAATGTACCCAACACAGGTGTAAATTGATAGGCTCGCTCTAGATATTCCAGTTTATTTTTTTCCTCCCACGACGCAACGTATGATTCATATCTGTCTTGATAGTTCATGTATTTGGCAAAATTCCTGACGATATGTCTGCCTCCAGAAAAATGAACCCTATATGTATACACTGGGATTCCGTCTTCAGTAATATGGTCAAGTCTCATATAATCTGAATAATCTGTAGCAAGAAAGTCAATACATTTGAAGGCATATTCTAAATTAGTAAAGTCATTAAACCATTTCATCCCTTGATTCAAGAAGGCTGATTTAATATCCTCAATTGCTGCTTCTATATTGCTACCATCTGGCTTGATAAACCAGACATCCTACCTGTCCTAAATACTGAGTACGGTAGGCAAATATACATATTGAGTGAATCCGGAAATATACCGCTATTATCAGTAAGGAATTAAATATATTTGTCAAAGTTAAACTTACTTGCCAGAGCGAACTTTATCATGCGTATACTTGCCATTGGCGATATTCACGGCTGCTCGATCGCGTTTGATACGCTAATTAATGCTATCAAGCCGCAGCCAGAGGATAAAATTGTTACGTTGGGCGACTATGTAGACCGAGGGCCAGACTCAAAAGGCGTCATTCAAAGATTGATAGCGCTGCACAATAAAGGACAGCTTACTGCTCTGCGGGGTAACCATGAAGTGATGATGTTACAAGCTCGCCAGCATAACATTAAAAAGTCGCAGTGGTTAAGCAAGGGGGGTGATGCTACCCTGGCTTCTTACTCAAAATCTAGCAAAGCTGGTAAGTTAGCAAAAGTGCCTGATAAGCATTGGAATTTTCTCGAAAAAGTTTGCGTGGATTGGTACGAAACAGATCAACATTTTTTCGTTCATGCTAATGCCTACTCTCATATTCCTCTGGCAGCTCAACCAGATTATATGTTGTTTTGGGAAAAGTTTAAAAATCCAGCACCGCACTTTTCCGGCAAAATAATGGTATGTGGACATACCAGCCAAAAAAGTGGTTTACCTCTGAATATTGGTCATGCTATCTGTATCGATACTAGAGTTTATGACAAGGGTTGGTTAACTTGTCTGGATGTGACCAGTGGTAGAGTTTGGCAAGCTAGCCAGACGGGTGAGGAACGAACAGCTTGGATTGATGAATTTGCTTTAGAATCAATCATTATTGACACTCCCTCGGCTAGAAGCGCGGGGGATTCTCATTTCTTCCCTTTGCGGGGTTTCCCAGACGACTTACAATGCAGGAAGAGCGCCAACATCGCAGAGGTCGGACTGTCCATGAGCGTAGATTCCTGCGTGTCCCGCAGTATTTTTTAAGAGATCATTCAAACCCATCTTTGAGGGTTAGGGTTTTTCGGTCTTCAGAAAGCTTCCAGCCGCTTGTTTTGTACTCAAGTAAGGATAAATGCCTTATACAATAGCTTGAACAGGGTTTCGTGTCAGCTACAATCGACAATTAGTTATATTGTACCGTGTGATACTTTTTCTCAACACGTTCCCTGCTGAATTAATCTTCAAGGAGAAATGTACGGAAATTCTTAACCCGAAGCCTGGAGGCTGATAGATCTTCTATAGTGTCAGCATGTGATGCTTCAAAACCTCTGACTGGCACCGACTCTTACTCGCTTAATACCTAATTGTTAATCGGCTCAATTAATGCTCCCAAAGCCTGATGCTATGACAGCCCTGCCTGTTGGGCGTCAACCCTCAAGTTCCGCTGACAGCACCAGCCACGAGGCGGAGGCTGTTGGGACGCCCGTTTCTGCTCTCAAAGAACTGGTAGCTCGCTTGCACCGGGAACAGCACAAGATTCAAGACTTGTTGAGTTCCCTGGGGTTTGCCCTACGCAGCTTCAACAATTTGAATCAGTTTTTGGAGTTAATACCCCTGATGGCAACACGGGTAACTGATGCTGATGGCGGTGCTTTAATTTTGTTCAAGCCTAACGGACAAGTACGGCTCGAACAGCTACATTGCCAAGAAGGTCAGGCTTGTCAGGATATTCGTAAGGCAATAGAACAAGCAACCCGTAAAATCACAGCGACAACAAGCGTTGGGGGGACTGCTACCAATACACCAATACCTTTGGAACTGAGCCAAACATCCCTCGATGAGTTGGTGAGTCAGTATCTGGGAGCAGAGGTGCAACTTTTTGGTACCCCGATTTTGATTAAGAATGCCGAACGAGGGCGTCTTTATGTCTTTACCCATGACTCACAATACAGTTGGACGCCAACGCGACAGAAGTTAGTGCGCTTGGTAGCAGACCAAACCGCAGTGGCGATCGCTAATGATGAACTCACAGCCGAGTTGCGTAACAAAGAACGCTTGGATCGAGAGTTAGAAATTGGTGCGGATATCCAACGGCGCTTGCTACCGCGCCAATGTCCGGAAATTGAGGGGATCAAACTGGCGGCGAAGTGTAAGACTGCTAGCAGAGTCGGAGGCGACTACTATGATTTCATTCCCGCCAACTATGACCAGCTAAAGCCCAAAAAAGCAGGTAGTGATGAAGGTTCAGACTGCAAACGAGCTTCCTTACCTTGGAGCGTTGTCATCGGTGACGTGATGGGTAAAGGTGTACCCGCTGGCTTAATTATGACGATGACTAGGGGTATGCTTCGCGCCGAAGTTCTGAATCGTCACTCACCGGCGCGAATCTTACAACACTTGAACCGGGTGATGTATGCTGACTTGGAAAATTCCAGCAGGTTTGTCACGCTGTTTTATTCTGAGTATGATCCCCAAACTCGGATTCTGTCTTACAGCAATGCTGCTCACAATCCTCCTTTGTTGTGGCAAGCTTCAACCCGTTCGATACAGCGTCTGGATACTGAGGGAATGCTGATTGGCTTGGAAGATGATTCTCAGTACGAAGATTCCCAAGTACAGTTGGCTCCTGAAGACACAATTATTTACTATACCGATGGCTTTACTGATGCCTCAAATCAGCATGGCGATCGCTTTGATGAGGACAAGCTGATCGAGGCTTTCCAATGGGCTTGCGAGCATTGCACGAATTCTCAAGCTATTTTGGATTACCTATTTAATCAGGTAGAGCAGTTTATTGGTTCAACAAACCGTAACGGAGATGATATGACCCTGGTCGTGATGCAGGTAAAATCTTCCGAGTGAGATATTTTGCGTTAGGAAATAATTGCCATGATCGTTGAAGCAATGCACGCCTTAGTAACTACAGACTTGAGTAGCTACCTCCACTGGAATGATTCCTTAGCCGCATTAAACAGTACTTTTCATTGGGATTCGCTCGTTTTAGCTCAAGCAGTTCCTGACGTAGACATTTTGCGCGATCTACAAAATGCTTGGAACAATTTTATCAAAACAGGTCAAGTCTGGGCTTTGCTGATTGGTATGTTCTTCGGCTACCTGTTTCGGGGTTTGACTGCTTGACATTGGTTATTGGTTGTTAATTAGGTAAGCATAAATAAACGTTAGCGTGACGACTGTCATGGCTAATTCGTGATTAGTCATTGGCCCGATAGTCCTTACCTGAAAACAAAGGACTAAAGACCAATGACAACAAACAATAAACAACAAACAACAAAAAACAAACAACAAACAACAAACATCTGTGACCAAACAAACAACCTGGAGCCAGCGGTTTGAATCAGCGTTGCATCCAGCGATCGCTAATTTCAATGCCAGTATCGGCTTCGATATTGAACTGATTGAGTACGATATTTCCGGTTCTGTAGCTCATGCCAAAATGCTTGCTCATACCGGGATCATCTCTCCCTCGGAAGGAGAGCAACTAATTGCCGGCTTAGAGCAAATCCGCCAAGAATACCGCGACGGTACATTTAACCCAGGAATTGACAGCGAGGATGTTCACTTTGCTGTTGAGCGACGACTGACGGAAATTGCAGGAGATGTTGGCAAAAAACTGCATACAGCGCGATCGCGTAACGATCAGGTAGGTACCGATACCAGACTTTACCTCCGCTACCAAATCGAACAAATTCGCACCCAGTTGCGCGACTTCCAAGCAGTTCTGCTCAAAAAAGCCCAAGCCAATGTCGAAACGCTGATTCCAGGCTACACTCACCTGCAACGCGCCCAACCAGTGAGTTTAGCCCATCACCTGTTGGCTTACTTTGAAATGCTACAGCGCGATTGGGAGCGACTGGGGGAGATTTACCAACGGGTGAATATCTCACCATTGGGTAGCGGGGCGCTTGCCGGTACTACTTTTCCTATTGATAGACACTACACGGCTTCCCTGCTGGGGTTTACAGGCGTCTATAGGAATAGTCTAGATGGCGTAAGCGATCGCGATTTTGCCATTGAATTCTTGTGTGCTGCCAGCCTGATTATGGTACACCTGAGCCGATTGTCAGAGGAAATTATTCTTTGGGCGTCCCAGGAATTTGGCTTTATCTCTCTCAAAGATAGCTGTTCCACTGGTTCCAGCATTATGCCCCAAAAGAAAAACCCTGATGTTCCGGAATTGGTACGCGGTAAAACTGGGCGTGTCTTCGGTCATCTGCAAGCTATGTTGGTGTTGATGAAGGGATTACCTCTGGCTTACAACAAAGATTTGCAAGAAGACAAAGAAGCTTTATTTGATAGTGTTAAAACTGTTAAAGCTTGCTTGGAAGCAATGACAATTTTGTTGGGGGAGGGATTGGAATTCAAGCGCGAACGTTTACAAGAAGCAGTTGCTGAAGACTTCTCTAATGCTACGGATGTTGCTGATTATTTGGCATCAAAAGGTGTTCCTTTCCGAGAGGCTTACAACTTGGTAGGTAAGGTGGTGAAAACTTCTCTGGCTGCTGGCAAATTGCTCAAGGATTTGAGCCTCCAAGAATGGCAGGAATTACATCCAGCCATTCAGGGGGATATTTATCAGGCGATCGCCCCGGTTCAAGTCGTGGCAGCACGTAACAGTTACGGCGGTACTGGTTTTGAACAAGTTCGTCTTGCCCTTAAAAAGGCCGAGGAACGAATTATTGCCCAGTAAGAATTCCTGAGTTAAGGTGGTGGCTTATTGTAGTCAGATTTTCCTCATTTTTGGGACAATTCTTAGTCTATGAAGCCACTCTCTTTGCTCGGAATTTTAGTAGCTGCTACACTTCCCATGACTGGTATTGGTATTCAATCCAGTAGCGCTCAAGAAACGTCTCAACTAATTGCTCAACAAATCAATTGTGCTAAGCCGAACAGCACAGTTGAAATCAATGAGTGTAGCCGTCGTGAAGCCGAAGCCGCCGACAGAAAGCTCAATCAAGTCTATCAACAACTTAGACCACAATTGCGGGGGCAACAAAGGGAGAAACTAACCGAGGCCCAATTAGCTTGGATTAGCTTTCGGGATAAAAGTTGTGAATATGAAAGAGGAGAGTGGGGCAATGGTACGGGTGCTACCTCCGCCTATTCTTTCTGTATTGCGCGGTTGACGCAACAACGCACAGCAGACTTAGAGCGCTATTTGCAGCGAGCTAACCAATAAGAACTAGCTAAGGATTGTTATTTTTCTGATCGATCCCCCTTTTTTTGGGGGGGATATAAGTTTTAGAGTTTAATTTACTCAAATCTAATTCATATTTATGGCATTTTGTCAATAAATTATTGATAGAAAAAAATTGGGCATCAACAGTCTACAGACTGATAGATGCCCTGCTATCTTGACGCAAGCTTACCAATTGCGAATTTTACTTAGCTCACTCCCAGTATCGGGAGTGAGTTAATTCTGCTTTACCTTTGTGCGGGAAGTCTTCAATTAACCTGAATAGCCTAGTCTAGAACCGCAAACAAGTAGCAACTCTAGGGACGCTATTAGGCTCAGAGAATATCCCGATCGCTCCTCTTAGAAGCCTTGCATCTCGCGGTCGCCATCTAGCTCGCGATCTCCCTCGTCTTCCTGGACATCATCCCTCGGTGGTCTGTTATACCGCCGATTTTTAGAGAAACGACCCGTATTTTTGCGTTTACGAAACTTACGGGCGTAGGCTTGGTTTCGCTGCGCCTTTTCTTTCTTTAGATTGCGGCGCTTTGCCATGTTTACCTCATTGATAAAAAGAAAAAATGCCTCACAAAACTCTTACAAAAGATTCAGCTTGGCTTGTCTATCTTACCAGTCTTACTGAAAAGGGGGTGGTTTTCTGTGAGGTAATCCTCATCAAAGTTACGAAACCCATTGCACAAAGCAATCGATCGCGATTGAACTGGGGATTAGGGGTCTGGGGACTATCTACAGGTATGGATGGGGATGCCAAAAATTAAGCACCCTAACCTGCCTGGGATAAGGGGGAATTTAAGTTAATTATGGTTAAATTATCAAATTTTCAAGGTGTAAGGGCGTAGATTGCGCTTTTTTCAATCGCAGAGGTTACCGAACTTGCATCCGTAAGGTCTATGATAACAGTCGGTAAGCAACCGCTATTATAGGCAAAAATCGCCTCCTCAATCCATGCGTCGAATATGGCAATTTGTACAAACAGTGCTGGGAATTATTTTTCGCCATCCAGTTACAGGTACGAGTATCATCCCGATTTTGCCAGATGGAAAAATTGTGCTGATTCGCCGCAACGACAGTGGTAAATGGGGACTACCAGGAGGAATGGTGAACTGGGGACAAGACCTTACAACAACAGTACAGCGGGAGTTGGCTGAAGAAACCGGACTGGAGTTGCTGGCAATTCGCCGATTGGTGGGGATTTACTCAGCACCAGATCGTGACCCTAGAATTCATTCTATTTGTGTTGTCATCGAAGCTGATGTCCAGGGAACCATGAACGTAAAAGATACGTTGGAAATTAATGAGGTCAAAGCCTTTGAGCGCTCGGCGATTCCGATCGGTAGCCTTAGCCATGACCATGATCGGCAGTTACAGGACTATTTCGACGGTAAGACAACCCTGGCCTAGTGACTGGGAGCGAACGCGAGAGGAGGTGAGAGGATGAGGATGACTTGCAAGGTAAGGAGAACTTGGGGGACAAGGCCAGGGAAGGGGGATTTTTATCTGCTCCCCCCTCTCCCCCTCTTCCACTCTCCCCCTTTCCCCCTCTCTCCCTCTGATCAAAGACCTACCCGTGCCACTCTAAAAAAAAGACCCTGAAATCAGGATGAATCTAACTTTACGCAATTCTCGAATTAGACTACCACTAGGACAAGTTTTCTGGCGCGAAGTCGGTGCAGGACCGATTCTTATCTTCCTACATGGTTCTTGGAGTGATAGCAGTCAATGGCTACCAGTTATTGAGCATTTGAGTCAGGATTACCATTGCTTTGCCCTTGACTTACTAGGGTTTGGTGACTCAGAGCGACCGAATATCCACTATTCAATTCAGTTAGAGGTGGAGTGTTTGTTGGAATACTTGGAGGCGCTACACATCCCCCAGGTGTATTTAATTGGCCACTCCCTAGGAGGCTGGATTGCTGCTAGTTATGCCCTAAAATATTCGGAACGAGTTAGCGGTCTTGTGCTGTTGGCACCAGAAGGCGTTATGGCAGAAGGACAAAAGGACGGTTGGCGATGGGCACGATGGTTGGTAGGGCGTCCAACCATCGCCTATACCTTCATGCAAGCGCTGCGTCCCCTAGGGCGGATCTTTGGGCTTCACAAACCAATTGAACAAGCCTTACAACAACGACAAAAACTGAATAGTTCACCTATTGCCTGTCAATTGTTGTTCCAACGCCGCCGATCAGAAATTCAAATGGAACTTTTACAAGAACAACTGGAATCGCTCCAAGTGCCAACTTTAATTCTGCAAGGTGCTAAGGATACACCTGATGCGATCGCCCGTTCTCAAACCTATGCTGAAAAAATCTCAGTTGCTCAGCTACGGATAATTGACCAAGGGGAAAATAACTTACCGGAAGCTTTACCAGATTTGGTGGCTAGGCAAATCGATCGTTTTGTTAAGAATAAGGACTGGGAATAGGCTGTTCTATTATTTCCGTTTTTATCGGAATTATTCAAAAACCTCTGCGTATGCGAGGCCGGAGAGTGTCAATGAACACCGATAAATTTGTGGGTTTGTAAGGATAATCTGTAGCTTGGGTTCTGTCTGATCAATTCTAGTGTGACCATGATAGTTCTCTGGCGATCGTTCCATTCTGGCTGTAGATAAACAGGGATACTGAGGTCGAGAGACAAATACTCACGATAAAAATCAAGTTCTTGTCCGCTGCTGATCACAAGCTTGATTTCCGAAGCTCTACTCCAGAACCGCTCTTGCACTGGATAGTCAGCAGATACGTGCTGCTTGGGAGATAGTGTTATCCAAGTCTCCTTGGGTACTTCTTGCCAGTAAGAGCCAGATGTTTCTATACTGACTTGTTTACCAATTGCTAATAAAGCTTGAATTAGCTCTTGCAAATTTTTATGAATGAATGGTTCTCCACCGCTGATCACAACTCTAGGAGATTTCAGTTCTGCCAATAGTTGTGCGATCGACATTGGCACATGGGGTAAATTCTTGCCACCATCAGCGTATCCAGTATCGCACCACGGACAACGAACCGGACAGCCAGCCAGTCGGATGAAGTCTACCAAGCAGCCAGTCCAATACCCCTCACCTTGCACAGTACTCTGGAAGGTTTCGTGAATCGGCAGTTTTAGTTGTTCGATGATGGACACAGGCACTGGATTTTTGTTGTCACATTCTACAAGTAATTATTATTACGTTAATCCAAAAGACTTACTCAAATTTTCCCAAGGTTTTAACTGACCGGATTCCCCAAAATATTAAGTGGCGATCGCTCATTAACTGAGGCGCTATCTCTGGAAACTGAACTTGTATATAACTCATCAAAACTCCAGAATCGCCACCAGTCAAAGCAATCTGACTATCGGGAAATAGACAACGCCAATCTAGAATAAAGTCTCGGATACCTGCCAATACCGTATAAACAACGCCACTCTCAATTGCAGTCGGTGTATCTTTTGACCAGCGCTGTGGTAGCTTTTGCGGTAGTTTGGTTGCTGGCAAAGCAGCGGTTCTTTGAGCCAGAGACTGAAATTGTAATCCCAGTCCCGGTAAAATTGCTCCCCCCATCAGTTGCTTATTAGCATCGGCACCGGTAAAGGTTAGCGCGGTACCTCCATCAATTACCAGCACAGGATACCCAAAAGTCTCACCCGCTCCTAACACAGCTAAAGCGCGGTCAATTCCTAGAGTTGGATAAAGTCCTGAAAGTGGTAGATCGTCTAGGGTAATAATTTTAGCAGCAGGGTAAGTTTGCCAGAGTTTTGTCTGATCTGGTACTACGGAAGCTAGGTAGAGAGGGAGCCCAGTCTGAGTTTCCGACTGTTGAAGAATTTGTCTGAGGGGTAAACTTGCTTCTGGTATTAAATGGGATATCGCAGACAGCGGCTCTTTTGCACCTGCTGGTAGATGATTAGTATCCCAGGCTTCTTGAAGGGTTTCACCAACAAAATGCGCCCAGTGTAGCCGAGAATTTCCAATCATCAGCGCTAAGGATCTTTCTTTCATTTGATATCCTCTCAGGTGTAGATAATAGGCAAGGCTAATTCTCGAACATATTACCTATTACCTATTACCTATTACCTATTACCTATTCCCAGCATTAAAGCCTTTCTCTAGCTGCTACTTGCGCAGCAGTAAGACGCCCAGAATTATTTTTGTGATTTGCTAGTTCTCCCGATACTGCTTGATTTCCCTGAATCACTGAGGGATTGAAGCGATAGCCGATGTTGCGGACAGTTTGAATCAAACTGGGTTGTCGGGGATCGGTTTCGATTTTTTTGCGCAGGGAGAGGACGTGAGTATCAATTGTGCGTGGGTTGTCAATGGCATCAGGCCAAGCGCGACGCAGTAGATCAGTACGACTTAAGGGTAGTCCTTCTGCTTGCGCCAGCACGTAGAGCAAGCTAAACTCTTGAGGTGTTAGGTCAATATACTCTTCTTTGAAGCGGACGCGACGTTGCACTAAATCAATTTTTAGGTCACCGTATTCTAAAGAAATTGGGGCAGAGCTCACCCTGAAACGTCGAATCAGTGCCTCTACTCGTGCCATAAATTCTTGCATACCAAAGGGCTTGGTAAGATAATCATCAGCCCCTGCTTTGAGGCCAGTGACGATATCACTTTCTGTATTGCGGGCAGATAACATCAAAATAAACGATTGTCGCTGTCGCCCAAGCCATCGGCAAAACTCGATACCATCGCCATCTGGTAAGTCTGAGTCTAGAATAACCAGTGTCGGTTGACGATTGTAGAATGTTTCTCTGGCTTGATGAAGGCTGGCTGATTGATGCACCCAATGGCCCGCTTGCTGCAAGTGCCAGCCTAATAGCGATCGCAAATGGGGGTTTCCCTCGATAATTTGAATACAAACCGCTCCCACTGCTACTTAGTTCCTTTTAGCTGGTGCCTACCAGGTTATCAAAGCCTATGTCAAGTTTTTGTAACAGGTGTTACTGAGGTAAGCGAGTAATCATACACCGACATTTCTAGGGGTGGTTTTTGTTCATACAGCCACTGGAAATCCCAGCCGTTAGTCAATTTCTAGTTAAGCTAAACTTAATCAAGTTTAATATTTATTCACCTCTTCTGCTACAGAAGCGAATGCCAGAACCAGTGATTGACAAAAAACGTCTCATCAGTATTTCCACCCAAGAGGCAGCGATGTCTCAGGCCTAAGCCGATATAAGGCTATGCAGGCTTGTAGTTTTTACTTACAGAGGGGTTACAGCAGTTTATTCCCCGATAAGCCAAAGTTTGTAGCGATTATGCCAAGCTCGACAGTTTATTTCTTACTAAAGCTAGGAGAATACACCTGCTTTGTTCAATCACAATAACAGTGAGTAGCCTAATGTAGTTGTTAATCACCTGATTTACAACCTGCAACTCAAAACTTAAAATTCAAAACTCAAAACTGTTTAAAACTATGCTTCAAGATACTCAAACCATTCGCTACTACCAAAACCTTACTGACTCGCTGGTGTATATGTGGAACCGAGGTTATCGCTTCGATGACTTGCGGATGTATATCGATGGCTATATGGCAGCCCTCCGGCATTCTAATGCTCTGGAAGCCTATCTCGTCAATCGTTTAGAGGAAGAAGCAACTCGCTACCTCCGCGATCCATCCAACTTTGAAGCGATTCCTATGCCACAAAGAGAAACTGACTACTACTAAGCCCCTCTGCTCTGTAGGACATTAGTCAAAGAACAAAAAATAGGCTGTTAGCAGACGCTGACAAGCCTATCATACTTTGGTTTTATTTTCAAGAAAGTTGGCACAAGCAGATTTCAGAAAGCGCAATCTTCTGCTGGGCCAAACCTCTTGACAACTTAGGAAGCCAGAGCAACTTCTACCATTTGTTGCAATTCGCCCTGTTGATACAACTCAATCAAGATATCCGAACCACCAACAAACTCACCATCAATGTAGACTTGTGGAATTGTGGGCCAATTGGAATATTCCTTGATGCCCTGACGAATTTCCTGATCTGCCAGAATGTCTACAGTTTCGTAGGGTACGCCCAGTGTATTGAGAATTTGGACGACATTATTGGAAAAACCGCACTGAGGGCATTAGTTTGTTTCCCTTCATGAAAACCAAAATTTTGTGCTGTTTGGTTAAATTCTCAATCCGCTCTTTTAGTTCTGGTGTCATAGTTTTGCTAAATTCCTCTGTTATTTCTTGCAGCTATAGTTTAGCGACTCTCAAGAGTACACTTTCTTAATTTTGCCTTAAACAACCTAACTAGAGGCATTCCAGGCAGCGGGGGTGTAAGTTTTAAGAGCTAGCGCATGAATAGCTTCTGTAGCGATCGCATCCTTAAGCGCGTCATAAACAATCTGGTGCTGTTTCACGCGGGTTTTGCCTTCAAACACAGAAGACACGACAATTGCTTGCAGATGATCGCCACCGCCTAAATCTTGAATTTGCACCTGAGCATCTGGTATTTCTGTCTTAATCAATGCTTCGACTTGCTCTAGGCTAATCATCCCAACTCCTGTTTATTCTTGAAACTTCTAAATCTAATTTAACTTTTGGGCTGAGTAGACGAGGTAGGCTGGTTGTCGCGAGCTTTAGGATAGGGAGCATCCACAAATCCTAATTCAAATAGCTGCTGATAGGCTTTTTTGCCAAGATCTCGCGTGGGATTCTGAGAACGAACAATCTGAATTAACAAAGGTACAGCCAATTCAGGTTGATTTTGCGCTCGATGTACCAGCGCCAACTGATAAGTTGCCTGATCTCGCATTTCCGCTGTATCTATAGCTTTTTTGCGCTGGGAATCGAACACTCGGTTATCGATACCCGAAAAACTGGAAGATAGCTGTAGATAAAAACTAGACAACTGGTTGAAAACCTGACGTGCTTCCTGAAGTTTTTTAGCTGCTAAAGCATAGTTTTGCGTATTAACCGCATTTCTTGCTTCTGCCATTAAACGCTGCCCTCCAGCTAAGCTCAGAAGGCTGTTATTCTGGGTTAGAGGGCGCAGATTGTTGGGATCAGTCACATCTGGCTGCGTCTCGCCAGCACCTTCTGGCGGCACAGGATTGGGTTTTTGAGCCTGTGCTGGTGCCCCAAAGCAGCTATGTATCAATGGTAAAGCAACCAGGCAGATAAAGCCAAGACGGCGGAAAGTTCCAGAAGGTACCATGAACTAACTTTTGCAGTTATTTAAGGACAAAACAGATCGAAACTTCGGTATTTTACCATTGTCAGACAACTCTTGGTTGTAGTAAGCAAACAAGAGAAAGTGCCGAAGTCTTGCGAGGCAAAGACTGCATTCACCACCAAAAAGTTTCCTGACCCAATTTTAGATTTTCAGTATCTAAAATCGAGTGATAATTGCCAAGGAAGATAAACCATGACCAATAGCCCTGATTCTACGCCAGAAAATTCTCAAGTAACGAGTGGCGTCCCTGAACAAAACGTGGGTGTACTCCTGCAACGGGGAGGAGAAGAACTTGCACTTTTGAAGGTAAGCGATCGCTTTACGGTACGTCCATCAGACTCAACAGCAGTAGAGGAATTAGCAAAAACCTTGCCAGTTAAAAGTCAGGGACAGATTAAAAATGGTCAGTTAGAAGAATTCAAAGTTTCCCCCAAAAATCGGGATGCGGTGATGAAAGCAGCACGGAATAATGATGCTGTTGCTTTTGCCAGTCACGTTTACCAAATCAAGGACAATCCAGAAACCCTGGTTTATGTAACCGATCAACTGACCATTCAATTTACTGCAGAAACAAAAGAGACGACAATAACAGCTATAGCCAGTGAATTTGGTTTGCAAGTGGTAAAAGAAGTAATTGGAATTCCCAACACTTTTGTCTTTCAACTCACTTCCCAAGCAACAGAAAATCCTGTCAAAATTGCCAATCGACTAATCGGACGCAACGAAATTCTCACCGCTGAACCTAACATAGTCGTACCTCAAACATCTCATTACCGTCCCCGCGACTCCTTTTACCCTAAGCAGTGGTATCTTTACAACAACGGTGGACAAGAAATAGGGCCAGGTTCTCATATTGATGTTGAAAAAGCCTGGGATATTACTAGAGGCGATCGCTCTGTAGTTGTCGCCATAGCAGATGATGCGGTAGATGTCAACCATCCGGATTTTCAGGGGCCTGGTAAAATTGTTGCTCCTAAAGACTTTAAAGACAAGGACTTCTTACCCCTACCAGAAGACTCCCAGGAAAGTCATGGCACCTCTTGCGCTGGAGTCGCAGTTGCGGAAGAAACAGGTATTGGTATTGTAGGCGTTGCACCAGGATGTGCCTTGATGCCCATCCGTACTACAGGTTATCTGGATGATGACGCAATGGACAATTTATTTGATTGGGCGATCGCCAATAATGCGAGTGTGATTTCTTGCAGTTGGGGACCGGCTGCGGTATATTTTCCCCTTTCCTTGCGACAAAGTGCCGCCCTCAACCGTGCGGCTACCAAGGGACGACAAGGAAAAGGCTGTGTGATCGTCTTCGCCGCTGGTAACGCCAATCGTCCTGTAAGTGGGACAATCTTTGAGAAAAGCTGGCAAAATGACTTGTTGCGGGGGCCAACAGACTGGCTAGGCGGTTTCACGATTCATCCAGACGTAATTACAGTTTCTGCTTGTAGCAGCCTCGGCAAAAAATCAGCTTATAGCAACTGGGGGACAAATGTTTCTGTTTGCGCCCCCAGTAACAACGCACCACCGGGAATGTGGTTTGAAAAAACTGGCTATACCTACACCGCACCAGAGATAACAGCACAAATTCCGGGATTAGGTATTTTCACGGCCGACTTATTAGGAGAATTGGGGTACGAGACGGGCGATTTTACCAGTACTTTTGGTGGTACTTCTAGCGCTTGTCCAGTAGTAGCTGGAGTTGCGGCGTTAGTGCTTTCAGCTAACCCAGATCTTACGGCACAGGAAGTGAAGCTAATTCTCCAAGAAACTGCTGACAAAATTGTTGACCGCGACGCTGATCCTCAATTAGGGTTACGATTAGGTACTTATGACACAAACGGTCACTCTCAGTGGTTTGGTTACGGCAAGGTAAATGCTTTTAAAGCTGTACAAGCTGCGAAACTGAAAGCATCCCAAAGTCCGCAAACTACTGCATGGCGTATTACAGGACGCAATGACGACAGTTTTGTAATTCCTGACAATCAGCCTCAAGGTGTTAGTACGGGAATTAGAGTGGCTGACTCAGAATTGGTCAAAGAAATTCAGGTAAATGTCAATATTGAACATGAATTTTTGGGAGATATTGAAGTGAATTTAAAATCACCCAACGGTCAGACAGTGTTGCTGCAAAATCGTAGCCTTGGTTCCCAAACTAAACTAAAAGAAACTTATACAGTGGCGACTACCCCAGCACTTAAGCAAATCTTGAATAAACCAGCAGTAGGAGTCTGGGAGTTACAAGTTATAGATTATTCACCGATGGATACTGGTACGCTTAAAGGTTGGGAATTGATTTTAGAGGTGTAGATGGGGACTGGGTAATGAGTAATGGGTAATTGGTAATTGGTAATTGGTAATTGGTAATTGGTAATTGGTATGGGTAATGGGTAATTGACAGTAAGGGCGTAGCAAAAGCGATTGTTATATTATCGGTAATACCCAAATATTTTGGCGCAAATGCGAGAGTCCCTACCAACTATAGCAATCCTAATTGAGTTGTGAAATGTCAGCGCCTCAGAGCCCCGACTTCTCCAATAAGTCGGGGCTCTCCCCTTCACGAATTATTTAGGATTGCTATAACAATTCTCAGTTACGCGCGTGTACATCAGCAAAACCTAACCCCCAAAGGGTTCCCACCTCTCCCTAGCCCTCTCCTACAAGGAGAGGGAAAAGGAATAAGATTTTTAGCTGGAAGGGGAGTAAGAATCAAAGCCTCTCTCAGCTAAAAAAATTTATCTGCTTCCCTCTCCTTTTAGGAGAGGGTTAGGGAGAGGTGGAGAGAGGTTTGGAGAGAGGTCAGACTGTATCTCATCCAATCGAGAAGGGCTATATAACAACTGTAAGGGCGGGTTTAGGAGATAATTTTTGCTAGTAAGCAATAATTTGTTTTACAAAACCAGCCCCTACAACTAACAAATAACAACTGACGAATGACAAATGCTTTAACTTGGATAATCAGTGGGAGTGCTTTAATTTTATTTGGGTGTAGTAGTTTACGACACAGCCTATTTCAATCCACTGCTTTTGATTTGGGTTATTTTGACCAAGCCATTTACTTAATTAGTCAAGGACAAACACCAATTGTTTCCTTCTGGGGTTATCACTTTCTGGGAGGTCACGCAGACTGGGCGATTTACGGATTGGCATTGTTGTACAAAATTTATCCATCTGTTCATTGGCTATTTGCAGTACAAGCCATTGCTTTGGCTTTAGGGATCTTACCAACTTTTCATCTGGCTTGTCAGGCTGGATTGAAAGAATCACAAGCGATCGCCATAGCAATAGCTTACTTGTTATATCCGCTAATTTTTAATATCAACTTGTTTGACTTCCATCCAGAAGTGATGGCACTCCCGGCATTTTTTGCAGCAATTTTAATGGCAAGAAAGGGAAAAGTCGGATGGTTTTGTTTAGCGATCGTCTTTATTTTAGGCTGTCGGGATGCTTTGTCATTGACTGTAGCAGCAATGGGATTATGGCTGCTAATTTTTGAGAAAAAGCCTCTACCTAAAAAGCAGAACGCGATGGCGTTGTTTGCTATTTTTGCTGGTGTTGCCTGGTTTTTGATTGCTACACAGGTACTTATCCCTTCTTTTAGGCCAGGTGGGGTAGAGTCTGTGGGGCGTTATGCTTTTTTGGGGAACTCATTAGGAGAAATTGCCAAAAACCTGCTGCTTCAGCCAGGGATAGTATTGGGAAGAGTTTTTACCCTAGCTAATTTGGAATATCTTTGCCTATTATTATTGCCTCTGATTTGGGGACTTTCACCCAAACATTTGACGCCATTAGTAGCAGCTATTCCCACTTTGGCGATGAACATACTTACCGACTATCAACCGCAAAAAGACTTAATTCATCAATACTCACTACCCGCCATACCCTTTCTTTTATTAGCAGTAATTTCGACACTAGCAGCAGGTAAAGGATGGCTGAAAAACAGACGCGGAATTATTCTGTGGGCGTTAGTAGCTTTTCTCGCTCTCGCCAAGTTTGGTTATTTTGGTTCAAAATATTTGGAATCTCTCGATACAAGGCAAGCTACACAGGAAGCTATTGCTCAGATTAACACCAAGGGTAGTGTTTTAGTACCAGCTCAGGTTGCTCCTCATGTAACTCATCGACCTGTAGTTAGTTTAGTTGTGAAAGGTTCCGAATTTGCTGATTTAGCGCAGTTTGAGTATGTATTACTTAACGTGCGTCATCCTGGCTGGGAAAGTAATCAGCAAGTTGTTACCAATTTGTTGAAAAGAATTCAAAAAACTCCAATATTCCAATTAATCTATCAACGTGATGATGTTTATTTGTTCAGGAAAAAGCCTGAATAAAAGTATCTATATTCCATAGAAACTTACTATGTTATATCCACCTGCACCTTGGAAGTTACAAGGCTACGCTCTCCAAACTTTACAGTTAATTGATGTCAAAAAAATACGTCCGATCATCCCCACAGAGTTTGATATTATCTCTGTATTTCCTGGAAAGACTCTAGGGGGAGTTTATCTGTCTTATTACGGTTCCGGTTCTGTGCTGGAGTACAGTGAGTTAATTGTGGTTGCGGGAATAGTTCGCTATTCAGGGAAAATTGGGGGATGGATTTCTAACATTTATGTAGATAATCCGGATTCCGTCGCTGGTGGTAGAGAAATTTGGGGACTACCAAAAGAACTAGCTAATTTTACTTGGGAGAAGGATTGTCCTGTTAACTCAAGATATGAAAAGCAAGTCATTGTTCGTCAAGGAAAAAAAATACTGTGCAGCCTAAGTTACAATCAACCAAACTTAGGCTTGCAGCTACCGTTTAAGGGAGATGTTTTCAGCACGCTGTCAACTTCTATTCTCCTGTTTAAAGGTGAGCTTTCCTCTCACGTTGGGATAGTCGGTAGCAAGTTACAAATACCCTTTGAGAGTCCTTTTGCTAGCATAGGCTTAGAGCAACCTTGGTTGACTTTTTACTGCGATCGGCTGCGTTTATTGGTGGATGCGCCTCAAGTAGTAGGACTGAGAGAAAATCTAACAGGACTTGCGTAAATTTTATGAATGAACCACCATTAGTAGGTGCGCAAGGCCTTGCACCCATACTATATGTGGCGTCTGTTCGCAAGTCCTGTCTAAGTTATCAGTAAAGCGAGGAATGTCAGGGTGAGATGCTGCTTACAGCATCGCACCGACGGCTCAGATCTCCCTTTCCCGATGAAACTTTTTTTATATGTATTACGTCATATAATACTATCCTAGGGTTGTGATACATAAATCACCAAAAAACATGATAACCAGCTAAAAACCGGATCGGATAAAATTAATTAGCTTGAGTTTGGCATTTTTCAAGGCACTTAGGAAAAAGTCTAGAATATAAAGACATCTTTATAAAAATGATGATAGTGCTAATTTATCGTATTTTTTTGCCCTGAGTCTTGAAAAAATTACGCCTTATTGTTAGCAAAAAAAACAGAGTAATACTCGCAGTCTACCCAAGTCTATCTTTCGCTGGTTTTAGTAAACTCAAATGTAGCTGAAAGTATCAGACAACTAAAACGATCGTTTGTTAATTTAATATAAAAAGATAAAGGAACGTTGCTGTGGGCAGAATTAGCGGTTTCATAAAACTTATTTCTCAGGAAGGAAAAAAATTCCTAACTCAAGGGACTCCCTTGCCTAGACTTGTGGAAAGGAAAAACCAAGAAAAAAAAGTCAAAAGCAACTTTTTTTACCTTTTGTCTTTGTCCTTATTTTTATTTCCTTCCTTAGCACAAGCAGAACCGATTGTCCCCGCTAAGGATGGCACTCGTACAGATGTTTCACCTAACGGTAATACCTTCAACATCACTGGCGGACGAACATCTGCTAATGGTGCTAATCTCTTCCACAGTTTCACTCAATTTGGTCTAGAACAAAACCAAACAGCAAACTTTGTCACTAACGAATCTGTCCAGAATATTCTCTCTCGCGTTACTGGTGGTAACCCTTCAGTAATTAACGGACTTATTCAAGTTTCCGGTGGCAATTCCAATCTTTTTTTGATGAATCCAGCGGGTATTTTGTTTGGCCCCAATGCTAGCTTGAATGTGCCAGCATCTTTTACCGCAACTACTGCTACAGGTATTGGCCTTGGCAACCAGTGGTTTAGCGCCACTGGAGTGAATAACTACTGGTCATTGATGGGGACGCCGAATACATTTACCTTTGCTACTTCTGGGACTCCAGGTGCAATTGTTAATGCTGGTAATTTGGCTGTCAAAGATGGACAAAACTTGACTTTAGTTGGCGGTACAGTGGTTAGTACTGGTAACTTGCAGGCGCAAAACGGACAGATTATTGTTGCTACAGTTCCAGGTCAAGATACCTTGCGCATCAGTAAACCAGGTTCTCTACTTAGTTTAGAAATTGAGCCATCTAATTCACCTATTACTCCCCTTTCTTTACCTCAGTTACTGACTGGTGGTTCTCAAAATACTGGTGTTCTGGTTAATAGTAATGGACAGGCAGAATTAGCGGGGTCTGGTCTTTCAATACAGAACGGGGATGTGGTGGTGAAGAATGCTACATCCGGAACTGCAACTCTCTCGGCCCAGCGTAACCTTACTTTAGTAGAAAGTCAGTTGCTGACTACTGGCGATTTGAATCTCTTGGCGAAAGATACGGTTCGGGTGCGAGATAGTATTGCTAATCCATTTCTGGCTAAGTCTGGAGGAAATCTCTATATTCAGGGAAATCGGAATATCGATATTTTGGCACTGAATCATCCAGAAACACCGTTACAAAGTGGCAGAAATATGACTTTTGCTACTGATGGAATTTTTTCTGGGGATTCTCATATGAGAAGCGGTGGTAATGTATCGATTCTCAATTTGGCTGGCGGCCCTGGAAACTTCTTCAGTCTCTATGACCCAATTATTACGACCGCAGAAAATGTTGCTCTGGGTACTTATACGGGTACGGCACTTAAGGTACAGTCAGGCGGCAATATTACAGGCAACAATATTACGATTACTGGCCCAGATACTAGGACTATTCCTGCTAATGATCCAGATTTTCAGACTTTAACAACAAGTCCGGCGCTAATTATGAACGCGGCCGGGACAATTAATGTTGGAAATATCAATACTTCTGATAAAGGTCAAGGCGATGCTGGTCCTGTAAGATTATCTGCCGAAAGTAACATTACCACTGGCAGTATAACTACGAGTGACCAGAGTCAGGGCAATTCTGGTTCTGTCACGATATCCAGCAATCGGGGGAACATCAGCACTGGTGCAATTGATACGAGTGACCAAGGGCCTGGTAATCCGGGTGCGGTTACGTTGAGTGCTGCGGGAACTATTACCAACGGAACAATCAATCAGCGCAATCAGGGACCGGGAACATCGGCGACCCCACCTATCATAAAACCCAACACCCCACCATCGCCATTACCATCGCCATTACCATCGCCATCGCCTTCACCATCACCATCGCCATCGCCATCACCATCGCCTGGCCCTTCACCATTACCATCGCCATCGCCATCCCCATCGCCATCGCCATCGCCATCGCCATCCCCATCACCATCACCTTCACCTTCACCCATACCCATACCTACACCAGCACCCATACCCACACCAGCCCCAGCACCAGCCCCAGCACCAGCGCCAGCGCCAGCCCCAGCACCCGCACCAGCGCCAGCCCCAGCACCCGTACCGGGAGGTACAACTCCACCTAGTACTGACCAACCAAGCACCGGTAAAGACGGAGGCCCAGCAGCTACAGTTGATACCTCAATACAACCTCCATCAAGTTCACAGCCAGCAGATTCCGCTTCAGGACCTTCTTCTTTACCACCAGTAGCTGCTAAGGATACGTATTCAATCTCAGATACATCCGAGCGGTTTTCATCCCTGGAAACGTATTTCACTCGTCAATTTGAGCTATATTTTCAGCGTCCTGCTCAGTCTCCAATTGCAACTCTGACACAGGCTCGTAATTCTCTGCAAAAAATTGAAGAAGCTACAGGAGTGAAACCAGCACTCATCTATGTCAGTTTTGTGCCGCAAATAGTGGGAGGTGGGCCGAACTCCAAAATCCCCAGTTCCCAAGACCAGTTGGAATTGCTGCTGATCTCCTCTGATGGTCCGCCAATTCGCCGGCCAGTAGCTGGAACAACCCGCGAACAAGTCCTGAAAATTGCAGATGACTTTCGTTCTGGAGTCACCAACGCCAGAAATAAACTTGGCTACCAAGCACCAGGAAAGCAACTCTATCAATGGATGGTGGCACCATTGGAAGCAGATTTGCAGAAAAAGGGCATCAAAAACATAGCTTTCCTGATGGATTCTCGCTTGCGTTCTATCCCTCTAGCTGCCCTTTATGATGGCAAACAGTTTCTTATTGAAAAATATAGCCTTGGCTTGATGCCAAGTCTCAGCCTCACCGATAGCCGCTACAAGGATGTGAAAAACTTGCAGGTTCTGGCAATGGGAGCCCAGAAATTTACCGAACTAAGACCATTACCAGCGGTACCTGTAGAATTATCGGTAATTACACCTTCTTTGTGGCAAGGTAAATCTTTCCTCAACGAAGGCTTCACTCTGGAAAACCTGAAAGCGCAGCGCCAGCAACGGCCTTTTGGCATAATTCACTTGGCAACCCACGCTTCTTTCCAACCAGGAGAACCTAAGAACTCCTATATTCAACTTTGGGACAGAAAGCTGGGACTCAATCAATTATCTGAGTTAGGCTGGAATAAACCACCAGTGGATTTATTGGTGTTAAGTGCTTGTAAGACGGCTTTAGGAGATGAGCAAGCTGAATTAGGTTTTGCTGGTTTAGCAGTACAAGCTGGGGTCAAATCGGCGATCGCTTCTCTGTGGTCTGTCAGCGATGAAGGTACTTTAGCACTGATGACTGATCTGTATCAGCAACTGAAGACTTCCCCCATTAAAGCGGAAGCATTGCGACAAGCACAACTAGCAATGATTAAGGGGGAGACACAGCTCAAAGAAGGTAAGCTAGTCAGCGGCAGTAAGTCTGTATCTCTACCACCAGAATTAGCCAGACTGGGAAACAAAAACCTCGAACATCCCTATTTCTGGGCTGCTTTTACGATGATTGGCAATCCTTGGTAGGGGATTGGGGATTGGGGAGAGGGGGAGATGGGGAGAATATTACCCATTACCCATTACCTATTACCCATTACCCATTACCCATTACCCATTACCCATTACCCATTACCCATTACCCATTACCCATTACCCATTGCTAACTTTTAACTACTAAGCAAGGCTTCAACAAATTCGTAACTAGAGAAGGGCCGCAAGTCTTCAATTCCTTCGCCAGCACCAATAAAGCGGATAGGTAAACCTAGTTCCTGTACCACAGCTAAGGCAACACCACCTTTAGCTGTGCCATCAAGTTTCGTTAAGACGACGCCGCTAAGTTTGGCTGCTTCTGAGAAGACTTGGGCCTGACGTAGACCATTTTGACCAAGGGTAGCATCCAAAACTAGGAGGGATTCAACGCGGGCATCGGGAGCTTTTTTGTCCACAATCCGACGAATTTTTGCTAATTCATCCATCAGGTTTTTCTTGTTTTGCAAACGCCCGGCTGTGTCAACTAACAGTAATTCGATATTTCGAGCTTTGGCGGCGACGATCGCATCAAACACGACAGCCGCAGGATCGGTATTTTTGCCTGGATTAGCAATCACTTCTGTGCTGCTGCGCTCTCCCCAAACCTTCACCTGTTCCACTGCAGCCGCCCTAAAGGTATCCGCAGCACCAATTAAGCAGCTATAGTCGGATTTCTTAGCCAGGTGGGCAAGTTTACCAATTGTTGTGGTTTTCCCGGCACCATTGACACCGGTAATCAACCAGATATTCAGGGTATCTTTTTCTGGCACAAAGCTGGAACTGTATGCCTCCTGATATGGAGAGTCAAGCAAATCTCTGATAATTTTCTTCAAATAGGCGATCGCCTGTTCTGGTGGTAACGCTTCTTCCCGCAGTTTTTCTTGCAGCGTTTTTATGATATAATCCGTTGCCTCAACTCCGACATCTGCCTGCAACAGCAGCGCCTCAATCTCACTCACGGCGTCTTGATTCAACGGCCCTTGACCGACAATCGCCCTGAGCTGGTTAATTAAACTGCGACGAGTTTTGCTCAGTCCCTGGCGCAGTCGCACCAACCAGCTAATTTCTTCAATTGAAACATCGTCAGGACGACGCCCTTGAGCCGCTAAGACTGATGCTGACCAAACAAACCCTTCATCAAAGGCCAGTCCAGGAACTTCCTCTAAAGCTTCTTCTTGTTGTACTGCTGCTCTTACAGGTTCGGCTTCTGGTACTTCAATTGCAGTTGCCTTGAGGCGTTCCAGTCGTGCTTGTCTATCTGCGGCTTGACGAGCCCAGAGCGGTAAGGGAGCAGTGCTGGCTTCCTCGGCTTCCACTGCTGCTGGCGCTACTGTCTCGGCTTCAACAGTGGGGGATTCTTCTAAAACTGGTGCTGCTGTCTGGTCTTCATCTATGGTAACGGTAGCTGCTGGATCTTCCTGCGCTTCAGCTATGGCAAGATCTGGCGCTGCTTCAGCTATAGTTGTCTCTACTGTCGGTTCCGCTAGTTGAACCGTTGCAGGTTCTTCTACTGGGATTGTTGCTTCTTCAGGCTTTGTGACAAGAGACTCTATCGGTGCAGATTCTTCTTGAGTAGCGACTTTTGCAGGTTCTGTTGTTTCTGAAACCTCTTCAGACTCAACGGTTGTGGTTGCTACTGTTGCTGTTGAAGTAGCAGCATCTTCAGGTGCTTCGGCTGTAGGCTCAGTTTCTGGCGCTGATTCCAGCAGCGTACTTTCAGCAGGTTCTGGCGCACTTTGCTGCTGCGTCTTGATGTTTTTGTAAGCAGCTTTTGCCCAGAGTAGGTAATCGTCCGTAGTTGCTGAAGATTGCTCTTGAATTGACTCAGGCGCTTCCAGTTCTACTGACTGCGGCTCTGTAGCCTCTTGTTCCTCTTCAACCTGCGGGTTTTCGGAACTAAGCTGTTCTGAAGATGCGTCGCTAGTGCCAAACTGTCGGCGGAACCAATTAAAAACCATTGCAGCTACTTGACTCTACTTAAATTTTTTTATGGATAAATTAGGGGCAACCACGGGGAGAAAGACACAAAGCGAGTTGATTCAACTATAAGAAATTTTCTATAGTAGGCGGGCGTCTGCTTTAATGCGATCGGTGACGCGGCGCAACACGCCATTGATAAATCGGTGTCCTTCTTCATCACTGTAGCGCTTGGCAAGTTCCACGGATTCGTTAATTGCTACCCGATCCGGCACGCCTAAAAATGAAATTTCTACTACAGCAATCCGCAAAATATCTCGATCAATTCGCGCTAGGCGGTTTAGCTGCCAATCTTGAAGTGCATCTGTCAAAATGCCATCAATTTCAACCTGTCTGCGGTTGATGTTTTTGATAATTTCTAAGGCATAGGTACGGACTTCCTGTTGATTAGCTAGCTGGATCACTTCTGGCATTTCTACTGCTGTTCCTAGCCGATTGATGGCTTTTTGGGTTAAGGCAATAGCATCTAGTACCATTGCTTTGGCACTTTGCACTTCGGTTGTCCTAGTTTCGCTACTCAGGAGGCGCTCGCTTCCTCGTTTCAGTTCAGCAGAAGCAGTTTCTAATGCTTCTTGAATTTCACCTGTTAAGGTACGGACTGCTGCCAGGATCAGATTATTCATCTGCTGCGTCTCTAGTTTTTCAAGATTAGCAGGCATCTGGGAGAGGCTCAAAAGAGCCAGTTCACGGGCAATTCTACGAGGTTGCATTGATTATTGGGAATTGATTATTGGGAATTGATTATTGGGAATTGATTATTGGGAATTGATTATTGACCAACAACTGACAACTGACAACTGACAACTGACAACTGACAACTGACAACTGACAACTAACAACTAACAACTAAACACTATTAGCTTTCTTCCGTCTGTATCGCCTGTCGCCTAATTTCAGGTAAAGGTTGATCTAGTGGTTTCTTGCCATAGGGTGTATGGAGTGGAATCAGGCTTGATGAGCTATTGGGACTGACAATTCCACCGGATATCACTACCTTAAAGGCATCTTCTATGGACATTGAAAGATTGACTACTTCTTCTTCTGGAATAATTGCATACCAACCAGTTGTGGGATTGGGCGTCGTCGGGATAAAAATGCTCAACATGGGGCGAGTCATGCAATCTTGAATGTCGTTGCTGATTGCGCCGGTCACGAAGGCGATCGCCCACACACCTTGGCGGGGATATTCTACCAAGACTACACGACGAAACTTACCGCTTGAGTCTTTTAAAAGAGTCTCCAATAGCTGTTTTAGGGTTTTATAGACAGCCCCAGCTAAGGGAATCGCCTGCAAAATTTTCTCCCCAAAATCCAATAACCATCGCCCAACGATATTACGTGCCATTAAGCCTATCAACAAAATACAGAGTAATGGCACCGTTAGCCCTACCACCAAATTCAGGAGATTTACTAGGATTGGGTGGAGATTATCGTAAGGATTGATTTGTTTGGGAATGCGGGTCAAAAAATTGATTACCCAACTGGCAATAGTGATTGTCAGCCAGATGGTGGTAGCGAGAGGAATCACTACGAGAAGACCTGCGATCAGGTCATTCTTTAAATCCTGCTTAATGCGTTGGATCACAGAGTCCCGATTCTCCTTACAATAGCGCTTAAAAATTTGGTCTTTGTCACCTCAATCACTGGCATGAGCTGGCACGATACAAGCGTTTGACATACTCCCCGACCTGAAGGTACGGGGATTCTTTACGCTTCATTGACGGACGCTACCGAAATAGTCTTACTCTGTCTCGACGTACATTTAGAGTCGTGGCAATGCCCTATCCCGACTTTTTCTATATTTACTGAGGCATTCTCATCTCTGTCGTGTTCTGTACCACAATTTAAGCAAAGTACTGAACGCACCGACAAATCAATTTTTCCCCATTTAAAATTACAGTCGCAGCACATTTGGCTAGTAGGTTCCCAACGGCTGATAACCACAAACTTACGTCCGTATTTCTCAGACTTGCTCTCAACCAAAACCCTAAATTCTCTCCATCCTTGCTGACTGATTGCTCTAGCCAGTTTGCGGTTTTTAACCATCCCTGACACCTTTAAATCTTCTAAGACGATAGTTTGATTTTCACTAACAATCTTGGTTGATAGTTTGTGCAGGAAATCTTTACGAGTATCGGCAATTTGGTTATGAGCTAAGGCAATTTGAATCCGAGTTCTATACCTTCTATTAGAGTCTTTCTGCTGTCGTGCTAACTTCTTTTGAAGACGGCGTATTTTGCGGTCTAACGTTTTATAGCAAGGACTGAAAGCCTTTTCGCTATTACTCATTACAGCAAAAGTTTTAATCCCTAAATCAATACCGACACTTTGGTTTTTGGTATCAATATTGATTAGTTCAACTTCTACTACAAAGCTCAAGAAGTACCGATTAGCACAATCTTTAATAATAGTTACTGAGCTTGGTGTCTCAGGCAAATTCCTAGACCAAATTGGCTTGACAATACCAATCTTGGCTAGATAGACCTCATTATCTTTGATTGAAAATCCACCGCGAGTAAGCCTTGCCGATTGACTGTTGGTACGTTTTTTAAACTTAGGATAACCAACTTTACATCCTTTCCTTTTTCCTTTACAGGAATCAAAAAAGTTCTTAAAGGCTACCTCCAAGTCGGCTACAGACTGCTGCAAAGGTATTGCTGACACTTCACTCAGCCATGCCCTAATTTCAGTCTTTTTTGCCTGAGTTATAACCAGCTTCTGAAGTTCAGCGGATTTTGGTTTTTTTTCTAACTGTTTACAAAGAACAAGAGCGTCGTTCCAAACTACTCGGACGCAACCGAACAACTGAGCTAGGGCCCTTTGCTGTTGGTCTGTTGGGTAGAATCGGTATTGGTATCTTGCTTTCATGTTCTTATGTAAGATAAACAGGTAGCCAATGGGTAGCTAGATGGCTAAGGAAAGATTAAATGTGCGTATCGTTGCGAGTCGGCTTGAGAAATTGCGTAGAGTCACCAAATTTAGAGAAAAGACAATGACCCAGATGATAGAGGATTGGATTGACAAACCTTCAGGAAGAAAAGCCGTCCTAGAAGGACGGGGCTTTCGACCCAGTTTTTTCGGTAAACGTTGACCGGACAAACTCTTAATGGCGTTAATACTACCCGCATTTGATTGGAGGGCTTTCTCGCTACCATTTCCACGTTTCGCTGCCCCAGTGAAGCGTTGCTCGTGGTAGAGGCTTCCATATCTTATTTTTAAAGCTTGTAAAGAATTGTTGCAAGTGGCAACATCTCTGTTGCAGTTTAGCTCCCTCCACTTTTTGTTTTCTCTTGAAAATTTAAGTTGCTGGGATGAGGCGGAGTTTGCACTAAGCCGCACTGACCAGCCAACCTGAATTTTTTTGAAAAAAACTGGTATCTATATTTACATTTTAACAGAGAGAGACTATGGAACAATGCCTGAGTGTAGTATGTATTTCTACTTAGGAAATCTCCCACAACAAGTTCCGTCACGATCGCGACTTTGATTGAGAAGGATTGCTGGTTCAACCCCTAAAAAAGCCTCGCAATCCAAACCAGCCAATGGCAGTGTAGCCAATTGCTAAAAACAAACTGCTCAGTCCTGTGCCTAGAGACACTTTCAAAGCCTCAGTTTTTGTGCGATTTTCGGCTTGTTGTTTTTCATTGCGAATTTGGGTTTGAAGCTTTTCACGTTGTTGTTCGCGAGCTTCAGGGAGAGCTTTCGGGTTTTGCTTGGAAGCTTGCAATAAGTTCTTGACTGATTGTGCTTGAGCGAGACGTTCTCCTTGAAGCTGACCACTGGCGATCGCTTTATCGATCTGGGAAATTTGCTCTGCTAGCTTTTGGGGGTCTTTGAGGATCGCCTCGATTTGCTGAGTTTGTCCGTCTAGTTCGGTTTTAACTTGAGTTTCCGCTTGCTGTGCTTTTTGATTAATCTGTTTAATAGCGTCATTGGTTTGGGAGCTAATATTGTAGAAATGCAGGGGCACTAGCACCAAAAAGATTAATCCCAATAGGGTTGAGAACAAAACAGCCCAAAATCTGAGGTCTAGTACAAAAGACTTATCTTCTCGTGGTGTTGTCCCGCCTGCATAATCAATCCAATATCCTGCCATCAAAAACGCCATACCTACCATAGGACTGATACCTCGGTCAACCATTTGGCTGGCAAAAGTTATTTGCCACGCTGTCTTTGATGGCTCAAAAGGAATTGCCATCAGGATGTAATTCAAGATGGAAGACAAAATCATCACGACGCCGACAGTTTTGAGCGTCAGAGAAGTGAAAGGGGAATAGATAGGACTACTTTTCATTGGTTTTGCAGGTGAGAGCTCATTCAGAACTGGGATGATCCATTTCCAACTTTACCCTTGCATTTTGCCATTGAGATGCTGTTTGCAGGAGTTCAGGGATTTTCTCACACTTCACCGCTCACACTACAATACTTGAGAGTTCAGTTTGGAAGCAGTTAGCGCGTGGAAATGCTGGCTATACAAGAAAGCCAGAAAAGTTGAAATAAGGTGAAAAGTTTGATGCACAAAATTGTTGAAGTTTTACCAGATAAGACAGCGCTGATTCAGCGATCGCTCGAAGTTGTACTTAGCAAAATGCAAGCTGCAATTCAAGAGCGAGGTAAGTGTACCATCGCCCTTGCTGGGGGAGGCACTCCCAAGCCCTTGTATGAAGCCCTAGCGGGTCAAAACCTGCCCTGGGATAAAATCCATGTTTTTTGGGGCGATGAACGCTACGTCCCCGCAGACCACCCTGACAGCAATCAAGGGATGGCACGTAAAGCTTGGTTAGACAAAGTTGAGATCCCAGCGGTTAATATTCACCCAATGCCTACAGATGGGGGGACGCCTGCAGAAGATGCACAGAAGCATCAAGCCCAGTTACAGGAGTTCTTTGGGATAGCGGCGGGAGAGTTTCCCCATTTTGATGTAATTTTGTTGGGGATAGGCGATGACGCCCATACGGCCTCACTGTTTCCTCATACAGACGCCTTACAAGTGCAGGACAAACTGGTTACTGTAGGTAACAAGGATGGTCAACCACGTATCACCTTTAGTGCGCCGTTAATCAATCATGCTCACTGCGTTATGTTTATTGTCGCAGGGGAGGGGAAAAGACCCGCGCTAGCTCAGATATTTGCTGCAGATGCTGATCCCCTGACTTATCCCTCTCGGTTAATTCAGCCCCAAGGCGAACTTTGGTGGCTGTTGGATGAGTCAGCAGGTCAAGAGCTGAAGAATTATCACACCTGTGCCTAATATTTGATTCAAATGACCGTCTGCTGTGCTTTCATAGGGAGGATAAGTACTGGCTGAAAGGAAATTTTATGATTGTTTGCCCTAACTGCAATCACCAAAATCCGGACGGTGCTAACCAATGTGAAGCCTGCTATACTCCTTTACCTGCGACCACCAGTTGTCCTAACTGTGGTGCAAGTGTTCAGACAGACGCTAGCTTCTGCGGTCAGTGTGGGTTTAATTTGAATGTGAGTGGCGCCCAAGGGTCTTTTAAGCAATCTGCTCCCACGCCACTCCCTACTGTCCCAGACTGGGAAACTCCTGACCCGCTTGTTACACCTGGAGGGATTTCTATGAGCACTCAAGCGCCCGATCCGGAACCCAATTCTACAACTGGACCACTACCTGACCCAAATGCGCCGTTGCCGGCTACTATGGTCGGTCAACCGCTTAATCTAGAAGCGCCAACCCCTCCTCCTGACCCAGTAACAACGCCACCACCTCCCCCGACTATGGCTGTTGAACCGGAGGCTTCACCACCAGTGGTAAGCCTACCTCCACTGCAGAAACCAGCAGCATCCCCTGGTATTGCTAAAACTCAGTTGCAGATACCTTCGGCTAAGCTGCTGCACCTTCAAACCAATACCTTGATTGAGTTACCGCTGAATCTACAGGTGATTCATATTGGTAAGCCTAATGACCAAATTCCGCCTGATATTGATGTTTCTGGTTTTCCCAATTCTGAGATCGTTTCCCGCATTCATGCGGATATTCGTGTTGAGGGAGACGCCTACTTCATTGAAGATGTCGGAAGTTCCAATGGCACTTATATCAACCACAATCCTCTACCCAAGGGCAATCGCCATCGGTTGCGTTCAGGCGATCGCATTAGCTTAGGAAAAGGTGACCAGATGACCTTTTTGTTCCAAAGTGCTTGATACTTCCACTCTTGATTGGGGTGAGTGGGAATTGCTAGCTTAAACTCTCTAAACGATTGTGGGATGAGGGTTCAGAGCAAATTGCCGACCTGCTTGGCAAGTGGTAGCATTAAAGAGTTTTGAATGCAGTTATCAAACAGAAACTCATGCAAGTTGCCATTTTTGCAGGTCGGAGGAAGAATTACCAGGAAAATGGGTTTGAGGTTCCCGTCCTAGAAGGACGGCTTTTTGTTAACTTAGAAAGGCATTTCAGGTATTATTTTATACAGAGTTTAGGGTATTCAATCTCTTAAAACACCCGGTAGCCCTCCCAAAAAGATTAATAACTAGCGACGGGTATCAATAACTAATATTTTTCTGGCAGCAATACCTGACTTATTAGATAATTCAAAAATGAAGACTGTAAACCTAACACTTTGCCTCCCGTTCTCTCGTCTAAACCAGGCGCAAGACCAGCAGGTATTGGCCTTCAACAAACAGTCCTCCTCTCCCAAAGCGCTATCCAAGAGCACAAAACTACTAAAGCGGCCTTCCGTCTAGCTACAGTAGTTAAACGAAGCGAATTCAAGCATTCTCAAGCTGGGATTTGCTAAAACTAGCTCTGGAAAAAGCGTTAGTTGATAAAAAACCAGACTTCCACGCTAGTTCTAGCGGGGGAAGTGTCAAGCAGTAAAGAGGCCGCGAGGCAAAGTCTTTGAAAGATGTAACACCAGTGATTACTCTGACCCTGCTGCATCCTCTCCAGTCGGTGCCTGTTCAAAGTTGGCCCTTTGAAACCGAATCATTGATTCGGATTGGGCGGTCAACGGATAATGAGGTTATTCTCTATAGTGCAGTAGTTTCCCGTCACCACGTAGAGCTAAGGCGGCATGGTTCTGATTGGGAAATTGTCAGTTTGGGTGCTAATGGTACCTATATCGATGGAAAGCGTATCACCCAAATGCCGGTGGTAGATGGGATGATCATTCGTCTCGCTAGTTCTGGCCCGAAAATTCAGATTCGCCTTGAAGAAGAAACAGTGAAAGTAAACCTAAAGGCTGTTTTAGGAAAGCGATCTTTTTCCCAAGAACAAGGGACAGACTATTCAAAAGATACGTTCGTTAATTCCAAAAATACCCAGGTAGATAAGGAGGAGTGACTAGCTAAAAACTCATCCAGTTATATTGAATTTTATAACTTTGCTCTAGCCAGAAGCTAGGCTCTGAGGTTAAGGTTGGGTTGAATTTACCGTCTTGCGGGTAAAGGTTCCTGGGTCATGGGTAGAAGCCCTGCTCCCCGATTACCAAATTCGCAATTCCTAATTCCCAATCCCTCCTTTTGCTTTGGCAAAAACTTGCTTAGATTGGCTCATCAATATCCTACAAAGCATAGTTCAAATAGCTAGTCAGGGCGAACACAAATGCACTCTCAAGATGATCAAGAAAAAGAACTTCGGCGTCGAGAAAGAGAGCTTCAGGAGCGAGAACATTCCATTCGACTCCGGGAACTAGAGGCTGAAATCAATAAACCAACCGATCCCGTACCCTTATATAAAACCACAAAACATCAAGAGGGTAAAAGTTTCTTACAGCGTTGGGGAGGAAAACTTGCCAACGTGGGTAAATTTTTAGCCCTTGTCGTTGTTGTTGTGATTACCATTAAAGTTGCTACCCAGGTTGCCTATGTGGTTATAGTGGGGGCAATTGCTTGGATTGCTTACAAAATCTTTTTTGACGGTAAAAATTCTAAAAATTAACACAGAATTTCCTTTCATCAAGTCCCACAATTGGCGCTGAAAATGCGTTTTTTTTGTTTTCAAATTATACTGTATCTTCCTCAAAAAATCAATCCCTAAACGGCATATTATTCCCAAGCTTCGCTCTGTTTAAAGCTAATAATTTATCAGGTTAAAAACATGAGTTACAAAGTTGGAACAGGCAGTTTTCTCAACGATTTAGAACGAGTCGCCAAAGTACGTCATGAAGTAGCCTCATCTTTGGGGAAGATAGCAGAAACCCTGAAAAAATCGGAAGCAGAAGGAAAGCAACACTCCGGAGAACTTAGTTTAGAAGCAGACATAGCAGACATCAATATCGCCAGTCAAAACTTACGCCAAGGAGTCTTCAGGCTGTTAGTTTTAGGAGACATGAAACGGGGTAAAAGTACCTTACTCAACGCCTTAATTGGCGAGAATTTATTACCCAGCGATGTCAATCCCTGTACCGCACTTCTCACAGTTTTACGCTACGGGCCACTCAAGAAAGTCACCGTTTACTTTAATGATAAAACTTTCCCGAACAATTGAGTTTTCAAGAATTTAAGCAAAAATATACCATAGACCCCACAGAAGCCAAACAACTAGAAGAACAGAAAAAAACCGCCTTTCCTAACGTTGAATATGCAGTAGTTGAGTATCCCCTAGCCGTGCTAGAAAAAGGAATTGAAATAGTCGATAGTCCGGGGCTTAAACGATACAGAAGCACGGAACGCAATGTCTTTAGGGTATATAAACAATTGCCATGCTATCCTCTTCGTATTCAGAGCATCGCAGCCTTGTACACTTGAGGAACGTCGCTATCTGGAAAACTACATCAAAAATCGAGGCTTATCTGTATTCTTCCTGATCAATGCTTGGGATGAAATTCGTGAAGGATTAATTGACCCCGATGACGCAGAAGATTTGCAAGAATCTGAAGATAGATTGCGTCAAGTTTTCCAATCAAACCTCGCTGAATACTGTCAGGTAGATGGACATAACATCTATGAAGAAAGAGTGTTTGAAGTATCCTCAATCAATGCGCTACGTTTGCGAGTCAAGGATGCTTCAGCAAATCTGGAAGGGACAGGATTTCCTGAGTTTATGGGTGCACTCAACACATTTTTGACACAGGAACGAGCAGTCGCCCAAATGCGGCAAGCTAGAACACTAGCAAGGCAAACTTACAACCACATTCACGAAGCAGTTGAACGTCGCATCCCCTTGTTGGATAGCGATGTCAAAGAATTGAAACAAAGAATTAGTTCAGTTGAGCCAGAATTCGGACAATTGAATGAGATTCGTGAGCAATTTAAGGATGAAATCTTCAACGTTCGGGACAGGAAAGCAAAATCAATATCTGAATCTTTCAGAACCTATATTTTGAATTTAGGTAACACTTTTGAAACCGACTTCTTGCGATATCAGCCAGACATCGGCTTCCTAGACTTCCTGCAAAAAGGGAAGCGGGATGAATTTAATGCTGCATTCAAACAAGCATTTGAGCAGTATATTAATGACAAGATTTCTGCTTGGGAACTGACTGCTGAACGCGAGATGCAGGAAGCATTTTCCCAATTATCCAGGAGTGCGGCTAAATATGGTACAAACTATAGTCAAGTAGCAGATTCGATTAATGAGAAATTAATCGGACAAAAGGTTTATGCTAACAGAAATAGCGATACTGAAGACAGTTCACCAGCCTGGGCTAGTTGGGCGATGGGATTCTTTTCTTTAGCTTTGGGTAACGTTGCTGGTGTCGCACTTGCTGGCGCCGGTTTTGATTGGAAAAATATCCTATTAAACTCTCTAGCGGTGATTGGAATTTGGGGCTTTTTAAGTGTTTTTTCGATTTCGTTGATTACAGGGCCAGTTGGTTTACTACTGCTAGGATTGGGTGTTGGTGCTATACAAGCGGAGGAAGGCCGTAAACAGTTTATTAAGGCTACGAAGAAAGAGTTTGTGAAATATTTGCCTCAGTTAGCACAGGAACAATTAGAGTCGATTCAGCAAGCTGTGAAAGATTGTTTTGATGCTTATGAACGGGAAGTGAGTAAGCGGATGAATGAGGATATTAAGTCTCGCAAAGCTGAGTTAGATAATTTGCTGAAGCAAAAGGAATCGACAGAAATTAATGTGGAAGCGGAATTGAAGCGTCTGAAAAGTTTGGATGCTGATGTGTTAGCTGAATGTCGGAGTGTTGAGTTAGTTTATGAAAATTTGGTGTTATTTTCAACCTAACTTTGACAAGGTGGATAGATCCCCGACTTCTCAAAGAAGTCGGGGATCTGAGGCGCTTAGATAGTACTGTTAATTAGCTAGGATGTAAGCAAGATGAGTTACAAAGTTGAAACTAACAGTTTCCTCAATGATTTGGCTCGATTCGCTCAAGTTCGTGCTGAGGTTGCTGTTTGTTTGGGTAAAATAGCAGAAACTATTACTAAAGCTGAAACTGATGCTAAGGCTACTTCTGGCGGAATGGGTTTAGAAACACAGGTAGAAGACCTCCAGATTGCTAGTAAAAACTTACGTCAAGGAGTATTTAGGCTTCTGGTTCTGGGAGATATGAAGCGAGGTAAAAGTACTTTCCTCAATGCTTTAATCGGTGAGAATTTATTACCTAGTGATGTTAATCCTTGTACAGCAATTTTGACAGTTTTGCGGTACGGAAGCCAAAAGAAAGTGACTGTTCACTTTAATAATGGTCAGCATCCGGAAGAGCTTGATTTTAAAGACTTTAAACATAGATATACTATTGATCCAGCCGAAGCCAAGCAATTAGAGCAAAATAAACAACAAGCTTTTCCTAATGTTGATTATGCAGTAGTTGAGTATCCCTTACCTTTGCTGGAAAAAGGAATTGAAATTGTTGATAGTCCGGGGTTAAATGATACAGAAGCCAGAAATGAGTTATCTCTCGGATATATCAATAATTGTCATGCTATCCTCTTTGTGTTGAGAGCGTCGCAACCTTGTACATTGGGGGAACGCCGTTATCTGGAAAATTACATCAAAGGTCGAGGTTTATCTGTTTTCTTCCTGATCAATGCTTGGGATCAGGTACGTGAAGGATTAATCGATCCAGATGATCAGGAAGAATTACAAGAAGCTGAATATAAATTGCATCGAGTTTTTAAAGCGAACCTGGCAGAATATTGTCAGGTAGATGGACATAATATTTATGATGAACGAGTTTTTGCAATTTCTGCAATTAAAGCACTGAGAAAGCGATTGAAAGAGCCTTTAGCTTCACTTGATGGGACAGGATTCCCTGAATTTATGGGAGCACTTAATACATTTTTGACCAGGGAACGAGCGATTTCTGAATTGCGTCAAGCTAGAACTTTAGCACGTCAAACTTACAACCGCATTCATGAAGCAGTCGAACGTCGCATTCCTTTACTTGTTCAGGATACAAATGAATTAAAAACCAGGCTGAATTCGGTTGAACCAGAATTTAAAAAACTGACTCATATTCGAGATCAATTTAAAGAAGAAATTAAAACAGTTCGAGACAGTAAGGCAAAAGCGATCGCTGATTCTTTCCGTACCTATATTTTGAATTTAGGTAATACTTTTGAATCAGATTTCTTACGTTATCAGCCTGAGTTAAGATTTGGGGATTTTATTGATCAAGGGAAGAAACAAAGATTTGAGTCAGCACTTCAGGATGCATTTGAGAAGTACATTAATGATAAACTTGCAGCTTGGACTCTTACGGCTGAGAGAGAGATGGATTCAGCTTTTGTGCAGTTGTCTACAAGTGCAGCAAACTATGGTGCTTCTTACACTAAAGTAACACAGAAAATTACTGAAAAATTAACCGGGCAAAAGCTACAACCGGACATTGGTAAATCAACAGAAGATAACTCTCCAGCTTGGGCAAATTGGGCAATGGGATTGTTTTCTTTAGCATCTGGTAATATGGCAGGTGCTCTGTTGATGGGAGCAGGTTTCGATTGGAAAAGTATTTTACTTAATTATTTTACGGTGATGGGACTCAGTACAATTATTGTGTGGGCTTTCCCTGCTGCTGCGATTTTGGGGCCAGTTGGTCTAGCTTTGTTAGGATTAGGAGTTGGTCTTTTTCAAGCAGATCACGCTCGCAAAGAATTGCTGAAAGCTGCTAAGAAAGAATTGGTGAAATATTTACCTAAAGTGGCAAATGAACAATGGCAACCGATTCATGATGCTGTTAAAGAGTGTTTTGATGTTTATGAGCGCGAAGTCACGGAAAGGGTGAATGATGATATTAACTCCAGGAAAGCTGAGTTAGACAATTTGCTAAAGCAAAAAGAGTCTTATGAAATCAATCAGGAAGCGGAAGTACAGCGTCTGAGACAATTTGAAGCTGATATTTCTTCAGAATCAGGTAAAATTGAAACTGTATATCAGAATTTGTTGGCAGCTTACGCATAAAAACTTAACAATTTAAAACTAGAAAATAAGGGCAGGTTTGACAAATGAGAAATTGGCCCACATGGATTCCTAACCCAACCGCTTGGATGAGCGCAATTCTCCTCATTTTGCTCGTGAGGGGTCTTGAAGTTGTCATCAGGATAATTTTTCAAATGGGTTCTCCCCTGATGGAGATGTCACCGAAGCTGAAAATATTGTTGTATTTTGCAGCTTTGCTTTCCCCAATTTTGGCGATCGCGGTTACTCACCATTTCCTTCATGTATTTCTCGATAATTATTCTTCCAGTAGCAGAACCCCAGGGATGAGTAGAACTGAGGGGATGCTTCCTACTTTAATGAGTTGGTGGGAAGGGTTATATGGCTGGATGGCGATCGCTCTAGCATTTGTGGTAAGCAACATAATTCAGGTTATCTTCTTACCCTCATTTCACTCTTTCTACGATCTGCTTGGTTGGTGGAATGAACTGAGGGATTTATTCACCCTTCCTACGCTTTACCGAGTGATTACCTTAGCCTACCTTTACCAGTTTGAGCATTTAGTTAGAAATCATCTCATGTCTGTCGGTTCTGCAAATAATTCCAATCAATAGTAATGGAACAGCAGGAAGTTTGCGGCGATTTAGTAAATTATCTCAGGTCAGCAATTGGTCTGCTCGATTTTGAGCAGACTTCGCAGTTGCGTAAAGATGTAATTTCCATCTGCGATCATCTGGCAAATCCTAGTTTTAGGATAGCTGTTTTTGGCCCATTTAATTACGGCAAATCAACCCTACTCAATGCTTTGCTAGGGAATCGTGCTTTACCCATTGATTTGATTCCCACTACAGGTGCTGCGATTACTGTTAAATATGGTCAAGAACTACACACTAAAATTACTCTGTTGGATGGGAGAGAAATTAGTGAAAGTGGCACAGATATTCTGAAAAGATTTGCTATTCTTGATGATGAGCGACGGATGAGGAACGATGTTGCTTCCGTACAAGTGAATTTTCCTCATCCTTTCCTACAAACTGGCGTTGAACTGTTAGATTTACCAGGAACGAATGATCAAGAAGCGCAAGATATATTAGTTCGCGACCAACTTTTAACCGCAGATTTGGTTGTTCAAGTTCTAGATGCTCGTAAATTAATGACTTTGGGGGAGCGGGAAAATCTGCGAGATTGGTTGCTTGATAGAGGAATAGAAACTGTTGTTTTTGTTGTCAATTTCCTGAATTTGTTAGAACCAGACGAGCAAAAACAAGTTTACAATCGCCTACTTTTTGTTGCCGAAAGTTTTCGGGCAAAATTGCCGAATAATATCAGTAATATCTACCGTGTTGATGCTTTACCTGCTTTGAGAGCTAGACTGAAAGGAGATGTTTCAGCAGCAAAAAGTACTGGACTGTCGATGTTTGAATCTGCTTTGCAAAGCATTGTAGCAGTTCAGCAGGAAAAACTTGAGGTACGTTTTCCCCGTGTCGAGGCGATATCTACTCAGGTAAAGAATACTTTGGAAGCAAAAGTTAAAGCACTTTCTACTGAATTAGAAGCAGCCCAACAGAAGCGCAAAGCGAAGCTGGAAATTAAAGAAAAAGCACAGAAACTCATACAAAAAGGTTTCTCAGCAAATGTTTCGGATTTTCAGAGTTGGCTGTACTTACCAAAACTGTTAACTCGGTATCAATCGGAAGTTGCGTCAGCGTTACAGCAAGGTACTTTTAACACTTGGGAACGGGGAGAATTTAAGCAAACAATTAATGAACATCAACAGTCAATTTCCAAATGGGTACATCAAGCCTGTGAGTTTTTTGATTGCAGTCAATCGGCTGATTTATGGATTGCATTTCCTGAGCAACCACAGGTAATTTTACCGCAACCACCACCACAAGCAAGTAGTTCCAAACAGTCGAGTGAAGTTCCTCCAGTTTTACTCACATCTAGCATAGGTTGGATATTAGGAGGCCCGGTAGGTGCTGCAGTAGTTGGGGGTGCTACTTATTTGTTGAATCAGCTTAAGAAGGATACAGAGGAAGAGCAACCAGAAGCGTCATCTTCTTCTTATTTAGAGGAAGTTTCACAAGCTTATAATAAGGCTGCTGAAGATTATTTAACTCGCTTCAGTACTCAAGCTTTTGTGACACTTCGCCAATATGAGGAACTAGGAGAAAAGATTATTAATTCGGCTGTAACTGAAGCGCCATTAAAACTGACAACTCAGCATCATCAGTTACAGTTTTTGCAGACTTTATTGGATAACTTGAATCAAGAATTGGAGTATGTGAGGGGAAGATTTACTGTCTGAAAATAAAACTTGAAGGAAATTCAAATAATGGGAGAGAGAAACTAAAATTAAGGAAAATAGCGATAGATATCCTTACGATTTAGTACGCGGGCGAACTTAACTGTGTCACCATCAAAAAAAAGCCCTATCCGATAATCCCCTACCCGAATTCGATAAGCATTATCTGCACCTTTCATCTTTTTCAAATTGCTGATTTCTTCAAAGCTTGAAATATTAGGTACTTCTTCAAAAACAAGTGCTTTAATAGATTCAAAGACAGGCGTACTTTTGAGAGCCTTGATGTCTTTCAAAAAACTGGGTAAGTACTCTGTATTCACTCTTTTTCAAGCTCTGCTAGCGCTTGTTCTAGGCTTAGGGGTACTTCGTTTTTTACTTGCATCATGGCAAGAGTTAATCCTTCATCTTCAATGGCTTCCAGGAGACGCTGATAATCACTGAAATCGATAATGACTTTGCGGATCTGGCCTTCAGTGTCAATAATTAACTCTTTGGCAAATGGATAATCTTCTGCTTTCATTTTGGTTATAACTGTTGTCGTGATCTTAGCACTGTAGCGCGATCGCACTGCGAAAAATCAAGGCTAAGTCTCTTTACTCAACATCGATTCTTGCACAGCTTGCTCTAGTTCTGCTTCTGTACATTGATACAAATCTCGCAAGCGAAATACTTGCCATACTTCCATTTTTGGCGTTGTTCTCCCCTTCTCCCAGTTACGGACTGAAGATTCAGAGCATTTTAGCTTACTCGCTACCTCAACGGCTGTGAACCCTGCACGTTCTCTTAAGGCTCTCAAATCCATAGCTTATCATGCGCTCCTATCTCAGAAGCGTGAAAAATTCCCGTGAAGTATTGACGGATGGGTATGGTTTGTTCTTTAATCATGATTGAACAGGCGTTAGTCTATCCCCACCAAGAGACTTACTAACGCCCTTCCTTTACTCCTTACGGATAAACTTATCATGCCATATAACACTGGTCACAGTGCTTACCAAGCACGGCTAAATTCTTGGGCCATTGCTCGTCTTTTGCCGAATATGCAACGGACAATTGTAGCTCGTTTCCGTAGTCGTTCTGATGCTGATGGACATTTGCAGTGTCTGCGTCAGCTTATTCCTGATGCTAATTTCGTGGTTGTTTTTGACTGTCAACCAGAAATCGAAGCAATAACAACTTCTCCTTCAAGTACAGAAGAAACTGTTATTTGAGGTTGATGAAAGGCGATCGCACTTTTGGAGGTGGAGGGCGATCGCCAGATCTTTTTTAAATTTGTCTTGGAAGATCACGTAATTTCTGCTTACGTAACTTCTCCACTAAAGAGGCTGGATTAATACCACCATCCTGGTACTTTTGGATAGCACGTTTTCGCCATTCTAGGTCAGCTTCACCTGGAAAACTACGCCTCAAATCTCGGACAACGGCAATTGCACGAGTGGCCCAATCTCGAAATTCTTCTCGATTCCAATAACACACATCTTGAGTATGAGGCACTGCACCGCTTTCTATCTTTTTGCATGGTGTAACCATTACTGGGATAATTTCTGCATTCTTTAGAAGCTGAACATTCTCTTTAATCCAATTAGGATGTGAAGCTGCTTGTCTAACTTTATTTGCTCCAATTGTCGTTTCTTGACTTGCGCCTGAGTGATCCTCAAATACTATACACAGGTTATCACCAGCAACCCACCAAGGATCTGGGGCGGCATCCGATTTAGAATTACCTGCCTCGTACCCTAGTAGTCTACCTAACCTTTCATGTGCATCCTCAAACTTTTTGGAGTCTTCTTCACTATCCTTGTTTAAATTCTCAAGAATTACCTTTACCTCTGACTCAAACTTTCTGTCATTTGCTGTGCCGAGTTTCTCCAGTTGTGTCTCTAGACCTTCAATCACTTTAATGAGTCTATTGTCCACTTGGGAGTTGCTATCAATTTCAAGAGACAGCCGAGAAAGTCGTGAGAACCATGTAACTTCGGGAGCAGTGGAGGCAGCTCGTTTAAAGAAGTCTCTTGCTATACTCTCCATAGAAGTAATTCCACTTTTTGCTCCCATCCATGCCGCACTGCCAGCAAGGTAGTTCCAGAAGGCTCTATATCCACGAACATCATCTCCACTGAGAGAGGATAAAACAGTCCGGCATTCAGCAACTGCTGCTTCAAAGTTGCTGTTCCAGAGAGCATCTTGGTATCTCACTTCATGAGGAACTGCGGCTATCAATTTGTCCATAGCAGGAAGCTTTTCTTGCTGCAATGAGTCTCTACGCGAGACAATCTCCTCGTCCGCAGCATTCCAATCTTCTTTATGTTCAAGAAATATCTGAAAGTTGTCGAGAAAAGCAGATTCTTCAACCCCCTTAGATTCTTCATTTCCAAATTCAATTTCAGCTTGGAACTCAGGATGTAAGAACTTCCTTCTATCCCGATCAAGGAGAATTTTGTTTAAATCGTTCCCAAGGATAATTACTGCTGCATAATCAGTAGCAGATCTTGTACACCGTCCTACTGCCTGCACAATTCTAGTTAGAATTCGGTCATTAAGTAGGACACCAGCAGCCAAACGAGTTACAAGGAACTTTTCTTGAAGATTTGTTGCTCGTTGAAGATCTTTGACAATAAGAATACGGCATTCATCTCCTGCCAAGTCAATACCATCATATCGATTTGCAACAATAGCAACTGCCTTGTCCTTAGATACGAAAGTTTTTTTCGATTGTTCAATTTGAGCTGCATCAAAGATTTCGTATCCAGTCTTCTTAGAAATAACTGTTTTCAAGTCGTTTGCTGTGGTATCGTCTGGCACTAGAACAAGAGAGCGTCCTGTCGATTGAATCATCTCGATTGTCAGATTGAGCGCAGATTCCTCGTTAAGTGCGCTCTCTGGAAAAAAGAACAATCTGCGACCAATACCCTGTTTATCCCAACCTTCTGGCACAGCCAAACGAACTATCTTATCCACACCCGAAAGGCGCTCTAGCTCACCTCCTTCTCCTAATGTTGCAGACATATAGAGGCGTTGTTTTGCCTGTGAAAATGGCTTATGTGTTCTTGTAAGTGGTATTACAGGTCTGATTAATATAGCATTGACACTGATATATATATGACAAGCCAAAAAGTGATCTCGAAGTACAGACCAAGGATACTTTAGGTCAGATGTGACAGTATGTTCATCAAGTAACGTCGTCAACTCTGGTAGTAGGTTATATAAATCTGGAGTGGGAATTTTTTCTATCCACTGGGGGTCTGCGAAATTAGCAGACGTGGAAGTTAATCTAGAATAATCCGACGGTGATAGGATTGATCGAATAGCTGAAACTATAGTCTCAAAGAGAATTTTATATGCTTTACGCTCAATTAGAAGAGACCAGTATTTAGCTATATAGTTTTCAGCAGCATGAGCATCATCAAGAATGATTAAACTTGCATCATCAAAAAAAGAATTAGTATTAAATAGACCGTTATAAGTGGTAACTGCTAGAGTTTCTGCATTACGGTATTCAGCCTTAATATTAGGAGCATACTCTGCTTGCTTGCCGATAAAGGCATTCGCTTTTATACCGTATTCATCTACCGATTTTTCTACGACTTGATTGACAAGTTGGCGAGTTGGGCAAAGGTATACAACTTTTTCCTGAAAACGCTGACGCCGCCATTCTCCAATCAGAAGCCCAACAAGAGTTTTGCCGCTGCCAGTGGAAAGCTGTAAAGCTACATCTGGTGCATCCAAAGCTTGCTTTTGATACTCCCGAATAATGTCGGCTTGGTGGGCAAGTAGACCTTGAATTTTGCGGTTTCTGTAGTCTCGGTAAAGTGCTTCAGGGGTTTCAGTAGAAATATTGGAGTGGCGTGTCAGTTTAAATGGCATATTTCGCTACCTTTACAAAAATATTACTGAATTAATCGCCATTCACGGGCATCAACAAACTGAGACAAATGCCCTACATTAGTTGTAGCGATTATAACTTCATTGCCTTCCTCTACTACTAATGTAGCCTGAGCAGCCAAAATTACATCACCATCGAGTGCTTTGGGGTCTGCTGTTGGTCTTCCTCTCTTGCGTGCTTGGGCCCAAAGTTCAGCCGCTTTGAGCATAACTTCTGTAGTAATCGGACGATAAGTAATTGCAGATTTGAGTTGATCAAGTCGTTGAATTCCTGCTAGCTTATTTGCTCGGAGCAATTCACGCCGAACTTCGTAATCTGCGATTTCAGGGAACATCACCTCATAGCCTTTCAGAGGCAAATCATCTAGCCAAAGCTTGCACTCTTGGCAAATAGCAGATGAAGTTTTGGGATTTGTCGCCATTCCTAATGGCCCCGAATCTAAGATGACTATCCTACTCATGGAAATAAGGGTCGATTGGAAAGACGGTCTTCATCAAGCGCTTGACGGAGATATTCCCAGGTTTCGGTCTGTTCTTGTTCATCTCCCTCCTCGATCCATTGTCTAGTCAACTCCTTGAGAGCTTTATGCTGTTGAGCAAGTCGGTTAACTTCAAGAGTTTCAGATGCAGTGTTTTGCTCGGAAGCGTCCAAAGCAACTGGCTTGATGGTGACGCTTTCACGAAATAGGCGCACAATTTGAAGTAAGTTCGGCAAATATTCTGCTGGCGTTTGCTGAATTTCAAGAATTAATTTGGCTAGAAGATTGTTGTCATGTGTGGATTCGCTTTCCGTAGTCGATGTGTTGGCTACACTACTTAAATTTTGTTCAGACATATTTTCCCCCTCCATCTCATCTCTACCCTACCTTAACAACATATAAGGTGAGCAATTGCCCACCCTACTTTCACCTATTATCGACCAGCAACCGCAGGCATACCCAAAATATCCTCAAGCTTTGGCATATCTTCCAACGCAATCACCCGTCCTTCATCCTCAAAACCAGCAATTTGATCGAAGTTCAAATAGCGATACAAATCATCAGCAAAAGGATTAATCTTCTTACCCATAATCTCCAGATATTCTGGAACTGTAGGAATCCGTCCCAACAGCGCACAAACTGCAGCTAATTCAGCGGAACCTAGATACACTCGCGCATCTTTACCCATGCGATTGTTGAAGTTGCGGGTAGAAGTTGAAAACACAGTTGTGCCATCTCCCACACGCGCTTGATTCCCCATACATAGGGAACATCCAGGCATTTCTGTCCGCGCACCTGCAGCACCAAAAATGCCGTAAACTCCCTCTTCTTTCAACTGATGTTCATCCATCCGAGTTGGGGGACAAATCCAAAGACGCGCTTTAACTGCAGATTCCCCTTCTAACACCTTCGCTGTTGCTCGATAATGACCGATATTTGTCATGCAAGAACCAACGAATACTTCCTGCACTGGATCATTCTCAACTTCCGACAATAATTTAACATTATCCGGGTCATTGGGAGCAGCAACAATTGGTTCCTTGATTTCATTCAAATCAATTTCAATTATTTCTGCATACTCAGCATCTGCATCAGCTTCCAGTAACACCGGATTTGCTAACCATTCCTCCATTTTTGCTACGCGACGCATGATGGTACGCTCATCGTGATAACCACGCGCTACCATATTTTTCAACAGCGCTACATTGGAACGGAGATACTCAGAAACTGTCTCGATACTCAGCTTAATCGTACAACCAGCACAAGAACGTTCTGCACTAGCATCGGTAAGTTCAAAAGCTTGCTCAACTTTCAAATCTGGCAAACCTTCAATCTCCATAATTCGCCCGGAGAAGATATTTTTCTTGTTCTCTTTGGCGACAGTCAAAAGACCTTTTTGAATCGCTACATAAGGAATCGCATTGACAATATCCCGCAGCGTTACACCAGGTTGCAATTCACCCTTAAATCGTACTAAAACAGATTCAGGCATATCTAAAGGCATCACACCCAAAGCAGCAGCAAATGCTACTAAACCTGAACCAGCAGGAAAGGAAATTCCCAAGGGAAAACGAGTGTGAGAATCGCCACCAGTTCCCACAGTATCTGGTAATAACATCCTGTTTAACCAGGAGTGAATAATACCATCACCAGGACGCAAGGAAACACCTCCACGCTGGGCCATGAAATCTGGCAATTCGTGATGAGTTGCAATGTCAACTGGTTTGGGATAAGCTGCAGTGTGACAGAAACTCTGCATTACTAAGTCTGCACTGAAACCTAAACAAGCGAGTTCTTTAAGTTCGTCGCGAGTCATCGGTCCAGTGGTATCCTGGGAACCAACGGTTGTCATCAGCGGTTCGCAAGATGTACCAGGACGAACTCCCTGTAAACCGCAAGCTTTCCCTACCATTTTTTGCGCCAGAGTGAAGCCTTTTCCTGTATCTGTAGGTTGTGTAGGACGGGTGAAAACTGTGCTTGGTTCTAAGCCTAATGTTTCACGGGTTTTGTCGGTGAGGGTGCGTCCAATCAGCAGAGGAATGCGTCCACCGGCTCGTACTTCGTTGAGTATTGTATCTGGTTTTAAGCTAAAGGTGGAGATGACTTCTCCAGTTTCGTTGGTGATTTCACCTTTGTAGGGATGGATGGTGATGACCATTCCGGTTTCCAGTTTGGTGACATCACACTCGATGGGTAGTGCACCGGAATCTTCAGCAGTGTTGAAGAAGATTGGAGCGATCGCACTTCCTAAAATATATCCCCCAGCTCGCTTATTGGGCACGAAGGGAATATCATCACCGATATGCCACAACACTGAGTTAATCGCAGACTTGCGGGAGGAACCGGTACCGACGACATCGCCAACATAAGCTACAGGATGTCCTTTTTCCTTGAGTTTAGCAATAATTTCCAGTGCTCCAGGCATTTTGGATTCCAGCATCACTGTAGCGTGTAAGGGGATATCCGGGCGTGTGGTAGCGTGGGGTGCTGGTGATAAATCGTCTGTGTTTGTCTCTCCTGGCACCTTCAGGACTGTTACAGTAATGGCTTCTGCTAATTTAGGGCGCCCGATGAACCAAGCTGCATTTGTCCATGCGTCAATTACTTGCTTGGCGTAGGGATTAGTATCAGATAAGGTGAAGACATCGTGGAAGGCGTCGAATACTAGCAGTGTCTTACTCAAAGCAGTTGCGGCCGCTGCTGCAATTAGCGTGTCTTTGGATTTGAGTAGATTAACTAGGGATTGGACATTGTAGCCACCAAGCATTGTACCCAAAAGGTATACTGCTGCTTGAGGAACAATTAGGGGTGTGGTGATTTCACCCTTCGCAACACCTGTGAGAAATCCAGCTTTGACGTAAGCTGCTTGATCGACTCCTGGAGGAACGCGATCGCGCAGTAATTCTAGCAAGGTTTCTTCTTCACCTGCGGTTGGATTTTTCAGCAATTCACAAAGTTCAGATGTTTGTTGCGCATTTAATGGTAAGGGAGGAATTCCCAAAGCTGCGCGTTGGGCAACGTGTTGACGATAAGATTCAAGCATCACAAATGTCTCCTGTATTAGCACCTGCAGGCAAAGCAGTGAATGACTGCAATTTTTTAACTCAAAGCTTCAGGTTACTGTCACCCTAGCGCTCTTCGCTGTTGACAGTGAACGAAATTATGCATCGAGTGCATGGTCATTATGCCTATTGTTACCGAATGTTGCGCCAATAAATCTCAGGAAACAGGAAAAAAGGCGATCAATAGCGATCGCCCAAATTGACTAACAGTTGCGCCTGAAGTCAAAAATACACTTATTTTGTCAGCAAACTATTAGAAATTAAGCGTAAACTGTTGCGACTCCGCTTCTAATAGTCGTATTAGTCGGCGATCGCCATTAGCCTTCGCTACCTCTAACCGATGTTCCAGGCTGCGCTGGATATTCCTTAGATGAGAGTACATCAGTTCATCTAGGGCTTCAGATTTTTTTTTGATGGGCAATGTCTGACTGGGAACAGCGACGACGTGAGGATATTGCCGATTAACCAGGGATAGCGGTTCGGGAATGTGTCTGAGATAACGAAATTCCCTAGTTTCACCCCGGTGCATAACACCAATCTCGCTTTCAGTCACTTCCAGCGTGGATAGTGTCTTTTCGTAGTTTATAGCCCGGTGAGAGAGTCTCATTATCTTATGCTCCGATTTAATTTTTTGAAATGTTTTTTTATGAAAAGCTAAAAAGCGTTGCAAAACTTGCCGTGGGACTTGCCCTGTGGCTTTCTTTGCCTAAAGGCATCTGACTTTGGATAGAGATATATCCAGTTCAGAAGTAAACTAAAAAATATATTTCTGTATCTATTTTTACAGTTTGTCTTTAGTTTAGTGTCAATTGTTAAAAAATCCTCACATATTCCCTGGCGTTAGGGGAGATGGAGGAGATGGAGGAGAATATTACCCATTACCGATTACCCATTCCCCATTACCCAAGATATTTGCCACTGAAGCCAGCAGCAGCTTATCCTGAAAACGCAATTGCACATTTTGGGGTGAAAGTTGAGAAACTTTGAAAATTTTGATGTTTTTAAGAGCGAGCGCCGCAGTAACGGTGAAACCTCTCAAAATCAGTATGATGGTTGGTCACTAGACCAGCGAAATCCTGATGCAATAAAAGCTTGGATGCCAGTGTGGGAATGGTTTTACCGCTACTACTTTCGGGTACAAACCGACGGCTGGGATAATATACCGGCACAAGGGAAGCTGCTAATTGTCGGTTCCCACAATGGAGGAATGGCTTCACCAGACACCTCCATGTTCATGTATGACTGGTTTAGCAGGTTTGGCTACGAACGCTTAGCCTACGCACTGATGCATCAATCTGCATGGAAATTTCCAGTCTTCGGAGTACCAGCAGCCCAAGTAGGGGGGGTAATCGCGCACCCAAAAATGGCGATCGCCGCCCTCCAGCGCGATGCAGCCGTCCTCGTCTATCCCGGAGGCGCAGAAGATATGTTTCGCCCCCACCATATGCGCGATCAAATTTACTTTGCCGGGCGCAAGGGATTCATCAAATTAGCATTACGAGAACAGGTATCAATTGTACCAATTATTTCTCACGGTGCGCATGATACCTTGATAGTTTTAGCGGATTTTTATCAGCAGGTACGTCAACTACATGAATGGGGTTTTCCCTGGAAATTAGACATGGAAACAGGAGTGTTTCCCCTTTACTTAGGATTACCTTGGGGAGTTGGGCTTGGGCCACTACTTAATTTTCCCATGCCTGTGCAAATTCATACTCGTGTTTGTAAGCCGATTGTCTTTGAAAGATATGGAAGGAAAGCAGCCAGCGACCGGGATTATGTTGATGCTTGCTACGAGAAAGTTCGTTCTCAGATGCAAGGTGAACTTGATAGTTTGATTGCCAGTATTAATTAAGCAAAAACTGCCAATTATCAAGGGACAATTTAGGTTTCTTGATAATTGGTCTGGCAGTAAAATGCTAAAATTAAAACAGTAATCACAGCCAATGGAAAACCATGACAAATTCCACACCCAAGCGCACTGTACGTCGAGGCAGAATTTTCCCAGAACTCACTCTCTCACCAGAAGAACTAGCCAAACGAAAAGCTGAAAATGAAGCATTTTTTCAGCGTTGTCAAGTAATTTTTGAGCGAGTACGTCCCGATTGGATAGAGGAACACTATGGTTGGTTTATTGCCATTGAGCCAGATAGCGGGGATTATTTCATTGATGCTGATAAAGAAGTAGCTAGCCAAAAAGCCCATCAGAAGCACCCAAATGCTGTTCACTGTATGTATTTTGCCTGAATGAGACAGGAGCCTGTGGCAGGATATGATTCACGGAGCAGTTTGGTAGTAACGGTGAAGCCGCACAGCCCGACCAGGGATATCATTAGTAGTCCCTGGCTTAAACCTTACTGCTTGAAGTCCATGCTAGATACGGGACTCACAGAGTTCCTGGCAATCAACAAACAGGATTTCGCTGGTCTTGCATCGGCCTTAAGTCCGCAAGGAAACAACTGCGAAGCAGTCCCTCGGCGTGAAGCACCTCTGCGCTCTCTGCGTTAGGAAAGGTGTTAATCGATGGACAAGAGTTTGAGATTCCAGTTATTGCAGGAGATGCGATTACAGAAATATTACTAGGTTCGCGGTGGTTAATGAATATGCCTCTTGGTAGAGTGACTTTTCGAGACGGATTAGCCGACTTTGGGGTTTTAACCCCTGGTGGCATTGATCGCGACTGGTCGCAGTAGAATCTCACTCAACCGACAAATCCCGTAGAAAATAAAAGCGATCTCTCCCTAAATCACTTCCCTTAATTCGCCCTAAGTAACCTGTTAAAGGTGAAGAAAGTTCAACCAAAATTTCGTGCAATTCTTCTCGCTTCAAAGGTTGAGTTGGATTAGAGAAAGAATATGCCCCGCGAAGGCTATCAACACTAACCTTATCATCACCTGTATTTTCTATTTGCTTTTTAACAAGCTGAACAATCTGCGATCGTAATTTAATCTGACTGGAAACCTGCTCAATATATTTTTCCACCTCATCATCAACTTGACCTGGCTTTAAATATTCCTTCAGCTTAAATAGGTCTATTGAGTTGCGATACACAGCTTGAAGTTTGACCAGCTTTTCAAGAGTTTCGGGATTGATAATTGACATACCATGTACTTTTGCAGCGTTGGCAAGTTGCGGAGTAGGTTCACCAGGGCCAATGATTAATTTAGCAGTTTGCTTGAGTAGTTCTTCGTTTTTCAGCCGTAGTGTTCCTAGATTTAGCAGTTGAACCGCTGTATCGTTAGGAATCTTTTTACCAGCTTTGCATTCACCTACTAAAGGATATGGTTTTGAGCAAAATAAATCTAAGCCACCAGCACCACCTTTATGGGAGTAATCAACTGTAAAGCCGATAAACTCAAGACTATCACGCACAACATTTTCAAAATCTGTTCCAGCTTGATAGTTACTTTTTCCAGTATCTTGTTCTTTACTACGTTCACCCAAAGCTTTGATATCTTTAATCCAAGCAAGCTTTGGATCTGATAATCTAGAGTAGGCGTTTGTTGTCCAACCTAAAAATTGTTTAATCTGATCATCTAATTGTTGAGCAGCAGGATGGTTGATTTGGCTAATCATAGCCTGCAATTCTTCCAATTCTGGATGTAGCGGGGCCTCTAGTTTTTCTAATTGTTGTCTGCGCTGGGGGAAAAGGCGATCGCTTAATACTGGCAAATCTTCAGAAACCGTCAAGCAATATGGCAAAGGTACAAACTTCCCCTTGTTATCCTGAGCATTTGGATGCACTGGAACCTCAATCGGCTGAGGTAGCAGATAAACTCGCAAGTGAGCCAAAAAAAAATACTGTCGTTGCAAAAGTATTTGCTGTAACGCCTCTTTTGTCCAGACAGTTAAGCGTGACAAAGCCTCTAAAGATTCAGGATTATCCGGCATTTGGCACAGTTCGCACCTCGCCCAAGCTTTAATCGTAACTGTCTCAGTAGCAAAGTTAGCCAGAACCGTTTGGGCAATGGGCAAAAAACTTGAGCGGTAGTGCTGCTCATGAGGTGATAAATTAATCGAGATATTAGCTGGATAGAGAGCAAATTGTTTCCCCCGATCTATTGATCGCCGAGGTATTGCTGCAATCATTCGCCCTTGGATTAACGCCTCAACGTCGGGAGCAGGTAGAGGTAAGGCGTTTTCAATCAAAACTAATTTGCTCATGATTAATCAAACAAATCACTAAGATCGTCTGAGTCATCTGTATCGTCAATACTGGACGGGTTAAGAAAGTCTTCTATGAGTTGAATGTCGTCATCATCATCAACAGCAGGCATTTGACCAGATGGGTCACTCAAAATTTCTCGCAGTAAAAGATTATCAAAAGTTAGCTGCTTCTGAGAGATGAAATTCAAAACCTCCTCCTCTGTTAATTTATAGTTTTTGCACTTATTATAAACAGCCAAAAGTGCGATAAGTGGTCGAATTTGATCTTCTATCAAATCCACGTTTTCGCCACCTTTTTCTGAGATCAGTTGGTTCAGCAACCTATAGGCTTCTGAATTTTTCTTAATTTGTTCTATTTTGGATTTGGAACGAACTAAACAACCACGATTGATGTCATAGGTTTCGTAGTCATTTAAGCGTTTTAATCCTGCCGTTAATGTATTTTGAGAAGACTGGATTACAGCTACGCCAATTTTTACTTTTTTCTCATTTTCGCTGCCAATAATTTTGAAATTTATAAAACCTTTATTTTGTAATTTTGGTTTAATCTCGCTTGTAATGTCTTCAATCATTACTCCTTCTAACATCTGACCCTTCAAAGTCTCAAAGCCAAAACAGAGAGTTTTAGCAATCAGTGGAGTATCCTCTAAATAATCTCCGATGTTTGCCTCAGTTTCCCTCTTCAAAGCAAGTTCAAATCGCTCATCTGGGTCTTTTGGTAGTTCCTCTTCCTCAACCTTAAAGTTTTCTGCACATAGTCGCAAAGCTTCTCGTACAGTTAACCCTCGTCTGCCAAATTCTCTTAGTTGACCTTCTTCAAATGGGTAGATTGGATAAGGAGGAGTTAAATTTCTGGATTCATAAAATTCTTTTAACCAGAGAGTGACTAACTCTACTAAAGAATCGCTATTTATGTTTTTTAAATCTATGGGTTTTCGTTTGGTATATGTTGAAACTCTATCTGGTGTACCACTAGGCATCAAATTAACCTTTCGTGTCCAGGTATCAGGTAGCATTACTGTGAGAAATACAACTCCTTTACCAAGTTCCGATTGATGGAGAGTATCATACAGACGCTTAACTAAATCAGCAATTACCATTGGTGTTGGAAACCCATCATCACTAGAGTCGTTAATTACATCTATTTCGTCAAAACAAACGACTACTGGGTTATAATAGCTCACTAAATTCAAGATTTGCCGGATAGTATTAAGGGCTTCAGCTTCTCTGTCTTGACTGGTTTTACTAGAATTTGGTAATCCCAGTTCATCAGCCTTAAATTGAGCAAGATCCTTACCCGATAACCAGTTGATTGAAAAAGGTGCTTGAGTCTCTGAAAGCGTCCATAAAATAGCTCTGACAATATCAGGATCAGCATTAGGCTTGGCTTTGAGAACTTGTTTTTGTAGAAGATTCATTACGTTCTTATTTTTAGCCAAACTATTTGCATAGGCTTGGTCAAATCGGCTGACAAGCTCTGCCGGAGTCTGGGGATTTTTAGGTGTAACTTCGTTTACCATCGCTGTTGCTACTTCCTGCCACTGTCTAACCTTTTGACTGCTAGTTTGCTTCAGGCTTTCTGCCAAGGTTTGCTGGAATTGGTAATCAATCAGGTTTAAGTCTGTGTAGTTATCGAGACTTGCATAAACGAATAAAGCACCGCCATCACGTTCAAGGCGATGGCGAATGCGACTGATGATGTGACTTTTCCCCACTCCCATTGCGGCAGTTATGGCAAGTGAAGTCACTTTCTCTTGACTAGATTGACTTGTCCGCACCTGCTCAATTGCCTGAAAAACTGCATCAGAAGCATGGGCATTTAAGGTGGGAACATCTGGGAATCCCTTACCCCAGACATTCTGCTCCTTGACAATCCCTGCATTACTAAATGGGTTGTAACTTTTGATGGCGGCGTTGAGATCTTCTATTGGAGAAATAGCTGAACTGTCCATAGCGATTTGATGTGAGGTAACGAACTACAAAAGGGTTAATTACGGTTCAGGGCAATCTTAGGAATTCAAGCGCTTGACGTAGTAGCGCAATCCACCTCCTGGGATGCTGATTGAGTCGTCGCGTTTATCAGGGGTAATACCTGACATCTCTCCCGCCATCAGTTGGATAATATCGTTGGCTTGCATTTCCAACAGCCACTCACTGAACTGAGAACGGCTAACGCGATCGCCTATTTCCCTCCGAATCCGATAAATCGGTACCAGATCGTCGAGGTTGTAGTCTCGGTTAAGCTGGTCATAGACATCCAGCGCTACAGACTTAAACTCTTCATAGGACGCGATCGCCCCTTGGGTGCTATCTTTGGCGATCGCACTTTTGATTGTTTCGGTTACTTTCGCAGTCGCAACTTTCCCATTACTTGTAGTATCTTGCTCTCGAATCCACTTCAACAGCGCATTAGCGGTTTTCGCACCAATCTGACTATTAAACTCAAACTCTGTATTTTTCAGTCCCTCAGCCAAAATCTCCAGTCCCTTGGGAGTCTCCAGGGAAACTGTATTTTTGGTAAGTACGATCGCCCCTGATTGCTCTAAATGCTCATAAATGCTTTGATAGTCTCCGGCCTTCTCTCCTGTGCGTTGCACTCGTCGAGTTAATTCACCTTTCTTCACTTCTTTCTGGGCTCCTCCCATATCCCACAACGCAAGCAGCAGGCGAATTTTTGCTTGGACTTGTGAACTCTGTAGCCCTTGAGTTTTTTCTGGTTTTTTT
>JAYFMV010000080.1:0-123344 GCA_042408245.1 Potamolinea sp.
CGTAAATTTGGGGAAGAAGCAGGTTTTACCGGAAGTTTCCTAGGAAATGAATATTCGCCAAGCCAACAGCGTGTATTCAAGTACGTAGCTGTTTGAAGACGAAACTAAGCACAGAAATTATCCCTTCCCTTGCAACATTTTTGAGCAACTTGCTAGGGAAGAATGTAGATCGCCTTTTTTGGAAAAATGCAACTACCAAATTATCTCAATAGACCAGAGTATATTTTTAGACCTTTTCAGATCTATCGTCGGCTGCTGCGCTCTAGTAACAAAGAAACCAACAAAGTTGAAAATATCCTACTTCCTTGGGGTGTAACAATCAAAATTTGTCCAAGTTCTAATGAAGTAGTTGGCCGTTCCCTCTGGTTAATGGGCATTTATGACTTAGTTGTAACTGAAGTTTTATGGAGATTAATTAAAAGTGATGAAACTGCCATAGACGTTGGTGCAAGTCTGGGCTACATGACAAATATTATGGCAAAAAAAGTAGGAAAAACAGGAAAAGTTTGGTGCTTTGAACCAAATCCAGAAGCATATAAAGAGCTATCTGAAAATGTAGCAAATTGGCACAAAACCCTAGATTGGAATCAAATAAACACTCAACAAATAGCTCTTTCCAACCAATCTGGAGTAGGAGTATTGAGCGTACCCACAAACAATAGAGAAGAAGCTACTCTTGTTTCCACTCCAGATCTACAAAATCAAGCAAACATTTCTGAAAATTACACCGTTACTTTAGCCAGGTTAGATGACATCTTAAAAAACAATAGTCAAATAGGTCTGATGAAAATTGATGTCGAAGGACACGAACTAGCAGTTTTGCAAGGAGCAACCGAGCTAATTAGTAAACAACAGATTCGTGACATCATCTATGAAGATCATAGCGGTTATCCGACGCCAGTAAGTAAATTGCTGGAACAACATGGCTATACAATCTTCCGCATTTGGAAAGGATTTTGGAAACCACTACTCGAACCCCCAACCAAGAAATTAATCCACCAGTGGGAACCACCCAGTTACCTGGCGACAAAAGAACCATCACGCGCTATTGAACTCTTAAAAAAGCGAGGCTGGAGTTCACTGCAAGGCTGAAAAATTAAACTAATATTGATGTGAAAATTTTAATTTATTCGCCTGTATTTTACCCAAGTTTCGGTGGAATAGAGACAGTTGTCTCTATTTTATCAAATGAATTTGTTAACCAAGGAAATGAGGTTAAGCTGGTAACGCAGGTTCCAGCAACAGACTCAAAACTTTTCCCTTTTGAAGTAATCAGACAACCAAGTTGGCAACAACTAATAAAATTAACAAAATGGTGTGATATCTATTTCCAGGCTTGCGTTAGCTTAAAAGGAATTTGGACCTTGTTAATTATTCCTAGATCTTGGGTAGTGACGCATCAAACTTGGTACTGTCGTTCCGATGGAAGCCTAGGTTTACAGGATTACTTAAAGCGATTTTTAACTAATTTTGCCACGAATATTCCCGCCAGCTTTGCTTTAGCAGAACATATCAAAGCGCCATCTACTGTAATTCCCAATCCTTATCGTGAAGACATTTTTTATGAAATGCCAGAAATTCCTCGTGACCAAGAAATTGTATTTTTAGGAAGATTAGTTTCTGACAAGGGAGCAGACTTGCTATTAGAAGCATTAGGTACACCTAAAAAAACAGGGACTAACTCCAAGATTGACGATTATAGGAAGTGGCCCAGAAGAATCTCAACTACGCCAACAGGTGAAAGACTTAGATATAGTTAAGCAAGTAAAGTTCTTAGGGGCAAAAGTTGAAAAAGAATTGACACAATTATTAAATGCTCATCAAATTATGGTAGTGCCATCTCGTTGGCAAGAACCATTTGGAATTGTTGCTCTAGAGGGTATTGCTTGCGGTTGTGTCGTCATCGGATCGGAGGGAGGAGGATTAAAAGAAGCAATTGGTTCTTGCGGTGTGACCTTTCCCAATGGAGATGTAAAAGCCTTGACTCAAATTCTATTGGATTTATTGACTAATCCAGATAAACTATCAACTTATAGAGAAAAATCAGAATTACATTTGTCGCGACATAAACAAGCGACAGTGGCTAAAGCATATTTACAAGTTATGGAGAAAATTCTTCAATGAAAGCGGTAATTGCTCTGATTGTTTCTGTAGTTATCTTTTATTTTTCGGCTCTTAAGTGGCGTCGTTCTGTAAAAGTCGTATTTCTACTTTTAGTCCTAGAGGGAGCACTGCGGAAATGGGTGTTACCTCAAGCTAATGAAATGATTTACTTTTTGAAGGATATTGTAGTACTAGGAGCTTACTTTAATTTTTATTTATTTTCAGATTCCGATAAACGGTTTATCAAAAAACTAAACTTTATTAACATTTTAATTTTTTTAGTTCTTGGATGGTGCTTATTTCAGGTATTTAATCCAAGCTTAGGGTCGCCTTTAATTGGAATTTTTGGACTGAGAGCTTATATTTTATATCTTCCTTTAATCTGGATGCTGCCATCTTTGTTTCAGTCAGAGGGAGAGTTATACAAATTTTTGCGCTCGCACCTTTTGCTCTTAATCCCTGTGGGACTCATCGGTATTGTTCAGTTTTTTAGTCCTGCTACCAGTTTTATTAATAGATATTCTAACGAAGAAGGTCCCGCTGTCGCTACATTCGGAGCTAACTCAGCGACCAGGATTACAGGAACTTTTTCCTACATCAACAATTACGCACTTTATCTGATAGTATGCTTCGGGTTACTGGTTTTCATGCTTTCAATTAAGCAATCCTGGCTGTGGCAATTAGCCTCGTTTGTTGAAATATTTTTTGTTAGTATCAACTCCTTTATGACAGGATCTCGCGGCACAATTTTTGCAGAAATTTTATTTTTAGTTAGTTTTTTATCTATCAAAATATTAACCAATCCAGCCAGCATAGTGCGTTTGACTAAACAATTAATAATACCTGTCTTAATTGTGGCTATTGCTGCTTCAACCTGGTTTCTTCCAGCAATCAATGCTTTTTTGCAGCGGACAACTGCTAACCACGATGTATCCTGGCGCATTGTAAGCAGTTTCACAGAACCTTTTGATTTTATGCAATACAAACAACTTGACGGCTATGGAACCGGCGCTACACACCAAGCAACCCCAGCACTTCGTAAAGCACTAGATTTACCAAAAGGTGAAGTTATTCCTGTCTATTTTGAACCAGAAATGGGCAGAATCGCCCTGGAATTAGGCCCTATCGGTTTTTTTCTTTGGTATGGATTGAGACTGAGCATTATCATCGCGCTTTTGTTTAACTTCTGGAAATTAAAAACACTTTTCCTACGCCAATTAGCACTCACAGCTTTACTCATCCAAGTAATTCAATTCAATGGTCAGCTAGTTTTCCACCATACCTTCTGTGTTTACTATTGGTTTCTTAGCAGTCTGATCTTTTTATTACCTCGACTAGAAGAAATAGAAAATTGGCATCGAGAACAACAACTATTGGAGGAAGAGGAAGATGTCTTATACCCATATTTCCCTGATTCATCCTACAGGTAATCCTAATTCGCGTCAGGCGGCTTTAGCTCTGTCGGAAGCGGGTTTTCTCCAAGAAATTATTACGACAATTGCCTATAATCCAGAAGGCTCATCTTCACCTTACTTAAATTTATTGCCCAACAAAATTAGAAACATTGTCACTCAAGAACTAGGACGCAGAACCTGGATTACTCCCAAAAATGTGTTGATGCAGACACATCCTTGGCTGGAAATAATGCGGCTTTTGTTAGTAAAAGCAGGTTTAAATCACTATTTAAATCTTAGCTATCAAGGGCTAGTAGATTTAGTTTATGCTTCACTAGATAATCATGTAGCCAAGCATCATCTTCAGGGAATTAATGGAGTTTACGCCTATGAAGATGGTGCTGCTACCACATTCCAAAAAGCCAAACATCAGGGCATTCTTTGCTTATACGATCTGCCTATTGTCTTTTATCGCACAAGTCTTAATCTCCAGTTGGAAGAAGCTGAATTATTTCCTGAACTTGCTCCAGCGTTACAAGGAACTCAAGAACCTACTGAGAAACTTGAACGAAAAGAACAGGAAATACAACTTGCCGATCACATCTTTGTTCCATCTTCTTTTGTGCAGAATTCCTTACTTGACGCGGGAATTCTACCAGAAAAAATCAGCGTTATTCCCTTCGGTGCACCGATTGACTATTTCCACCCAAAACCTAAAAAAGATATTATTTTTCGTGCCTTATTTGTGGGACGTGTAGCACCGCGTAAAGGAGTTCACTATCTGCTACAAGCTTGGAGAGAATTGCAATTGCATGAGGCAGAATTATTGTTAGTAGGAATTAACGATTTTCCAGAGGGATGGCTAAATCAGTATATAGATATTATTCGTTATTTAAAATCTGTTCCTCATTCTTCATTAAATGAATACTACAGTGCTGCCAGCGTGTTAGTATTTCCTTCATTAGTTGAAGGACTTGCCTTAGTGCAGTTAGAGGCGATGGCTTGCGGAATTCCTATAATTACTACGCCTAATGCTGGTGGCTCTGATATTGTTACAGATGGTGTGGAAGGTTTTGTTGTACCCATCCGTGATCTAGAAGTGCTGAAGGAAAAATTAGAGTGGTGCTATCGTCATCCTCAAGAATTAGCCGAAATGGGACGAGCCGCTCGTCGAAAAGCTGAACAATTGACTTGGGATTTATATCGTCAGAGATTGGCAAATCGGGTACAAGAACTTTTTATAAATCCTGATAGTGATATTTTATAAAAGATTAATCATGCAAAAGTCTGCAAATTGCACTAATTTTCACTTGTGGTTACCAAATATTTTGGGGTTTAAAGGAGGAATTCAAGTCTATCTGACTGTTTTTTTAAAAGCGTTACAAAGTTTATATCCTGATATTTATTACGAGTTATTTTCAAAACACGATACTTGCTGTCCAGCAGATTTGTTATTATTAAATAATACCAAATTTCACTTTTACGGAACTTTGCCTCTGCCCTTAAGAACAGTTGCATTTGCTACTGAAGTTATGAAAGTTGGACTATGGCAACGTCCTAACTTAGTCATATCGACTCATGTCAATTTCACACCAGCCGCTTATTGGTTAAAACGTCTCGCTGGTATTCCCTACTGGACTATTGCTTATGGTACAGATGCTTGGGATATTGAGCAAAAGGCTTTAAAAACTGCTTTACATTATGCTGACAAAATTATTGCGATCAGCAGCTATACGCGCGATCGCCTCCTCAAAGAGCAAAATTTAGATCCAGCCAAAATCTCACTTTTACCCTGTACTTTTGATGCAAGTCGCTTCCAAATCGCCCCAAAACCACAATATTTACTGAACCGTTATCAGCTAACAGTAGAAAAACCGATTATTCTAACTGTAGGTAGACTGGATAGCACTCAACAATACAAAGGATACGACCAAATTATTCTAGCCCTTCCTGAAATTCGCCGTCAGATTCCTAATGTTCACTATATTTTGGTGGGAAAAGGAGGCGATCGCCCTCGAATTGAACAATTAATCGCTCAACTGAATTTGCAAGATTGCGTAACTTTAGCAGGTTTTGTCCCTGATGATGAGATTTGCGATTATTACAATCTTTGTGATGTGTTTGCGATGCCAAGTAAAGGTGAAGGATTTGGGATTGTTTACCTGGAAGCCTTAGCTTGTGGTAAGCCTACATTAGGAGGAAATCAGGATGGAGCAATTGATGCTCTTTGTCATGGCGAATTGGGAGCATTAGTTAACCCAGATGATCTAGGAGAAATTGCAGAAACTTTAGTTAGAATTTTGCAAAAAACATATCCTTTATCAATTTTATATCAGCCTGAAGAGCTACGGCAAAACTTGCTAGAAAAATTTAGCTTCGATTGCTTTAAACAAAAATTATCTGAAATAATAAAAACATCGAAAATACTTAATTGACATGAAAGTTTTGCACGTTATTCCTTCCTTATCAAAATTAAAAGGAGGGCCAACTCAAATCATTTTGGAGATGGTGAAAGCCTTACGTGAATGCGGGGTAGATGCAGAAATTGCTACTACTGATGATAATGGTTCTGAACGACTAGACTTACCATTGCGCAAGCGCCTTGAATATGAGCAAGTTCCTGTCTGGTTTCTGCCCCGGTTTTCTCCACCGCTGAAAGACTTTATCTTTTCGACAGAATTGGCTAGCTGGCTGTGGGAAAATTCCCAGAATTACGACATTATACATACTCACTATTTGTTTTCCTTTGCCCCCACTTGTGCCGCAGCAATTGCGAGATATCAAAAGATTCCTTACATAGTAATTCCCTACGGAATGCTGACACCTTGGGCGCTAGATCATCAAAGGCTAAAAAAGCAAATATATTCAATAATTGAGCGCCATAATCTTAATCAAGCTGTAGCAATTCACTGTTCTACTTCTGAAGAAGTGCGGGATGTGAATAATTTTCAAATTTCTACTCCCAGCTTTGTTATTCCTTACGGCGTACATATGCCGACTTTTCAACCGCAAGCTAAGCAGCAAATACGTCAGATTTATGGCATACCTGAGACAAGACCGATTGTTTTATTTCTCTCTCGTCTTCATCAGAAAAAACGCCCAGATTTGCTGATCGAAGCCCTCAATAAACTGGATGCTAAAAATCAGGATTTTCACTTGATTGTAGCGGGTTCAGGAGAGGCTGACTATGTTAATTATCTCACTAATTTAGTATCATCTTTAAACTTGCAGTCTCAAACATCAATGGTAGGTTTTGTGACAGGTGAAACTAAGGATTTGCTGTTGCAAGGTTCGGATGTTTTTGTCTTACCATCGTTTTCAGAAAATTTCGGGATTGCTGTAGCGGAAGCGATGGCGGCTGGGTGTAGCGTAATTGTCACTCCGGATGTGCAAATTGCACCAGAAATTGCCGCCTCTCAAGCTGGGTTGGTGGTTACAGGAGAAGTGGATACTGTAGCTGAGGCGATCGCGCAGTTACTGGTTTCACCTTCCTTAAGGCATCAACTAGGAGAAAATGGCAAGCGTTTAGTAAGTAATCGGTACTCTTGGAAGGCGATCGCTCAAAATCTTCAGTTTGTCTATTCTGCAGTAATTCAAAAACAACCGATTCCTCAGTTTTTAGATAATCTTGAATGAGAGCTAAAGTTTGCCTTGATTCTCTGCCATGAAATTTTCAGCCAAGTACCGGCTACCTGCTTATGCACTCTTTTTTCTAATAGTTACTGAAGTAATTATGCGAGTAGCTTTTGGACTGGGGAACCCAGTATTAATGCAAGCTGATACTGATACTGGTTACCGCTTTCGTCCCAATCAAATAGTATCCCGTTTTGGTAAAAAAACTGAGTATAACCAATACTCTCAACGTTCTGAACCAATTAAGGCCAATAAGCCTCAAGGAACGCTAAGAATTTTGATGGTAGGTGACTCGGTTCTCAACGGTGGTAACCCCACGGATCAAACGCAAATAATGTCCGAATTATTTAAGGCGCGATTAATAGCAAAAAAACGCCCCGTTGAGGTGCTTAATGCTTCAGCAGGCTCTTGGGGAATAGGTAATGAATTAGGGTATATTCGCAAGTTTGGAACTTTTGAAAGTGATGCGTTAATCCTGGTACTGAGTACCCATGATCTGACTCAGCCCACTAGCACAAACGATCGCATAGGTAATGACCCTAACTATCCCACCCAACCACCACTATTGGCGCTTCAAGAAGCTTGGACTCGCTACACCTGGCCCAAATTAGCTGGCATTTTCAGCGTCAAATCTGCTCCTGTTGAAGTACCGCCACCTTCAGCTTTAGATCCGGATCTACAGTTTAAACAGAATATGCAGGAATTCAAAGTACTGGCGATGCTGGTTCGTACTAAAAAGATTCCATTTTTTGTGATGTTTATGCCTCAACTTGATAATTTAGTGCCAACTGCTAATACACCAAAATACAAGTCTGAGTTTCTCAAGTTGTGCCAAAAAATACAGATTCCTGTTATTGATATTCATGCCAATTGGTCAAGGTTACCACAAGCAACAGTAAAAACTTATTTTAGAGATAATTTCCATCCGGATATACCTGGTAATATCGCGGCTACTGATTTACTGTTTGAGCAACTTTGTTCAACTGGCAAGTTATCAGCCTGCTCCAATTATTTTAGCCATTAGTTATTAGTCATTTGTCATTTTTATGAATTGACGCCTACCCCCTAGCTTCTAGTAGCGCCCAACTGTCGGTTTTTAGGAGCCTTGGAATAGTAGCTGAGGTAGTGGTCGTAGGAGCTGGTCGTGTATCCTTTTACACCATTGGCAACAACACCTAAGACGCGGGCGCGAGAGGTTCTTAATCCATATAAAACTTCTTGCAATACCGAGCGGTCTGTTCTGCCAAGTCCTACAACCATGGCTATGCCATCGGTGTGAGCAGCTAAAATTTTGGCGTCCGCAAGACCAAGTAGAGGAGGTGTATCAAATATTACTAAGTCGAAATCCTCTTGGAAGCGCTCAACTAAATTCCGCATCTTTTTGGAGGACAGAAGCCGAGTCGGGTCAGGTGGGATTTGACCTGCAGTGAGTACAAAGAGATTTTCTTCCGTTGGCGATTGCTGGATTACATCATTGAAATTAATTTCGCTGGAAATCACATTACTCAGTCCCCAGACATTGGGCAAATCTGTTCTCACGTGAACTTGAGGACGACGCAAATCCGCATCCACCAGTAACACCCGTTGTCCCATAGCTGCTGCTGCTTGTGCTAGGTGTGTTGACACAGTAGATTTACCATCTGTCGGCACAGATGAACTAATCACCAACGAGCGAATTGGTTCATCGGGGCTAATAAATTGGATGTTGGTGTAGAGAGAGCGAAATGCCTCTAAAAAAGGAGAAGCATTGTAACCATAGTAGCCATCGAGTTGAAAATCTGGATTCTCGCTGTCTGGCGCTGCAGCGAGCTCTTTCTGAGTGGTGCGTTGCTTCAGTTTTTTCGTAAAGGGAATCGTCCCCAAGATGGGTAAACCGGTGCCCTCTTTCAACTCATCTGGAGAGTGAAACACCCTATCCATTTTTTCTGCTAAGAACCCAGCAGCGGCGCCTGCGAGTAACCCCGCGACTGTCCCAAGCAGGATACCTTGCGGTACATTGGGCGAGATGGGGGCTTTGGGCTGTTGCGGATTGGTAATTTTCTGCCAAGGACGGGTCTTTTGGGCTTCCTCAATTTGCAGTGTTTCTCGAACAGCAAGAAAGCGGTTTAAGCTCTCATTTGCTACAGTTAGCTCCCGCTGTAAATCCGTGTATTGACGGGCCACCCCTGCTAGATTGTTGAGTTGTTGATTTAGCCCCTTTTCCGCTAGGGCGATCGCGCTTTGGCGTACTGCAAGAACCTGTCTTTGGTTCGTTGTTTCTACCAGCTTCTGAGTCAGAGACAAGCGCATGGAACTGGGGGAAGACAAAGATTCAGCATCCTTGGGAATGCCAGCAGCAGTTTTTCCTACTACTGTTGCTGCTTCTTGACTCAGTAAGGGTACTAAATTTTGCTGTTGGTCACGCAGCGCCTTAATAGTCGGGCTATCTTCAGTGAACCGCGCTGATTCAACAGCAATCTTATTTTCTACTTCAGCAAGTTTGTTGAGTAATTGTTGATAACGGGGAGCCTCAGAAAGTGCACTCGCAGTAAGTGCTTGTTCCGGCGCTACTCCCAATTCGCCCAACTGATTTTTTAGCTGTGCGTAGAGTTTTTCAGTTTCACCCAACTGAGTTTGAGTTTCTTGTCGTTGTTGTAAGATTCCGTTGATCCGATTAGTTAAAAGTTGACCCTGAGTTTGTGGATCAATAATATTATTGTCCTGCCGAAAAGCCTGGAGTTTTTTCTGAAGATCATCAACTCGCCCCTCTAGTTTCTTGGTCTGCTCTTTGACAAAATCAAGTCCTTGTCCTACTGGCTTTTGTTGTTCCAGACGCGAGTAATTAACGTAGCCATCAGCAACTTGATCCAAAACAAACTTAATTTTTTGGGGGTCTGTATCCTGGAAACGAATTTCCAAAATTTTGGTTTGTTCCAGCCGGGAAATTGTTAGTTTGGCTCTCAGAGTGTCGTAATTAATTTCAGGATATTTGGCTTGAATTTTCGCCACAATCGGAGCCATCACCTGAGCACTCCACAACACCTGAATCTGAGTCGCGTAGTCCACACTCTCAACTTGACCACCTGCACCTTGGTTGAGAGATTTAGTCAGTCGCTCAACTTTGTCATCAGCACCAGCAGAGCCGATTAATAGATGAAATCTGCCTTCATATTTGGGAACTTCTTTCAAAACTCTGGTGACAACCCCCGCTGTGACAGCGATCGCCACACCAGCAATGACAATCGCCCTTCTCCTCGCGATCGCCACGATCTGACGCAGATCGAGTTTTTCTTTTTGGTATTCAGAAAACTCAGATGTATAAAGAGGAGAGAAGTTAGACATCTGTTTACCGTTCGCGTTGGGCTGCAACGGCCCGTAATCTGCATCTGTACCCATAGTTCAAAAATGCTGAAGATTGTTATAAAAAGTGATGCTTATTTTTCTCTAGGTCAGAAAAATTGATAGGGATGATTATCCTTATTCACCAACCTTTACCAATCACTTAGAAGTAGCTTTGTGCCGCCCGCAGCATCTCACTAGGTGATAGCGCACCGGGTAATACTAACTAATACCTACAACAAAAGTTGTCGCGATCCGGATTCGACGCGCGGCTCTTTTTTCAAAAAGGTTGACAAAAAAGCACAAAATATGGATATCAAGAAAATTTATGACCTTAGATAGATTTTTAGCTCCCAGTACTCTTTAAACCTGATAGTAAATTCGCTAGTGAAGGGAAAGATCAGTTAGAATCCTACCCGACTCATCTCAGAGGCGACATGATCAAGGTAAAAACCCCAACACGGCACAGCAGACTTATCAAACTGTCGATCATTACGCAGTTTTACCCCCCTGACTACGCCGCGACGGGACAACTGATCGAAGAGCTAGCGCTTAAGTTGGGGAAACTAGGTATGCTGGTTCAAGTCTTTACAGGGCAGCCTGGTTATGCATTTCAAAACAAGTGTGCGCCAGCAATTGAGGATTTAGATGGGGTGGTAATTAGGCGATCGCGTTCTACTCTGATTTGGTCTAAACGCATTCGCGGTAAAGCCTTAAACGGGCTCCTCTTCTGTCTGCGCTCTGGACTACATTTACTCAGAAACCGCAGTCGCGGTGACGTTCTGCTACTCACCACCGCTCCACCATTCTTACCGATTCTAGGGTACTTAGCCCACAAATGCTTTGGTTTACCCTATGTATGTCTACTCTACGATTTATACCCTGATGTCGCCGCCGAGCTCAATGTTATCTCTCGTCACCACTGGTTAATCAAATTCTGGGATACTCTTAACCGCCACGTTTGGCAAAATGCTCAACAACTGATTGTTCTCAGCTCAACGATGAAAGATCGGGTTGCGGCAAAATGCCCAGAAGTTATCGATAAAATTACAGTAATACACAATTGGGCTGACCCAAACAAGATCGTACCAATTGCCAAACAGCATAATTGGTTTGCCAAAGAATTCAACTTGGTTAACACTTTTACTGTCATGTATTCCGGCAATATGGGTCGCTGTCATGACATGGATACAATTCTTCAAGCCGCAATACTCTTACAAAACGAACCGATTCAGTTTGTTTTCATTGGTAACGGTGCAAAACGCCAAGCTTTCCGCTTGCAAATCAGTCAATTAGGCTTGCAAAATTGCCAATTTTTGCCCTATCAAGATAAACAAAATTTACCCTATTCACTAACAGCTTGTGACTTGTCCCTCGTCAGCGTTAGTCCTGGAATGGAAGGCTTAGTAGCACCCAGCAAACTTTACGGTGCCTTGGCCGCTGGGCGTCCCATCGCTGTCATCTGTGAACAACACTCGTATCTGCGGACAATAGTAACAGAAGCCCGCTGTGGCGAAGCCTTCAGTAACGGCGATTTCCAGGGACTTGCTGCTTTTATTAGACGCTTAGCAGCAGATAGCCAACTTGTGAAACAAATGGGTCAAGCGGGGCGTCAATATTTGCTGTCCAACTTTACGCCTGACCTCATTGCTAAACAGTACTCAAAGCTTTTGTATAAAGCCGCTCTAGATGAACTTGAACCATCATCTCCTGTGAATCTTTTCCCATCCGCAAAAAAGTCTGAGCAAAAAGGATGAAGAAAGAATGAAGTCATATCATGTCCCGTAACATCGACACTTTAAGGAGGCAGGAGGCAGAAGGCAGTTCTTGCGGTCGGAATCCCCATAAATAAATTTATGGGATTTAATTAGGACACCGTATTTCTTGCGCTGCGCGTCTCGAAATACATATTTTTTTGGTTTTTCCTAAATAAATTTAGAGAACCTCAAACCCTTTTGGCAGATAGCGAAGCGGGCGCGCGAAGACGCGCGACGGGAAGAATTATTTTCTCAAACCGACTGCCGACCGCAAGAACTGCCCTCTACCTTTCTTCGGTAAAAAAATATCGCAGCGTACATCTGCCTTTATCTGCGTACAGACGCTCGTACAGCCCTTTGGGCATGTTAGCGTTAGCGGTAGCGAGGCGTTAGCCTAGCGAGACCGTTAGGTCTAAACCGCGTAGCGTGCCGCTCTTTCAAGACTCGAAGAGAGCTTCGCTATCTGCGGTTAAATTCTACAATAACGATGCCAGAGGGCATGATATCAGAAGGTTCACAATAGGAGTTAGCACAGGCATCCTGCTTATGTCAATTGTTAGGCTTAGCTAACAACAATTTAGAAAACTGCTGTTAAGTCTTACAAAAAATCCCATCTTAATTTTTCCTGATAGCCAAGCTGAGGCTTTGTATCAGGAATTGTAAGCTGTGTTTTGGCACAGATGATGAATAAATAACTGCCATTTTATCCTGTTGCTTGTGAGTTTACACACAGACCTCAACCTCATTACCGCTATCTTCTTTCGTAGTCGTCGCAGTAAAAAACTTATTCAAAAATTCACACAAAGAATTATTTATATTTTTAGATGTATTTGGTTGCTAATTATTTTAGCATTACTGGTATTACCTCTCTTCATCATTGTATTACTTGTATCCGAGGACGAAGTTGATATATAAATATTATAAATAAATCATTTTTTTTGCTTTAAAAAAGTATCGTAACATACAACAAATTTTAGGCTAAGCGGAATAAATATCGCTAGCTTTTGTTGTTAGACAAAGGAAATAACGACAAAGAGTTTATAAAGGTTCCGGATATCCGTCTACCAGCATAGCAACCCTAGTACATTCATTATGCTGGCTTAATTTTTATTGCTCAGCTTCGCGCTAGTGAGCACCAAGAAGCAGCTAATTAAACATCCCATTAGCAGCCAGTTGGTATGAGCTGTCATTGCTACCTACGTCTTTAGAAAGAGATATTTGTATCTTGATAATTTTGATAATCCATTCGTCCGGTTAACTGGAAACAGCACTGTATGAGTAAGTGAAAGCAACGGAATCTTTCTCCAACAAGGCTCTGACAATGTGCTGAAATTTGACATTTTCACTTGTCTCAGTTTGCTAGAGGTGACATCTTCTCAAAATGTAATACAACTCGATGAGTTAGGTTTTTTTTTGATGAAAATTCCCTACAAAATCTGTCATTTGGCAAAATATTACCCGCCAGTGCCAGGAGGAATAGAAACACACGTCCAGACTCTGGCTCGCGCTCAAGCAGATTTGGGTGCCGAAGTTTCTGTCCTCTGTGTTAACGGATTGAATGAGCAAAAAACTCAATCTATTAAGACAAAGACAATTAATGAACTGGACAATAATGTGCAGGTGACAAGTCTTGGTCGAGCTTTTTCATTTGCTCGATTCGATATATGTCCTGACCTGATCAGAAAAATTAGCGAATTTGCAGATCGCCCAAACACCATCTTACATCTGCACACTCCTAATCCCACAATGCTCGCCGCTTTAATGACCCTACGGAAGCGATCGCCTTTGGTGATTACGCACCATAGCGACATCATTAAGCAACGAATTTTGAAATATGCCTTCCGGCCGATTGAACACTTTGTTTACAGTCAAGCCTCACGCATATTGACAACAAGTTCTGAGTATATAAGCGGCTCAAAATTTTTGCATCTTTACAAGAATAATCTGAGTTCTCTACCACTTGGTTTAGATTGTTCTAACTACCTTTATCCCAGTAAAGAAGCGCTTGCTTATTCTGAGCAATTAAAAGGAAAATATGACTCACCAATCTGGTTAAGTGTGGGGAGACTCGTCTACTATAAAGCCCTGCATGTAGCAATTGAAGCTCTAACATTTGTACCAGGAAAGCTGATAATAATTGGCACTGGACCTCTGGAAAAAGAACTGAAAGAGCAAGCAAAAAAGTTAGGTGTAGAAGACCGAATTATTTGGCTAGGTCGCGTTAGCGCAGACCAACTTGTAGGCGCTTATCACGCAGCAACAGCACTTTGGTTTCCTTCTAATGCGAGGAGTGAAGGATTTGGCTTAGTTCAGGTCGAAGCAATGGCTAGTGGTTGTCCCGTGATTAATGCCAAAATTCCCTGTAGTGGTGTTCCCTGGGTCAGCAGACATAAGAAAGAAGGTTTGACTGTGCCGCTTAATGACCCAATGACTTTAGCTTGGGCTGCGAAACGTTTGCTTGATGAACCAGGTTTGCGTAATCGATTGGCAATTGCCAGTCGCGATCGCGCTTCCCAAGAGTTTGACCACATAACTATGGCTAAACGTAGTTTTGAGGTCTACGAAAATGCTCTGGAAAACTTTTACCAAAAAGCTCAATCTGAAGTTTTACAGATGCAGCAGTAACGTCTACGGTGAACATCTATGAAGGTCTTGCACATTTATTCAGGTAATCTTTTTGGTGGTGTAGAAACGCTGTTGATCACACTAGCTCAACAGCAAAGTTTTTGTCCACAGATTCTACACCACTTTGCTTTATGTTTTGAAGGAAAACTAGCAAAAGAACTACGCCAAATAACAGCAACAGTTCAGATGTTGGGTGAGGTACGTAGTAGTCAGCCTTGGACAATTTGGCAGGCTCGTCGTCAACTCCATCAACTCTTAAAACAAGAAAGATTTGATGTTGTTATTTGTCACTCTTGTTGGCCGCAAGCAATTTTTGGGACAGTTGTAAAATCTCACAAAATACCATTAGTTTTCTGGTGTCATGACACGCCAAAAGGTACACATTGGTTGGAACTTTGGGCAAAGCAAACACCACCCGACTTAGTAATTGCTAATAGTCGCTATACACAGGCTGCTTTACCTAAGCTATATCCTACAATTATCAGCGATGTTCTTTATATTCCTGTTCCCTCTCCAAATATTCCTGATAGTGCCGAACTTTGCCTGAATATTAGAGCAGAATTAAATACAACAGAGGATGCTGTAGTTATTATTCAGGCATCCCGTTTGGAGAGGTGGAAAGGGCAAAGCGTCTTGCTATCAGCTTTGGCACAAATACGGGATCTTCCTCACTGGGTTTGTTGGATTGCTGGAGGTATTCAACGTCCTCATGAGGCTGAGTATTTGCAAGAATTACAAACTCAAGCACGGGAACTTGGGATTACAGATCGAGTCAAATTTTTAGGTCAAAGGGATGATGTACCGCGATTATTAGCAGCGGCTGATATTCACTGCCAACCTAACACGAATCCAGAACCTTTTGGTGTTGCTTTTGTAGAAGCCCTGTATGCTGGTTTGCCGGTTGTAACAACAGCCATCGGTGGAGGCGCAGAAATTGTTGATCAGTCTTGTGGGAAGTTGGTTGCGCCTAATGATGCTAATGCTTTGAGTGAGGTTTTGCAAGTACTGATTACAAACCCTGCTGAAAGAAACAAACTTGCCATTGGGGGGCAAATACGAGCCGAACAACTCTGTAATCCAGCCAGACAAATGACTCGACTTCACACTCTTCTTTCTCAACTTATTCAGCAGGAGGCTGTTGCATGATTACATCCCAAGATACAGGAAAAACAGGGCAAATGGATGTCGAAAATCGTGCTAAACAAAGCCACGGTTCCAGCAATAATACGATTTATGAAATGGTCGCCAAAGCTTTAGGAGAAAAACATACCGGAGGAGGAGTTTTAGTAGATGTTGGTTGCGGTGCTGGCAATCTTTATAGGTTTGTAAATCATCAGGTTGATCGCTATATCGGTGTGGATGTTGTCCGTTACGATGGATTTCCCATTGATGCAGAATTTATTCCACACAATTTTGATATTGGCAAAGTACCTTTAGCCGATGAATCTGCAGATGTGGTGTTATCTGTTGAGACGATTGAACACTTAGAAAATCCCAGAGCTTTTGTGAGAGAACTGGTGAGATTAACTAAGCCAGGAGGCTTGGTAATTATTACAACTCCCAATCAGTTGAGCTTGCTAAGCAAGTTGACTTTGGTGCTGAAAAATCAGTTTAATGCGTTTCAAGAAGCACCAGGACTTTATCCAGCACATATCACTGCACTGTTAGAGATTGACCTAATCAGAATTTTTACAGAGTCCGGATTAACCGAGATCAAAGTTGATTTTACTAATCAGGGACGCCTTCCGTTTACGCCTTGGTCATGGCCAAATAAACTTGGTTTTCGCGGTCGGGCGTTTAGCGACAATATTCTTTGTTTGGGGCTGAAACCAAAAGGATAATATACATATGAAAATTGCTGGAATATTGAAGCCTGAATATTTTTATCAACCACAATTGGCTCTGCGCCGTTTTTTACCATTTCGACCCTCATCAAATGCTGATTTTGTTAAAAATAAGTTACCTTGGGGGCTGGATATTCGGACTCGTCCAAATGAAGAGCATGGACAAATTATTGCAACAATTGGAGTAGTGGATTTAGCTGTAACAGAGACTATTTTTCGCTTGGCTGATCCTGGTGAACTAGCCGTAGATGTTGGTGCTAATATCGGCTACATGACTGCTGTTTTCGCTGCCCGTCTCAGTTCTCTTCCTGGGGGTTCTGTTCTGGCTATTGAAGCTCATCCTGAAATATTTGAAGAGCTGAAATACAATGTCGAAAATTGGCGTAAGCAACTGACAAATGTAAACTTGGAAATTCAGCAAATCGCTATTTCTGACGAACGTGGAAAAGTAACGCTAGGAATTCCCGACTCTTTTGCTACTAACCGAGGTCTTGCTGCTGTTTTGAGCCGAAATGATGCGACTGGGCAACCTAATTTAAATTGTTGGCAGACTGTGACGGTAGATTCAGTTTCTTTAGATGAGTTATTGCCGGCTCCTAAGAAAATAGGAGTTCTCAAATTGGATGTAGAGGGATATGAACTCAGCGTCCTTAAAGGAGCAAAAAACTTACTGCAAGAACAAAGGATTCGCGATTGTGTCTTTGAAGAACATGGCGAGTATCCGACAGATGTGACTAGGTTTTTTGAAGACATGGGATATACCGTCTTCCGCATCCAAAGGCAGTTTTTTGGTCCAAGACTCTTAGCACCAGACTCGAATATTGCACGGACTAAATGGCAACCAACAAGCTTTCTCGCTACACAACAACCAGAGCGTGCACTCAGCCGTTTTCAAGCAAGAGGCTGGAAAGCTCTCAAGAGGTATTAAATCTTTGCTTAAAAGTGTCGGATTGCTAGGAAAAATCTTTGTATGAGGAACTAGAAAGCCCAAAAGCAATTCGCTTATAAAAGTATCCGCAATCGCCAGAGAATGACACCCAACACGACACAGCACTTACCCCGTTTTGCCACTGAAACCACCCAACGAGACTGGGGATGGGTTCATACCTTCATCCTGCTACAATTTACCTTTCAAATCTTGCTGTTGTTCCCTCAATTTGGTGCCCTACGAGTACCGATGCGGGTGGGAACATTTGCTCTGAGTCTTGTCCTGTTGGTATGGCTTCGCGGACGTGGCCCCACGCATCCAGCTACGGGTGCAGCAATGGGAGTAATTGTAGTTATGGTAGCGTCGCTCTGTTTGCACCCTTTGCTGAACAGTATGCCTGCGGGGATAGCACAATGTGCAATGTACACTGCGATCATTGGTCCCCTTTTCTGGGTAAAACATTTAAGAATTACACCCAAAGGTTTTCAGTGGTTGATTTTTATGCTGTGGGGCTTCCACACTCTGAGTGCCTTTTTCGGTGTATTGCAGGTGTACTTCCCTGGTCAGTTTCAGCCCTATCTTTCTACAACGATTCAGAATAGCAAATTTGGGGTTTCTGCCCTGATGATCGAATTAGCTAATGGGGTACTTGTCCCCAGACCGATGGGATTGACTGACACACCTGGAGGGGCTGCAACGGCTGGGTTTTATGCGTTGTTGTTAGGGGTTGGTATCGCCCTGCGCGAACGTAATCCCATTTTACGGATTGTCTGTATGGGTAGCGCGGCAATTGGGCTTTTCTGCATCTACCTTTCCCAAGTCCGTTCTATTTTAATCTTTTCTGGCATTTGCCTGATCTGTCTGGCCGTGGTGTTGCTTAGACAAGGCAATTTTGGGCGTCTGACATTGATGACGGTAGGAGTTACGGTGCTGGTCGTGGCAACTTTTACTTGGGCGATCGCTCTGGGAGGGGAATCAACTGTCGCACGCTTCAGTAGCTTGGTTAGCGATCGCGCTGATACTGTGTACGCCCAAAACCGAGGTCACTTCTTGGAGGATACCCTTAATGTCCTACTACCTCAATATCCTCTAGGGGCGGGATTGGGCCGCTGGGGTATGATGAACGCCTATTTTGGTAACAACAGCAATTCGTTGACTCAGCCAATTTGGGTAGAAATCCAGTGGACGGGATGGCTGCTCGACGGAGGCGTACCACTGATTATTGCCTACGTTTTGGCGCTCCTTCAAGCCTGTTTCACTGCTTGGAAAATTGCCATCAGTCGAAACTTGGGTGACTTTTCCATGTGGGGTGGATTGATTTTCGCCTACAACATCGGTGCTTTGGCGATTACTTTCAACTACCCACTGTTTATCAGTCAAACCGGTATGGAGTTCTGGTTATTGAATAGTTCGCTGTTTGTAGCTGGATATTACACCTGGATGGAGCGAACCGAAGTGATCAGGAGTATGCAGCAATGAAATCTTACCTTCTAGTAACTGGTGATTTTGTCAGAACAGGTGGAATGGATCGGGCAAATTTTGCCTTGGCTGACTACATAGCACGTCTTGAGGGCGATGTACATCTAGTTGCTCATCGTGTTTCAAAAGAATTGCTGGCTCAACCTACTGTAACTTTTCATTCTGTGCCAAAGGTGGCGAATTCTTATTTACTCGGTGCTCCATTACTCAATCAGACTGGACGCTTCCAGGGATGGCGCATAAGTAAAACTGGCGGACGTGTGCTAGTAAATGGCGGTAACTGTCAATGGGGCGATTGTAACTGGGTACATTATGTTCATGCCGCTTATCAACCTGAAAATCAAGCTGGATTACTGTATCAACTAAAAGGGTCGGTTTCTCGTCAAATCTTTCTCAATGCAGAACGAAAAGCCTTGCAATCTGCACGAGTAATTATCGCTAATTCAGACCGCACCAAACGCGACTTAATTGAGAAATTATCCATTCCATCAGAACGCATCCACAAAGTTTACTATGGCATCGATCCGCAAGTTTTATACCCTGCAACTCTGAGCGAACGTACTCAACTCCGTCAAAAATTGGGCTGGTCACAACACAAGCCAATTGTAGTATTTATTGGTGCCTTGGGCGATCGCCGTAAAGGATTTGACACGCTCTTTTGGGCTTGGCAAATGTTATGTACTGACCCCAATTGGGATGCCGATTTAGTAGCAATTGGAGTTGGCGCAGAACAGCCTTTATGGCAACGCCGAGCTTTGTTAGCTGGTATCCACAAGCGCGTACATTTTTTGGGATTTCGTTCTGACGTACCAGATTTGTTGCGAGCGGCGGATTGTCTAGTTGCACCCACTCGTTACGAAGCCTATGGTTTGGGTGTCCATGAAGCCCTCTGCTGTGGTTTACCAGCCTTAGTTAGTGCAACTGCTGGGGTTGCAGAACGTTATCCAGTCGAGCTGGGTGACTTATTAATTCCTAATTCTGAAGATGCTGCGGATCTAGCTGCGCGACTTCGCCTTTGGCGCGATGCTACTCAGCAATATAGCAATTTGGTAAGTGAGCTTTCAGAGGAATTGCGAGGCTACACCTGGGATGACATGGCAAAAAACATCCTAGAAAAAATTGATAGTACTTTATGAAATCAATTTAGCTCCGGATGGTGATGATTTTTCTATTATGCAAGTCTCTCAAATTCAAGTAATGGATAACTTTTATTAATCTGTAACGATTAAATTTATCATAAGTGAGTGAGGTTTATGTTTACCCGATTAGAACATCTCTTATTTAGCCTTCCTTATCCTTTAGTTAACAGTCAACTTCGCTGCCAACTACTACGAAGGTGGGGAGCTAAGATAGGCTCTGAAGTCTATATTAGTCGCCTAACAAAATTTTTTCACCCCTCCAATATAGAAATTGGCAACGATTCGGCTATTAATGATTGTTCGTTGCAAGCTTGGGCCCCTATTGATATTGGTAATCATGTCATAATTAATGAAAACGTAAAACTTTTGACGGGAAATCATAACTTACACAGCCCTGATTTTGAAGGTAAGCTTCTTCCTATAAAAATTGAAGATTATGCTTGGATATCCACTGGTGCAATGGTTCTAGGGGGAGTTACAATTGGTAAAGGTGGGGTAGTCGGAGCTGGTGCAGTAGTAAGAGAAAATGTCCCACCATTAGGAATTGTCATCGGAAATCCTTCTCAATTAGTTGGGTTCCGCCGCTGTAGCGATTTTAATTACCATCCTGGTAAAGAGTTATCTCAACTTCGTTGAAATAAGTTTAGTACAGTAATTTTCATATTTAGTCTTTTCAGCAACTGACTAATTGACTTCGGACTATAGCTAATTACTCAGCACTGACGCGAGGCTAGCCAGCAGTACAGCCAGTTGCTAAGTGAGCTTTCAAAAGAGTTGCGATGCTACACCTGGGATGACATGGCAAAAAGCATCCTGTAAAAAATCGAATCGCCTACTTAACTAACACTATGATGTGATTTTATGAACTACGAAGCAGCTTTTCTAAACCTGTCTCCAAAAGGGTTACGTCTCCCCATTAAATACCACTACCGAAAATTAAGGGGTAGGCTGGACAGAGAAATTTCTTACCTTCATAAGTTAATAGGTAATGGTAAGCGAGCAATTGATATTGGAGCGAATGAGGGGATTTATAGTTATGCTCTCTCTCAAATTTGTGAAATAGTAGAAGCCTTTGAACCACAACCTTGGTGTACTGAAACAATAATTGCCTATAAAAAAGCGAACAAAAAAAATATCAATGTTTACAATGTTGGGCTATCAAACTCAAATGGTTCATTAGACTTATATATTCCTTACAGTAGTAATTCTAACTCCAAGTTAGTTACTGGCTTAGGTAGTTTTCGAGAGCCTGAAGTCAATCACCGCTGTATCCAAGTGCCAGTCCTTAAACTTGATGATTACAATTTTCAGGATATTTCTATTATTAAAATTGATGTAGAAGGCTATGAAAGCCAGGTAATTGAAGGTGGCAAAAACACTATCCTGAGAGAAAAGCCGCTCATTTACATAGAAATTGAACAAAGGCATCTGAAAGGGAAATCTATAAATTTGATCTTCGAGCAAATCATTGAACTTGGCTATGAAGGAAGTTTTTTGCTGAGAGATAAAATCATGCCTTTGTCGAAATTTTCTTATCAAGAACATCAGCAAAATTTTTTAAACAATCTATATCAGGAAGATTATGTAAATAATTTTATTTTTCAATCAAAAAAACTAAGTATTTGGTAATATGCTATGCGAATAGGTCATTACATGCAAAGAATTTGGGAGCGCGGCGGAGTAGCTACTTACATCCGTCGCATTAGCAAGGCTCAGCGTGCGGCGGGTCATACAGTATTTTATCTGGATAATCAGCCTTTTACTGGTGCTGTAGAGGAAACAGTAGACTCGGCGATTGTTGTACGTGATGACAATGACTTGTTTATCCAAGCAAAAGCATATGAACTGGACATTCTCCATCTACACGCAACTGTCAGTGTACTTCCACCTGAGAACACTCCTGTCATCCGTACCATTCATGGTAACAACCCCTACTGTCCTAGTGGTAGCAGATATCTGAAGCGTTGGAGTCAGCCATGCGATCGCGCTTATAGCCTTGGAGGATGTCTCTGGGGACACATAGTAGACCATTGTGGCAGCATTCGACCGCAGCGTTTATACCCTGAATTTGAACGCACCTGGCAAGAAATGCGCACGCTTAGAGAAATTCCAGTGATTACAAACAGTAAATTTGTCAAAGACCAGATGATTCAGTCAGGGTATAGAGCAGAAATGATTCACGTCCTACATTTTCCTGCTCCTGAAATAGGAGACTATTTCCCTCCAGAACAGACAGATTTACCTCACTTTGTTTTTCTAGGAAGAATCACCCCAGAAAAGGGAATTAGTTGGCTTTTACAGGCGTTAGCAGAAGTCAAAGTTCCGATTCATATGGATATTGCTGGTTCAGGAAATCAAGAACAGGAACAGCAAATACATCGCCTAGCAGAGCAGCTAGGACTGATGAATAAAATTACATTTCATGGATGGGTTAATGAAGCAAAAGCTATCCAACTAATTCAAGGAGCAAGAGCCTTAGTTTTTCCTTCTGTGTGGCATGAACCAGCGGGAATTGTAAGCTTAGAAGCTGCTGCGGCTGGTAGAGCTATTATTGCTAGTAAGGTAGGGGGAATTCCTGAATATGTTGGTCGCCTACAAAATGCCTTACTTGTAGAACCAAATGATGTTCGCGGACTGGCGCAGAGTATTGAACAACTTGCTACCGATTGCTCTCTGGCTAAACAGATGGGAACACAGGGGCGACAGAGGGCAAAGGAACACTTTTGCTTAGAAAAACATCTGGAGGAACTTATGAAGCTATACGAGCTATCTGTAGAGAAGATTTCTTGCAAAAGTTTTCCACCTATAAACTAAATTCTGTTGCCACATAAACACACGCCTGTTGGAATCCTGTTTCAATAGTAATTTTTTTAGTCCTTACCTTGCGGACGAAAATTTGTATAACCGATACTTATAATCGCCGTTTTTTTTGTAAAAAATCTAAAGTAGAAGCCCCTGAAATGTTTAACTACCTGATAACTAGAGGAGATTTTCTCAAAGACTCTAGATGCTCTAAAATGACTTCCCAGTTACCAGTGGGAACAACGTAGCCATTGATGCCTTCTTGCACATACTCTTTCATGCCCGTATCTTGGGTAACAATGACTGGCACTTTGCAGGCTAATGCTTCCATTGGCGCATAGGCAAAACCATCCTCAAAACTGGGATGAACATAAACGTCAGCTTGTTGCAAGTGAGGGAGAGGATCACCTGGAACAATACGAATGCGCGAATCCCGGCGTAACCATTCTTGTAAATAAAGATTCATCCCACGAGTAGCCGAGCCACCCACAAGAGTAAGTTCCGCTTTTCCCCCTAAGCGCGAGAATGCTTCCAGTAAAATTGGAATTCCTTTCATTACCGTCAAGCTACCTGTGTATACGACACGGAATGTATCGTCATCGGGACGACTTGTTGCAAGCTGAAACCGAGGAGATGGCTGGAAAACAAAGCGGTGCAACTTGTTGGCTGGGATACCTTCTTGCAGGAAGGATTGACGTGTGTATTCAGAAGCTACATAAATGAGGTCAGCAGTTTCATATTCCTTCAGCGTTTTTTTTTGTTGAGTTTTGTTGAGCCAGCTTTGTTCAAAGGAATACTTGTGCAAAGCTTTCTGATGTTGGCGCATCACATTATTGACGTGGGAGTTAGCAGACAAGAGTTCCAACCGCTCGTACTTCAGATGCTGAGCGCGATGAAAGCTATGCAAGGCTTGACCATTAAATCCGAGAAAAGTCTGCCCTGGTTCTAGTTGATCTGCCACTGCGCGATCAAATATGTCACCTCCCAGATAATTTTTCCATCCAGGGCTAAAACGCACGGGGGTGTATTTGTTGAGGGGTAACAACATCGGTAACGAAACTCTACGGCCTGCGGAATCCCCTTGTTGAGGGGCTGTAGTGTAGTAGCGCTCTAGAAGCCCTTTAGTACGAGCCACTTCAACAACCTCAGCTAAATGTCGTCCCAATCCGCCACTACCGTAGGGAGCATTGCAAGAAGTAGTATTCATTTTTTCACTTTACCAATAGCTTTTATCTCCACTTTTAATCTAAAAAGGCTGTCGTTTAGCACTACAGTACATACTCATTCCTGAGTGTTTAAAGGAAGGAATCAGCACTTGAAGCATTTTGATTAAAAGGCGTTTTTTTCGCTCAAATGAGGGTAAGTCAGACAACTTTAAATTTGTTTCAGCTAAGTCTTGTGCAACCAGCCAGGACGAAACACCACGCCAATCTAATGGCTCCTCCAAATATTTTTCAAGAGTCCAATTAAATCTCGAAAGAAGTTGAGCAGCAGCTTCGCGATTCCAACGACTTTGATGATGAGGTGGATAATCCCAAAAATCCCTCAAGCCAACTCTCTTATGAGGTTCAAGATGAGTTGTAAGTCTCCTGGGACTTGGACAAGAAAAATGAAGTGTTGAACCAGAATGCATGATTTCTCCTAAATCTTCAAAGAAAGCCTCAAGGTCATCCAAATGTTCAATAACGTGAAAAAAGACAACAGTATCGAACTTTGTATCGATGTGATTTTTCAGGTCTCTAAGATTGTAAGTGTAAGCTTCCAGCCCTTTGTTCTTGGCGACTTCAATAGCTCTTCGATTAAAATCTACGCCAACTACTTTGTGACCAACACGAGTTGCCAATTCGAGAAAGTACCCTTCACCGCACCCAATTTCTAATATCGTAGAGCCTTTGGCTGGTAAATCTTTTAAGCACTGGTTGAATTCCCAACGCAATCCATACTGCTCACAAGCTGAATACCACTCATCATTAGCAGTAAACATTGTATTAGCAAACTCTAGTCCACACCCAGAACATTTATCCATCTGAATAGTGGAGGGTATGGTATTTTCCCGTAAACAGTTTAGAAGTATTTGACCCGCACTTGGTTCGACTTTTGCCCAAGCATGTGCAATATTTTGGGTGGATACTTTTTCAATCGTTTCCAGCTTCTCAGATTGGCAAACAGGACAATGGTTGTGATTTTTCATGGTTTCTCCATCAAGTAATTGTGTGTTTTAAGTTGAATTGAAAGCACGTCATTTGAAGAAATTTGCATACTGCTGCTGAAAATCATTAATTAAGTTTGAACTAACAAAAATATAATTAGCAAATTCGTCTGCCACCACTGAATTTACATCACTCAATATTTTTTGTTTTTCATCAATCAACCAACCATCGTAATTAGCAGAAGAGAGTATTTGTTGTGCTTCACTGCCAGCAAGTTGTTCTAGGATGATGTAATCTATCCGTTTCTCTTTTAAAAGGCTCACCATTCCTTTTAATACTTCCGTTTCTGCTCTCTCTACATCTATTTTGACAAGCTTGCATTTGTTTATGGATTTGATTTTGAAAAAATCCGTCATAGTTATTGTTTCCACCGAAATATAGTGGTCTTCACGTACAAAAACACCGTGATTTACTAGAGAAGATGTTCCGGAATTACTGGCATTCTCTGATAGGTAAAACTTGAGTATTTCTCCAGAATGACTATACAAAGCTCTACAATCAACAGAAATAAAGCCGTCAGCTTGATTCATTTTGACTGAATCCAGCAGTAGGTTATATAAATTGGGCTGAGGCTCAAAAGCAAATACTTGACCTTCTGCACCTGCACTATTAGCCATTAAAAATGTATAGCTACCTACATTAGCACCGATATCTATACAAACATCACCTGGATTGACTAATTGAGAAACAAGCCACGCAGAAAATGGTTCATTATGTTCGCAAAAAAAATATAAGCTAACACCTGAGTATTCAGCAATGTTAACGTAAAAACGAAAATCCCCAATCTGGGCTATCCTAATTTCTGGCTGGTCTAAAATATACGTATGTGCTATGGGAATTGCTCTGAGTTTTAAATTATTTTTAATAAATGAATTGGAGCAAAAGTAAGTTAACATTTTTTCAATTTTTTCATTGTTTCGTATCATTGGAAATACCTGGTTGATGATGGACATCTTCAGTGAATTCATAGTCATGTTTTGCATCCTTTGCGTCTCATTAATAAAAAAACTACTACGCCTGACCTTGTTCAAAAGTTTTAAACCCTCTATAAGTCAAGAAAAGATTAACTAATAAAGGAGAAAATTGAGAAAACAGTCCAAAAAGCAATACTCCTTTAACAGTAGAGATGTTTAGAGTTAGGAGCAATATTACTTGGATAATAATTCTCAAAGGTATTTCAATCCAAGCATATTGAACCCAGGCTTTTGCCAAATTAAGCGATGATATTGCACCGACAATATAACCTAGTACTGTGCCGATCATCATCAGAAGTAACTCATCTTTAAGATTAGAATATTTATTTCCAAGTATCCAAAGAAGCTGTCCAGGAAATAAGGCGGCAATTCCTATCAAAATTAAGCCCAAAACCAGAAAGCATCCTAAAATTTGGAAATATCGATGGCGGAGAATCTTTGTTGACTGACACCGGGTAAAACTAGGCAAAATAATGCTTTGCATTACCGAACCAATAAGTGTAAAAATGACAGCTATACGTCCCAAAGCCCCAGCTTCTGCAACGGTTTCTGTAGTACCAAAGATGCTGAGCAGCCATAAAGACATTTGACCTTGTATGGAAAAGAAAATACCGTTAGGTGCTAGCTGCTTGACTTGCGCTAAAATAAATTTTTGGTCTTCTTTATTAATGGGTGCTTTAGTGTCAATACTATCAGTTATCCAGTAACCTAAAAAAAAGCTCTGCAATCCTGCCGCTACAGAGCTTGCGGCCATAGCCACAGCAGCATTTAGAACAGTAAAATATGCAATCCCTAATAGTGCTAAGCGGGAAGTAGATAACAATAGATCTAGGTTCTGTATTCGACTAATCTGAGAGCGCATTCGTGGAATCACAAATAACACTCCAGTAGTCAATTGAAAGTACAGCCCCACTAACACCACAATCGTAATTAGAATTGCATAGAGGATGGATGCTCCATTTCTAATTAGCATCCACATCAGGAGGGGTATGACAGCAGTAATTGAGATGGCTGCCAAATAATACCGCACGTGCATTGCCGTATTAATTAGTTGCCCAAAGCGATACTTATCCTGCCAAACTTTACCCCCAATCGCCGAAAGTCCCACACTAATTCCCATGTCAGCTAACAGTATCATTGTTGTTTGCATGGTCAGGGCAATTGTGTAATGGGCATACTGTGTTTGGTCGAGGGTACGAACTAGGAAAATTCCACCAACAACTCCCAAAGCCTGCACTATCAGTTGCGCTGAAATAAATTTGCTGAGCGTCTTAATCCAGTAGATTACGTTGGGAGAAAATAGGTTGAGTAGCATTTCGCAAAAACTTTTTCACTGTTTTATAAGTCATTGACAGTAATTGATTGTTTAGCCATCAGATAATTCGCAAAAGTACGAGCCTGAACTGATAAATTGTGGGTTTGATACCAAGCATGAGCGTTGTTGGCAATTAGCTGTCCCACTAACAAATTCATGCTTCCCTGATGTCGGTCTGCTAGCCAATAGTGTTTCCCTGCTTCTAATCCATCGACATTTAGCCCTTCGTAGAAAACACCTACTGGAATTACTTGGTGAGCGCAGTAAGCAGCAAAAATTGTTGATTTTGCCAAGTATTCAGTCGAGTAATCAAAAAAACCTACGACCGAATTTGATAGCAAATAACTAATTTGTTCGGCACTTTTAACTCCCATAGAAACAACAGGAATTCCCTGAACTGGCTCAACCTCAAAATCCAAGGAAGGGCCGATATCAGCAATTTCTGAAATTTCTAGTTCGCGACAGGTTCGCTCCAAAGCCAAACGAGATTGGCGATAGACACGAGCACGGGAACCAGCATTGCCAAACACTATTAACCTTCGAGGACGCTCAACTAAAGGCGAGATATGCTTCGGCTCACCTATAGTGGAAAAAACAGGCAATGTGGGAATTTTTGTGTGTTTTCCTTGACTAAGTTGATAGATAATTTCGGCATATCCTTGTTTACTTGTAAAACAATGGTCGCTCCGGAAAGCTAGACGTGTAGCCAAGTTTTTTTGCAGGGGTGATGTCCAAAACTGACTCGTCCAAATTGGCCCAAAAGCATAGATTTCGTGAAACATTGTGACCAAAGATCTGTTACTAGCAGATTTCTTCCAATGTTCCAAACCTTCTATTAACCAAATTGGACACCCGCGCTTGACATAACCATAGCCGACATAATGCAAAAGAACTATTGCTGAAGAATCTGACTGATTTGGGAGCAAATCTATTAAAGCAGCAGCCGATTTATCTGCTACCTGCTTGACTGCAAATCCTTCTACGGAAGTTCCCCCAACCCACTTTGGATCGCCAACTATAAAGTCAGTCACTAAGCCAAAGTCTTGACGCATTTGCAAAGCGAGATTAAGTCCATAGTCTCCTAACCCATTAACAGCAGGGGGAAGACGAGGAACGATAGCAGTGATGCGATCTAAAGGATTCATTCTTGTCAGATTAGTTCTAATCAGTAATACAGGGAACTTAGGAAAAATCCGGTTTAGGTGGGCAGAAATTTTTTAATTTACACCCACGGGTATAAATGCACTAAAAGCAATTGGTTGCAAATGATCTTGGCGTGAGTGATCTCTTCCTTAAGACATTGAATTATGCAAAAATAATGTGCTAATTTACCCGGATTATTACAGGGATACTTGTATTGTTTATTTGATACTCCTGTCGCTAGAAGCTGCAATTTTCTGGAGTATATTACCTAGGAGTTTACTTATGTATACAAAGCTGCAAGAAATTTATGGACAAAGCACCGAAGTAGTTCGAGCTAGGGGACTGAGTGAGGAGTTCGCAATTGAAATGTATGGAAAATATATACAGTTTGTTAATCAATCAGCACCTCAAACTGGCAGTTTACTAGATGTGGGTTGTGGTTCGGGGTGGTCATCTTATCTACTCAGTAAAATCGGTTATCAGGTTGTTGGAATTGACCTAAATGCTGAGGCTTTTGAATGTCCCACTACTCCTAACTTAAATCTAGTGCAAGGTAGTGCACTGAATTTACCTTTTGAGGATGCATCTTTTGAGATAGTAGCTACTAATCAAGCAATTGAGCATATTCCTGATCCTCAAAAAGCCATAACGGAGATGATTAGAGTTCTCAAACCTTGCGGTACACTATGCTTTGTGGGGCCTAATCTTCTCAGTCTCGGTCATTCTTTTATGGCAATTAGTAAATATGTTTGGCAAAATAGTCCAGTTAAAAACATCTTTTTGAGATCGCCTGGTATGCCAAAACATCCTGGAGGAAATACTTTGCCTTAAGTATTGCTAAACTTCCCTCTCAAACTGACGCTGATTCTGAGGAAAAGTCTTGATAACCAAGCTACCTTTACGATGCGAGAACCAGACATGAATCCTCCATTTCATGCTGACAATGATGCTTGCTACTTGTGTAACCCTATTGATTTTCTCAAGTTCTTACCAACTCAAAATTGTGTGGTTATCCAAAATGGTTTTTACGGGAGAGGCAAATTTACTAGCCTAATTGCTTCAGGAACTTTTATTGCAGCTCGTAAGAGTTAATTTGAGTTAATGTGAGTTTCAAGGGTTTGCTTGTGATCAAAAATACAATTAACTGAACAGCAAACCCAATTCTTTTCTTAATTACTTCTAATTTTACTAAATAGAGTTGATAATATCCTTGAGGAAATTTGTCACGCGGACAACTTGTTGTTCTTGCTCAAACTCTGATAATTGAACTGGTATTTCCTGCTGTTTATATTTGATATCTTCCTGTGTAATACTTTGCATTAAACTAGCCAGAGAATCGATATAACAATCTTCCCACGGCTTACTACCAGGTAGCCTCCAAACCCAATCACCACCAATATCGTAGGCCATAGGAATCTGACTCGTAACGACTGGCAATTTAGCTGCAACATACTCACTAATCTTAGTTGTATATCGAAAACTGCCAACCCCATCTACACTCTGCGGTAAGCTAGCAACATCCATTGCGGCCAGGTAGTCAAGTACTTGCTCATATGGGACATTACCTGGAAGAAAAATCTGTTTGTCTAAACCATTAGCCGCCAATTGCTTTAAATGAGGAATTCCATTCCCATCTCCAACAATTAAGATGCTTACATCATCACGATTAATGCGTTGGAAAGCTTGTACTAAATCGTAACCATAGCAGTAGCCAAAGCGCCGAGTCCAAACTAGCGATCCAACAAGTCCAAATACAATAGAATTATCTGGAATCCCTAATTGTTTACGAATATTTATCCGACTTTCTGCTAACTGTTCTGGACTGCGTGGAAAATTTGCCCAACCCGCAGCAGTTATTCCTTTAGGTGCCGCAAATGTTAAAGCTCTCCCAACTAAATAAGGTGTCCAGCCGATAAATCCTGCACAAAAACGACAAAGTAGTTGCTCGTAAATTTCTACAATTGGTATAAAAAAAGGATAATTTAGACTAATAAAAGGTGCGATAGCGTCACCGCTGCTAAAAACATAGTTGATGAAAAAAAAACAACGGAGAAATAGACAAGCAAAACCTCCAGCAATTCCAGTCCCTTCCATTACTATCACCTTTGGTTTTGTTCGCAAAGCCTGTTGAATAATTGTTAGAAAACTTTCTAGCTTCCCCCCTCGGTCAAAGGGGACAACCTGAACATTAAACTCCTCTAAAAGCCTCAAGATTCTAGCTTCGTCATTAGTGTCTGTACCCTTGGTGGCAAATGCCAATATTTCTACATTGTCCATCTTAGTTTTTCTCAATTTAGCCAAATTTTACTGAAGTGATGTATGTCTCCAAAATCGGAAACTTATTACCTAAAACGGGCTACTAAAGCCAGAGATGGTTTTTCCACAAGCCTATACATCAGCACAGATATGATAATTGTCGGAAAGAATGAGGCTGTAGCTAGTACGTAGTTATGGAGGCTTATGTCTTTGATCGCATCTACAAGTAAAAATTTGGCAACCAATAGTTGTACAGCCATGTGGTACAAGTACAGGCTGTATGAAACTTCCCCTATCAAGACAATAGGTTTCAAGGAAAGGATTTTATTCATGTAATTTCGCCAAGTAACTATAGACAATAAAATTACTGATATTGCTAGACAGGAAAATACAGGAAATAGAGTTACAGCCCACGGGTTATCTATCAACATCCAGTTAGAACCAATAGAGGAAAACCAAGCATTAGTCGCTATAAAAACTAAAATCCCTATTGTGCAAGTAACATTGCCATAATATCTAGGCTTTTTCAGTATTTGACTAGATAAGACGTACTCCAAATAAGCAGTAAGCATACCGAAGCCAAATAAATCTAGGAAAGAAAACACACTTCTGAAACGAACAGGATTAGGAAACTCTGGTGAGGAATAGTCAAACAAGAAAAATTCAGTAGCTCGAGCAATGACTCCAATAAACAACATCAGCAGTACAGTGATGATTAAGCTCTTTCTTGGCTCTTTGTTGGTCAATTTATATACAATCAACGTAGTTAATGGAAGCAGCAAGTAAAATTGAGCTTCTATCGTCAAAGTCCAAAAAACTGCATTAATACTAAAAAAGTTTTTACTGCCAAGATAATTGGAAATTAAAATTAGATGTGTGAAAATATTAAAAGGTTCCGGCGGATGGCTTTTTGATATGTATCTGAGAAGTATGAAGAATACAAGTGCCAGCAAATAAGGAGGATAAATTCTTAAAAACCTACGAATATAAAATTTAGAAAAGGATGGAAAAGTATTTTGTTCCAAGAGTTTGATGATAAATGGTTTATAAAGTAGGTAGCCACTTAGAACAAAAAATAAATGAACTCCTACTGCTCCATAAATTGGAATATTAAATACATGAAGGTTAACTCCTGAATGCGTGAAAAATACAAAAAGGCAAGCAACTCCACGCCACCCATCTAAAGCCTTGACATGTATATTTTTTGAGGGATATGACTCCATTTCACCTAAGTCTATGTAGTACGACATGGCGCATCTCGCTGTTGCTGAGATACGTTAGTACTTACTGATGAAAGCGGAATATATCCGGATTGTTTCGCTAAGTATATTTGCTGAAGTGAAATACTCCCAGTAATAAAAATAAGCTATCCAACTTTTAAATATTAAAACTTCCTCAAGATCCGGTTTAAACTAGCCGAAAGTGTTACTGGTTTTTTCCGGATTTCCCTAAACAGTACCTGTACTATTTATTTGAAACTCTAACTTCCTTCGCCACCTAGAGTTCATCATTAATAGAATTTAACCAACAGTTGCATTAATTAATGTTTCTTCTCTTTAAACAGAGAATCTGTAGTTTCAAGAATCAATTAATCAAAAATAGATAAATAGGTCGCTAAAAATGAAAATTTCTTATCTTTTTCAACCGAAATACCTCGCACGTCGAATTGCTTATAAATTTTATGAAATTAGCCATCCTGATGAACCTTGGATTGCACAAGGGGCAATTCGTTTTTGTGAAAACCATCTAACGAAAGAACATATAGGACTTGAGTGGGGTAGCGGCAGAAGTACAGTTTGGTTTGGGGCACGTCTCAAATCAATCCTCAGTATTGAATACGATCGCCAATGGTATTTTACTGTCATGAATCAGCTTCATGAGCAAGGAATAAAAAATGTTGAATGTAGACATATTCCTCTCGATCATGACCGCCAAGAACCCACCTATCCCCACTACGAAAAAATACCTAAATATGTCAGCGTTATCGAAAATTTTGCAGATAGCACACTTGATTTTGTAGTAGTGGACGGACATTATCGCCAAGCTTGTGTTTTGGCGGCTTTGGCAAAACTTAAGCCAGGAGGATTACTCTTGGTTGACAATACGAATCGACTACCAATAAAAGAGTGGGGAGTTCCACTTGATTGGTCAATTGTTCATCAAAGCAGTAATGTCATGACCGAAACAACTATCTGGCAAAAACCAGAAACTGCTGAACAAAAATACGGCAAGTAATTTATTAAAATCTCAAACTAATATATGCCTAAAACTCGAAAACTTCTCTCAATTGGTCACTCCTATGTGGTCACACTCAACCGCAGACTTGTTAACGAAATAGCCCGTTTAGGACAGGGAGAATGGGAAGTAACCGCAGTTGCTCCTTCGTTTATGCATGGGGATTTGCGACCACAGTATCTGGAAGCTGACCCCAACGAAATTTGCCGACTGGAAGGAGTACCAGTCCATCTCAGCCAGTATATTCACTTTATGACCTACGGTTGGCGACTCAAGGAAATTCTCGCCTCAGATTGGGATTTGGTTCACTGCTGGGAAGAGCCTTACATTTTTGCTGGTGGACAGATTGCTTGGTGGCTACGTGACGAAATTCCATTGGTTTACAGAACTGCTCAAAGCCACTTTAAGCACTATCCACCACCTTTTAACTGGATTGAAAATTATTCAATGAGTCGTGCGGCCGGATGGATTTGTTCTGGACAAACTGTTGCAGAAACCTTGAATAATCGCCCAGGTTATAATCTCCCGATGCGACTAATTCCCCTAGGCGTAGATGTTAAACATTTCTACCCTTCTCCTGAAGCAAAAATGCAGATTCGTCGCACTCTGAATTGGGAAGAAAAAGGAGTACCTGTGATCGGCTATTTAGGGCGTTTAGTACCTGCAAAAGGGTTGGATTTATTAATGCGGGTTCTAGATCGATTGCAGACACCTTGGAGATTATTATTGGTAGGTACTGGCCCAATGGAATCTACCCTACAAACATGGGCAAAGCGTCATCCTGAACAAGTCCGGATCTGTACCGATGTGAAGCATAACGATGTCCCCAAAGAGCTCAATGCTATGGATATGCTTGTAGCTCCCAGTCAAACTATGGCCTAATTGGCGAGAACAGTTTGGACGGATGCTGATTGAGGGATTTGCTTGTGGTCTTCCTGTCGTTGGTAGCGACAGTGGCGAGATTCCTAATGTCATCCAAGATGCGGGTGTTATTGTTGGCGAAAAGGATGAACAGGGATGGGTTGAGGTGCTGTCAGATTTGCTAGAAAGTCCTTCTCGACGCAGCGAACTGGCGGAGAAAGGCTTACAGCGTGTTCATTCAGCTTACGCTTGGCCAGTCATTGCTAAGGAATACTTGGAATTTTTTACAGAACTCGCAGATCACAATAAAAATTGAATTTTTGTTGTTAGTTTGAGCTTTGTTATGAAGGTTGGAAAGTTTGAAAAAGCCTTCCAACCTTTTGACTTTTAACCTCTTTCAAAAAAAATAATTAATGACATGAATTATCTGCGCCTTGCTGTTATCTGTGACTACCTGGAAGAAGACTGGCCAAGCATGGATTTATGCTCCCAAATGTTGCTCAAACATCTGCAAGCTGAACATACGCAATCCCTGCAAACTGTGTCTATTTGTCCCACCTTTAAACAGCGTTTTCAACGAATACATAACTTTGGGAAAAAATCTTCTGCCTTCAATGCAGATCGCCTACTTAACAGATTTTGGGATTACCCGCATTATCTAAGTAAGCAAGTCAAGGATTTTGACCTATTTCATGTCTCAGACCACACCTACGCTCAGTTAGTACACGTACTCCCCCCAGAACGCACGGGAGTATTCTGTCATGATGTAGATGCCTTTCGTTCTCTATTTGCGCCAGAACAAGAACCTCGCCCAGGTTGGTACAAAGCCATGTCTGAGAGAATTTTACGAGGCTTACAAAAGGCAGCAGTTGTGTTCTATTCAACTGCAGAAGTAAGGAAACAAATTGAACATTACGGACTCGTAAATCCATCTTGTCTTGTACATGCTCCCTATGGTATTTCCTCAGAGTTTTCTGTTACTCCTGTAAGTACAAATTTTGTTGATAAACAGATATTAAATCAAGTTGGAACAGATCCCTTTATTTTACACGTCGGAAGTTGCATTCCCCGGAAGCGAATGGATGTGCTTTTGGAGGTATTTGCTTGCTTGCGAATTAAACAGCAAAACTTACGACTGGTTAAGGTAAGTGGTGATTGGACAGATACTCAGCAAGAGCAAATCAATAGGCTTAATCTTGGTAATTCAATTATTCATCTCAAAGGATTAGAACGAACGACAATTGCAGCACTTTATCGACAAGCAGCAGTAGTTTTGCTAACAAGTGAAGCTGAAGGTTTTGGATTACCTGTAATTGAAGCTTTAGCTTGTGGAACGATGATTGTTGTTAGTGATATTCCAGTTTTGCGTGAAGTTGGAGGATCAGGTGCTGTTTATTGTCCAGTAGAAGATATATCCACTTGGGTAAATACTGTTGAACAACTATTAGAAAATCCCAGCAACGCTCCCTCTCTTGATATTCGTCTGACTCAAGCTCAAAAATATTCCTGGTCGTCTCATGCCAAAATTATTGCCCAAACTTACCTACAACTTGTCGATTAAACACAATTACATGAAAGTTTTATTTGTAAATCCCGTAGGAATAATTGGCGGTGCAGAAAGAGCCTTACTAACTATTTTGGCAGCCCTGCGAACTGCTCAACCAAACATTCAACTTCATTTAATTGTTGGCACCGATGGTCTATTAGTAAAAAGTGCTGAAGAATTGGGAGTGCAGGTAAAAATCTTACCTTTGCCACAGGAAGTTCTGCAATTGGGTGACAGTGCTTTGAAAGGAAAGAGTCGAGTAATGGCAATATTAAGGTTACTCTGGCGCTCTGCGGCTGCATTACCAGCAATCAGAAAATATCTTGGAGAATTTCGACAAACAATTCAAGAAATTAACCCAAATTTAATTCACTCCAACGGGATTAAAACGCATCTACTGACAGGATTGTTAGGCTTAAATTCCATACCTCTTATTTGGCATATCCATGATTTCTACAGTACAAGACCTTTGATGGCAAAAATTTTAAAGTTAATCAGCAATCGTGCTACCGCAGGAATTGCTATTACTGAAGCTGTTGCTATTGATGCCAGAAAAACTTTGCCAAATTTACCGATAGAAGTGATTTACAATTCAGTAGATGTGAATTATTTTTCACCAGGAAATCCTAATTTACCTGTTGATACCATCAAAGTTGGGCTTGTAGCTACTTTTGCTCGTTGGAAAGGTCATGATGTCTTTCTAGAAGCAGCCGCTAATCTTATTCGAGAACAGCCTAACTTAAACGTGCGTTTCTATATTGTTGGTGGGGCGATTTATGAAACTAAAGGTTCGCAATTTTCCGAACAAGAATTACGAGAATTAGCATCAAGTTTGCAAATTGCTGACAAAGTAGAATTTCTCGGTTTCCAACAAAACATAGCCGAGATTTACCGTTGGTTAGATATCGTAATTCATGCGAGTACTCAGCCAGAACCATTTGGTTTAGCAATTGTTGAAGCAATGGCTTGCGGAAAGCCTGTAATCGTTTCCCAAGCAGGTGGCGCCGCAGAATTATTTACACATAACTATGACGCTGTAGGATTTACACCAGGCAATCGCACTGCTTTAGCCTCAGCTATCTTACATCTAATCGACAATCCTGAATTACGCAAAACTCTCTCAGAAAATGCTCGTTCCACAGTCATCAAACGCTTCAATCACCAACACTTAGCCACACAAATCCTGACATTCTATAACTCAATTATCACCTCAAAAACTCTGCGTCCCTCTGCGTAAACACGACTCGTCCTCTGCGTTAAAAAAACACCTCAATTTTGCTCACCCACCGGACGAACAATTGCCCGTGTCTTAGTTTTTTCTGGCTTGAAGATAGTCTGAAGCGCTTCTGACAAACTTTCTGCCATAACTATACGGTTTTCATATACTACAATTACCTGTACTAAGGTTGGCAAACTATTACGTTCTGCTTCTAGGTAAAGAGGTTCTACGTAAAGAAGCGATTGTTCAATCGGAATCACCAATAAATTCCCCTGAATCGCTCGCGAACCTTCCCGATTCCATAGAGATATTCGCTCAGAAATAACCGGGTCTTGATTGATTCTCGCTTCAATTTGCTCTGGCCCATAAACTAACTGTTGCTTAGGAAATTGATAAAGCAGTAATTTTCCATATTGCTCTTCATCGGAACGTGCTGCTAACCAAGCAATTAAATTATTGCGTTTTGTGGGTGTAAATGGATAAAGCAAAATAAATTCTTCTGACCTAGCTATTGGCAGTTTCGTAATCAAATAATATGGTTCTACTGGTTGTGGTTTGTTGCCGTAAATTTCATTAGGAATCTGCCACTGATCTTCCCTGTTGTAAAATACCTGTGGGTCGGTCATGTGGTAAGTCAGCAATCGTTCGGATTGGATATTAAAAAAGTCTGCTGGATAGCGAATATGATGGCGTAAATTAGCTGGCATTTCCTTCATCGGTTTGAACATACCAGGGAAAATTGACATCCAGGTTTTAATAATCGGGTCTTGGAAATCTGCTACATAAAAATCAACGTCACCGTTATAAGCATCAATGACGATTTTGACGGAATTACGGATATAGTTAAATTCGTTTTTACCTGGGTCAGAATAAGGGTAATGGCTGCTGGTAGTATAAGCATCCACAATCCAGTAAAGAAAATTTTGCTGTCTGTTTTTTTCACCTTTGTTACCAGCATCTGCAACTACAAGGTAGGGTTCGCTGTCGTAGCGTAAAAAGGGAGCGATCTCGCGAATTCTTTCGTTAATATTCCTGCGGAATAACAGCCTGGTTTTTGGTGTAAAGTTGTTGGTAAACAACATTTGCCAGTCTTTTAAAACTTCAGCAAATATCCCCCTACGCCACCAAGCATTGATAGTAACTCCAGCAGTGCCATCATAGGTGTTGTAAACATTTTCCTCGCCACTGGGATAGTCAAATTCTTTGACTTTGCTTGAAGTCATTACATAAGTATTGGTAATCTCACCGTAATAAATTCGAGGTGTTCCAATCGGAATACTAGCGCGAATACTTTCACTTGATGTTTTTAGGGCTGTTGTATCACCGTTACTAAGACTGGTACCAATATCTTTGACAAAGTAATCTGGTAATCCACCAGAATCAACTTGGTTGACAGGACTGAGAGTAAAGCCATAACCGTGAGTATAAACTAAGTGTTCATTGATCCAAGTTTGAGCTTGTTGAGGAACTGCACTGTAGTCTAATTCACGGGCTGCGATAATTACTTGTTGCAAAAATGTTGCCGGTTGCAATTTATTTTTGGAGTCGTTTTTTAACTTTTCTTTGAGTGTATAGCGGTCAATATCAGCATCAGGAAAGTTGTAATATGGTCGAATTTGTTGTAACTGACGATTGGTTTGCAGCAAAGGTCGTGTATCCCAAAGACGAATATTGCTTATGGTTTGGGCGTTTTTCTGAATGTCAGTTAGTGTAAGTTTTCCTTTGGGGTCAAAGGTTTTAATTTCAATCTTGTCTAAGTTAAATGCTTGTTGTGTGAAAGCAATACTACGCTGAAGGTAAGGTCGTTCCCGTGCTAGTTCGTTGGGTTGTACAACTAAGCGTTGGATAGCTTCCGGTAAGATGAAATCGGCAATAAGAATTAATGCCACATATAATGTTAATTCTCTCAGGAGTAGCTGTAAGTTTTTTGACCAAAAAATCGTCCGCCACAGCAGGAAAAGTGTGAACAATCCTGCTAGTATACTCAAACAAATATCAATTGGTAGCTGAACGTTGGTATCTGTATAACCTGCACCATAAATAATTCCGGTAGTGAAATACAATAATTGATAACGATGCAACCAATAATGGAAAGCCATTGTCGCCGTGATGCTGCTACCAATTCCGTACAAATGGCGAAGTTGACTTTGAGAAAATCCCGAAAATTTTCCCTCGGAAATGCTATTCCCGGAAGTTAAGTAAATCAGCATTACTGCGACTATCGCAAATAAACATAGTCCTCTCAGCCAAAATTCCAGTAACTGTAAAACTGGATAGTTAAATATATAAAAGCTAAGGTCTTGTTGAAATACTGGATCAACTTTGTTAAAGGTAGTGGGATGGAAATATCGCAAAATCCTAGCCCATTGTCCAGATATTACTAAACTAAAAAACAATGAAAAAAAACAGGCGATCGCGCTTAACCAAAGTTGGGAATTGACGATCAGTGCTACTACAGTTACCCCAAGCACTCCTAATTGCCAAAATTCCCCTCTCCACAACTTCCCCAGTGACGCCCAATTTAAAGGAAGTGGTAGTGCTGGGGTTACACTGGGTAATAGCAAGTTGGGATGCCACAGAGAAAGGGCGATTTTGCCGTAATGTAGCAGCATCAATCCTACCAGTAAGCTGAGTCCTAGTACGATTGGTAAAAGTAAGGACAAGGGTAGGTCTTTGTCCCTTGTCAATTGTTTGTTTTCAGTTGTCAGTGAGAATTGATTGCTGACAAGCGAGACGTTTGTACTACTTACTGAATCTTGATATTTAAGTCTTTTTGCTATAACTAAATTGCTGAAAAAAAAACCAGCCGATGTGCCGCAAACAATGACGAACACCCCTAGCTTAGTTTGTAAACGTTTGAGGAATGCTGGAAGATAACCAACTTCCTGAAACCATAATAATTCTGCTACTAGGTGAGATAGCAAATCCCACAGCAGCCATAACCCTAGTAGCAAACTAACAAGTTTAAAAAACTGTCGAATTTGGTCATTTGTCATTTGTCATTTGTCGTTAGGCCTCTTGCATAAATCCTAGATTTTAGAAATTGAACCGCAGATAAACGCAGATAAACGCAGATAAATGCCGATAAATTCCCCCTAAGCAGGGACTAATTGAGTGATTTCAACCCATGATTTTGACTTTTGCAAGAGGTCTATTAGTTAGGGTGGCAATTTGACAACAACTAACAATTATAAGGGCTTAGCATTGGCGTTGTTATCTTGTGGATAATACCCCAATATTTTTGCGCAAATGCTAAGCTCCTACACAACTAACAACTAACAACTAACAACCAACAACTAACAACTAACAACCAATTAACTAAATTGCTCTTTGTTATCCAAATTAAAAAGCATTTGTAAGGATTGCATTGCTCGGCGTCTGGCTTCAATATCCTGCTCTGCTCTTAACTGTACCATTGGGTCGTGAAGGATTTTGTTAACGATACCCCGTGTTAAGGCTTCGATGATTTCTTGATGTTTTTCGGCAAATTCTGAACCGAGACGCGATAAGGCTTTTTCTAACTCTTGCTCACGGATAGTTTCTATCTTCTCTCTGAGACAGCTAATTGTGCTGACTGTTTCGAGCGATCGCCACCAAACTTCAAATGCTTCTACCTCTTCCTCCAACAATACCTCAGCTTCTTGAGCAAGCTTACGTCGGCTTTCCTGATTCTGTGCGACAACGGCTTTTAAGTCATCAACGTTGAAGGCCTGGACATTTTCTAACTCATTGACATCCGACGCTACGTTGCGAGGTACAGAGATATCAAATACCATCAAAGATTTATGGGGTTCCAGAGTTCCTTCTAGTTTGGCACGATTGAGCAAAGGTTCAGTAGAGGAAGTGCTGGTAAATACAATGTCAGATGCTGCAATTACTGACATCATTTCCGACAGTGGAAGTAAATCTAACTTAGCACCAGGAAATTGACTTGCTAATTCTTCAGAGCGCTTATTGGAACGATTCAAAATCGAGATATTAGTAGCACCTTTCGATAAAAGATGTTTGACTAATAAACAAGACATCTTACCAGCACCGAGAATTGCAACGCGATAGTCGGCTAAATTCTGGACTTTCATTTGAGCCAATTCTACAGCAGCGGAACTGATAGAAACAGCGCCGGTACCGATGCTAGTTTCAGTGCGGACTCGCTTACCTGCAGTGATTGCTTGTTTAAAGAGGCGATCGAGTAAACGTCCGACACCTTTGTATTGCTGGCCTATTTTGTGGGTGTTTTTCACCTGTGCCAAAATTTGCCCTTCTCCCAGTACCAAGCTATCAAGTCCACCCGCTACTCGCATCAGGTGCATTACTGCATCTTGATGCAACAACATGAATAGATGGTGTCGCAATTGTTGCAGGGGAATTTGACTATTTTCTGACAGAAATTGGCTTACTTCTTTAACTCCTTGCTCGGTTTCTGTCGCAACGATATAAATTTCCAGTCGATTGCAGGTGCTGACGATCGCCACTTCTTCAATATGTGGATAGTGGCACAATTCTTGCATGGCGCTTTCCATCATTGCTTCTGGAATGCTCAGTTTTTCCCGCACTTCAACTGGCGCTGTCTTATGGCTTAGACCTACGACTGCGATATTCATCTTTTCTCCAAATATTTGTCGCCTTGCTGGTCAGATATGACGATGTTTGTAAATAGTATGAGGTCTGGTTATAAGCTGTCTAACTTTAAACTTTAGACTAACCAACCGGAAAAAGAAGTATTTCAAAATAAAGTTTATTTCAACCAGAGTATAAAGGAATATAAAAATCGCTCATACTCTGGCGTCTTCTCTAACTGATGAATACTCATCAATTAGTTTAGTTGGCGGCGTTTTCGCTGCCTTATTCCTACCTCAATTGCAGGTACTTAGGCTCATCGAACATATGAATTGTATCGACAAACCGAGCTGTACGTGACTGATTGGAAATAACCAAACTCTGAGTCCGTGCACCACCTGGGAAGAAGCGAACGCCGTCCATTAGGGTTCCTGGGGTAATACCGCAAGCTGCAAATAGCACTGTATTACCAGATGCTAACTCATCAGAGTTGTACACCTTGTCAGGGTCATTAATACCCATTGAGGTGAGTCGCTCAATATTGCTCTCTCTGCTTTCGCCGATCAGACCGGTTTTTACAACCGCTGGATCGTAAATTAACTGACCTTGGAAGTGTCCACCCAAGCAACGCATTGCTGCGGCTGAGATGACGCCTTCAGGTGCCGCACCAATGCCCATCAGAGCATGGATATTTGAACCGGCAAAGGCGCAGGAAATAGCAGCAGAGACATCTCCATCGCTAATCAGTCGCACTCTTGCACCGGCTTCACGGATTTCCTTGATCAGCTCGTTATGGCGATCGCGCTTCATTACGACTACCACCAGTTCCTCAATCGAGCGATTCAAGCACTCGGAGAGAATTTTCAGGTTTTCGGTAGCTGACTTGTTAATGTCCACATGGCCCTGAGCCTGTGGGGGTGCTGCTAACTTTTTCATGTAAAAGTCAGGCGCCGCAAATAGGCCACCCTTCTCAGAAATTGCCAGCACGGCCATTGAACCATTCTGTCCGTAGGCGACTAGATTAGTGCCTTCGCAGGGGTCAACAGCAATGTCAATTTCAACAAGTTCATCTGGGTTGCAGTAGTCTTTAGCATCCTCACGGGTACAGATCCCGACTTCTTCACCGATGTAGAGCATGGGGGCGTTATCGCGCTCCCCTTCTCCGATCACGATGCGACCCCGCATATGAATTTTGTTCATCCGCTCCCGCATGGCTTCTACAGCCACTTGGTCGGCGATGTCTTTCTCGCCTTTACCCATCCACTTGGAAGATGCGATCGCGGCTTGTTCTACAACTTCAATGATTTCTAAACCTAGTGTATTTTCCACAACACCCGTTCTCCCAACTGCTTGATTTTGCGAGGTTTTATCTGGCCTTTCCAGTTTTCAAGTCTATCAGAGGGGATACCCCTAGAGATGAGTGTTGTCTGAGAGTATTGTTAAGTTTTAATGCGATTTTAGCGGTGAGCTTTAACAAACACACACAAACTTGTGATTTTGTTATCTTCGATAACAGTAGGGCAAACAGAGGCAAACCAATGACAGCATCAGTTCAACATCCCTGTGAACCAGCAATTATCTACCCAGACAGCGACGGACAACCAATGGCAGACAACACCAAGCAGTTTCGGTGCATTGTGACAATCCAAGGTGGGTTAGATGCTCTGTTTAAAGATCATGCTGATATTTTTGTGGCTGGAGATTTGCTTTGGTATCCCATTGAGGGAGATAACAAAATTAGGATGGCTCCCGATGTCATGGTAGTTTTTGGCAGACCAAAAGGAGACAGAGGTTCCTATCAACAATGGCGAGAAGATAATATTTCTCCTCAAGTTGTTTTTGAGATACTTTCTCCCGGCAACCGTTTAGCTGAAATGGTCAGAAAACTGAGATTCTATGAGCGCTATGGTGTGGAGGAATACTATGTTTATGACCCAGACAATATTGATTTAAGTGGTTGGCTACGTTCTGGTTCTGAACTTAATGAAATTGAGTCAATGGCAGGTTGGGTAAGTCCGCGTTTGGGGATACGTTTTGAATTAGGTTCAGAATTAGAAATTTATCGACCGGATGGAGAGAAGTTTTTGACTTATGTGGAACTAGAAATGGAAAGAGAACAGGAAAAACAGCAAAGAGAATTAGCTCAAGCTAAAGTTGAACGATTAGCAGAAAGATTACGTTCAATGGGTGTTGATCCTGATGAGGTTTGAAGCTTTCTTATTAGATACCCGACTTCTTGAAGAAGTCGGGTATCTTGTCGTTTCAAACGCGGATCAAGATGATATCATTTCCTTGCCCTTGAAGTTTTTTCGGGCAAAACTAGACTTACCGTAACCGGAAGCACCGATGAGGACAACTAGGGATAATTCAGGGATAGTTAATTTCATTTTGGTTCACAACTATTAATCGCTTCTGCTAACAAATTCTTGTCAACATTCCACCACTCTTGCAATTGCCTCAAAGCTGAATACAATTGTGCGTCTCCAATTTCTTTTGCAGCTTCGACAGCTAAAATTCCCACAGAATCCGATGATAACTCTTTGATTAGCGGTTCAACTACTCTTTCATCTCCTCTTCTTGCTAAACCAACTAATGCTTCTCCACGAATTTCTTGTTCTTCATCTACAAGACGTTGAAACAAAGCTTCTCGAATGTCGATTGTATCAGTATAAATCTGTGAACCCAGTCCAAAAGTAGCCCAGTTTCTGACATTTTCATTCTCATCTGCAGCTAATTCAATCAGCGTACTGATTGCTAGAGTATCTTCCTGTCCGGAAATGCCAAACGTAACCCCATAACGTACCTCGGCAATGGGATGATTTTTTAATTTAACCAGTGGTTCAATTGCTCGCTTGTCGCCTATATGTCCTAAAGCAATTCCAATCGAATACAGTACTTCGCTATCTTTTTCAGTATCAAGCAGTTTAAAGAGGATGGACAAAGACTCATCCAGAAATGTTCTTTGGGGTATTCCTAGTTGACCTAATATATCTACACCTAGCTTTCTTTCCTTGAAAATTTCGCTTTCGCATAACTTTTGTGCGGCTTCCAATACTTCACGATTGCCACGAAAGTGTAAGCTAGGTACAAGTTCCCATACCTCATCTTCATCCTCTGCATTTAAGGCAAGTTTAATCAGTTCTTCAGTAGTTCGAGAATCATCACAGTGGAAATTCATTGATCTACTCAATAGACGCCATTCTTAAACGCATCAACAAATCATTTAACGCAGCTTTTGCAGAGGAATTTTCAGGTAAAGTGCTGACTTGATAAGCTGACTCCAATTCCCCACGCAACCGTTTATATTCACCCTGATGAAATGCCAGATCAGCATCTGTCAAAATAGCCTTTTCTGTACCTGACTGTTTGAGAGCAATTAAATCAGGAATATAGGACAATTTGAACACTTCATTTAGTTGTAACAGATTAGCTTCCACGACACCTGTTCGCATTAGTTGAATACCCGTTAGCAGCACTCGGTAAACATACAGTAACGGTTTGACTCTGCGTGGGTTTTCCTTCTCAAAGAGTCTCCATTGAGTTTCCGCAAAGCCAAAGTAATGATGACTGTGGTGACGGGTGATACAATTTTGGGCGATCGCCTTCAATTCTTCATGGCTTGGTGTAGTCTGAACAATTAGCGGTGAATATAGTTGTTCCAGAACATAGCCATTCTTTTTGAGTAGCAAAGAAAAGAACTTCTTGACATCGTGAGTCACCAAATCAATTTGCAAGCCTTCCCGAATTTCCGATACTTCAATCGTTTCCTGTCCCGGATCAAGTCCGATTACTTCTTGTACTTGCAAAATGTGGGCACCGCGCAAATCATAGTCTGAATCTGGCGATGGAAAACCATATAAATGCGCTCCGCTAATTGTTGCAAATAGCAGTGAATATGGCTGACTAGAGATTACTTTGAGAAGTTTTTGTTCTAAAACCATTTGTTTAATTTTGTTGGCAATTCGACCCCTCCCCCAACCCCTCCCCTGCAAGGGGAGGGGAGTAATTCTCCCCCTTCCCTTGCAGGGAAGGGGGCTGGGGGGTTAGGTTTTTTTTCAGTCGCTTCGCAAGCAGTTAAAATCCTCAACCATACTTCTACGCGCCTTAATCAAAAATGCATTAGCTTTTTCATAATCAGGGCGTTCCGGCAACTTAGTAACCGCAAAAGACTTGTCAAATTCTTGATGTAAACTCAGTCGCCACTTATCCGCTTCCTCCCAAGACATCTGACTGTGACGAATTGCTAGAAGTTGTTCCCGATATTCCTCAATATAAACCGGAACAAAACCTTCTTTCATTATCTTGATTCCCGACAACAACAGACGAATTAAATGCATCGCGTGCTTCCATTTAATCTCGCCTTTAGTCCGGATATCTTGCTCCATCTTCTTGAACTGCGACATCACATAACCGTTGTAAGTTTGATACACCAACTGAGACAGGAAAATAGAACGTATCGCCAACAATTCTTCTGCCAAAGGTGTCATTGTTTCAATTAACGGCGTGTACAAGCATTCCAAAACATTCGGGTTTGCTTTTAGTGCCAAAATCAAAAACTTTTGCATTTCCCAGTAACATTCTTCGGTATCTTTATTATCCAGTTGCTCTGGAATACCATAAAGTGACCAATGAATCTGAGCCGGTGGCAAATAAATGCCTCGTCTATCAATATCAGAATTAACGTTATCTAAACCGTAAGCCTTGGAACCAACGATACAACGGTAGATAACATATTCGTAAAGGTTAAACTCAGCTAATTGTGCTCCTGCTTGTTGTAATCCATCCTCTTGAAATTGTTTGCGAATGCTGAATTCATGTCGCCTCAGAGTTGTTTCTTCTCCATTGAGAAAACGCACTTGATAAGCGTGGGAATTGTCAGTTGGCGACTTGATCACCACCGCTACTGAACCACACAAACATACAATTTCGCCAGTAGAATTTTTAATCTCAACACGAGTTACAACTTGGGTTCCTGCTGGCACAATTAAATTAGGATTGACAGAGGGTTTGTTAATCACGGCTAAATACTCCCATCTGCGTTGGTGATCCTACTTCTACATCTTCTGAACCTACTGGAAAAAACTCCACTGACTGAATAACCAAAACTGGTTGCTACTCGCTTCCCCCACGTCTGAAACTCGGTACGTGACCAGTTAAAATAATGCCTTTTATGCAGCAATTTTTTAGCAGGTAAGTTTTCAAACTTGACGTTGTACTCGATATTTGATGCCAGTAAGTCGCCAAGCCTAATATACTACATCAATAATACATTGAGGAGAAAGTAATTGTTCTAGGCTAGAGAAAGTAAATAGAATTCACAATTTAAGACAATGTTTGACTTTCTCAATCCCATTTTGGGACGCCATCCAGAACGAATCAAAGCCAATGTTGAAATTTATACATGGCAAACTTGCCCTTTCTGTATCCGAGCGAAAATGTTGCTTTGGTTGAAGGGAGTTAACTATACAGAATACAAGATAGACGGCGATGAAGCAGCGAGAGCGAAGATGGCTGAACGCGCTAACGGACGCCGAAGTGTACCGCAAATTTTCGTCAATAACCAGCATATTGGTGGCTGTGATGACCTTTATGGCTTAGATACAAAAGGTGAATTAGACCCCCTACTAACACAACCCACCATTTAAAGCTAAATATTAGCCGGCGAAGGCGGGCTTTGTTCATCTAGCCCCAGGCTTGAGCCTGCGGGCAATGGAAAACTATGATATTTTTAGACATTAGCCGGCGAAGGCGGGCTTTGTTCATCTAGCCCCAGGCTTGAGGCCTGCGGGAAAAATGACAATTAACGATCCAATATATCTAATTCATCGACAATGGATGAGTCAGGCGATCGCACTTGCTGAATCTGCTGGTGATGCGGGAGAAGTACCAGTCGGTGCCGTTATCGTTAACAACCAGAATAACTTAATTGCAGCCGCCGAAAATCGTCGAGAGCGAGACAAAGATCCCACAGCCCATGCTGAAATTCTTGCTTTGAGGGCTGCAGGACAAGTGTCACAAACCTGGCATTTAAACAACTGTACCCTATATGTCACCTTAGAACCTTGCCCAATGTGTGCGGGTGCTATTATTCTGGCAAGGTTAGGTCTTCTAGTGTATGGAGCGGACGAACCAAAAACTGGCTCAATTCGTACCGTTGCCAATATTCCAGACAGTGCTTGCTCTAATCACCGCTTACCAGTAGTTGCGGGAATTATGGAATCTGCTTGTCGTCAACAACTACAATTCTGGTTTGAGACGCGACGTAAAGGAAGAGAGGGGGTGACCGGGTGACGGGGAGAATATTACCCCAATTACCTATTACCAATTACCTATTCCCCAATCCCATCATGACAGCAACAGAAGTGTCCCTTTTGCAGAAGACAGGGGTTGCCAAAAAACATAAGGTAAGAGTGGATATAAGGATGCATTAAAAAAACTAACGCCCAATGATTCAACTATACTCCCGCGAACAAACTCAAGCAATGACCGCACAGACAGAACACACCCAAGAGATATCAAATTCGGCAAAAGTAGCCCCCGTTACTTCCCGTGTTTGTCACTGGTTAACCCCCATCCTTTATCCATTGGGTCGTCATTTTGTTATACCCTTTTACTTCGGGAAAGTGAAAGTAATAGGACAAGAAAATATCCCCAAAACAGGCCCAGTAATCTTCGCTCCCACCCATCGTTCTCGTTGGGATGCGTTGCTTATACCTTACGCTGCTGGGAAACCAATCACCGGACGTGACTTAAGATTTATGGTTTCCGAAGATGAAGTTAAAGGGATACAAGGTTGGTTTATCCGACGCATGGGAGGATTTCCAGTTAATACCAAACATCCCGGAATTGGTAGTATCCGCCACAGTGTAGAACTACTCCGCGATGGGCAAACATTGGTAATCTTTCCTGAAGGAAATATCTTCCGAGATGGTCCAGTTCAGCCTCCCAAGCCTGGTATGGCTCGTATTGCGTTGCAAGCAGAAGCAAGTAAACCTGGCCTAGATCTGAAAATTATACCGATCAGCATTCGTTATAGCGAACCTTTTCCAGGCTGGAGATCTGAAGCTTCAGTTAGCATTGGTACTCCTATAAATGTGGCTGATTATAATACCAAGTCAACAAAGAAAAGTGCCCAACAATTGACAAATGACTTGGAAAATGCATTAAAAGAATTGAATGGAGATAATGGTTCAGTAGATGTCCAGTCAGTAGCAACACCTGAAGAAATTGCCTAACTTTACATATTTGCCTGAGTTGTCACTTGATTTATCCAAAGTCTTTCCTAGAATATAAAGTTTTGGCGATTATAAATTGCTGGTTTCAGCCGTCCGGATGCAATAATTCTCAGCTATAACCATCACATCAGGCATCGATTGTACAGTAGCTAATTAGATTAAAAGCAGGACGCTTGTACACCATTGGCATCATAGAGATTTACGGTTAGCCTGGAAAAGGATTGACAAACCTCGGAATTTGTGTGCTAACAAATCCCGAATAAGGATAAATTTATGAGTATTACGCCACGAGGAATTGAGTGTTCAGGAAGCGTATGGACGTTATAGAGAAGGGAGTCTTTTAGTAAATCGGAGGTATCAACGAAAGCTTGTATGGACAGTTACTGAGAAGGAAAGGTTAATTGGGAGCATCCTAAAAGGATACCCTATCCCTCTATTTTTACTGGCTGTGCCTCCTCATATATATGGTTCCGAAACTTACGAAATTATCGATGGAATGCAACGTCTCAATGCCATTTTTAGTTTTATTGAAAATGTATTTCCATTTGAAGAAAGGTATTTCGATGTTTTAGAATTTACTCGTGCAAAACAATTAGCTATAGAATTACGCCTATTGATGTTAATGGAAGATACAGCGGTTCCCGCTGTTATGCAGTACAATAAGTAATCATAAAATATCAATTTGTCCTCAAAACTAATGAAAGCCTATTCGCTCGATCTTCGAGAAAAAATAGTGACTGCACATTTGGCAGAAAAGATGTCAATTAGGAAAGTAGCCACCCGGTTTTCTGTCAGTAAAAGTCTAGTTCAAAAATAGGCACGAGCAACAACAAACTGAGGGAAATTTACAACCGAAATCGAGAGGGAAACCCCAATTCAGTCATCTGACAAGCGCGGAAGCAGAAGTCAAAGCACTGGTGGCAGAGCATCTGGATGCTACTCTGGTCGAGTTGTGTGAATTATTTGCTATTAAGACCGGAAATTGGGTGAGTCGGACAGCCATGTGTCGCTATTTACAAAAATTAGGACTCAAGCGAAAAAAAAACCTGGTACAGTAGCCAAGCCGCGACAGAAAGAGTCCAAAAATTAAGAGTAGAGTATTGGGAAAAGATTAAACATATCGAGCCAGAAAACCTCGTATTTTTGGATGAAACCGGGATTCTACTGGGTTTGAACAGAACTCATGCTCGTTCACAGCCGGGAACAAGAGTAACTGAACTTAAACCATTTTATCGAGCCGCCAAAGTCACCGCGATTGGCGCAATTAGTATTAACAAAGTACTGGCATTGATGACCATGAATGAGTCAATGGATGGACGGGCTTTTGCTGTATTTATTGAGAAATTTTTATGTCCTCAATTATGGGCTGGAGCGGTAATAGTGATGGATAATTTACCCGCTCATAAAATAGCATCTATTGTACCGATGATTCAAGCTGTAGGTGCGAGTGTTATTTGTTTATCGACCTACTCTCCAGATTTTAATCCTATTGAGCTTTGGTGGTCCCAACTCAAATCCTTTTTGCGAAGCTTCGCTCCCACTACCACCTCTATGATTGATAGAATCATTGCTGTTGCCCTCGATTTAATCAATCCTCTACATTTAAGAAATTGGTTTGCTAGTTGCTGTTACTGTACCTCTTAACAGCGGGAACCGCTGTATGTTGTTGGAATTGACAGAGAATCATCTATCCAAAACATTACCTTAGAAGAATATGTCAAGCGATTAGTGAACAAAATTAGAAATTCTGAATTAAGCGAACCGCTGAAAACTCAATTATTAGGGAAGTTTGACACAATATCATACAAAAATCATTCTGTGATTCGGATTACTGTTCCTGCTCAAAAAGATGTATCATTCGTCGGTCAAAAAGCTTTTACAAAAAGTGATTCCTCTACATTTGAGGTGACTGGACCGCAGTTAATTGCTGTCTATAAACTTTTTCAAAAGTAAGACCAGTACAATTGACTTTTTAGAACCCTTAGCAGTTAAAAACATTAGAGAAGCGGCGCGTTAGCGCATCGCACTCACCCCACCATCATCAAGTACTTTCCTTGGGAACAAGCGCAATACGAAACCCTAGTGCGTCCAGAAACTCAATCAAACTGTAAATTTCAGCAGCTTTTGTTTCTAACAGAATCTTGTCAAGTTTCTCATAGCTTAGTTTAGCTTCTTGGGAGAAATCATTCATCTGTATACGAGCTTCTACAACCTCTTTAAGAGCCGAACGAAACAGTTCCGGTTCAAAACCTTCTTCATCCAATTCCAGCATCACTGCGATATAACCAGCAGCCCGTTCAGGGTCTTTAAGAGAAGAAATCAGGTACTCGCGGTAACTTCTACTTGTTGGCGTCTTTACGTCTTTCATAATCTCTCCAATATTCCCTAGCTTTAATAATGTCTTGTTCTTGAGTACTTTTATCTCCTCCACACAGGAGAAGTACAATAGTTGACCCTATTTGCCCAAAATAGACGCGATACCCTGGACCATAGTCAATTTTCAGTTCACAAACTCCTTCTCCTACTGAGCGATAGTCTCCTAAATTTCCTGACCCGACTCGCTTGAGTCTCTTCTCGATTTTATCTACGGCTCTAGTATCTCGCAGAGAATCAAGCCATTCTTCAAAAGGATTTCTACCCTCTGCTGTCAGGTAGTTCTGAATTTCTCTGGGTTGGGCTTCCACTACATTGATTGTAAATACGTCATGGCTTAATTTACTTGAAGGCGATTGGCAAAGCCACACCGAAGGCGATCGCCCTTTTAGATAAATTAGCAGAATGCGATTTATGACTTCCCGTTGAAATTTTTGTCTATCAACCAGGTAGATAGCATTTTTGTTAGTTCCTGATTTAACTTTTTATACCCCTTCTCATTGATATGCAAAGTATCGTAAACGTAGTCGTTTTGTACTTGACCATTCTTTGCTAAGAGTGAGTAAGTATCCAAAATCAAGACATTTTTTGTTTTGAGCGAGTACAAGTAAGCGTTTACTTCGTTAATTGCTTGAGCAATATCTGGTGACCAAAATGATTGACGAGTTAGCGGTACCGGGCCAATAGGAAAAATGGTTGTCAAAATAACAGTAGCGCCGCTATTTACCGAACGTGCGACTAGCTGTTGAATATTAGTTTTACAGTTAGTAATAATGGCAGTTTTTTGCTCAGTAAATAGCGGGATTGTTTTCAAATCGTTAATCCCAACTTGCACAATAATAATATTGGGGCGTAACGGCAAAATATGCTCATCAAAGCGTCCTAATACCTGGGCCGATGTTTGAGTGTTGATACCTCGATTTACAAAAGAAAAGCCCTTGAGATTTGGCGGAACAAGCCACATTTCGGCTCGCGAATCGCCAAAGAATACCACAGTTGCTGTGGAGGCTACAGAAATATCATTTGGTAGAGAATTGGCACTAAAACCGCTTAGTCCCAAGGGATCTAAATTAGTTTTGTTCAGTTGCAGGTAGTACTGTCTCGCTTGCAGGAACAAAAGCGCATTGAAGGCCAGCGATACTACCAAAGCGATGAGACATAATAAAAAGGACAGGCGAAATAAACGCTTTTGTTTCTGCATCACAATAAAAACTAACAATTAATTACTCTTATGACAACTCTAAACGCTGAAAATTTAACCCTGAGAGATATTCATCGTTTCTTAGGCTTAAAAATGCAACTCAATGGTTCATTCACACCTTTATTATTTATAGAATCTTTAACAGAGTTTGAGCAACAAGAGCTTATACAAATTCGAGATGATTTTGTTAATTATCTAACCGCAGCTAAAGTTTCTGAGGGACTTGTAAAAGCTTTAACTACTTTTCCTTTGATGCGATTGGCTGGTTTTTACCGATTTCCGATTGAAATCAAATTGGAAGAGGGAATTGAGAAAATTAGCATTGAAGATGAAGACATTGTTATTACAGGACGGTTCGATATTTTAGCCATCAATCAGACAGCACCAGAAGGCAGTAAACCTTTTTTGGTATTAGTGATTGAATCTAAAAATAGTTCCATTGACGTTTCAGCAGGTTTACCTCAATTACTTACTTACGCTTTTAAGAGTTTGGCGTATCAAGAATCAGTTTGGGGATTAGTGACTAACGGATTGCGTTATCAATTTGTATATCTCCGTCAAGCAACTCCCCCAACTTATCAACTTATGCCGGATTTGAACCTGCTGGAAACTGAAGGTGCTATTGGGTTACTCCAAGTCATGAAAGCAATTTGTAAGCTACAAATCATTGAGCTGATATAACCACAAAAAAAGCCCCTGCTGTTACACAGGAGCTTTTAAATTACTTAAGTTTCAGCTTTAAACTAAAGCCATCAACTTAGTCTAGGTCAGGCATGGACATAACTGGCTCAGTAGCCCGGTCAATACCCTTCTCAAATCCAGCAGCAGCCGCACGAGCGCGACCAGCATGCCAAAGGTGACCAACTAAGAAGAAGAAGCCCACTACAAAGTGGAAACAAGACAACCAAGAACGAGGAGAAACGTAGTTGAATGAGTTAATCTCAGTCGCAACGCCACCCACCGAGTTCAAAGAACCCAAAGGAGCATGAGTCATGTACTCAGCAGCACGGCGAGCTTGCCAAGGTTGAATGTCGTTGTTGATCTTGTTAAGGTCAAGACCATTAGGACCACGCAGAGGCTCTAACCAAGGGCCTTGGAAGTCCCAGAAACGCATGGTTTCACCACCGAAGATGATTTCTCCAGTAGGAGAGCGCATCAGGTATTTACCCAAACCAGTTGGCCCTTGAGCAGAACCAACGTTAGCACCGAGGCGCTGGTCACGAATCAAGAAGGTCAGAGCTTGAGCTTGAGAAGCCTCAGGCCCAGTAGGACCGTAGAATTCGCTGGGGTAAGCGGTATTGTTGAACCAAACGAAACAAGCAGCGATGAAGCCCATCATGGACAGAGCGCCCAAGCTGTAGGAGAGGTAAGCTTCTCCAGACCAGATGAAAGCGCGACGTGCCCAAGCAAAAGGCTTGGTGAGGACGTGCCAGATACCACCGGAAATGCAGACCAGGCCAATCCAGATATGACCGCCGATGATGTCTTCCATGTTGTTGACGCTGACAATCCAGCCTTCGCCACCAAAGGGAGCCTTCGTCAGATAACCGAAGATTACGGCTGGGTTCAGGGTCGGGTTGCTAATGATGCGAACATCACCACCACCAGGTGCCCAGGTGTCGTATACGCCACCCACGAACATCGCCTTGATCACCAACAGCAGAGCTCCAAGTCCTAACATGATTAGATGGAAGCCCAAGATGGTGGTCATCTTGTTTTTGTCTTTCCAATCGTAACCAAAGAATGAAGAGTACTCTTCTAAGGTTTCAGGGCCACGAACGGCGTGATAGATACCGCCAAGACCTAGTACAGCAGAGGAAATCAGGTGCAGTACACCAACCACGAAGTATGGGAAGGTGTCGATAACTTCACCACCAGCACCAACACCCCAGCCCAAAGTGGCAAGGTGAGGCAATAAGATCAAGCCCTGTTCGTACATGGGCTTTTCTGGGACAAAGTGAGCAACCTCAAACAAGGTCATTGCTCCAGCCCAGAAGACAATCAAACCAGCGTGCGCAACGTGAGCGCCCAGCAACTTACCGGAAAGGTTGATCAGGCGGGCGTTACCAGACCACCAGGCAAATCCTGATGATTCTTGGTCACGATTACCTGCAACCATTGAATTACTAGAGAGTGTTACCACCTGGTATTACCTCTTAAGAATGTTGAATGATAAACAAGGACTTATAAATGCTGAAGTTTTAAGCATTCAGCATTTATCTTAAGGGTTTTTTACAGAGCGTTACCACGAGGCAGAACTTCCTCTGGGAACTCAAAGTTTTCGTGAGGCTGGTCAGCAGGTGCCATCCAAGCACGGATACCTTCGTTTAAGAGAATATTCTTGGTGTAGAACGTCTCAAATTCTGGGTCTTCCGCAGCACGGATTTCCTGAGATACGAAGTCATAAGCACGCAGGTTTAATGCTAAACCGACGATACCTACGGAACTCATCCACAAACCAGTTACGGGCACAAACAACATGAAGAAGTGCAACCAACGCTTGTTGGAGAAGGCAATTCCGAAGATTTGTGACCAGAAACGGTTAGCGGTAACCATTGAGTAGGTTTCTTCCGATTGGGTTGGGTTAAACGCCCGGAAGGTGTTGGCTTTGTCGCCATCTTCAAACAAGGTGTTCTCTACAGTAGCACCGTGAATGGCGCACAGTAGCGCACCACCCAGAATACCAGCCACGCCCATCATGTGGAAGGGGTTGAGTGTCCAGTTGTGGAAGCCTTGTAGGAACAAGAGGAAGCGGAAGATTGCCGCTACACCGAAACTAGGAGCGAAGAACCAAGAAGATTGTCCCAAGGGGTACATCAGGAAGACGCTGACGAACACCGCGATTGGACCACTGAAGGCGATCGCGTTGTAGGGACGTAGACCGATCAAACGGGCGATTTCAAACTGACGCAGCATGAAGCCGATTAAGGCAAATGCTCCGTGCAGTGCTACAAATGGCCACATTCCACCTAGTTGGAACCAACGGGTTAAGCTACCTTGGGCTTCTGGTCCCCAGAGGAACAACAGGGAATGTCCCATGGTGTTAGCTGGGGTGGAAACTGCCACTGTCAAGAAGTTGCAGCCTTCCAGATAGCTGGACGCCAAACCGTGGGTGTACCAAGAGGTGACGAAGGTTGTGCCGGTTAGCCAGCCCCCAATTGCCAGGTAGGCGCAGGGGAACAGTAGTAAGCCACTCCAGCCGATGAAGACGAAGCGATCGCGCTTTAGCCAGTCGTCGAGGACATCAAACCATCCCCGGTCGCTAGGAGCGCGTCCTACGGCTATTGTCATATTTTCAAATCCTCTTACATTAAATGATTTACAAGGATTCCAATTGTGACGCGAAAGCGTCTGATTTTTAACACTTCCACAGCCGCAAGCCTGGAATTTTTGAGAGTTGAGCCAGCTTTACTGACTTTTCTCTCATGGGATGTGTTAATCATCCCTATACCACACGCTAGGTTTATAGCAGGCAGTTGCTTAATGTTTCTTAAACTATCACATTTTTAACGCTCTGGGTTAGATCCTCTATAAGGAGAATGAGAGTTTGAGCGTTTACATACCATATAATAATCAATACCAGAAATTTTACAAATTGACACATCTTTCCTCATAATTTATTTTTCTCGACTCTGGGTTGCTCCAAAATGTCATCAGTATAGGAGCGTCGATCACCCCCTACAATGTATTGAGATTAAATGGGTAAATCGTTTCATGACAGCACAGACAACCCAACGAGAGAACCGCATAATTCGTCAGTCGGTATTAGGCTCTCGTCGCTTTAGTAACTACTGGTGGGCGATAATTGTCTCATTGGGAGCGACAGGCTTTTTTTTAGCAGCGCTTTCCAGTTACTTCAAAGTCAATCTGCTTCCCATTGGTGACGCAACCCAGCTAGTGTTTCTCCCTCAAGGTGTAGCAATGGGGTTTTACGGCGTTGCTGGCATCCTATTGGCACTTTACCTGTGGGTGGTGATCATTTTGGATGTTGGAGGTGGCTATAATGAATTCAACAAAGAAACGGGCATGGTTCAGATTTTTCGGTGGGGCTTTCCCGGAAAAAACCGTCGCATTGAGTTTGGCTGCCGCACACAAGATGTCCAGTCAATTCGAGTAGACATCAAAGAAGGCCTTAACCCCCGTCGCGCCCTGTATCTTCGTACCAAAGACCGCAGAGAAATTCCTCTGACTCGCGTAGGTCAACCGCTATCCCTCTCAGAATTGGAAAATCAGGGAGCAGAACTTGCTCGTTTCTTGGCAGTCCCCCTAGAAGGCTTGTAACTAATTGAGTTGAACAGGTTCACATCTGCCTAAACTGATTCAGTAGCTAAGGCTACAACAACTGTGATTTAAATATGCAGATAAAAATTCAGCGTTGGTTACCATTACTTTTGCTTGTTGCGTGTCTGGTCGTGTCCGGCTGTAGTAACCCAGAGACTGCATCCCTCAAATCTACGGACTCATCCTCCGCAGCAGCAACAACTTCTAGTTCTAGTCCTGTCGCTCAAGCTAGCAGTACCCAAGAAAGCAGTTCACCCAAACTGGTAGGAAAAGCAACGGTGATGCTGAAAGTTAAAGGCTCACCCATCAAAATTGAAGTAAATGGCAATGATGCCCCAATTACAGCGGGAAACTTCGTTGATTTGGTACAGCAAGGTGTCTACAACGGCTTAGTTTTTCACCGGGTAGTGCGGGAACCGCAACCGTTTGTTGTTCAGGGTGGCGATCCTCAAGGGAAAGACCCGAATTTTCCAGTAGAACGTCTGGGAACGGGAGGCTTTATTGAGCCAAAAACTAAAAGAGAGCGTTACATTCCTCTAGAAATTAAGCCGAAAGGCGCTGCTGCTCCCATATACAGCCAAACTTTGGAGAAAGCCAAGGCCACCGCTCCACCTCAGTTAAGGCACACTCGCGGCGCTGTAGCAATGGCACGCTCGGCTATGCCAGACTCGGCTTCTTCACAGTTCTATATTACTCTGGCGGACTTGCCGTTTCTGGATGGTAGTTATGCTGTCTTTGGCTACGTGACTGAAGGTATGGATGTTGTGGACAAGATTCGGCAAGGCGATCGCATCGACTCCGCTGAGGTAATTGAAGGGGCAAAAAACCTCAAGAAATAGTGACTGGGATAGTGTGGAAGTAGTCGTTACCGGCATCGGTCTTGTCTCAGCTTTAGGTAAGCTGGAACCTAGCTGGCAACGTCTGCTTGCGGGTGAATCTGGTATATGGTTGCATCAACCCTTTCCAGATTTACCATCCCGTCCCCTAGCGCTAATTGGTGAAGCAACTACTTCCTTAGAAAGGCTGACAAATCTGGTTGTGGCACAGGCAATTCAGGATGCAACTTTGACTTTACCTCTACCAGATTGTGGTGTGGTAATTGGCTCAAGCCGTGGTTGTCAGGCTTCTTGGGAGCAGTTAGCCCAGAAAAAAATATTGACAAAAGAACAAAAATGTGATGGCTTGGAGTATTGGTTGGATACCCTTCCTAATCGTGGGGCGATCGCTACTGCGCGTAAAATTGGGTCACAGGGGCCAGTACTTGCTCCAATGGCGGCTTGTGCTACAGGAATTTGGGCGATCGCTCAAGGCTACTTTCTGGTAGAAAGCGGTCAATGTGAACGAGTAATTGCCGGTGCTGTGGAAGCTCCAATTACACCTCTAACGTTAGCCGGATTTGACAAAATGGGCGCTTTGGCTAAGACAGGTTCTTATCCTTTTGACCGCAATCGGGAAGGTTTGGTCTTGGGAGAGGGAGGAGCGGTGTTAGTGTTGGAGTCGGCTGAATTGGCAAAAGAGCGATCGGCTGCGATTTATGGTCAAGTATTGGGTTTTGGCTTGACTTGTGACGCATATCATGTAAGTTCGCCTGAGTCTGGAGGGAAGAGTGCGATCGCTGCTGTTAAGCAATGTCTGGAACGCAGTCATCTTGACCCAAGTGATATTAGTTACATCCATGCTCACGGTACGGGGACGCAATTGAATGACCAGAATGAAGCGAGGCTAATTCAGTTGTTGTTTGGTAAAACAGTTGCGGTTAGTTCTACTAAGGGAGCTACGGGTCATACTTTGGGTGCTTCTGGGGCTTTGGGAGCGGCTTTTTCTTTAATGGCTTTGAAGTATCAAATGATACCGCCTTCTGTGGGGTTACAGGAACCAGAATTTGAGTTGGATTTGGTGAGAAAGTCGCGTCGGGGTGAGGTTCAGCGGGTGCTTTGTTTTAGTTTTGGGTTTGGGGGACAGAATGCGGTGATGGCTTTGGGTAGGTAAGATAAAACGAGCCGAACGAGTGAACTCGCGGCTACAGGAACGAAGCCTGCCTAGCCTTCGGCACGCTTCGCTAACGCAGGCTGAATACTAATAGCCCACGCAGGTGGGCTTTGTTCCGGTAGCCCCACCCTTCAGGGTGCGGGTATTTTTGAACCCGACGAGACGAGTGAACTCGCGGCTACAGGAACGAAGCCTGCCTAGCCTTCGGCACGCTTCGCTAACGCAGGCTAATATGAGCGCATGAGTTTGTTGGCGGTTTTAGGAGTTACAGCGGTTACGGCTGTTATGAGGTACAGTCAGACCTAACCCCCAACCCCCTTCCCACCTCCCCCTACCCCCTCTTACAAGGAGGGGGAAAAGGAATAAGATTTGTTAGTTGGAATGGGGCTAATGTCAAAGCCTCTCTCCTTAAAGGAGAGAGGTAAATGTACCGCATTACAGAGGAAACCGCTGTAAGTAAGCTTATGTGGCGTTGGTGACATTAACTAATTTCCCAGTCGGGGATGAGGGATTTTTGATGATGGTGGGTGGATTGGTTGCTGATATATTCAGCTACTTGATCGACGCGATCTCGACTGACAGTAAATGCACCGTAACCGCCTTGCCATTTGAAAAATTCTCCAGGTTTGATTTCGTGGGTGATTAAATGGGAAGAAGTGCCTTTAGCTTTGCCGATTAGTTCAGATATTGTCAGTGTTGGAGGAAAACCAGTTAGTAGGTGAACATGATCGGTTACGCCATTAATTGCAATTACTTTGCATCCTAGTTGATGGCATTGGGCAACAATTGCTGAATAAATTATTTCTTGAATTTCTGGTGTAACTAAGGGCAATCTATCCCAGGTTCCCCAAACACAATGTAGATGCAATTGTGTGAAATTTCTGTGCATTTTGTTTATGGTTGTTAAATAAATTATTCCCGCACCCTCAAGGGTGGGGCTACCGGAACCAAGCCCACCTTCGTGGGCTATCAGTATTTAGCCTGCGTAGGCAGGCTTCGTTCGTGTAGCCGCGACTTTAGTCGTTGGGCAGAGTTTGGCTCAAGGGGTGAAATTTAAAGCCTCTAGAAGATCATTTAACATATTCCGAGCTGTAGTTCGATCTTGAGGACTGAGACTTTCTTGCTGAAGTATCTTTTCCAGTTGTCGTGCCCTACCTTGCCCTTTTTCGATGTGACTTCTACCACCTACTGTCTGTCTAGTGATTCTTTCAAAGATGATTGCACCGGCTGTACCACCTGCAACCTTTGGATCCCCTGAACGAAATATCTCATTAACAGCGCTTCGTAATTGTGGATTAGTTACATTAGTAGGCTTTCTCAAAACCCTTAACCTACTTATCTGCCTTATAATTCTTCTCCTAATATCTCTTGGAAAGTTTTGTTTAACAGCTACTTTAGCTTCTAAATTTGATTGTGAAGTATCTACCTGCCCTGTAAAAGCATGACTAGATTCTCCAACAACTAAAACTGAAGCCAACAAAACCAATGACCGAACGAACCACTCCTTAAACATAAAAACCCCTACCAAAATCCAAAAAACTAAGCGTACTGCACCTGAATTGAGGGAATCTCAATCCTACGATTAGCATTAACAGTAACGTCAATAATTCCATGACCTCCTGTTCCTGGTTTTACGACACGATATTCAATCAAAACTCCATCTTGTCCAGCAACATTTGAATAAGTTGTATAGCTGGTAGGCTTAGACCAAGAAGTAAAATCGTTATAGTCTTGATATCTTGGCAAAATCGCTGCTTGTACTTCTTGAGGAGTCATTCTTTGATTTTCTCGTAAGTATTGAGCAGCAATAGCCATACCAATAGATGAAGGGCCAGCAAAAGATGCAACACTAGGTTCACTATCTCGCATTTGGGGAAAACTGAAAGCAACATTCTTACCCAATTGTTCGCTACGTTCAGCAGCTAAAACAATAGAATATTGAGGATTACTGACTTCTGCTACAGCAACATTAGTGAAACTATTACCGAGAAATTGACTCTGAGCTAATTGAGCCTCTAAACGTCCGTCATACCACTCTTGAGTGCGCCGCCCCCAAGCACGACGAGCAAGAGCAAAAGCGCCTTGGAGTAAAGCCCCAAAGGCATAATCCATGATTGCACCTCTGAGCAGGAGAAATAAAAATGCATCTGCTTGTTGAGGGTTTTGTAGACCGAGATTAACAACAAATGAAGCGCTGCCGAGTGCACTATATTGAATAAATTTTCTGCGTTTCATAAGTTATACCAAAGCTGATTACTGCAAAGTATCCTGGAAGAAGTAAAGAACAGGACATACCTCTGGGTTTCCCGCATAGGATGTACTATTTCCCCCTTTAATGCAGTTCGCTTCTAATGAAATGCTACGGGCATTCCGAACATCAATAGGCCAGCGAAGCATATCACCAGGTCTAATACTTTGTGAACCATAAAGATTCCCATCTTTATACACTGATAAGCGAAGTTCTGTAGAGGCATTAGGTCGAATATAGTCAATCTTTTCACTGTTATCAGCGAATCCGAAAGCTAGGGTTAATGTCCTAAACCTTGGTGTTTGGTTCGGGGCTGATAGTCGGCAAGCTACCCCTGCGGTATGATCTGGTGAAATACCGCCTCTACCACTCAGAAATCCCCATGCTTGTCCATCTAAATATGCGACAGCCCTAAATATTTGCCGTCCTATAGTTACATCTCCATTAACAGGTTTGTATCCTACTATGTTGCTCAAGCTTTGACATCCCATCTCACCCAAGGAAGCAACCCTAGAAGGACGACGGTTTTGAGCTTGTACATCACTTGCTGTAGAAATTAATGCAGCTCCTACAACTAAACCAGAAATAATCCGACCTAGATTCATTTAGCCTCTCAGAACGTGAATATGCTTGTTGATGACCTTCCTAATTCAGGAGGCCCATAAAAGAAAACTGGTGTTCGTATTGTCTAATTTATTTTGTGAATATTATGTAAATATTTGGTGAAGGCAGAAATCCGTATATTTACGGAAATCAAGCCTATTATCAAAGAAACCCGCACCCTGAAGGGTGGGGCTACAGGAACAAAGCCCACCTGCGTGGGCTATAAATCTTCAGCCTGCGCAGGCAGGCTTCGTTCGTGTAGCCGCGAGTTCACTCGTCTCGTCGGACTGATTAGGCTACAAAGTACCCGACTCTAATTGCTCTAAATATATAAAATCCGGAGACTTTACTCCAGCTTCAGTTCTTATCTTAACGAGTTTGGGAGATTCAAAAAATCTCTTAGCATCATCTATCGATGTCCAGGAAGAGAAATGCACCACTTTATTGGGATTACTTTCATATTTTAAAACCTGATACGCTCTCTCTCCAGCTTCCCTTCGTATATCGGAAGCATCATCAAAAATCTTCTTCCATGACTCATAATCTTCAACTTCATGAATAATCAATACATATTGCATAATTTATCTAGCTTGCATTATTTTTTATTAACTGAACCGAGGCTTTGCTCAACGTTAGCTGATTAAACTCAATCTATGTTGTTTTGGCATCAACACTATCGATGATCAAGAGGGTGTTCACCTGGGCAATAAATCGCCAGTGAACAACCCAAAAAAACAGAGCAATGAAACTAGCAGCCTCCCCAAGCAACGAAGGAAAAAGCGAAGCTACTTGAGCGATGCACCAACCAAAACCTGACACCCTGCCAAAGCTATTTACTACTCCTAAACGCTGATTTATCTGAGCTTCTTGTTCTATCGAGCGCGAGACATTCAGGATAATAAAAAAGTCCTCAACAATGTTATAAAACGGCACAAAAATCAGCCACACCATTTTCGGGTTCATGGCTTGGCAACTCGGTTGAATTAGTGACAGGCACTTTTGCAGCGACCGACAATACAAAGCTACACCCAAAATGAAGGCAGCAACAATTGCTGAGCTAGCGAGCAAGCCCATCGCTCCAAGAGATGCTAAAACTCCGTTGCCTTCAGCTTCATTTCCGGTCGTGCCCCAAAACGGATAAAGCATTACAATCGCAACGAGGATGGTTGCTATGACTTTGAAAATAACTAATTTCTTCATGACATTGATGGAAAAGATGCGCCGACGAAGATAGCAACAGTTTCTTGCAGCTTATCTGGTATTGTTGACTCCAATCAAGGAACTGTGCGCTTGACCCTCGCCGTTGCCCTCAACTTCGTTCCGCAACACTGAAAACGCGATTGCACAAAGCGCACCAGCGAAAGCTGATCGCCCGAATTCAGCCGGCTCCGGCAGGCTTCGTTCCTGTAGCCGCGAGTTCACTCGTTCGGCTCTCGTCCGGCTCTCCTCCAGCATCAACCCAAAGCAACGACACTTTTAACCTACAACAGCTAAAATGGCAATGCAAGTAAGCCCCACAGCACCTAAGAGCGTCTACCGGGGTTACTATAGCCGCTGCCTATTCCTGAAAAATCCTATTGTTTTTTAAACCAGGGAAGGATGTCAAGATAAAATCAAGCCACGTTTGAGACTCACGATATAGGTTGTTCTCCTATGGATCTGGAATCGCATAAATTTTTTTCTTTTTTTGACCCAGAGCAATCAGCAGAACTGTGCAAAATAACGATTGTCGAGAACGTACCTAGTCAAAAAGTTCTTTTTGAAGAAGGTGATCTCTCAGATTACTTATACCTGGTTTTGGAAGGCCAAGTAGAATTTAGAAAACGCACAGGCTCCAATCAATATCAAAGCCTAACCAAAGCCTTACCCAATAGTTTTTTTGGGGAACTTGGGGTTTTGGATGGAAAACCGCGCAGCACCCAAGCAGTTGTCTACGAGGACGCCATCCTGGCAAAGATTCCCGGTAACAGGCTGATGGACATCTTGTATGCTGCCAAAGGGCAGGCGGTAATCAAATTGTTTAGTTACATGATTCAACGTCTCAGGGAATCTACAGATGAATATGTGAAACAGCTAGTTCACAAAGAGAAAATGGTCTTAGTTGGGGAAATGCTCAACACAATCATTCATGATTTCAAAAGTCCCTTGAGTGGGATTAATTTAGCAAGTGGCATGGTTAAGGAACAGCACCCCGATGAAGAAACAATTGAGTGGTGCGATATGATTCAAGCCCAGGCTCAACGTATGTCAGCAATGGCAGAAGAATTCTTGGAATTTGTGAAAGGCAATGCTGTTTTAAATAAACAACCTGTTAACCTTGTTGTCGCTTTGAAGCGTTTTGAAAAGCTCAACCGCGTTTATTTTAATGAGGCAAAAATTGAGTTTGTGATGCAAGTAGCAGATGCGGTAGTGAAGGTTGATGAAAACAAGCTCATGCGTGTTGTGCAAAATTTGGTGAGTAACGCTGTCGAGGCTTTTAAAGGTTTTGGAGGTCGTGTCGAACTCACGGCGATTGTAAACGAGGAAGGCGCTCACCTAACGATCCGCGATAACGGGCCAGGTATCCCAGAAGTCATCAAAGACCGCTTATTTGAATCATTTGTGACTTATGGAAAGCATAGTGGCACCGGACTAGGAACAACGATCGCTAAATCAATTATTGACGCTCATGGAGGACAGATTTCTTTTCATTCCAGTTCCCAAGATGGAACGACTTTCTACATCCTTCTCCCACTCTCCGAACCCTCTTCACCCTCCATTGCTGATACTGAAGATTTATAAGAAATCTCCTCTCTCACTCTTCAGAGAAAAAGCCTGTATGGGGTTCTAATTTCTCAAAAGTAACACGGATTTTGGGCATTTAAACCCAAAATAACTCAATTTACCCCGCGAAGGGCTGTGGTCAGCGAACAGGATCTGAGACTCTAGACACTTGCCGATTAAGATCTAGGGGGAGCATCTCAGCAAGGAGAGAAACCCATGAGCAAAACCGAACAAATTCTCCAACAGTTACCAGGAAATGTCCTCGGAGGTCTGCGAGGTGCTGACCGCCTTTGGCAAGCTTTACGGGAAAACACGACACCAGTACCACAAGCAATTCAAGAAAGCCTTGAACCTTTAGAAACGGTAGATTGGGATGTGGTCATTTGTGGCGGCACGTTGGGAATTTTAATCGGCTGTGCTTTACAAAAACAGGGTTGGCGAGTTGCATTAATTGAGCGAGGAATATTGCGGGGTAGAGAGCAAGAATGGAATATTTCCCGCAAAGAGTTAGATGTATTTTTACAACTTGAATTACTTTCAGAAGCTGAATTAGAGCAAGCGATCGCCAGTTTTTATAACCCAGCTCGCATCAGCTTTTTTGAAGGTAAAGATTTCTGGATAAAAGACGTTCTTAATATTGGTGTTGACCCAATATTTCTCCTCGATACCCTCAAGACAAAATTTCTGAATGCAGGCGGTAAGCTTTTTGAAAATACACCTTTTCGGGGGGCAGTTGTTCATCCTGATGGTGTGATCGTTGATGCTACTGGCAGCCTAAAAACACGCTTGCTAATCGATGCCATGGGAAACTTTTCTCCCATTATTCAGCAGGCTCGTAATGGGGAAAAACCGGAAGGCGTCTGCTTAGTTGTCGGTAGCTGCGCTCAAGGTTTTCCTAACAACGAAACCGGCGACCTTATCGTTTCTTTCACACCAATTCAAAATCAATGCCAATACTTCTGGGAAGCATTTCCAGCGAGGGATGGTAGAACAACTTACTTATTTACCTACCTGGATGCGCACCCACAACGCCCCAGTTTAGAGTTTTTATTCGAGGAATATCTGCGCCTATTACCTGAATACCAAGGTGTAGAATTGTCGCAAATAGACTTTAAACGGGTGCTGTTTGGCTTCTTTCCCTCCTACCGCAAAAGCCCGATTAGGATGCCTTGGAGCCGCATTTTACCAGTGGGAGATAGCAGTGGCAATCAATCGCCAGTAAGCTTTGGTGGATTTGGCTCAATGGTGCGACACTTAAAACGCTTGACAGAAGGGATTAATGATGCATTGGTGAATGACGCTCTGACGCGAGAGCCCTTAGCGCAGCTACAACCTTATCAACCTAATATTGCTGTTACTTGGCTATTTCAAAGAGCGATGAGTGTCGGTATTGAACAACAGTTATCCCCCAATCAAATTAACCGACTACTTACTGGTGTTTTTCAGTCAATGGAACAGCTTGGAGACGATGTATTGCGACCATTTTTGCAAGATGTTGTGCAGTTTCCTGGACTATCAAAAACACTTTTGTTGACATCATTAACTAAACCGGGTTTGGTACTTCCGGTGATTCCTCAAGTTGGGCTGACAACTTTGTTAGATTGGATGGTTCATTATATAAATTTGGGTGCTTATTCCAGTTTTTATCCCTTGGGGAAGCTGATGAATTTTACTGTAAAAAATTTGCCCCCAATGCAGCAATATTACTACCATCGTTTGCTGGATGCATGGCGTTATGGTTCTGGATCTGACTATTGATTAGTCAGTTGGTAGGGGCGGGTTTTGTAAACTCGCTTGTTTGGTAGGGGCGGGTTTTGTAAACTCGCCTGTTTGGTAGGGGCGGGTTTTGTAAACTCGCCTGTTTGGTAGGGGCGGTTTTTGTAAACTCGCCTGTTTGGTAGGGGCGGTTTTTGTAAACTCGCTTGTTTGGTAGGGGCGGTTTTTGTAAACTCGCTTGTTTGGTAGGGGCGGTTTTTGTAAACTCGCCTGTTTGGTAGGGGCGGGTTTTGTAAATAAATTATTGGTTAGTAGCAAAAATTATCTACTAAACCCGCCCCTACAGTTGTCAGTTGTCCGTTGTTCACTAACAACAAACAACCAACAACAAATAACTAACAACTGTCAATCTTCTAAAGCTGCCAACAAAATCTTACTTAACCGATGGTCAACTAACTGTTGAAAAACTTCAGTACCAGATAATTTCAAAGCATCCATTATCCTGGCTTTTAGAAGAGGATTAGTCTCAATAATTCTCACAGCACCTGTTACTGCTAAGAGTTTTTCTAGTGGGGTATTTGTGGGATAAGCTTGTTCTAATTGTTCTAATAGTTGCTGAATTTCAGCCGCTACTTCAGCTAAACTTTGTTCTGAGGCATAGTTGTGGATGTCGCCCTCAATCCGAGTAACTGCAACTACATTAGTTTCAACAGGAAAACTTACCTCAGCAATATCTAGAGACTTTTGGAATAGATTAGTAAACTCTCCGGGGGCAAAATTTCCCTTATTAGGACGGCGATCCTGTTGATTATGCAGCAGATAAACATACTCACAAATTGCTCCATCAAAGTTAGTATCGCCGTTCGTCTGCCAATCTTCCAGACAGCTTCCCGTAAATATTGCTTTGTGGAAATTGGTATCTAATGCGATAGTTTGTTCTAGGTTTGCACCGCTGAGATTTGTGCCACTGAAGTTTGCCATACTGAGGTTAGCCTCACTGAGGTTGGCCATTTTGAGGTTAGCCTCACTGAGGTTTGCCATTCTCAGTATTGCCTTGCTGAGGTTTGCCAAACTCAGGTATGCGCCTCTGAGGTCAGCGCTACTAAGTTTTACCTTGCTGAAGTTTGCCATCCTGAGATTAGCGCCACTGAGGTCAGCACGGCTTAGGTCAGCACGACTGAGGTTTGCCTCACTGAGGCTTGCCATTTTCAGGTTTACCCCTTTGAGGTCTGTACCACTGAGTTCTGCTCCTCTGAGGTCAGCACGGCTAAGGTCTGCCAATATTTGATGATTGTTTGCCCGCCAATGATTCCAAGTCTCCACCCCTTGCTTGAGGAGCGCTAAATGTTCCTCGTTTGCCATAATATCGTCAATACCTCAGCTTCACGATTGTTGAAGCTTAGCTTAGGAATTGTTTGCCTACAAGCAGTAGTGCCTTCGTTACCCTTACTGCTTTTAAGTTTTGTATACTAAATTTAATATTATTCCTGCTTTAAATGACTTCCCAGACTCCCTCAATTCAATTTTTTGAAGGTATTTCAGAAGAATTAAGTAATGTCAGTTTGCGACGGAATCGTAACACTGGCGTCCGTTCTGTATTGATGACCTTTAATTCTTTAAAAGCGATCGAAAAATTCAACAGTTTCACCAAACGCTCTCATAATTCCCTACTTTTGACAGATGAAGAAGGGTCAATCGCCGTTGAACCTTCTTCGGTACAATTTGTGTTCGCTGGTCCGGAAGGCGATGATTTACAGCGTGTGGAGTGCAAATTTGAGATTCCGCAGGAAGACCACTGGGAACGCTTCATGCGCTTTATGAATCGCTACGCCGAAGTTAACGACATGGGCTACAGCGAAACGGAACAATCTACAGGTAACTAAAACTCAAAAATGAAAGTAGCAATTACTGGAGCAACAGGATTTGTAGGCAGCCGCCTAGTAGAACAACTCCAGGCAAAAGGACATCAACCCCTAATCTTAACTCGTAACAAAACATCTGCAACTCGTACTTTCCCGAATTTGGAAATAGTTCCTTACACTCCCACAGTATCGGGTTCCTGGCAAGAAGCGATCGCCGGTTGCGACGCGGTGGTACATCTAGCAGGAGAACCGATCGCCGAAAGTCGCTGGACACCAAAACACAAGCAGGAGATTCTCGATAGTCGTAAACTGAGTACACAAAAAATTGTCGAAGCGATCGCCAAAGCTAACCCCAAACCTCGCGTGTTAGTAAACGCTTCCGCGATCGGCTACTACGGAACCAGCGAAACCGCCACCTTTGATGAAAATAGCCCCAGTGGTAACGATTTTCTCTCAGAAGTTTGTCGAACCTGGGAAACAGAAGCCCAGAAAGTCAAATATGCGGATGTTCGGTTAGTGATTCTACGCTTCGGGATTATCTTAGGAAATGGAGGTGCACTGGCAAAAATGATCCCTCCCTTCCAACTTTTTGCAGGTGGGCCTATCGGTACAGGAAATCAGTGGTTCTCCTGGATTCACCGGGATGACCTCGTGAATTTAATTATAGAAGCCGTGACCAGAGACGACATGGAAGGCATTTTTAATGCTACAGCACCTAATCCTGTGCGGATGTCAGAACTTTGTCAGGTTCTTGGGGAAACGCTTCATCGTCCTTCTTGGTTACCGGTTCCTAGCTTTGCTTTAGAAGCACTTTTAGGAGAAGGTGCAAAAGTTGTTTTAGAAGGTCAACAAGTATTACCAAAAAGAACGACTAGCTATGGTTTTAACTATCAGTATCCAACGGTGAAAGAAGCATTAGCAGAAATTTTGGCATCTAGTTAGAAATAGCTGATACCATTTCTCTCTGAAAATGCATTTAATAGCCTACGCAGGTAGGCTTTGTTTTTGTAGCCCCAGCCTTCCAGACTGAGTGAATAAAGAGGCCCGACGAGACGAGAGACGAGTGAACTCGCGGCTACAAGAACGAAGCCTGCCTACGCAGGCTGAATATTGTTATAGCGCTACGCGCATACATTAGGACAATTTAGGAAAGCTGCGTCTACACATTCTCGTACAGTTTCAAATTCTTTCAGCCTTTGTTTCATCCATGTTTTTAAAACAGCCCACCAGTTCTCTATTTTATTTAAATCGGGAGAGTATGGTGGTAAATACCAGATTTCCACTTCGGCTTCTTCGGCAATTTTTCTAAGATTTCCCCCTTTATGAAAACTGGCATTATCAATAATAATAACGTCTCCTGGTTCTAATTTAGGGATTAAACAATCTCTTAACCAAGTCTCAAATAAATCTCGATTACATGAACCATTAAAAGTTAAAGGAGCTAATAATTTTCCTGACTTTAATGCTGATAGCCAACTCACTCTTTCTGTTCTTCGACCAGATTTAAGCTCATAACATCTTGACCCTTTTAAGCTATACCCATAGGGATAATCTTCTCTGTTATCAAATCCAGCTTCATCTACATAAACTCTCTTTTTCGGGTCTATTTCTGCTAATTTTTCGGTAAACTATCTTCTTTTTTCGACCGAGCGTTCTTGATAACCATAGGTTTTTTTTTACGAGTAATGCCCAATTTTTTACAAGCATAACTAATATTTTGTTGACTGACATTATTTCCCCATAATCGAGCCATTTCTTTTTGGGTTTTCCCCCGGTTTTTGTCCACAAATTGGCCAAATTGCTCTAAATCTTCGATTTTTGGTCGAGTTCCTTTGACGATGGGTTTCTTTGGTTTATAGTCTCCCGTTTCTTTTTCTTGTTTGAGCCATAAGTCTAAAGTATTTCGACTTATGTTAAAAAAACGACTCACTTCTATTTTCTTTTTTCCTCTTTTAACTGCTTCAATCACAAATGACACGCAAGTCGTAACTATAAGGTTTAGCCATACTATTTGAAATTATTGATTTATTTCTCTATTATTACATTATTGTCCTAACTATAGCGCGTAGCGCTATATAGTCCGCGCAGGCGGACTTGGTTTGTGTAGCTGCGAGTTCACTCGTTGGGACTTTAGCTGCTAGGTGCTCTCGCATTGGCGCTTAAATTTATCACTCAAAGCAGAATTTTTAGATGCAAATGCTTCGCTCTTACTTATTCGTGCAATCTTGTATAATGACAGCCGTGCGCCTCTACCGAACATTAAACTCCACAAACAATTCAAGTGCAAAAGACCAAGTTATCTACAGGTACATTGGTCACATCTTGTACAACAGCAATTAAATCTAGACCATTTGCACCTTTGTAGTAAATCGTGGTGTCGAGAGCAGCGCTACCTACCAAGTTGGCACTGCCAAAAGTGTATTGATTAATGTTGCCATAGAGTTCAATAATTAATTTTCGGAAATATTTAATTGCCTCAGCCCCAAGCCCCACATCTCAACCATATCGGGTGAGTGTGGGACAAATACTTAGACAACAGAAGTAGGTCGTTGTCCAAACTTAGGACTGACTTTTGCTTAATTGCAACCAATCTTTTACTTAACCGCTAACAATTACTGCGGCGTTACAATTACTTCAGTTTCAACCGCCGAAATTTCCTCTACTTCTGCATCATCCTTAACCCGCTGTATTTTCGCTCCCAGTCCCCGCAGTTTGCCCTCCAAATCGTCGTAACCCCGGTCTAGGTGATGCAATCGCTGAATCGTCGTTTTGCCCTCAGCAGCCAGCGCAGCCAGAACTAGCGCAGCAGATGCTCGTAAATCTGTCGCCACCACAGGTGCCCCTGATAACATAGGCACACCCCGAATGATCGCATTGTTGCCTTTGACTCGAATATCTGCACCCATACGGTTCAACTCTGGAACGTGACCCAGCCGATTTTCAAACACTGTTTCGGTGATAATGCTGTCCCCTTCAGCTTGGGTTAGTAATGCCATGAATGGCGCTTGCATATCCGTAGGAAAACCTGGATAAGGCAAGGTTTCAATATCAGTTCCCCGTAGCGCTCCAGGAACAACCCTTAAGCAATTATTTCCCTCACTAACTACTTTCACACCAATTTCTTGCAGCTTAGCAATCACAGGCGTCAGATGATCTTTCACCACAGAAGAGAGAATGATTTCAGAATGAGTAATTGCTCCAGCAATTAAAAATGTCCCTGCTTCAATTCGGTCAGGAATGACTGAATAATCCACCGAATGTAAGCTAGGAACGCCAACAATAGTGATGCTATTTGTGCCAGCACCATAAACTTTGGCTCCCATCGCGTTACAGAAATTCGCCAAATCTACAACTTCTGGTTCTTGGGCCGCATTTTCAATCGTTGTTTCCCCTTCCGCCAAAGTTGCAGCCATCATCAAGGTTTCTGTGGCACCTACGCTGGGGTAGTCCAGATAAATTTTTGCCCCTTGTAACTTTTTGCTACTTCCAGTCACGTAAGCATGGACAACTCCATGCTCGATATGTACCTGTGCACCCAGAGCTTGTAGCCCCCGCACGTGCAAGTCTACAGGTCTGGCACCAATCGCACAACCACCAGGTAAGGGCACTCGTGCGACTCCCAACCGCGCTAGCACTGAACCAATCACAAAGAAACTAGCTCGCAGTTGGCTGACTAACTCGTAAGGTGCTTGTGAGTTTCCAAGGTCGGCTGCATTGATGTCTAAAGTTTCGCCATTTCGTTCTACCTTGACGCCGATCGCTGAGAGAATTTGGCTCATCCGCTTAATGTCTACCAGGGCCGGGACGTTGCGCAGTCGGCAATCTTCGGGACACAGTAAAGCACCCGCCATAATTGCCAAAGCAGAGTTTTTCGCACCGCTAATTTTGACCTGTCCATGTAGCGCGGATCTGCCCCAAATCTGTAGAACTGACTTGTCTTCTTCAGGCAGAGAGTGGGTTTCTTTCGGGCTCAGAGAGTGAATGATGGGTCTATCCTCCAGATTCAGCAAGTTTCTTTGCAATTTTTAAAATTTGGTTCTGATTTTACCTGAAAGATGGTAGATGTCCAGAATTGTATTTATGCTTAGTGGCTGTTTTAGGATTTTATTGACTCGTCTTTTTTTGGCGAGACAAAAAAATTAGTTGACTAATTTTAGAAATTGCTGCATTATTAGGAACTGCATAACAAACTAAACAACCAGCGGAACTGGCGGAATTGGTAGACGCGCTAGATTCAGGTTCTAGTGTCCGCAAGGACTTCGGGGTTCAAGTCCCCGGTTCCGCATCACAAATTAAAAATTAGGCTCACCACCCTCCTAGTAAGCGGCTAAGGAAAAATCAGATTTTGGATGCTCGCCAATCTAAAATCCAAAATCTTAAAGAAAAAATCTTCATGCTGACAAGTACTCAGAATCCTTTGGTCAAGGAAATTAAAAAGTTGCACACAGCTAAGGGACGCAGGGAGCAGCAAAAGTTTTTATTGGAGGGGACGCATCTAGTAGAGGAAGCTTGTGCGGTAGATTACCCCCTAGTAACAATTTGCTGCACCCCCCAATGGCAAGAACGTCATCCACAACTTTGGCAAGAGGCGGCTTCTCGGTGTCAACGCGCAGAAGTTGTCAGTAATGAGGTAATGGGGGCGATCGCCACTACAGTTAACCCAGATGGCGTCGTAGCCACAGCAGAGCGCATTTTTCCTGGCGATTCAGAGCAACAAGCAGATTCTCCTCTACTCACTTCCATCGGCTTGGCCTTGGAGACAATGCAAGATCCAGGCAATCTGGGAACGATAATTAGAACCTGTGCCGCTGCTGGTACCCAGCGCTTGTGGCTGAGTACTGACAGTGTGGATTTAGATAATCCGAAAGTTTTGCGATCCTCTGCAGGACAGTGGTTCCGTCTCCCTATGGTAGTCAGTCCTAATTTGCAAGATGTGGTTGCTCAATGCCAAACTCAAGGCATACAGGTTGTAGCAACAGTACCCTCTGCGACTTTGAGTTATTGGGACATCGACTTACGCTGTCCTACCCTGATTCTGTTGGGCAATGAAGCAGCGGGACTTACGACTGAATTGGCGCAAAAAGCAGACCAAAAAGTGAAAATTCCGCTTAGTCCAGAAGTAGAGTCTTTAAATGTGGCGATCGCTGCTGCTTTGATCTTGTACGAAGCCAAACGCCAACGTCAGTAAAAGAGGTGTGGAGCGGGGAAAAAGATAGATCAATCAAAATATAGGAATGAAGTCGTGCCCAATCAGAACTCAACCGACAACCTCATCCTCCCCATCTAGCAGTTGCGGTACATCTCCAAAAAATGCATCAAGATCAGCTACAGCGTCATCCATAGCTTTTGAGTCAGGAAAAATCTGGGCCAGGTAATCTTCTGAACCCAGATACTCAGATTCCTCTGTTTGACCTTCCTGTGCCAAGATATTCTGTAGTTGGTCAAGGGACTCGAAAAAAGCTACTTCGGCCGCAAGCCTTAGATTTTCTGGATGCTCATGCATAATGTTGGATTCCTAAAATACTGTTTTAAATTGGAGAAGACCTAATTAAATTTTCCACAATACAACCAGTAATTTGGGGAAATTTAAATGGCCAATAAGAAATAAAAAATTTGAGGGTTTTGAAGCTATAAACTAAAACCTCAGCAGTTACGACTGACCTTGGCTGACACTCCACAAGGCGTGAATCTCAAGAGGGGCTTGCGCTCTGTAATTAGTCAAGTTGACAATAGGGAGAGCTATGGGCAGCAGGAGATGAATGTGAGTCAGGAATTTGATTACGATTTAGTGATTATAGGTGCCGGAGTAGGCGGACATGGTGCTGCCTTACATGCGGTAGGTTGTGGCTTGAAGACCGCAATTATTGAGTCTGCTGAAATGGGGGGAACCTGTGTAAATCGAGGCTGTATTCCCTCCAAAGCTTTATTAGCAGCATCGGGACGGGTGCGGGATTTAAAAAACACCCACCACCTCAAGTCCTTGGGAATTCAAATTGGAGGCGTCGAGTTTGATCGAGGAGCGATCGCCGATCACGCCAACAATCTTGTGAGCAAAATTCGTGGTGATCTCACAAATAGCCTCAAACGCTCAGGTGTTGATATTATTCAAGGTTGGGGTAAAGTAGCTGGACAACAAAAGGTAACAATTGCTACAGACAGCGGCGACAAAACGATCACAGCCAAAGATATTATTCTGTCCACAGGTTCAATTCCCTTTGTACCTCCAGGGATTCAGATTGACGGAAAAACTGTATTTACCAGTGACGACGCCGTAAAGCTAGAGTCAATACCAAACTGGGTAGCAATTATTGGCAGTGGTTACATCGGTCTAGAATTCTCAGATATTTACACATCCCTAGGCTCAGAAATCACCATGATTGAAGCCCTAGACCAACTGATGCCAACCTTTGACCCAGATATTGCGAAACTGGCAACACGCATACTAATTACTCCCCGTGACATTGAAACTCATGTAGGAGTACTGGCAATGAAAGTAACGCCAGGAACGCCAGTCGTGATTGAACTAGCTGATGCCAAAACCAAAAAAGTGGTAGACATTCTCGAAGTAGACGCTTGTTTAGTCGCAACCGGTCGCATTCCAGCTACCAAAAATCTAGGACTGGAGACTGTAGGCCTTGAAACAGATCGACGGGGTTTTATTACAGTCGATGACACAATGGCAGTACTCTCAGCAGGTGAAGCAGTACCACACCTCTGGGCAATTGGTGATGCTACAGGCAAAATGATGTTAGCTCACGCCGCATCTGCTCAAGGTATCGCAGCCGTGGAAAATATCTGTGGGCGTCACCGTACCGTAGACTATCACAGCATCCCAGCAGCAGCATTCACTCATCCAGAAATCAGCTACGTGGGAATGACAGAGCCAGCAGCCAAAGAATTAGGTGAAAAAGAAGGCTTTGAAGTAGCAGCGGTACGGTCGTACTTTAAAGGCAATTCTAAGGCGATCGCTGAAGGAGAGGCTGACGGTATCGCTAAAGTAATCTACCGTAAAGATACAGGAGAGGTTCTGGGAGTTCATATCCTCGGTATTCATGCCTCGGATTTGATTCATGAAGCCTCGAATGCGATCGCGCAGCGCCAGTCCGTGAACACCCTCGCTTATTTAGTCCATGCTCATCCTACTCTCTCAGAAGTACTGGACGAAGCCTACAAACGAGCTGTCATGAGCCATTAGTCATTGGTCAGTGGTCCTTGGTCATTGGTGATTAGTTAAAAGCCAATGACAAACGACAACTAACAACTAACAACTAACAACTAACAACTGACCAATTAATGCAAATTCGCCGACGTTCACCCAATCCAGCTATTGACCTCAGCATAATTCGCTATCAAGTTAAAGTCCCAGACGCCCAACCGCGCCATATTCTGGAAGAAATTGTTTGGCAAAAAGAGGTAGAAGTTGACCAGATGCGGGAACGTGTACCTTTGGTAGAGTTACGGAAGCGGGTACAAAATTCCCCGGCCCCCCGTGACTTTCTCAAAGCCTTGATCTCAGGTAAGACACGTCCCGCTCTGATTGCAGAAGTCAAAAAAGCTTCTCCCAGTAAGGGAGTGATCCGCGAGGATTTTGACCCAGTGGCGATCGCTCAATCTTACAGTCAAGCCGGTGCCAGTGCTATCTCAGTGCTGACAGATCAAAAATTCTTTCAAGGTAGCTGGGACAATTTAGCGAAAGTTCGCGCTGCTGTGGAATTGCCATTGTTATGTAAGGAATTCATTATCTATCCTTACCAAATTTACCTGGCAAGAAGCTACGGAGCCGATGCAGTTTTACTGATTGCTGCAATCCTGTCAGATCAAGACCTGCAGTACTTTGTCAAAATTGTCAAAGCTTTGTCAATGACACCCTTGATCGAAGTTCATACTCAAGAAGAGTTAGACCGTGTTTTGTCTCTAGATGGCGTTACCCTAGTAGGTATTAATAATCGCAACTTAGAAGATTTCTCGGTTGATTTGCAAACAACCTGTCAACTTCTGGAACAGCGAGGAGACTTGCTACAGAAGCGTGGCATTTTGGTTGTTAGCGAGTCAGGGCTGCATAAAAGCTCAGATTTAGAAACGGTAGCATCTGCGGGTGCTGCAGCCGTTCTAATCGGCGAGTCATTGGTAAAACAGCCCGATCCAGCAGCAGCGATCGCCGAGATGTTTCAAAGGAGTGAAGAGTAAGCCACGAACGGCTTGTCAATTGCAATAACAAGTGAGCGGGATGCGGGGCGCTAAAGTGCGCCCCGTACATCTTTCAATCGTGAGCCGCCGGTGCATAATGCTGGTGCTTGCTCGACTCAAAGAGAGTTGTACACAGCTAGCACCATGCTTACAAAAAGCTCTAACCAGATCGCCGATTCGTCCATTTGAGGTAAGCAAGGTTTCATGGAGCCAATCCCCCTTCCGTCCTATGTTCATTACGAACTGCTTCTACAACTTCTAGAACGCCAAACTTCGTTTGCTGTCAATCAACAACCGGCGGTTAGAGAGCAAGTTCATCAACTGATTAGCACCCTTCGCAAAGCCCTAGCTCAGCAGAGACAAGTTGAACAAAGTTGTCAGCGAGCTAATTTGCCTGTCGAATATCGTTGGTCTCTCAACAACGCGAGCTTGGATAAAGAACGCTCTCCAGATGTTTTTCCTCTAGGTCAGAAACCCGAAGTCACACCAATCAGCACTGAGTCCTGAGTAGGAAAAAGTACTTAATTTTAATTCCTAAGATTAGGGATTGGGAAAGGAATTGACAAACGAACCAACCTATTTTATTGTCATCTCCTGCACCAGTCCTTTTTGGATCAGTTGTGGCGTGATGCCCTTCTGAGTGGAAGTTGTGCAATCCTGGATTATGGGAAGCGAGAAGAGAGAGGCAAGACGAAATGGACAACAAGCTGATGCTAATGATTCCTGGACCGACGCCGGTACCAGAACAAGTATTACTTGCTATGGCAAAGCACCCAATTGGGCACCGTAGCGGCGAATTTAGTGAAATCATGGCAGAGGTAACCCAAAACCTCAAATGGCTACACCAGACTAAAAATGATGTCCTAACTTTAACGGTTAGCGGCACGGGTGCGATGGAAGCTGGGATTATTAACTTCCTGAGTGCAGGCGATCGCGTCTTGGTGGGATGTAATGGTAAATTTGGCGATCGCTGGGCTGAATTAAGTATTGCTTTTGGTCTAGATGTCGAAAAAATTACTGCCCAATGGGGTAAACCTTTAGACACCGAACAGTTTAGAGAAAAACTTGTTGCTGACAAAGACAAGAAAATCAAAGCTGTGATCATCACCCACTCAGAGACATCTACAGGCGTTCTCAACGACCTGGAAACCATTAATCGTTATGTCAAAGAACATGGCGAAGCCCTGATGATCGTTGACGCTGTTACCAGCTTAGGGGCGGTGAATATACCGATAGATGATTTAGGAATTGATGTCGTAGCCTCTGGTTCTCAAAAAGGCTACATGATTCCTCCTGGACTGGGGTTTGTCTGTGTCAGTCCCAAAGCTTGGGAAGCTTACAAAACTGCTAAACTGCCACGCTTCTACTTGGATTTGGGCCCGTATAGTAAATCTGCTGCGAAAAATACCAGTCCTTTTACTCCGCCGGTAAATCTAATTATCGCCCTACAGGCAGCACTGCGCATGATGCAAGCGGAAGGCTTAGAATCGATATTCGCCCGTCACCAACGTCTGATGACAGCCAGCCGCGAGGCGATGAAGGCGCTTTCTTTACCATTATTTGCCCCAGATCAGGCTGCTAGTCCGGCGATTACGGCTGTGGCACCTGTGTCTGTGGAGTCAGAAAAAATCCGTAGCGTCATGAAAAAGCGCTTTGATATTATTCTGGCTGGGGGACAAGACCACTTGAAGGGGAAAATTTTCCGCATCGGTCACCTAGGATTTGTGAGCGATCGCGATCTGCTTGCAGCGATTGGTTCTCTGGAAGCAACTCTACATGAATTGGGGTATGAATCCATGACTCCTGGCGCTGGTGTTGCTGCTGCTGCTAGGGTATTTGCCAAATCCTAAGCAGATCAAAAGAACGGGCCGCAAGCGCGACCCGTTCTTTGTTTGTATTGACATAAATTGCGAATTGAAACACAATATTTTTACTTGCTTAGGGGTTAACTTAACCCGCAAGCATAAGTATTTAGACATTAGTTGTCTCCTCTCCTCGAATTCATGCAGCCTTAGACAGTCTCCAGCCAGTCATAAATTTGATCTAGTTGCTTCAGAGTCACCAAACCATACTGCCAGAGAATCATGGGCAAAGGTCCGGGATCTTTTTCACTACGCCGTTGCGCGATCGCGATTGAATCTCTAGAAATTGCTAATTCTTCTTGAAGAAAGCGAAGAAATCTTGAATAAGTTGCGGGTGCCATTGTTACTTTCACCTCCTGTTTTCTGTTTCATTGTGAATTTATGAGAATGCTTCCTTGAACCATTGGTGGCCACTCTTTAATGTGTCTACTGTTTTTCAATTTCTCTCCTCTTATCTTGAGGCTTAGAAGCCTTGAGACTTGTGACAGAAATCACTGCAAACCTGAGATTTACCTCAATAATCTGCCTTAACTTTTTGTCGTCCAGTAGAATTTCAGTACCAGAAAGATCGTAGCTCGACTTGCCGACAGATTTAGACGGTAAATCAAGCTTTGTTCAACTGGTGACGCAATCAAAGCTTCCAGAGTTTCAAGCAAACCTTGCTTAATTTCTTTTACTCCACCGCTTTTCTCAAAGCTATCTGTAAAGTCAAAGATTCAAGGACTGAACCTACGCTCTGGGTTACACCAACCTCACACCGTGACTTGGCGACTATGCACCAATGCTAACTTGCGTAACGCCCTCTCATTTTTAGCTCGGTATGTGAAACCAAGCATCAACAGGCATTTCTTGGATAAGGATATCGGAGTCTTAGCCCTTTCCAAATCTACCTTATGAAAGAGTATCTTACTTTTTATACAAAACTGCAAAAAGTGGAATGAAATTTTTAATAAAATCAATAAAAATTAAGAATGAGGCTTGGGAGATGGTGCCGTCTTGTTATCCAGGAACTTAATGGTCACGCGATCGCCCACCTTGAGTCCAATTTCAGCAGCCCGTCCCCCTCGCAGTTCAATCACTTGGTCAATTATTTCCCTTGGCCCATAAGTAGGACAGGGAGTTTCGGTACAGGGTGGGACATTAGCCTCGATCGCTTTTACTTCTCCATTGCGCAGAAAAACCATATCTAGGGCAATTTTGGTATTTTTCATCCAAAAGCCTACAGGTTGCGGCGGATTGAAGGAAAACAACATCCCTCGGTCATCCGCTAGAGATGTTCGATACATCAACCCCATTGCTTGTTGTTCGGGAGTTTGGGCCACTTCCAGGGAAATCTGCTTACCAGCCATCTGTGCCTGGGCAGAAATTGGTAACATTTGGCCTAAGTCATTGGGTGAGGATGAGACTAATGAGGGAGTTGGTAACTTTTCGCCAGACTTTAACGGGCTCTGAGTTGTAACTTGATTTGGCCCCGAAGCCGCACAGCCAAGCAGCAAAATACTCAGGGTGATTCCTAATAAACTAATTCGACACTTCATAAGTCATTTTTGATTGCTACAAACGGCATTCAATATTGCCTCACCTCAGATGAGACAACTAAAAATTTAATATTTTCTTTATTTTTAAGCTTGAAAAACTGATCCGAAAAGTTCTTTCAGTGACAAAAATAGCTGTAATCATCTGCGTGTATCTGCGTGTATCTGCGGTTCCTTTTCTCATCTCAACCTTTCGGATAGATTCTAAGACTCCCGCAAGACGTAACCTACACCTCGCACTGTCTGAATCAAACGCTTTTCGCCCTCATCTTCGATTTTTAGACGTAAATAGCGAATATAGACCTCAATCACATTCGACTCTCCCAGAAAATCGTAACCCCAAACATTTTCCAAAATTTGTTCACGGGTTAACACTTCGCGGGGATGCATCATCAAATACTTCAGGAGTTCAAACTCCTTCATTGTCAGGTCAATTGTCCGTCCACCTCGCATTGCTCTGCGTGTAGTTAAGTCTAATGTTAGCTCTCCAAACCGTAGATGTTCTGTAACACCTGCTTCTGGTTCCAAATATAGGCGCACCATTTGCAAAAATGGTTCACTGCGATAAGGTTTCAGGAAATAATCATCAGCTCCCGACTCTAGACAAGCCACTCGATCTTCCACTGTATCGCGAGCCATGAGTAGGAGTATGGGGATACGAGAGCCTGTAGATCTGATTTGAGAGCACAACTTCAGTCCCGATTCTCCTGAGAGTGCTCGATCTACAACTACCATCGCAGGTTGGAGCTCACAGGTTTGATGCCAACCGCTGCTAGCATCAGAAGCAACAACAGTATGATAGCCTGCTTCTCTCAAATCCAGACTGATGCGATCGGCAAAGGTTTCGTCTGTTTCTACGAGTAAGACACAGGGATTACGGTCAAGAGATAGAGAGTGCATAGGCTAGAACTTGTAATTACAGCCAGCTAGAAATTATGCCTGAATCATCTTTCTTGTTGTAGCACGTACTCAGTATTACTGAAACTTTCTTACTTGGACGGGAGGATTAATCGACATCCATACCTTCCCACAGTTGAGAGACGGGACGGGTTTATTTTTTGGAGTGAAGTGAAGAGGCTAGGGGGCGCACAGAGGAGTTGTCATCGACGATCGCTATGCCCTTATTATTCATCTGCCATTTGCAGAACTTGGCGATAAAAGGTGGAACTCATCCATTTTCCTTGATCAATTAAATCGTTGAGGAGAGGGGTGATCTCATTCAAAATTCCTAGCCGTTTGGCAAGCAGCAGAATACCAATTGTGCCAATGACGGGTAATCCTAGTTGCTGGGCTAACCTGCGCCCCGCCCGTTCATCCATCAGTAGTCGATCAGCGTTAAGCTCTTGTGCCAAAGCAATAGCAGCACATTCGCCGCGATCAAGTCCTGGGGTTTGCAGAAGTTGTTCAATTCTTTCAGCCTGATTGACAACTCGTGTTTCTATCCAGGTGGCGGCAGGAATAGCAGTAGTGGCAGGATGATTGCCTGTGGTCAATTCTGTGTAAACGGCTGGAGGAATGAGAATCTTGGTAAACAGTGTTTGCAGCAGATCAAGGCGATCAATTTTGGCTAGTTCGCTGAGGGGTGTGGTGTTGGAGACGATGATCACAACTGAATTAGATTCTGAGTTTCGGCAACTTCTTGGGCAAGTTCTTCAGGGGTTTGTTCTGGAAAAATCGAAATTTTGTACTGCCCCATTAAGTCCAGGATTTCTAGGCGGCTGAGGTTAAGGATTTGGGCAGCATAGCCTGTGCTGATGCTGCCGTAGCGGAGTAGTTCCATAATGTAAGATTCACGAGCTTTATATTCGGCTTGTTGGCGAATGGTGTCGTCTAGTTCAATGCCTTGAGGCAGGTTGATCGTGATTTGCATGGCGGTTCTCCTATTGTTATTTCACATCTTCGCTCACGCCTTCCAGGAACGCTACCAAGCTTTTGCCCCAAACGTTCTGCTCAGCAAGAAGAGAGGGACGATCTCATTTGTATGGGGTTTAGTTGCCGGGAAGTTGTTTGGGGTGGCGTTGGGAAATTTCGTAGAGGCGCTTGAAAACTTCGATCGGGATGCCAGCAACGGGTACTAGGATTTTAGTGGCTTCGACTCCTCCAGCGAAAAGAATACTGAAGATATTTTGCCAGCGTTGCCAGTTTTGCGGATTTTGCTGCGGCATTGTCTCGAAACCATTGAGAAGCATATCGAAGAGTTGCTCGTCGGTAGCGTTGGGATCTTTTTGGCGGAGTTTCCCTAATAGGGTTTTGAGTTGTTGGGCGGCTGCGGTTGCTTGAGGGGCGGCATAGTTATTTTGGGTGCCAATGAAGTTGCCTTGATTCTTGTCGCCAAAGTTAACGGGAGCCTGAAATATTGCGCCACTAAAGTCGTTTTTGGGTTGATCTGCCATTTGTTTTGTTCTTCGGTTAGTGTCTTGGGTGGTTTTGTCGATTTTAACCAGAATGTCAGTGGGACTGGGTGGAAGTGGTTTTGGTTTCCACTGGGCAATCTCGTAGTTGTAGAACTGGCAGTTGGCTTGGATGGCAGCGATCACCCAAGATGCTTGTTGTCCTACCTCAGTTGACAGTAGCTTTAGCAAATCAGGTATATACTGAGGCATTTTTGCATGGCGGATTTTCATCAAGACAATTGCTAGTCTGTTCCGGAAATAGTAATCTTCGTGTCCACGATCATCAACATGGCGTTCAACATCCTTCAAGAGTGAAATTATTTCTGGAACCATCTCACAATTTCCGGCTTCTATCAGTGCTACAAGTGGGTCAGTAACTTTGCTTGTCGATGATACGAGATGAGAATTTTTGAGTAGTTCAATTAAATCTTTGATGACCTCCTTTTTGCCAAACTTTGCTAGTGGAATGGCTGCAATTTTATTGCCTTGCCGCAGAGATTCAATTAGAGTATCCTGAACTTCTCTAGTGTCGAATTTACCTAGTGCATAAATAATATGCTCTCGACTTTTTGAGTAGAAATTTCTTTCTAGCAACCAATCATTGATTGCATCATGGCTTCCTAGCAAAGATAAAGCTTCTTGAGTAAAACCAGTAATTTTTACTGGATAATTATCCGTTACATGAAAAATAACTTCTTTACCAGAGGACAACACATCTGTCGGGTAGTAATGGCGTAGTGCTTTGAGAAGCTCTGGAATTGCTTCACATCGATGAAATCCAGCGAGGGAGATCGCTGCATTTCTACGGACGGAATAGGTCGAATCATCAAGAGCAGAAATTAATAGAGATGACGTTAATTTAGGATCTAAATTTCCTAAAAGCTTGGCTGCTGTGACACGGATTCTGTAATTTTCATCAACTAACCCCTCAGATAGCATTGCTAAGGAAGCATCGTTGCCAAACTCTCCAAGAACGACAGATGCACACCATCGAATATCCCAATCTGGTTTATGTAAGTGCCTAGTTAGATAATCACCAGCTTTTGTTTGTCTATTTTTTATCAAAGCATTTGCCGCTTTCTCTCGAATACTTGATATTGGACTACCGATTAGTTCAACCAGGGCTTCTACTGCATCTTCAGAATCAAAAAGTCCAAGATAATTAATTACAGTGTCAGAAAACTGTGTGCTTTCATCAAGGGATAGTTTCTTTATCAGTACCGACGGAGCTTTTACACTTTTCAGTTTGGATAGGAGTTCTACTAGCTGATGTATTTTGTTGATGGAGTTGATAGTGTTGCAATCTTCCAGAACATTTAATGCTTGCTCCTCAGCAAAAATTGGGTCGCAAGAAGCTGCAAGAGTATAAATAATATCAGCCTGCATGAATAAGTCAATAAAGCTAGATGGTTCTTTGATGTATTCACACAACTTTGTTTGCCCGTCTTGTGGTGATAGATTTGCAACCACTTTTATAATCTCGGCTTCCAGTGCGGCAGCTTCATGGGAAAGCACTTTGCCACTGAATTCTTCTTTGCCCAGATGCAATAGTGATGTATGTAAGTTTTTTTCAACAACCCATTTTTCCAAGCTTTCAAGTATTTGAATCAATTCGGGTACGACTACAGCATCACCTATAAAACCTATCCAAGCAGCAGCTTTTTGGGCAATGCGTAAGTCATGACTTCTCAAGAATTTGAGTAGTGTAGGTAGCGCCCTTTTAGATCCTGTCCTCCCCCAAAGCTCCACCTTCAACCACTCCGGCACGTCCAACGCACTCACCATCCCCACCGTCTGTTCCTGAAACCGCAGCTTCACTTCTCCCGCTAGCCTTGACCCCATATACAAATCCACTTCCAACGCCAGCCTCACTACCCGCAATGCCTGGGTTTCATCCTCCAGCAACGCCAGCATCATCGCGATCGCCTCTGTCCACTTCAGACAATTCAGATAAAAATGCTTCAAGCGCTGGTCATCCATCACATCAGAATGCTTGTCTCGCAACATCACCAGCCAGCCCTCTGCCGCATAATATTCCTGAAACAGTTGGTGATGAAACTCAATCTGTCGCACGTCTGCGGCTACTTGCAGCAAGTGATGTTCAACCAAATCCTCTAGCCAATCTTTTGCTTTATCTCCTGGGTTTTCAACTCGTCCCGTTAGATACTTTTCTATTAACCTTTCTGCTTCATTCTTGTCGATCGTGAATCGTGGTTTTGTCAAACCATCGCCTTGCAACATAACAAACGCAAGATGCTGCAATAGGTCTGTGTTCCATTGCCAAAACGTTTCAGAAGTCTTGACTCCTTCGCGCACTTTCCAGTTGTTATATTTTTGGTCAAACAGCCGAAATAATTCACCCTTGCTCTTGAGATCCCCGACTTTTTGAAAAAGTCGGGGATCTGAATACACATCACACAACATCTTCAGCAATAGCGGAGTTTCTGCTACTTCCCGCAGGCGATCGCTTATTTGCCCCAGCAACATTTCTCCGTGTTCTGGCAAATATTTCTGCACAAACTCCCGCATTTGCGGTTCGCTCAACGGGCACATTTCCAGCCGCTTCTCAATCCCAAAATCACCACCCAATGCTAAATCTCGTGTCGTGAAGATCATCGCCGTAGTGCGGTTGTTGTCTCGAAACTCATGTAACTTTGTCCGCAAATCCTCCGAGGGAATTTCGTTGATGCCATCTAGCAACAGCACCAGCTTATCCTCTAGCAGCCAATCATCAATCTGTTCAGCAGTGACTTTCAGCTTAGCGCGGCGAAATTCAGCACTGATCAGGTCGAATATGGAGCGATCGCCTTTTAACTGCACCAATACAGGAATCGGCTGCGTATCATCGGTCAACGCAGCTTCTGTCATCTCTAGCAATATCTGCTTTAGCGTTGTCGATTTCCCCGAACCGGGTCGCCCAGCCAACAACACATGCTCCCGTTTTTCACCAAATGCATACTTACGGATTCCTGTCAATACTGGAAAGCGCTCAACTTCTGGCTGGTGAGATTCTTCTAATTTTCCGTTCCCTGGCTTTTGCCGTTCTACCGTTTGTGCTTCTCTTGACAGTAAAACATCAGTCACTGTGTAAAGCAATCGTGTCTCGCGGCGATCGGTGCTAACGAAGTTCAAATATGCAGAAAAATCAACCACAGCGATCAGGGAAACAACTGAATATCCTGTTCTCTATGTTATTCAACGCTTCCCTAGTTTGTCAGGGTGAAATAGCTGCTCACCTATTTCTTTTCGGTACATCCTCACCGATAATTTAAAGCAGAATAACAACTTTAAACAAAAAATATAAAGTTACTCTTGGCAACTATCCGTAATCAAAGGTTACGATTACAACAGGGTTGTTTCTACACATGTACAAATTTTTCACATCTACTCAGTAGGATAGTTGTTGACTAATTATCAATTTTGTCTTCTCCCCTGCAATATCTGTGAAGGCATTTTTTTTTAACAACTTTTCCCTGAGACAGAATTGCGCAAACATAAACCGGTTGCCATTTTTGCCTTACTATGAACTTCAAAATCTTCTTGATTGTCGGGACGATATTTACCACAGCAACACTACCGATCGCCATCCGTCTGTCCTTATTTGATAAGGTCATCGCCGAAGCGGTCAAAATTAAGCCCCTGGAAAACGTCGTCAATGCTATTCAACCGCTCAAACCAAAAAAACCTGGTGTTGAACAGATCCTCAAAACCAAGAAATGTATCGGCTGTGACCTCAGTAATATTAATCTGAGCGGGGCTGATTTGACGGGTGCGGACTTTAGGAATACTAATTTTTCCGGTGCCAATCTCACGAATACTAAACTGCAAGATGCCAAAATGAGCGGCACTGTTCTCAATAATGCCACACTGAAAAACACAGAGTTACAGGGATCTGACTTAAAAGGTAGCAGTTTGAAAGGTGCTGACCTGAGTGACGCTCAAATGATGAATGCTACGATGCTCAAGGTTGACTTAACTGGTGCTAAACTGCACCGTACTGAGCTTCGGGATGTCACCCTCATTGATTCTAAACTGGAGAATGCTGACCTGAGTAATGCAAGTATGTACGGAACGCACTTGACAAATTCCAACTTAAAAGGTGCTAATTTGAGTAATGCTCTGATGCGTTATGCGGATTTGACAAATGCCACTCTCACCAACACTAATCTCAGTGGTGCTGACTTAAGTTTGGCGATCATGCCTGAAGGTATAAATGTTTATGGTTCAAGGGAGTACTAGGCAATTGAGGCATCTGATTTTAGATTATATCAACAATCTAAAATCTAAAATTATTTGTCAAAACTGCACCTCTTCGTTTTACTATTTTGACAACAACCCTAATGCGTATTGCGCACTTTAGTTGGTGTCAAATTTCTTTTCAATTGTTGGAAAAAAGATGCGCCACCGCGCGTCTTTATTATTTTTTGCGGGGCTTTTCAGCTTTTTAGTTGGCTTTAGTTATGGCATCGCTCAGAGATATTCCTACTTACAACAATCCGCTTGGGAAGACGGGATACCTGAAATCTCGTTAGAGATGGAAACTGATATTCCTGTAAAAGCGAAAACTGAAATTACAAAAGAGTCAACACCAGCTAAAGCTAATATTAAAATCAAAGCGGTTGGTGACATTGTTCCCGGTACTAACTATCCTCATAATCGACTCCATCCCCAAAGTAAAATTCTCTTTCAAGCGGTTAAACCAATCCTCAAAGGTGCTGATTTATTATTTGGTAACTTTGAAGGTACATTAACTAATTATCCTTATTCTCCCAAAGGTTTTGGTAGTGGACTGTTGGTTGCTTTTCGTAGTCCTCCCAGTTATAACAAGCTTTTACAAGATGCTGGTTTTGATGTTTTGAGTGTTGCTAATAACCATTCCTTCGATTTCGATGATCAGGGATTTAAGGACACGATTCAAAACATTGAAAAAGTTGGCATTAAAGCGATTGGTAAGAAAGGAAAAATCATCATTACTAAACGTCAAGGTATATCTGTTGCTTGGATTGGTTTTAGTTACTTTGAGGAACACAATTCCTTAAATAATCTGAAAGCTGCCAAAGCTTTGGTGCAAAAAGCTAGGGAAAATGCAGATATAGTGGTAATTTCCGTTCATGCTGGTGCTGAAGGAACGGGTGCGATGAATGTTAGGAATAAAACTGAATATTTCTTTGGAGAAAATCGGGGAAATATGGTGAAATTTTCCCGTGCGATGATTGACAATGGCGCCGACTTGATCTTAGGGCATAGTCCCCATGTTCCCAGAGCTTTGGAACTCTACAAAGGCAAGTTAATTGCTTATTCTTTGGGCAATTTTATGGGATACCAAACTCTAGCCACCGATGCTCAACTTGGCTACTCTCTAGTTTTAGAAGTGGAAATGAACAATCAGGGAGATTTTGTTTCTGGCAAGATTATTCCTGTGCAATTAAATCGGGTAGGAATACCTTATCCTGATAAATACGGTAACAGTATCAAGCTAATTCGTCAGCTAATTCAGAGTGATTTTCCTAACACTCCTTTGAGTATCGATAAGCAGGGTAAAATTGTGCGAGTGACCAAGGATAAAAAATTGAATAAGCGACAAGGATATATTGGGAAGTAGAGAGCAGTGAGCCAATTTTAAACAGAATTGCCAGATTCGCTGACTAACTTTTCATTGTTTTGACGTTGACGTTGCTGCTTTTTTTCTTCCACGCGGATCTTCCAATCTCGAATGGCGATCGCCGCTTTGGCCGCAGGAGAGCGAGGATTATCAGAACTGCTTTGGTTTTGAGAACTGGTCTTGTCTGAAATCGTTTGCTGTCGAGTAATCAGACACTGCGATAGATTGTCTTGGGGTGCTCCGTCATTGAGCGCTTGCAGAATCGTACTAGCGGATTTGTAGCGCTCTTGTAGGGAAATTTTGAGCATTTTGCCGAGAATCTTGGCAAAAGATGGGCTCAGCTTGATTCTATCTTGCCACAGCAGCTCACCGTTTACGCGATCGCAATCAAAATCCAGGGGTGCTTTTCCTGTCAACAAATAAAGGCAAGTTACACCTAGCGCATAGAGGTCGCTACCAAACACCGGTCGCAGGGAAAATTGTTCTGGTGGTGCAAACCCCACAGTACCAATGAAATTGGTAGTGGGCATTTTCATGCTAGTGTCTCCCGCTTGAGCAATTTGCTCTTTGACTGCGCCAAAGTCAATTAACACCAGTCTGCCATCATCCTGACAACGAATGATATTCTGGGGCTTGATATCCCGATGAATCACCTGTTGGCTGTGGATGTATTGCAATACGGGCAAAATTTCCGACAGAAAGCGTTTAGCACCTGCTTCGGAAAGACAACCATTACGTCTCACTAATCTTGCTAAGGTAGCACCGCGCACGTATTCCTGAATCAGGTAAAATTCCCCTTGATCCACAAAATAATCCACTAGCATGGGAATTTGAGAGTGGCTACCCAATTTAGCGAGGGTTTTCGCTTCCCGTTCAAAGCGCTTGCGAGCGTTTTCTAGAACAGTAGGATCACTGAATTTGGGACATAATTGCTTGATGACGCATAAGGGTTGACCTGGCAAATACATATCTTTGGCCAGGAATGTAACGCCAAAACCACCTCTACCAAGCATTCTCAGCACTTCATAACGATTGCGAAAGCGCTGCTGTTGGCCGCAAAGTTGACCCAACTCAGTATCCTGCAAGACATCAGAGTGAAATGAAGAGACGTTTCCAGGTGGGAAATTCATAGCAGCTCCAAGGGCAGGATGATACACGATCTCCAGTATGCTCTTAGTCTAGGCAATAATCTTCCCATTCGACTATTCTCTAAGGATAGAAAAATCAAGGGAAGTCTTTTTGAGAATAAAGACAAAGAACAAACATGACTATGCATCCTACACTACAGAAAGCCTTCGACCAAAGCCGAGTCTTGAAAGTAATCAGCGGCTTGAACAATTTTGACGCTAAAAGTGTTGCTGCAACTGTCAAAGCAGCAGATCGAGGAGGTGCAACTTTTGTCGATATTGCTGCTGATCCAGATTTGGTGCGACTGGTGCGCGGATTGACTAATTTGCCAATTTGTGTTTCTGCTGTCGAACCAAACAAGTTTGTAAGCGCGATCTCAGCCGGTGCAGATCTGATCGAAATCGGTAACTTCGATAGTTTTTACGCTCAAGGACGGCGTTTTGAGGCTACTGAAGTTTTGGCGCTGACTGCAGAAACGCGAAGTCTCTTACCTCACGTTACCTTGTCTGTGACGGTTCCCCACATCCTGACACTAGATCAGCAAGTGCAACTAGCAGAAGATTTGGTAGCAGCAGGTGCGGATATTATCCAAACTGAAGGTGGAACCAGCAGCAAGCCACATTCAGCCGGTACGCTGGGTTTGATTGAAAAAGCCGCTCCTACTTTGGCTGCAGCTTATGAGATTTCCCGTGCTGTTTCGGTACCAGTACTTTGCGCTTCTGGTTTATCCAGTGTCACTGTACCACTGGCTATTGCGGCTGGTGCTGCTGGTGTTGGTGTCGGTTCTGCTATCAATCAGTTAGACAACGAAGTGGCAATGGTTGCTGCTGTCCGTAGCTTGGTCGAGTCTTTGGCCACAGTTACCCCGGTACGCACTCGCGTTTAATAGCTTGGTTATTGGTTGTTTGTTGTTGGTTATTGGTAATTTGTTATTTGTCAATGGTCATTGGACAACTGACAAAGGACGAACAACTAACAACTAACAACTAACAACTAACAACTAACAACTAACAATTACTTACCAAGACAATCCTTCAAACCATAGACAACTTGCTTTTGCTCCTCGAAGGAAAGTTCTGGAAACATAGGTAGAGCCAAGACCTCATTGCAGGCTTGCTCTGCCTTTGGCAATTGATTAATTTGGTAACCTAAATTCTTGTAGACTGGCTGCAAGTGTAAAGCCAGTGGGTAATACACCATAGAACTGATACCCAACTGCTGTAGCTTGCTACGTACCTCGTCGCGATAATTGCTATTGCTGCTGTCTTTCATCAAACGAATGGTGTACTGATTCCAGACGGAACGACCGCCAAGAGTTTCTTGAGGAAGTACTATTTCTGGTAATGGTTCCAATAATTCCTGATAAACAACAGCTACCTGACGACGAGCATTATTCCACCCATCCAGGTAACGCAGCTTAATTTGCAAAATTGCGGCTTGTATGACATCCATGCGGCTATTGATGCCGGTTTCTTCATGGCGATAACGAGTACTCATACCATGTTCTCGTAGTCTGCGGATTGATGCAGCAAGGTTTTTGTCGTTGGTGGTTACCGCACCCCCATCGCCACAAGCGCCTAAATTCTTGGTGGGAAAGAAGCTAAAACAGCCAATGTGTCCAATGCTTCCTACTTTTTTTTCCGTCCATTCGGCACCGGTAGCCTGTGCGCAGTCTTCAATTACAGCAATGCCAGCAGCCTCGGCTATACTCATCAGAGCGCTCATATCCATTGGCTGTCCAAACAAGTGCACAGGGATAATTGCTTTGGTTTTTTTGCTAATTGCAGCAGCAATCTGAGTAAGATCGAGATTGAAGGTTTGGGGGTCGATATCGACAAATACAGGTGTTGCACCAGCCGCCGAAATCACCTCTGCCGTGGCAATGAAGGTGAAGGGTGTGGTTATTACTTCATCTTGTGGGCCAATTTCTAAGGCTCTGAGGGCGAGATAAAGGGCGTCTGTTCCTGAGTTGCAGGCTACGCAGTCACTGGTGCCTATGTAATCCGCAAACTGTTGCTCAAAGCTTTCTACGATGGGACCACCGATATAACGTCCGGAAGCCAGTACGTCTTGTACGGCCGCGCTGACTTCTTCTCCAATAATTTTGTACTGCCGCTTTAGGTCAACAGGGGGGATGTTGCTCACTCGCTTACACCTAGAGTTTTTACTTAATAAATCAAATTTTGCCTCAATTGGGAATCCAGGCGTTCCCTTTCTTGATTTCCTCAGAATGCTAAAGTTCTTAAATTGTTTCTCATCAAGTTAATGTAGAGCAGGCATCTTGCCTGCTGCACCACAGGCGGGAAGCCTATCCTACATTAAAAGAGAAAATTTTGAAAAAAGCGAGGAGCAGCCTAAGTTGTGGATTCTTTGATTAAACTTGACTTTACAGATTTGTTCTGGGCATTGGGCCTGATGGCGATCGCTATCGGTTTATCCAGTTGGCAACGCTTGGGACTAGAAATCCCTCTGCTTAATGCCACTTGGCGCACTGTTGTACAGCTACTGGGCGTTGGTTACGTACTGGCAATCATTTTTGCCTTAAAAAATCCCTTGGCTGTTCTGGGTGTTTTATTGGTGATGCTGACGATCGCCACTATTACGGCTCGTAATCGCATTGGCAAAAAGATTCCCCGCCTTTTACCTGTGGTGTTCGGTTCGATTTTCTTCAGTACTGCCTTGACATTAATTTATACTAATTTTTTAATTGTTCAACCAGAAGTATGGTATAGCCCACAATATTTAATTCCTTTGGGTGGGATTGTGCTGGGAAATGCGATGAATGGAGCGGCGATCGCTGGAGAACGTCTTGTTAGTACAATTAACAGCAGTCGTCTGGAAATTGAGACTTATCTCAGTTTAGGGGCAACGACCCAAGAAGCTGTGGCTTACTACCGCAAGGATGCGATTCGCGCTGGACTTATTCCTACTTTGAATCAAATGATGGTGGTAGGGGTGGTGACACTACCGGGAATGATTACTGGTCAATTGTTGAGTGGTGTGGAACCTTTGGATGCGGCGTCTTATCAGATTTTGATTATGTTTATGTTGGCTTTTGCTAATTTGGTAACTACTGTCTTGGTTACTGAAGGGCTGAGTCGTCAGTTTTTTAATGCCCAGGCTCAGTTAGTTTAGGTAATTGATGTAGGGGCGGGTTTAGGGATAAACTTTGCCAGAAACAAATTGATTATGTTCAAAACCAGCCCTATTTTGAGGTTATTGATGTAGGGGCGGGTTTAGGGATAAACTTTGCTATAAACAAATTAATTATGTTCAAAACCCGCCCTGTTTTTAGGTTTTTTTAACGCAGAGGTTCGCAGAGTTTTTGAAGTTAATTTTCTCGCGCAACCAAGACTGTGACATCATCGCGTTCTCGGTTGAAGTCTCGGTACAAAACACCGGCGATCAGGGTAGGATGTTTGGCGGTTAGGCCTGGATAGCGATCTAAGCGCCACTGGGTTCCTAAGCCATCGGAGTACATGACTAAGATGCCGTTTTTTGGCCAAGAATAGACGAATTCCTGGATTTTGCGAACTTCATGGCCGACAGTGCCATTATAGGAAACTAGGCTTTGGGTTTTTTCGCCAGAGATAATTGTTGCGGCTATGTTTCCAACTCCGGCAAAATTTACTGTTTGTTGCTCAAAGTCTATTTGTGCGATCGCCATTACTGCTCCTCGTGTACTCCTAAGAGCGCTATGGGCTGCTTCAATAATCTGCTTGGGACTTTTGCTAAGATTTTCCCTAAATATCCTAACTGCTTCTCTTGATGCCTGGGCTGCTAGTGGCCCGTGCCCTAAACCATCTACGACTAGCAGCAAAGAGCGATTAGAATCTTGTTGAATGGCCCAAGCATCACCGGAAACTTCTTCTCCTGTTTTGGGTAGATACACCGCACCAATTTCTAAGTTCTTAGTTTGTGGTTGTCTTAGATTAGGCTTGACCCAAAGTTGGCTTAATAAGGCTGTTCCCAGATTCGGTACAGAATGAATCTCAAACAGATCACAAAGACGCAGACAAGCGCCTAAACCTGTTCCTGGAGTACCCGCAGTGGAAAAGCCATCGCGCATACATTCGCTGAGGTTGCTTATCCCAGGTCCCTTATCCAGGGCAAGTATTTCTATACCGCTAATCTGGTCTTTTTCCAAAGTTTGCAGAATTAGCTTACCATCTTTGGCATGCTTGACTAAGTTTGTTGCCACCTCGCTGACAACAATTCCGACTTTCCCTCGATCTGTCTCGTTGAAACCAAGATTACTAGCTAAAGCGAGAGCTATCCGTCGCGCTTCACCAACTTGACTTGATTCTAAGATCGGCAAGGCGATGGGAGTTGTCATGATTAAATTCACTTCCACTTTGTAATGGTGACACAAGTTCCCTCGCCAACATGGGAAACGATGTTAAATTCGTTGACGAGCCGCTTTGTTCCACTTAGTCCCATACCAAGTCCACCTCCGGTGGTGTAACCGTCTTTTAGCGCCAGATCAAGGTCTGGAATCCCTGGCCCTTGGTCTTCAAAGGTTAACCTCAGTCCGCGACGCATTCCTTCTTCTAGTACTTCCAGTTTGACTGTTCCGCCACCGCCATAGTTTAAGGTGTTCCGTGCTAGTTCGCTGGCTGCTGTAACAATTTTTGTCTGGTCTACTAAGCTGAAACTTAACTCAACGGCCAATTTACGCACTGCTTGCCGAACTTGCATAACGTCGGCCGAGGATTGGATGCTCATTGTTTCAGGCTTCTGGCTCGCCATCTGCGCTCTCCCTCGCTGAAACCCCTAGGGATGCTTGTAGGAGAGCCATTCCTTTATCCACGTTTAAGGCGGTGCGAATACCGCTTAGGGAAAGTCCTAATTCTACCAAGGTGATGGCTACTGCTGGCTGCATTCCGACAACTACTGTTTCAGCGTCCAGTACTCGCGACATTTTGGCAATGTTCCCTAATATCCTCCCAATGAAGGAATCAACCATGTCTAGGGATGATATATCGATGAGGACGCCATGAGCGCTGGTCTCGCTAATTCGGTTGGTTAGGTCGTCCTGTAAGGTCATTGCTAGGCGATCGTGCATATCTACCTGAATGGTTACTAACAGGAATTGACCCATCTGTAATATGGGAATGCGTTCCATAACCTCTTGATTTCTTATTAGCTGAACTAGGCTCGGTTGATTGTTGCCCCAGTGCGTTTTAGGGCTAGAGTAAAGGCATCGGCCAGTGTTGCTTTTGTGGTCACGTCAGCGAGATCTACTCCCAAATACACTATAGTTTGAGCGATTTGGGGACGAATTCCGCTAATAATGCAATCAGCTCCCATCAGACGCGCTGCTGTTACTGTTTTTAGTAAGTGTTGTGCTGTTAGGGTATCGACGGTGGGTACTCCGGTAATGTCGATAATCGCAACTTCGGAACCTGTCTCGACAATCTTTTGTAAGAGAGATTCCATGACTATCTGTGTACGAGCGCTGTCGAGGGTGCCGATGATTGGTAAGGCTAAAATACCTTTCCACAGTTTGACGACTGGTGTTGATAGTTCTAAGAGTTCTTCTTGTTGGCGCAGAATCACTTCTTCACGAGCTTTTTGATATGTTTCTATTGTCCAGAGCCCTAGTTTGTCTAAGAGTTTGCTGGCTAACAAAATTTCTTCGAGAAGCTTTTGGCTATCTTCTGCTAGTTCCTGACGTAAGTGACTGAATAAGGTTTTTTTGAGGGAGAAAACAAAGTTTGCGGTTTCTGATGGTGAGAAGCCTTTCTGGCTGCGTGTTCGCGATACGCTCCCCAGCATCTCCAGTAATAGACGCCACTCAGGCGTTTGGATGTCGTCTAAGTTACTTTGCTGTATGGCTTGTTTAAATAGTTCTAGGAATTCTCTACACTCTTCCCGTAGTTCTGTTTCTTTGAGCAAGTCTTTGCGAATACCGGCTGCTATTTGCTCGTTTAGCCAGCTTGTCAATAGTTCTGTCTTAAATTGTGTGATGATCTCTGGAATTTCGCTTTTATCGCTCACGCTCATATTTTACAGGTCTTCTATCAGTTTGATTCACTGGCTTATTTTAATTGATTAATTTCCTACCTTATGTAAAACATCTGAAAAACGCGACTAAAAGGTATTTAAAGTCAAAGTGCTTGGCCCAAGACTCAGCTTTTCCTATTCCCTAATTTCCAGTCATCTTTTGGTCACATTGTTACATTTGTATGTTATATTACAATATATAAAAATACTATCTGCCCTTGTGGTTTTGTGGTATTATTAGGCTGGGGAATAGTGCTGCACATAAAAGGCGTTAATAAGGCTTACGGGAAACGTCAAGTTCTGCAAGATTTGGCCCTACATATTCCTGCTGGGGAGGTTTATGGATTACTAGGCCCAAATGGCGCTGGTAAGACGACAACTATAAATATCCTGTGTAATTTACTTCGGGCTGATACTGGGGAAATTACCATCAACAATCAACAGGTTTCGGAAGCAACTAAAAGCTTGATTGGGGTAGCACCACAAGAAAATTTACTCTACAAAAGCCTTAGCTGCGAAGAAAACCTGAATTTCTATGCTCAAATTTACGGATTGAAGAGAAAAATCCGCAAGCAACAAGTGTGGGAAAGTCTGGAAGCAGTTAACTTAATAGATAGAGCAAAAAGTGCTGTAGAAACTTTGAGTGGTGGGATGCAGCGTCGGTTAAATATTGCAGTAGCGTTGGTACATCAGCCAAAGTTGGTGATACTTGATGAACCGACTACGGGTTTAGATATTGAAGCGCGTTATGAAATTTGGGATTTGATTAAGCGTCTGCAAAGTCAAGGTATTACTATTCTGCTGACGACTCATTTATTAGATGAAGCGGAACGCCTTTGTCAGAAAATTGGCATTCTCAAAGGGGGAAGTATAGTTGCTGAGGGGAGTTTGGATGAGTTACGTAGACTAATTCCAGCAAAAGAAATTGTAGTGGTTCAGACGCATCAGGAAGCAGAGGCGATCGCCCGTGGTCAGGAACATGGTTTCAGTCATCGACGTTACGGTAATGATTTAGCGTTTTGGTTACCTCAACAATTAGAACTTAAGGAGATTATCTCGCACTTCGACGGGATTACTCTAGATTCTATTGCACGTCAGCCGGTGCGTTTGGAACATATTTATATGGAAGTTACAAGTAAAAATGGGAAGGGGTAATTGGTAATTGGTAATGGTTAATTGGACAAAGGGCAAATGACCAATGACAACCGACAACTGACAACCGACAACTGACAACTGACAACTGACAAATTTTGGTAAACTGTTTAAACCAGTCCTGTATAAGTTGTTATGCCTAACTTTTTATTAGAAGTCGGTACAGAAGAATTACCAGCAAGCTTTGTAGATCAGGCGATCGCCCAATGGAAATTGCGTCTTCCCCAAAGTCTTGATGAACACTTTTTGACACCAGAAGCGATTAAGATTTATGGAACTCCGCGACGACTTGCGGTGCTAATTGAGGGTTTACCGATACAGCAAGCAGATCGGGAAGAAGAAGTAAAAGGACCACCAGCTTCGACAGCATTTAAGGACGGGAAACCAACACCAGCAGTTCAAGGTTTCGCACGTAAACAAGGAGTTGAACTGGATACCCTGGAAGTACGAAATACAGACAAAGGGGAATTTGTCTTTGCTTTGAAAAAAATATCTGGGCGTCCAGTAACAGAGATTTTAACTCAACTAATTCCCAAATGGATATTTGAACTACAAGGTAAGCGGTTTATGCGTTGGGGGGATGGGGAAACAAAATTTTCTCGTCCGATTCGCTGGTTAGTGGCATTGTTAGATAAGGACATATTGCCGATAGAATTAGTTAGTGGTTCTGAGACAGTTAAAAGCGATCGCGTTTCTTACGCTCATCGAGTTTTGCATCCAGAATTAGTAACGATTCCCCAAGCTTCTGATTACGTTCAGTCTCTCCATTCAGCTTATGTTGCTGTTGAATCAGAGGAACGTCGGGGGAAAATTCAGGAACAAGTTAAGGCTGCTGCTGACAAGTTGGGTGGTTATACACCAATGTATTCAGATTTGTGGGAAGAAGTCACTAACTTGGTGGAATGGCCGACAGCAGTTGTGGGTAAATTTGAGTCAGACTTCTTGAATTTACCAGCAGAGGTAGTAACGGAAGTAATGGTAACTCACCAGCGGTATTTCCCAGTCTTCAAAAATTCAGAAGCCAAGGAATTGCTTCCCTACTTCATCACCATTTCTAACGGAGATCCAGCCAAATCAGATATCATCGCTGCTGGAAATGAACGAGTAATTAAGGCAAGATTAGCAGATGGGCAGTTTTTCTACAAAACTGACTTGGCTTCACCCTTGGAAAGTTATTTGTCAAAACTGGAAAAGGTGACTTTTCAGGAAGAGTTGGGTTCTGTACGGGATAAGGTAACGCGGATTGAGAAAATTGCTGGACAAATTGCTGAGCAATTGGCAGTATCAGATATAGAACGTACTGATATTTTAAGAACAGCCAAGCTTTGTAAAGCTGATCTTGTTACCCAGATGGTATATGAATTCCCAGAATTGCAAGGGGTGATGGGGACAAAATATGCTGCTGTTAGTGGAGAGTCAGAAGCAGTATCGACAGCGATTATTGAACATTATTTGCCTAAAAACGCAGGTGATAAATTACCGGAGACTCTAGCGGGGAGAATTGTAGGTTTAGCAGATCGGCTTGATACTTTGGTGAGTATCTTTGGCTTGGGAATGTTACCAAGCGGTTCTTCTGATCCTTTTGCTTTGCGACGTGCTGCTAATGCTGTGCTCAATATTACATGGTCGGCTGATTTTTCGCTTAATTTGCAGCAGTTGTTAGAGGAAATAGCGACAGATTTTGTCAGTACTCATCCAGAAAGAACCTCTCCTCTGACTTCTTTAGAAGAGTTTTTCCTGCAAAGGATTCGTACACTGTTACAAGAAGAACGGAATATAGACTATGACTTAGTGAATGCTGTGTTGGGAGAGAATGATACAGAGTATCGGTTAAGGGCTTTGAAGGATGTTTTGGATGTACGCGATCGTGCTTTATTTCTGCAAAGTATCCGCAATAACGGTAAGCTAGAGGAAATCTACGAAACTGTTAACCGTTCAACTCGTTTAGCAGCCCAAGGAGATTTGGATACGCAACAGTTGGAACCAGCAGATGTTGTACGTTCAGAACTTTTTGTGAAGCCTTCAGAGAAAGCATTTTACGATGCGTTAGTACAGTTAGTTCCGCAAACTAAAGCATCTCAAGCACAGCGAAATTATCAACAGTTGGTAGATGCTTTAGCGAAGATTGCACCGGCTGTTAGTACTTTCTTTGATGGTGCTGATAGTGTGTTGGTGATGGATGCAGATTTGGAAATTCGACGCAATCGGTTAAATTTGTTGGGATTGTTGCGGAATCATGCGCGGGTTTTAGCTGATTTTGGGGGGATTGTGAAGAGTTAGGGTTGTGTTTTTTTAACGCAAAGTACGCAGAGGAAAACGCAGAGGTACGCAGAGAGGGAAGCATTTGTAGGGACGGGTTTATGGGTTTAATTTGGGTATAGACCAATAACTTCACATCAAAACCCGTCCTCTCCCACTATATATTTACCTTGGCGTTAAGAAATGGATAGGATAAGGGTTAATATAATCAGGGGATTTGGATATCTAGTTTATGCCAAAGGCTCATATTATCGGTTTGGGAAAATCAGGTGTTGCTGCTACGCGACTGTTAAAAAGGGAAGGTTGGGAGGTAGAGTTAGGGGATAGTAAGACTTCTGACTCTCTGTGTCAGCAACAGGAGGAATTATTAAAGGAGGGGATTACTGTTAAGCTTGGTTATTCCCTGGATTTAGACACGTCTCTTAAACCTCAATTGATAGTTGTGAGTCCTGGTGTTCCCTGGGATATACCTATATTAGTGGAAGCAAGAAAGCAGGGAATTGATACGATTGGTGAGATGGAACTTGCTTGGCGTCATCTTCAATCTATTCCTTGGGTTGTTATTACTGGGACTAATGGTAAAACTACGACTACGGCCTTGATTGCTGCAATTTTTCAAACTGCTGGTTTTCATGCGCCTGCTTGTGGAAATATAGGTTATGCTGCCTGTGAAGTAGCATTAGAAGAATCTAAAATTGAACCCACCCCTACTCCCTCTGATCAAGGGGGGGAGACAAAATCAAAAATAGATTGGGTGATAGCGGAAATCAGTAGTTATCAAATTGAATCGTCACGAGAACTTACACCTCAAATTGGGATTTGGACGACATTTACACCAGATCACCTCAGTCGTCATAAAACCTTAGAGAATTACTACGATATCAAAGCAGAACTTTTGAAGCGATCGCGCTTACAAATACTCAACGGTGACGATCCTTATCTGCGAGATCGAGGAGTCAAAGAATGGGAAAATGCTTATTGGACAAGTGTACAAGGCAAAGATTACTTGTTGGGAGATCCGGCTAAGGGATTCTATATTGAAGATGGTTGGGTAATGTCGCAAGATGAGCCAATTGTACAAGTATCTGCCTTACGAATGGTGGGAGAACACAATCAGCAAAATCTCTTGATGGCTGTAGCATCGGCAAAATTAGCAGGAATTGAAAACGAGGCGATCGCCCAAGCAATTACAAATTTTACTGGTGTTCCTCATCGCCTAGAACACATTATCACTTGGAATGGTATCGATTTCATCAATGACAGTAAAGCCACTAACTATGATGCTGCCCAAGTTGGCTTGGCTGCTGTAAATAGTCCTACAATCTTAATAGCTGGTGGTGAAGCCAAAGCCGGTGATGATACTAGCTGGATTTCCACTATTCAAGAAAAAGCGGCCGCTGTCTTACTAATCGGTGACGCAGCATCGACATTTGCCGAAAGATTAAAACAAACTGGCTTTGAACGTTATGAAATTGTAGAAACAATGGCGAAGGCTGTACCAAGGGCTGCTATTCTTGCCCAAGAATATCATAGCCGTGTCGTCTTACTTTCGCCAGCTTGTGCAAGTTTTGATCAATATCAAAGTTTTGAACATCGAGGGGAAGATTTTCGCCAACTTTGTCACGAATGGAAGAAGGGGAAAGTTTAACGCAGAGGACGCAAAGTTTTAACGCAGAGGTTCGCTGAGTACTCTTAAAACCTCCGTGTTCTCTGCGCTTACCTCAGCGTTCTCTGCGTTAAAAAACTACAATTTAGCAAGGAAGTGACCAACCGAACCTGATATTAAGCCTTCGCTTTCACAAAACGCTTGTTCACTTCATCCCAGTTGATAACATTCCACCAAGCAGTTAAATAATCAGCACGCTTGTTTTGGTATTTCAGGTAGTAAGCATGTTCCCAAACATCATTACCCATAACTGGGTACATACCTTCCATTAAAGGGCTATCTTGGTTAGCAGTACTCATTACCTGAAGTTTGCCACCCTTACCAACAACTAACCAGGCCCAACCACTACCAAAACGTTTAGCACCAGCATCGTTGAATTGTTCTTTAAATTTATCAAAGCTACCAAAAGTTTCTGTAATTGCAGAGGCGATCGCCCCTTTTGGTTCACCACCACCTTTGGGCCCCATAATTTCCCAAAACATCGTATGGTTTACATGACCACCACCATTATTACGTACCGTTGTCCTAATATCTTCGGGTACGTTATTAATGTTACGCAGTAATTCTTCAGCACTCATGCTTTTCAGCTTTGGATACTTATTCACCGCGTCATTTAAGTTTTTCACATAAGCCCCATGATGTCTATCGTGATGAAACCGCATCGTTGCTTCATCGATGTGAGGTTCCAATGCGTTATAAGCATAAGGTAAAGGTGCTAATTTGAAAGTATCTCCACCTTCACTTTGCTTAGTGCCTGAAGTTTGTTTCTTTAGCGGATCTGCGGTAGATGGGAAATTTCCACAAGCAACCGCTCCTATAGTACCACCTAATAAAATCAGGACATTGCGACGATTAAGAGCCATAGCCAATATTTAATGCTGAAAATCGATAATTTTAGTATAAAGTCTTAAACGTACAGATTTCAGTAAATTTACAATTAAAAACTCATTGTTTTGAGTATTACCCACATGAGCAAACTTCAGGCATTAATTTTTGATGTTGACGGAACTTTAGCAGACACTGAACGCGATGGTCACAGAGTTGCTTTTAATTATGCCTTTGCTGAAGCAGGGTTAGATTGGGATTGGACAGTTCCGTTGTATGGTGAATTACTAGAAGTCACAGGTGGGAAGGAACGAATCAAATCTTACTTGAACAAGTATCTACCTGACTTCCAACCACCGATAGATTTAGATAAGTTTATCGCTAACCTTCATGCTGCGAAAACCAAGCATTACGTACAATTGATTACCGAGGGTGGGATTCCCTTGCGTCTTGGAGTGAAGCGATTGTTAGAAGAAGCACGATCGGAGGGAATACGTTTGGCGATCGCCACTACAACAACGCTACCTAATGTTACCAGTCTCTTGGAACACACCCTTGGTATAGATAGCCTTGATTGGTTTGAAGTAATTGGTGCTGGAGACATCGTACCAGCAAAAAAACCAGCCCCAGACATCTATCAGTATGTTCTGCAAAAAATGGATTTACAACCCCAAGATTGTCTAGCATTTGAAGACTCACAGCAAGGCTTAAAATCCTCACGTGCAGCGGGATTAAATACAGTAATCACCCTCAACGATTACACCCAAAATCATAACTTTTCCGGTGCCGTAGTCGTATTAAATCACCTAGGAGAACCCGAACAACCCTTTAGCGTACTTGCTGGTAATACAGGCGATATGACCTACTTCAATATCGACCTAGTACAACACCTACATAATAGCTAAAAAACTCTGCGTCTCTCTGCGTTCTTCTCGCGTCCTCTGCGTTAAAAAAACACAAATAAACATAGGGCGGGTTTTGAATATAATCAATTTGTTCCTAGTCAAGGTTATCCCTAAACCCGCTAAACATAGGGCGGGTTTTGAACATGAGTTACCTGTTCATAGCAAATGTTATCCCTAAACCTGCTAGAAATAGGGCGGGTTTTGAACATAATCTACCTGTTCATAGCAAATGTTATCCCTAAACCCGCCCCTACAAATATCACCCCTACAAATCGGGCGGGTTTTGAACATGATCTACCTATTCATAGCAAATGTTATCCCTAAACCCGCCCCTACAAATATCACCCCTACAAATCGGGCGGGTTTTGAACATGATCTACCTATTCATAGCAAATGTTATCCCTAAACCCGCCCCTACATCATTAACAACTCACCAAAACTTCCTTAATTTTTGACACCTCCAACCCATTCCCAATAAACACCAAACGAGTCTGACGCTGTTCAGAAACTTGCCAAGGACGGTCAAAAAAGCTATCCAAACGAGTTCCTACTCCCTGTACAACCATGCGCATTGGCTTGTTAGGAACATTCACAAAACCTTTAATACGATAAATTTCCTGTTCTTGCATCAACTGCTGCAATTTTGCCGTTAATACTTTCGGGTCAAAAGCTTCATTTAAAAGCAAATGAACCGAATTTATCTCATCATCATGTTCATGTTCTTCCTCAGTGTCATGATGACTTGGACGAGAATCTAAATTATCTTCCACTGCAGCATTGAAACCTAACAGCAAGTCAGGGTTAATCTCACCATCCCGACAAGCCACTATTTTTACACCTGGAGGTAACTGTTGTCTCAACCATTCCTGTACCTTAGCTTGAGTCTCAGTATCTACTAAATCTACCTTAGTTAGCAAAACCAAATCAGCACAAGCCAACTGATCTTCAAACAGTTCCTCAATTGGTGTTTCATGTTCTAAATTAGGGTCAGCTTCTCGTTGTGCTTCCAAAGCTTCCAGGTTACTAGCAAAAGTACCAGCAGCCACCGCTTCACAATCCACCACAGTTACAACACCATCCACAGTAGCACCAGTTCTAATTTCTGGCCAACGGAAAGCTTGAATCAACGGTTTAGGTAAAGCTAACCCAGATGTTTCAATCAACAGACAATCAATTTGTTCCCGACGCTTCAGCAATTCTTGCATGGTGGGGAGAAATTCTTCCTGAACGGTACAACAAAGACAACCGTTAGTAAGTTCTACAATGTTATTTACAGCGTCTTCTTCATCGTCGCAAACTTGGCAAGAACGCAGTAGTTCCCCATCTATTCCTATTTCGCCAAATTCATTGACAACAACAGCAATTCTTCGTCCTTGGTTGTTTTGTAATAAGTGACGAAGTAGGGTAGTTTTGCCACTACCAAGGAAGCCGGTAACAACAGTAACGGGGATTTTGGCGCCCATAGATAACTCCTGTAAAAGTTAGATTGAAATTGCTGGAATATGAGGCAATAATCGCGCTTAGATAGTAGACCTATTGCATAAATCTAGCTTTGAGAGAATAGATATCTTACAAAAGTAGAATTGTCTCTGTAGGGTCTAAGCATTCGTGCCTGGATTTACACCACAGACAAGTAAATTGTTACACGAATACTTAGCCCTTCAATGATTTTGGCAATTTTGTCTAATGAACCGCAGATGTACGCAGATAAACGCGGATGAAAGACAGAAGCATTGAGTTTTGTAAGAGGTCTAGTGTTGACATTAAGATAGTTTTGGTAGGGGAGGAATTCGCGCCAAAATTCCATTTTTCAAAGGCTTAGGACGGTCAGCCCAGGCTAAATAACCATCTGGATTGGTAAAATATAGTTTGGCACAATCTAGCACTGCTGCTGCGCTTTCTTTGGCTGGTAAGTCGCCAAATAAATAAGTGTATTTTCCAGCAGCAGCAAAAGATATAGCACAGGAATGGCTACAAGCACTCATACAATCAACTTCTTGAAGCTGAAAATTATCTCGCAGTTCCCAATTTGAGTGTAATTCCTGTAATTGTTCTAGCAATTGTTCACCACCGCTTTTACCCTGTGGTTTTCCATCTACTCTTACAGTCGCACAAGCTTTACAAACAAATAGAGTATGTTGGGTTGTTGTTTGTTGTTGGTTGTTGGTTGTTGGTTCAAAGCACACCATGTTAGTAGAACAAGCGTTTCGCTTGTCAGTTGAGTTAGTAGAGTTTAGGTTGGTTTGAGGAAGAGTGCACCCAAACAGGTGTGTATGTAGTTAGGTTTCTTGGGTAGGGAATGTACTAAATTGCTTATCAAAAAAAACTCTCCGCGTCAGGTCAGGTCAGTCTTCATGATAAGTATTTAACCGGACGCGATTTCAGTCTTAATCCCAGCAACAAACCGAGTACGATGATGCTGGTAAAGTAAACTAAAGCTATTAACCGTACTTGCATGGGAGGTGCTACTCCCTGTACTTCAATATTTTTGGCGACTCGCAAAGGTGAAAATTGCAGTTTAGCTTCAGGTTTGGGAGAAATTTCTACTTCAACTTTGTGGGGTGCACCATCAAAAAATTGTTCTTCCCATGTCAATTTACCATTCACATCAGCCACACCTTCGTAAGCAAAAGCCACCCATTTATCCTCAAGTTGAGTTGCTTTAATCTTCAACATCACATCAGTTACAGGCTGATTTGTTTGAGGATTGATCACCTGCACTTCTAACTTAGCAGATTGTCCTACAGTCGCCTGAACATCCCCTGCTATCTTGGCTTCGATACCCTCAATTCTTTGAACTGCTGCTTCGGAACTTGGAGATTGATCGCTATGATGAAGAGAATGAGAATCTGCGACTTCAGCGCTAATATTTATTATGAGTAAGGTGGCGATCGCTACAATTATCGCCCCACTCAACAAGAGTCGTACCCGTTGTGGTGCAATTTCTCCAGGTTGGATTTCTTGCTTTCCTCCCAACACTAAACCGCCTACAAGTCCTAACACCAGCAAAATTACTGCTAGTATGGCAAAATTGCGATATTTTACCCAATTTTCTGAGACAGGTAGTGTTATAATTTGCTGGATTGGTTGAAAGGCATCCGCAACAATTGGGTTAACTTCCACCAATAATTTATAATCGCCCCGAATCGGTAAGATTTGCTGAATTTGTAGTTCACCTTTGGGAGCGATTGCTTCAATATTCAGTAACTCTGTCCCCTCCACCAAGGGAAAATCCGTGGGAAACCAAGGGTTTTTTGGTGGGGTAAGAATTTGTAAGCGAATTTTGGCATTCTCTAATGGTTTGCTGGCTTCATCTAAAGCTTGTAACGTTAAACGTACAGGAGACTGAGGTGAATTTGCCTCGGCTTCAAAGGGTAAAATTTGGCTAATCTGTGGTTCTGTAATCAAACGAATAGAAGGTTTAGGAGTCTGGGAAGACACCACCAAACCATAGAAAACCACAACCATCAGGCAAACAGTACTGATGACAGCAGCTATCTTAAATTTTGACATTGTAATTCTGGAATTTTTGCTCTAAGAATTAATGACAACTAACCATCAAAGTGTGGTGACGTAGAGAATGCGCTTGGTTATGTACAGCAGGGTAAGTGGAAAAGTAGATAGTCCACAGTGTCAGAGCGCACAACGAGGTGTAAAGTGTTGCTTGTACTGGCAAAGACAGGGTGAAACGGACTGTCTGTTGCTGGATGGAACTGAGAGTGTTGATTGGTGAAGTTTTCATTTTTGACCTCGATAGTGTAACTCGCACATCAGAGTGATAACAACATCGGTGGGCGTTCTGGCTATTGAGTCCACAGTCTGGGCACTCTTTACAGCTGCGGTACAGCGTCGGATTTGCACCGAACTTTCCCCGTTTCCTCTGGTGACTGACCCCACCAGAACCGATAATCAGTATAACATTACCACATTTACTGTAATTATTTTGTGACAATTCAAGAAAAATCATGACTTGTTGCGTCGCAGTGTTGAGAAATATGGAGACGCACAGTAGACCTGTCTTGAATATGGGTAATGGGTAATGGGTAATGGGGAAGAGAGGTTTAGTTTCAAAGTATAAAGAACGAAAAATATTTTTTTCCAGAGATCCAAATTGGGAAAGCCAGCGTATACGTCTTTAGTTGGCGATTGATAAGTTAAGCAATCGCCCAATTAAGTTCTGCGGTAAAGGTATCCCAAAAATTGCATTTGGCGTTTAGCTGAAAATGCTGAGGATTCCCTATGCAGTTGATTTTGTAGGAGATAAAAACATGGTAAAACTAACAAATTTCCCCCCTAAAAAATCAGACCCTCCCTCAAAGCCGATACCAACAATTCTTAGAAAGAATTACACAACTCGACTGTTGGGAATTGTCCTATGGTTGGGATTAATAGCTGGATTTGGGGCGATGACTATTAAAGCTTCAGACCATGATGATGGTGAAGTAGATACGAAAGGGCGAAATCTCAATTTAACAGACCTTTATGTGTTCCGAGAAAAAGACCAAAACCCATCTGTTGCTGATGGAAACCTGGTTTTTGTGATGAACACCAATCCTCGTTCTGTAGCGCGTCAGCAGTATTTCTTCAGTACTAGAGCACTGTATGAATTCAAAGTCAGCCGCGTTACCAATAATGACGCGACACCTACCACCAAAAATGATGTAGTGTTGCGGTTTGAATTTAGTCCGCCAAATAACAATAACCAGCAGCAATTCAGAGTAACAGCAATTCGCGATGGTGGTAAATATAGCGCCACAGGATTAACTACGCCACTAAATCCTAACCCCAATACTCCACCAACTATTAACAATATATCCCTAGGTGGCTCTAACTTGGCGGTGTTTGCGGGACTCAGAGAAGATCCATTTTTCTTTGATGTTGAACAATACTTCCGGGTACGTGCTGGGGCTTTGGGAATCGGGCCTGCAGTAGGCTTCCGTCCTACTAATACAGCGCTCGATTTTGCTAAAGGTTATAACGTTAATGCGATTGTTGTTCGCGTACCAATTCGCTTCTTGCAAGGTTCAACTTCTGCAAAAACTTTTGATGTTTGGCAAACGATTTCAGTCCCAGGATCAAATAGCCAATATACTCAAGTTGAACAAATTGGGCGACCAGGAGTTAACGAAGCATTGCTTTTTAACAATAACTCGCTCAATACATACAATAACCTCGCCCCTGGTGGTAATCTACCAGCGTCTGTAGTAGCTGAAGCCAAAAATACGCTGATCAAATTTGGTAATAACGACAGTCGGGCTAACCTTTTACTTGGTGCTTTTGTCCCCGATGTGATGCGTATCGATACTACCAAAAAGAGTGGATATCTTAACGCTGTCAATGCAAAAAATAGCCCGATTACTGGTCGTTTGCTTCTCGATGATGTGATTGATCAAACGTTAACTGTGCTGACAAATGGGGCAATTAAGACAGATAACGTTTCTTACACGGGTACACCAGGTAATCCCGCGCAAGGTCATAAGCCATTAGTCACTTCTTTCCCTTATTTAGCTTTGCCTAACTAACAAAAAGTTACGCTGTTCCAAAGCTTCACTGATTGTCATTGGTCATGAATTTTCTGGCCAATGACTACATAACTACTAAAAAACAGCCATGAAAAGTGTTAGTTTATCGCTACCAAAATTTAATCTATCGCTGTTACTAGCTTTACCAATCGTCGGAATTTTATTAATCGCAGCAATTTCTCTAAAATTGTGGAATGAAAATACTGGAATCGACAGCGCTTACCGCTATCGTTTTGGGAAATCTTCCACAGGTAATGTGACCAGTACGCTGAGTAAGGAAATTAGTTTTTACCAGGAACGAATCAGTAGGAATCCGCAAGCTGGACTTGACAATACAGCCTTAGCCCAAGTTTATCTGAAAATGGCTCGTGCGACTGGGGATGCTAATTGGTACTTGTTAGCAGAACAAACAGCTAAGCGATCGCTTAGCAATTTACCCTTTAACAATAGTGGTGCAATTTTGGCGCTAGCTAAGATAGCAGAAGCTAGACACGACTTTAAACAAACAATTGAATTATCCCAAAAAGTTTTGCAGGAAAAGCCGGGACATGAAGATGCTCTCTCTCTGCTGGTAACGTCGTATCTAGCAATAGGTAAGGTGGACGAAGCGACGCGGGTAGCTAATCAACTTGTAGAGCAAATTCCTAGCCTTGGTACTCTAACATTACGTGCTTTGGTCAATCAAGCGCAGGGAAAAGATGAAGCAGCAATTAAAGATTTTAAGCTCGCTTTAGCTGCTGAAGAACCTGGAGAAGCAGGTAGTTCTGCTTGGGTAAGGACATTACTAGGTCGGTTTTACTACAAGCGAGGAAATCATCAACTAGCAGGTCAACTTTATCGAGAGTCCCTACGCATTTTGCCAAGATATCCTTTAGCGTTAATCAGTTTAGCAGAATTGGAAACTCGTCGAAAAAACTACAATACTGCTATTGAGTATTACTCACAGGTGTTTATTTCACCAGCCTATCAGAATGTTTTCGATCACGTTGCTTTGCATGGTATTGCTGTTGTAAAAAAATTGCAAAGTGATGAAGTAGATGCAAAAAAACAATGGGAGCAAGCTAAACACCTGCTACGAGAACATTTAGATATCAGTTCTTTTGGACATAGACGCGAACTAGCGCGTTTGTTACTGGAAAGTGAGCAATCTAAAGATACATCTGAAGCGCTTTCTTTGATGCAAGCAGAAGTAAAAGTACGTCGCGATCCAGAGACACTTGATACCCTGGCTTGGGCTCTTACTAATTCTGGGCTTTTGAATGAGGCTCGACAGGTGATGAAGGAGGCTTTGAGTGGGGGTATTCGTGAAGCTGGAATGTTCTATCGAGCGGGAATTATTGAACAGAAATTGGGGAATAGTGCTGAAGCCGCTGTCTATTTTCAGTTAGCACAAAAAACCGATCCAACGTTTGATGAACAAGCACGTCTTCTTTTGGGAATAGGACGGGTTTTCTAAGTCCAAAATTTTTTGTAGGGACGTAGCATTTGGGTGATAGCCTATCTCTGATATCAAATCCGTTTGCTTGGATAATAAGAGGTTTTTTTAACGCAGAGAGCGCAGAGGTTTACGCAGAGGGACGCGGAGGTTTTTGATTAATTCGGAGGCAAATGACAATGATCTTAAATCATAAGTTTGCTGTCTGAAGGCTACGTCCTAGTTGTAAAATACTAAGTTGAGGTAAATAGATGAAGGTAAGGTGGCTTAAATACGTCAGATTGAGTATCTTTTCTTTTCTGGGTTCTTTGTTGCTTTGGGTGTTAGTTACTGTTCCTAGTATTGCTCATGATGATGATTTGTCTGTTGCTGAAATTATGGTGGGTAAGACACAAACTCAAATTACCCTAACTTTTCCTACTGATTTAGTGGCTTTTGCAGACGAAAATCGAGATGACCAACTTTCAGTTGCTGAATTCCAGAACCATGCAACCGCGCTGGAGAAATTTTTGAGCGATCGCCTGATTCTTACTGACAGTGAAAATAATAAAGGTAGTCTGAGTGTCAAACTTTCAGAGACAATCGCTCTCCCCTCAAACCTAAAAGCTACTGTCAATACTCACAGCACTTTATTGTTAGTTTATACCTGGCTCAAACCTATTCAAGGACTCAAGCTCAATTACAATTTATTTCTTCCAGGAGAACCTGAATCTCGTTGTTTAGCAACAATCTTCAATTCTGGAAGAACACAAAACTTTATTTTCAGTCCCCAAAACCAGGAATTTTCCTTAATCTCTGGTACTACATGGTATTCAAGTGGAAACTTCCTCTTGGCGATCGCTGGGGCTTTCTTCTGGGGGGCCACTCATGCTTTGTCACCAGGACACGGAAAAACCATCGTAGGTGCTTATTTAGTAGGTTCCCGCGCTACTCCCCAACACGCTTGGTTCTTGGGCCTTAACGACGACAATTACTCATACTACTGGAGTTTTCGCTCTAGGATTGGTGACTCTCTTCGCTTCACACTTCATCCACGCAGAACAATTGTATCCTTGGCTGAGCTTTTTATCAGGTCTAATGGTAGTCGCGATCGGCCTCAATTTATTCCTGGATCGATTACAAAATACCAAACTTGTTAAAAAATTCCCCTTGGGAAAAAAACACACTCACGAGCATTCTCATACTCATCATAATCACGAGCATTCCCATGCTCATCATGCTCATAATCATACTCACGAGTATACCCATGCCCATAATCACCATGAACATGAACATGAACATGAACATAGTCATGGTGGACAAATTCATTCTCACCTCCCCCCAGATGTTAATGGTACTCCCGTCACCTGGAAAAACTTGCTAGCTTTGGGAATTTCTGGTGGAATTTTACCTTGTCCCTCAGCATTAGTTTTGCTGCTATCGGCGATCGCTCTCGGTCATATCGGTTTTGGATTAATGTTGGTATTAGCCTTCAGTTTGGGACTAGCAGGAGTGTTAACCACCCTAGGATTAGTCTTGGTTTATTCTAAGCGATTTTTTGAGGGACTACCGACAAAAATGCCGCTAATAATGGCTTTACCTGCTGTGAGTTCATTATGCATCGCCCTTGTTGGTTTGGGAATCACAACCCAAGCGTTGATGCAAATTGGACTGATTAAGTTTTCTTGAATCCTCAGTGCTGAGTAATTCTCATTTACAGCAACGCTAAAATAAACCCATAAATGCCCGATACTCTATGCTATACCCTCAGCTATGACCCTTAGCAAAGAAATAGATACTTCCCAAGAACTCCCAGAAGATGTTATCTTTCCCCCAGGCGATTTATACAGTGATGAACCACCCTTGGAAAGCGAACTTCACTTAAGGCAAATCATCTTACTTTTCAAATGCTTAGAATGGCTATGGAGAGACAGAAACGATTTCTATGCTGCCGGAAATCTTACTATCTACTATAGTCCTCGCCAACTCAAATCAGAAGACTTCCGGGGACCCGACTTTTTTGTAGTGCTAGAAACTGACCGCAAAACCCGCAAAAGTTGGGTGGTTTGGGAAGAGGAGGGAAAATATCCTAACGTAATTCTGGAAATTATTTCTCCATCAACAGCTAATACTGATAAAGATTTCAAGAAAAAACTTTATCAAAGTACTTTCCGTACACCTGATTATTTTTGGTTCGACCCAGAAACTCAAGAATTCGCAGGATTTCATTTGTTAGATGGCGATTACCAACCTATAAAAGCAAATCCTCAAGGACTTTTATGGAGTCAACAACTAGGTTTATATGTGGGGATTTATCAGGGATTATTGCGCTTTTTCACCCCTGAATTAGAGCTAGTTCCTACACCAGAAGAAGCAGCAGATGCTGAACGTCAAGAAAAGGAACTAGCTTTAACTATAGCCCAACAAGAAACTCAACGCGCAGATGCTGAACGTCAAGAAAAGGAACTAGCTTTAACAAGAGCCGAAAAACTAGCAGCAAAACTGCGAGAATTAAATATCGACCCAGATACTATTTAACGCAAGATTTCCTCTAGTTGATGCTGATTCCAAAGCGAGCGATAAAGACCCGGATTTTGCAGCAGTTCGGTATGAGTTCCCGTCTGGACAATTTGGCCAGCTTCCATCACAAATATTCTGTCAGCAGTAGCAGCAGCAGAAAGTTGGTGAGAGATAAAAATTACAGTTCGATGCTGAACACCCTGGGAAAGATTTTCCAGAATTTGAGTAGCTGTCTGATTATCAACACTAGAAAGAGCATCATCAAGAATCAACACAGGTGCTTCTACAAGCATAGCCCTCGCTAGGGATGTCCGCTGTCTCTGTCCCCCAGAAAGAGTAATCCCACGCTCCCCAACAATTGTTTCATACTGTTGGGGAAAGTTGAGTATTTCTTGATAAATTTGCGCTTGCTTAGCCGCGTCTTCAACCTCTTGCTGTTCGCTCAAAGGTTCGCCGTAACGGATGTTATTTTTAATTGTGGTACTGAAGAGAAAGCTATCTTGAGGAACATAGGCGATCGCCTTACGTAAATCTTGCAAATGTATCTTTGTCAAGTCATACCCATCCAAAAATAGCTGATTAGACTCAATATTCAACAAGCGAGGAATTGCATTAGCAAGAGTCGATTTTCCTGAACCAATTGAACCAACAATTGCTACTGTTTCCCCAGCATTAATCGTAAAGCTAACATCTTTGAGTGCAGGTGTTTTTGCCCCAGGATAAGTGTAACTCAGATTTTTTGCCTGCAACTGACCTTTGGCTGGTGTCGGTAAATTAATCGAATCAGGAGTATCTTTAATCTCAGGTTCGCTCAAAGTAATTGACTCAATGCGGTCAATACTAACTTCACCTCGTTGATAAGCAGTCAGAGTAAAACCTAACAGCGCCGTCGGGAAAACTAAACGTTCAGAATAAATCAACAAAGCCACAAAATCACCAACAGTAATCTCACCTTTAGCAATCGCTCCCGAACCTAGCCAAAGCAACACCAATAAACTGACATAAGCCAGAGTTTCAATTACCGGAAACAGAATATTTCTGGTTTTAGCTAAATCAAGATTTGCCGCTAAAAGTTGAGCGTTTAGTTGTTGGAAAGCAGTACGTTCATTTGCTTCTTGACCGTAAATTTTAATCAGAGAGATACCGCTCATATCTTCCTGAATCATTTCGCTCAGGTTGGAGAGTTCTTCCTGTACCTTCTGCTGTTGCATACGCAGTTTTTCGCTAAAAAGCTGTACCGTAATTAACATGAAAGGATAAACAGCGATCGCCAATAAAGTAAGCTGCAAGTTTATCGAAATCATTACCGGTAGAGTCATTGCATAGGCAAATATAGTATTTGCCAAACTCAAAATTGCAAATCCCAATAAACGCCGGATATTATCAACATCACTGGTAGCTCGATTAATTAAATCACCAGATGTATTCCTCGCAAAATAAGCTGGTTCCAACTTCAGTAAATGCTGAAAAATCTTTTGCTTGAGATCAAATTCTACCTGACGCCCAACACCAAACAACAGGATACGCGATACCAATCGAATCACCAACATCACACTAGCGAGGATGAAGATGAGGATGACAAATTGCCAGATCCGATCAAAGCTTAATGCTGTGCGTAGTTCATCAATGCTATCCCTGATTAACAGAGGAATATAGATGCCGACGCCATTGACAATAAAGAGAGCGAAGATTCCTAATGCTGCTTCTCGCCTATGAGGACGTAAGTAAGCCAGCAGTTTTTGTAGACGCAAGTTAGCCATTATATCAATTTAACAATTTTTTGCAGTAAAATTCATCAACCAAAATGAAGCCCAGAAAAACAGATTAACGCAGCTTCAGCTAGATAATTATCCAATTCATCCGCGTGAATCTGCGTCCAGACGCTCGAACGCGAAGTAGCGTGCCGCAGGCAAGACTCGCTAACGCTTCGCTATCTGCGGTTAAAAAAAACAGCGCAATGACAACTTGCTAAACTGATAAACTACATCTCTATAACCGTTCCCTACCCATGACTGCATCTCAAATTACTTCCCGTCCCCTCAGCGCGATCGCCAAAGCTACCCGTCAAGCCGCACAGCAATTAGCTGTACTCTCAACCCAGGCTAAGAACCAAGCCATTGAAGCGATCGCCCAAGCCTTAGAAGCTGCTACATCTGATATTTTGGCTGCAAATGAAGTAGATTGCATCGCCGCAAAGACAGATGGCATTCCAGCCCCTTTGTATAGCAGACTAAAGTTAGATGCGACAAAGCTAAAAGCAGCGATTGACGGTGTACGAGATGTTGGCAAACTTGCCGATCCCGTCGGTACCGTACAAATACATCGAGAATTAGATCAAGGATTAATTCTAAAACGTTTAACTTGCCCTTTAGGAGTTTTAGGGATTATCTTTGAAGCACGTCCCGATGCGTTAATTCAAATTACCTCTTTAGCAATCAAATCTGGTAACGGTGTCATCCTCAAAGGTGGTAAAGAAGCGATTCGTTCTTGTGAAGCTTTAGTAACAGCAATTCATCAGGGATTATCAACCACAGCAGTATCTCCAGAAGCCGTACAGTTGCTAACTACCAGAGAGGAAACTGTAGCAATGCTACAGTTAGACGAATACATAGATTTAATTATTCCTAGAGGTTCTAACTCTTTTGTACGATTTGTCCAGGAAAATACTCGCATTCCAGTATTAGGTCATGCTGATGGTATTTGTCATTTGTATATCGATTCAACTGCTGACCTAGAAAAGGCAATTGACATCACAATTGATGCCAAAAGTCAATATCCAGCAGCCTGTAACGCCATTGAAACTTTGCTTGTTCATTCAACAATTGCACCCAGTTTCCTACCTTTAGCAGCCGCAGCTTTACAAAAACGCCAGGTAGAATTGCGAGGGGATGAATCAACCCTAAAAATCCTGAATATCTCAGCAGCAACAGAGGATGATTGGTCTACAGAATACAGCGATTTAATTCTCTCTATCAAAGTTGTCAACTCCCTGGAAGAAGCGATTAATCACATCAACACCTATGGTTCCAAGCATACTGATGCGATTGTCACAGAAGACCAAACAATTGCCGACAAATTCCTTGCTGAAGTCGATGCTGCTAATGTTTTCCATAACTGTTCTACCCGCTTTTCTGATGGCTTCCGTTATGGCTTTGGCGCAGAAGTAGGAATCAGCACACAAAAAATGCCACCACGCGGCCCTGTCGGGTTAGAAGGCTTGGTAACTTACAAGTACAAAGTTACAGGGAAAGGTCACATTGTCGCTTCTTACACGGGTGAAAATGCCAAATTTTTCACTCATCAAGATTTGTAATTCCAAGTAACAATTGCATGAATACTGACAAACAACATTGGTTTAGAGTCGCCTTTCAGTTTCAAGATTCAGTTATTCCTAAAGTTTTGCCCCCTGTACTTGTATATGGGGGTTTGGGGGCTTTGGTTTCTCTCCTTCAGGAGTCGAGTTTGTCAGTATCATTGCCAATTTTTGGGAGTATTATTCCCAATGTTGTTTTCAATCTTATCTTAGGTTTGTTGTTAGTTTTTCGGACAAATACAGCTTACGAAAGGTTCTGGGAAGGACGGATTGCTTGGGGAAGTTTAATTGTCAGTATTCGCAATTTAGCTAGACAAATCAGAATAGCCGTTGCTGAACCAGAGGCGATAGACCGAGAAAAGAAAGCAGCGACTTTACAGTTACTTGGTGCTGTGGCGATCGCCACTAAATTACACTTGAGAAAAGAGGGGGTAAATAGTGAGTTAGAAGAACTTCTCATCCCTTCTCAAGTGCTGAAGATCAAAAGTGCTAAAAACCCCCCCTTAGAAATTATTCTCTGGATTAATGATTACTTGCAACAGCAGCATCAGCGTAATTTCTTGAGTGCTGATTATCTAACAGCAATGAATAGTTTGCTAGATAAAATGGTGGAGGCTGTAACAGCTTGCGAACGAATTATGAACACACCAATGCCGTTAGCTTATGCAATTCATCTCAAGCAATTAATGTTAATTTATTGCTTATCATTGCCGTTTCAAATTGTCAAGGATTTGCATTGGTGGACGGGGCCAACAGTAGCTTTAATTAGTTTTACGCTGTTAGGAATTGAAGCGATTGGGATTGAGATTGAAAATCCTTTTGGTCAGGATGCAAATGACCTGCCTTTGGATGAAATTTGCCAGAAAATTCTTGACAACATTGAAGATTTTACGCCCTCCAATTCCAGCATTTCCTCTACTGTAGATGCCTTAGAAAAAGTCATTTAGTAAAAAACGCCTAACGACTAAAGTCGCGGCTATAGGAACAAAGTCTGCCTACGCAGACTCAATGAAAAAAAGCCTGCGTAGGCAGGCTTCGTTTGTGTGCTCGCGTTGCTCCCACCCTTAAGGGTGGGGGATATATTCGATTAATCGAGGTAAATTAACAATTGAGCGATTAATGAGGTACTTTGCTCAAAGCGTGCCAAGTCTGGAAGTTAACAATACCATCCGCAACTATTTGAGAGCGAGTTTGGAAGGTTTGTACTGCTTTCTTGGTGCGTGAACCAAAGTCACCATCAATAGTGCTTGTATAGTCCTTGGTAGTGGTCAACAAACGCTGAAGTAAGATTACAGTGTCACCAAAACTACCTTGGGATAGAACTGGCATATTAACTGGTGCACCTGTAAAAAGTGCTTGCCAAGTTAGAGAGCCAACAATGCCATCTTCTATTAGAAATACACGGTGTTGATAGGCAATGACAGCACTTTTTACTCGCGAACCAAATATGCCATCAATAGAGCCGTTGTAAGTACCCCATGTAGTTAATAGTTGTTGTAGTTCTCTAACTGCATCACCTTGAGAACCTTGCTGTAATATGGGCTTATTAATTAGAGCAGCTTGAAGAGCGGCAGCGGTTGCTTTGTTATCTGAAGTTTGCATGATTTTGTCCTTGATGTATTGCTTTGACAATTTCTAATGTACGGTGGATATCTTTCAGTCACTTCACCTTGTAGTCTCATCTTATTGGGTGAACTGGAATAGGGAATTGGTAACTGGGTACTAAGAGTTGAATCACTCTTGAAAGCTTTCCACTCGAACACAAAAATAAGCTACAGTGTCTTTTTTACTTTCTCCGGATTTTTATAGTATTTTTTTTGAGGGATAAGCCACAAGCAAGTACAAATGAGCAAAAAATAAGAGGCGAACGCCCTTCGGTTATCGCCTCATGAGTTTTGTGAACAAGTGTTAAAAATTACTAGAAGATTGTTCCTGGAAGCCAACCTCGTAAGTAGTAGTAAAGTGAGGTAAAGAATTCGTCAATAATCCTTGTAGTGATTGAGAGCGCTTCTACAGAGGGAATAAAAGAATCTACCCCAATCCCCTGTCTAGGTGTTGCACGAGACTGAAACCCAACAAAATTCGTGGGACGGGAAATGACATTTATCCCCACACCATTATAAGTCAGTCTGGCGCGGCGGCTATTTAAGCCAGAAGTGACTAGGATCACTCGTGTGTTACCTATACCTCGGTTTCTCAAGATATTTCTTACCTGTTCAGCACTGGTGCGCAGATCTTCACTTCTAGCTTCAGTTACAATCTGGCTGCGCGGCACTCCACCTTGTGTCAGTGAGCTAGTGATATTGTTAGCTTCACCTCTGGCGCCAGCGCTAACAATCACAATTGGTTGGCTACCCAAGTTTACCTGTTCCCGATACAACTGAGCAGTTGTATCAAGCAGTTGACCTTGTCCCTGGAAGGGGAGATTTGCTCGTGTGGTTCCCCGATCTAGCAACACAATCGCCCCAGCGGCTTGATTTGCCGGCGCAGCCACATCAGTAACTCTTGCTCCCCGTACCTCACCTAGTTCCAGTGCTTGAGCCAACTGATTAGCTAAAATCGGCATACTTGAGATTAGCAAAATCAGCAGTGCTGAAACAACGAAATTCCTTTGTTTGAGCCCCTGGTTTAGGGCAATGCTCAACAGCAAAATAGTTGCTCCCACTGGCTTGAGGGGAAATGAAAGAACACTCCATGCTGCTGATATTAATCTATCATCGGGAAAGAAAAACGCTAGCACGATGAGTGCAAATAGAAAGAAACCCCCAAGCACGGTCAGATAATTTTTTGGGATGACCTTTAGTAGAAGCTGATAAACAACGAATATGAGTAGCAGCCACAGTAGTACTTGAAGCAGTAATGTGTACATTGTTAAGAACTCGTAATTTGATTAGTTGTCAGCTTTTAGTTGTTAATTGTCACTCTGACATTCAAAATAGCAACTGATAAGTAAAAATTGGTAGTACCTTTGTTTTAGTGGCACTTCAATTGCCTGAACTACGGCTTGAATCACCGTTACAGGGGAATTATACTCGTGATTGGCAGCAATAATTGCCTAGAAAGCGGTTTGGTGCGTAGCGCTTTCCTTACTTGATTCACGGCCGCTTCCTCGATTCCCACCCACTGCAAACCGGTAAGGCAGATCTTGACATCTTGAGAGGGAGAGGGGGAGAGGGAGAGAGGGAGACTAGATCCAGGGATTTTCCCTTCTGTCTTGATCTGGAAGTGCATTTCCAATAAAACATTCACTATTCCTCAATCGAGAAATAGTGAAGGATTGTCTACCCTGGTTCTAAGTCCAAAGTTTAGATCGAAGTTCAACAGCGAAGATATTTTGCTAAGTTAGCGTCAAAAACAAATAATTGGGAGAGTAAGCGGGTGACGGAAGTCAAACCAACAATTTTAGTGACTGGTGGGGCGGGATATATTGGCTCTCATGCTGTGTTAGCTCTCAAGAGAGCAGGCTACGGCATCATTGTGCTAGATAACCTGGAATATGGCCATCGAGAGTTTGTAGAAGATATTCTCAAAGTAGAGTTGGTAGTCGGCGACATAGGCGATCGCCTCCTACTTGACAAAGTATTTGCTACCCGCAACATTGCCGCAGTCATGCACTTTGCCGCATATATTGCCGTGGGAGAGTCCGTCTCAGACCCAGCAAAATACTACCGCAACAATGTTAGCGGTATGCTGACACTCTTGGAAGCAATGGTAGCAGCAGATGTCAAGCAAGTGGTCTTTGCTTCCACCTGCTCGATTTTTGGGGAACCCAAGCAAGTACCCATGACCGAAGACCATCCTCAAGACCCAATTAATCCCTATGCTGCAACTAAGTGGATGGGGGAGCGAATGCTTGCTGATTTCGATAGCGCCTACGGCTTACAATCAGTTGTGTTTCGCTTCTTCAACGCCTGCGGTGCTAACCCAGAAGGATTAATCGGCGAAGACCATACCCCAGAAACCCACCTGATTCCCTTGGTACTCCTGACTGCTTTAGGTAAACGCGCCTCAATTTCCATTTATGGAACCGATTACGACACCCCAGACGGCACCTGCCTTCGAGACTATATTCATGTCAGTGATTTGGCAAATGCCTATGTGTTAGGCGTCGAGTATCTATTGGAAGGCGGTAAGAGTGAAGTTTTTAACTTAGGAAATGGTAATGGCTTCTCAGTGCGAGAGGTGATTGAAACAGCAAAGCAAGTTACCGGTCGGGATTTTAAAGTTGTGGAATGCGATCGCCGCTCCGGTGATCCTTCAATTTTGGTGGGAAGTAGCGAAAAAGCACATAAAATCCTAGGTTGGTCTCCTAAATATCCGGATATCAGTCAAATTATCAGCCACGCTTGGCAGTGGCATCAACGGCGTCATCAATAAACTCATGCACACCACTAGCAAAGAAAGGGAAAGCTGGAGCCATACTGCTAAATAAAATTTTTTTCGCTCCACATAGCATTGTCGCCACTTTTGGGGCATCATTTACTGTTTAAGGACTGTGCTTTTGGATTTAAAAAATTGCAGGTGAACAGACACGCCCAGACTGGAAAGCTCCAAAGCAACCTCACTGCTGAAAAAAAGGCGTCTCTTGCGCTAGAAGCCCGAATTAGTCGTTTGGAGTCAATTGTTGGACAAATAGGAGAGGCTGTTCTCGCTACCACCGAGACAATTGACCGTCTTGCTGACCGCGTGGACGCCCTTGCTATTCAGGTGCAACATCAAGGCCAGCAAGTTCAACAGCAGGGCTACCAGATCTTTGCTTTAAGTGATGCAGTGCAAACCATAGCGGAATCTCAAAATGACTCTCTAGAGCAGTTGGGGCAACTGACAGAAACACTGCAACGCCTTGCTGCTGCCATTGAAGCTGGCGATAAGTGAGTGTAGCACCAATCCGTAGTGAATCGGAGTAATCCCGCTCATTGCAGCTACACCAGACCACTCACAAATCATGAGTAAACGTTATCTCTAAGTGTTCAAGTTCACACCTTGGGATTCGCTAGTTCCAAGCTCTGTAAGTAGATTGTTAAACAGACGCTCGAAGACTCGCTAACGCTGCGCTATCCGAGATTGGGTAGAGGAAGTGCAATTTGCATAGTACCGAGAGATCACAAGGTTGAAGCAAACTTTACTTTTAGGAAACAACGCCACAATGTTGAAACCAAACTTGGTTTTTGTCATAGATGCCAAGAAAAAGCCTCTAACTCCTTGTAAGTCTTCTCTAGCGAGAAGGTTACTAAACCTTGGAAAAGCTGCGGTGTTCAGACGTTTCCCCTTCACCATTATTTTGAAGAAGGAAGTCGTCGATACACCAGAACCCGTCACACTCAAAATTGACCCTGGCTCCAAAGTAACTGGTATCGCGCTAATTCAAAAACAACAGGTTATTTGGGGTGCTGAGTTAACTCACCGAGGTCAAGCAATCAAATCCGATCTCGAATCAAGAAAAGCAATCAGGAGGGGTCGTCGCACCCGTCACACTCGTTATCGTCAACCTAGATTTCTGAATCGCTCACGCCCGAAAAATTGGTTAGCCCCTAGCTTAAAGCATCGGGTTTTAACTACAAGAACTTGGGTCAATCGGTTGATGTCACTTGCACCGATTGGTTCTATCGTTCAGGAATTGGTTCGTTTTGACCTTCAACAGTCGGAGAATCCAGAAATATCAGGAGTTGAGTATCAACAAGGTGAATTAGCGGGGTACGAGGTTAGAGAATATCTACTCAACAAGTGGAATCGCAAGTGTTCCTATTGCTCTGTCGAGAATGTACCCTTACAAGTGGAGCATATTCAACCCAAGGCAAAAGCTGGATCTAATCGCATCTCTAACCTCTGCCTAGCTTGTGCTCGTTGCAACCAGAAAAAAGGCACTCAAGATATCAAAGTTTTCCTGGCAAAAAAACCTGATGTTTTGAAGAAGGTTTTGGAGCAGTCTAAACGACCGTTAAAGGATGCAGCCGCCGTCAACTCAACCCGTTGGGCATTATTTAAGACACTGAAAGAAACAGGCTTGCCCGTATCTGTAGGAAGTGGTGGCTTAACCAAGTTCAATCGAACTCGACTGGGACTACCAAAAGCACACTGGCTAGATGCGGCTTGTGTGGGAACCGTTGAAAGGTTGGTCGTTTTGACTCTTCAGCCATTGCTGATTAAATCAACAGGTCAGGGCAATCGACAGTCAACTCGTAACAATAAATACGGTTTTCCTTGTGCAGCCCCAAGACAATCTTTCACCCATTGCCGGACGGGTGACATCGTTCAAATCACGGTAACAAAACCTCGAAAACAGTTTGAGATCGGTGTTTATTTGGGAAGGATCAAAGGAGTTACCAAAACAAGTGCTGACGTTCAAATCGGTAAATTCAGGATTCAACCCAACTTTTCAGAACTTAAGGTCATACACAAACAGGATGGCTACAGATATGTCGAGGTTGGCTACGATTCACTCCGATAAAGGCGTTTCTAATGATTAGTCGGTGTCCCAACAAAACTACTCTCGCCCTTGGTCTTAGCATCCCTGTAGACTTTTAATCACAGGAAAAATGTGCTACGACAAAAATAAGTCCCACAACTCATTAGGAGTCTTGATGTATTTTCCGAGGCGGTACTTCTTCCTTTTTCCACTGATTGCTGCTACTAACTTGTTTACCGTTAGCTGCACCGAGAACAAAGTTTCTCAGTGTAACCAAATCATCAAGCTTGCTAACCAAGTAGTAAGTCATACAAGAGCCGTCACTAATGACGGCCAGAGGGACAACACCAAAACAACGCTCCAAGCAGCTGATGCAATGGAAAAGGCATCTAAAGAAATGGCCGCGCTAACACTTAAGGACGAAAAACTCAAAAACTATCAAACTCGTTTTATTAAAATGTATGGCGAAACCAGTAAAGCCACTCGCGACTTCCTAGGGGCATATGAAAAGAAAGATCGACCAGCCGCTGAGAAAGCTGTAAAAAAATTGGAGGAAGCTGCTATTTCAGAACCAGCATTAGTCGATGAAATTAATATTTACTGCACAGCCAAGTAATTAGGTAATTGGTAATTGGGAAAAAGGTAATGGGTAAAACTCACATCTAATCGTTTTTTGCACTTTACCTCAGTCCCCAATCCCCATGCCCCTAATCCCCAGAGGGGGCCCCAAGTTCCCCAATCCCCCTTACCCTAAAGACTCTGGTTCAGAACTGTAAGATGGGGGCTTTGTACCAGGAGCAAATAATCCTAACAAAGGACCGAGGACTGCTCCAAAGATAAAGCCTCCAGCGTGTGCCCAGTAGGCAACACCACCACTTTCCATCCCAACATTTGCAGGTGCTTCCAGCATAGCAATGCCGTTAAAAGCTTGCTGCAAAAACCAAAAACCTAAGAAAAAAACTGCCGGTACTCTCACCGTAGTGAAAAAGAATCCCAGAGGAATAAAAGTGATAACTTTGGCATTAGGAAACTTCAAAATATAAGCACCCATCACTCCCGCGATCGCCCCACTAGCACCCAAGGAAGGAATACCCGACTTGGCAGAGAAGAACCACTGAGTTAAGGCTGCTAATACGCCACAAGCTATGTAAAAAATCAAGTATTTAAGGCTACCCAATTCCTCTTCAATATTGTTGCCAAAAATCCAGAGAAACAACATATTGAAACCAACATGGGTAAACCCAGCATGCAAGAACTGTGATGTGACTAATGTCAGCGCTTCCGGTACTGGTTGATTCACTGAAATGCCATTAAAACTAGCGGTGAGCTCCTTAGGAACAACTGCAAAAAGGTGGAAAAACCCATCTAATTGAGGAGGAGCCAAAGTGAGCTCATAGATAAAAATCAAGATATTTGCGGCAATCAGGGCGTAAGTTACATAGGGAGTAATTTTTATGGGATTTTCGTCGCGTAAGGGAACCATAGCCGTTTTTCCTATTTATTCAAAAACTGGACAAACAATAACGTAGTTCGTATAAGCTTGAGAGCTAGCTATGGATAGATTTCTGTGCTGCGAATTATCTAGAACGAGAGTCAGAAGAAAACAATCCTAGCAATGGGCCGAGGATTGCTCCAAAAACAAATCCTCCAATATGGGCCCAGTAAGCAACTCCCCCACTCTCCATACCGATGTTACTTGCTGCTCTCAGCGTCGCGACACCGTACAAAGCTTGCTGCAAAAACCAAATACCCAGGAAGAAAATGGCTGGAATGTTGGGGAAGATGATGAAGGGACCAAGAAATACTAGGGTTCGCACTTTAGCATGGGGGAATCTGAGGATGTAGGCACCCAAAACTCCAGCTATCGCGCCACTGGCACCTAGGGAAGGAATCACCGAACCCACAGAGAAAACCCACTGAGACAAAGCCGCCAAAATACCACAAGTTAGATAAAAAATCAAGTATTTGACGTGGCCTAGTTGGTCTTCAATATTATTGCCAAAAATCCACAAAAACAGCATATTACCGAAGATATGGGCAAAACCACCGTGCAGAAATTGCGATGTGATCAGTGTTAGGGGTTCTGGCACCGACTGAGGGATGGGAATACCAAAAAAGCTGGCTGTTAGCTCCCTGGGAACCACAGCATAAAGCTGGAAAAACTGCTTTAGTTGAGGCTCACTCAAAGTTATTTCATGTATAAAAACCACGATATTTATCGTAATCAGCGCATAAGTTACATAGGGAGTGATGCGCGTCGGATTGTTATCGTTAATCGGAAACACGGGCGTTTTTTCTCTCTAGCTAAAAACTGGGAGCAACATAACCCAAATTATCTACATTTGTCTGCTTGCTGCGGGTGAATTTTATCTCGCTATCATCAAATCTTCGCAAAATTATTAGTAAGAAAAAACCCCTCTATTTCTCAAGAGAGGGGTTTTTTAGCAAAAGTATGGTAAGCAACACAAACTTAACTGTGTTGAGAGTGGTGGGAAAAAATTTTAAATCCAATCAAGGTACTATTATTGGACGATAACTTTGCCTGCCATGCCAGCGCCACGGTGAGGCTGACAGTAGAAGGGATATGTACCGGCTGCAATATCTTCTGGGAAGGTTGCTTCAAAAGACTCACCAGGAGAAAATGTTAACTTATCGTGAGACAACTTCTTCGCTACTACCTTGTCTGCTCCAGGGATTTTTGGAGCATCAAAAACAGCGTTGTGAGGAGGAACTTTATTCATCACCCACTTAACCGTATCACCAGGCTTAATGGTGACAGTAGAAGGTTCAAACTGAAGCATTCCCTTATCCGTACCCATCTTAATCGTATAGGTTTCGGCGGCGGCGGGGGAAGCTGACAGCGCGAAGCTAGCAACTACCAGCAAAATTGCAGACAGTAGTAAACCGACGCTGCGAGAAATTGTTGCTTGAAATTTCATCATTTTCTCCAAAAATTCTTAATTGAATTCTTTATTAGTATTTTAAGGCAACTGTTAACCTTTGTTGCCTTTCTGAGAAGCTTGCCCTAGCTAATCTCAAA